>NZ_JABMIV010000012.1:0-192469 GCF_013332445.1 Brevibacillus sp. HB1.1 | reverse complement strand
ATCGTTCTTTTCTTTCGTCGTTAGCGCTTGTGGCGCCGACCTTTTAAACTATATCAGGTCTTCTTTTGAAAATCAAGAGTTATTTTTAGAAGTTCGAAGTTTTTTTCATTCTCTCTAAAATTCCCTTCAAAAGCGACAAGAGTTATCATACCAAGCCGGCAGCAAAAACGCAAGCATTATTACCTAGAATTTTATCCCACCCCCTGTTCATCCAGAACAGACAGCAATTCTCCCATAGAACCAATCACAATTCGCGGCATGAAAAGCTCCGGAAGCTCTGACAATAATGGATTCTTGCACTCCCTCCTCCACTTCTCCAAACAGAACAAACGCATTCTGTGATCATTTGCACGCATCTGCGGTTGGAACATCAACAATTCCTCAGGCAATTTTCGCTCTATTAAAATAGAGGTTACATGACTGCGGTTAGCAAGTTGAATGTCATGATCCAAACGATCTCCTACATGAGCAATTACTTTTCCCTGCAGTTTTTGCAAAATAACTGGGTCTGGCTTGCCAGTACCAGCTCGTTCTGGCGTAATGATCTCATCAAAGTACTCCAGCAAGCCTAATGCCTCCATTACTGGTGCCTGAAACTTGTGGAATCCATTTGTGACCACTGCCAGCGAAAAGCCCCGCTTCTTTGTCTCCTCGAGCATCTGGAGAATCCCATCCTCGAGCAAATTAACCTTGGGCATTACAGAGTGTTTCCGAACCAGCGATTCAATATCAATCTTTTTTTCTATACTCAATGCATCACATCTACTAACAAGGATATCATCCCAATCATACGCTTCTACGTAGCGTTCTTGGGACATACGCCGCTCATGCTCGGTTACCATTTCTGAAACAATGTCGTGCTCTCTCCCCAATTGACCGGAGATTACACGCGCAATCTCCGGAAATACCCACGCTCCAAACGGGTTTTGCATCAAAGTTCCATCCAGATCAAAGCTAATCCAGCGTTTGCTCATTTTATTGCCCCCGACGTAAGTCCTTCGATAAATTGCTTGGAAGCAAATCATCGGCAATGAATAGTGTAAGCACGCTTAACGGAATGGTGCTAAAAGAAGTCATCCCACACTCCGATCAGATGAACTATCCTCACGATCGCCAGTTTCACATAAAAAAGAGACAGACGATTTGTCTGCCTCTCTTTGAAGAAAACGGCGCGCCGCTTTCTTACATCATGCCCATACCGCCCATGCCACCCATATCTGGCATGCCCATAGGAGCTTTGTTTTCTTCTGGTTTGTCAGCAATTACTGCTTCTGTAGTCAGGAACATAGCCGCTACAGATGCAGCGTTGGACAGTGCGGAGCGAGTAACTTTCGCCGCGTCAACGATACCAGCTTCGAGCATGTTTACATACTCTTCAGTAGCTGCGTTGAAACCAATGCCCACTGCTTCTTTTTTCAGACGCTCTACGATTACAGAACCTTCGAGTCCTGCGTTCGCAGCGATTTGACGAACTGGCTCTTCCAGGGAACGGAGTACGATTTGTACACCTACAGCCTCTTCGCCACCTACATTGATCGCTTCAACCGCTTTGATTGCGTTGATCAAAGTAGTACCACCACCAGGTACGATACCTTCTTCTACTGCTGCGCGAGTAGAGTTCAGAGCGTCCTCGATGCGGAGTTTTTTCTCTTTCAATTCGGTTTCAGTAGCTGCACCGACTTTGATTACTGCTACGCCGCCAGCCAATTTAGCCAGACGCTCTTGCAGTTTTTCACGATCGAAATCGGAAGTCGTATCTTCGATTTGTTGACGGATTTGGGTTACGCGGCCCTCGATGGAAGCCTTGTCGCCAGCACCTTCAACAACAGTTGTGTTTTCTTTTGTAACCACGATTTTACCAGCGCGACCCAATTGCTCCAGCTTAGTGGATTTCAGGTCCAGACCCAGCTCTTCCGTGATCACTTCGCCGCCAGTGAGAGCAGCAATGTCTTGCAGCATAGCTTTGCGGCGGTCGCCGAAGCCAGGAGCTTTAACCGCTACAGCTGTGAAGGTACCACGCAGTTTGTTCACTACGAGAGTAGCGAGCGCTTCGCCTTCAACATCTTCAGCGATGATCAAGAGAGGTTTGCCGCTTTGTACTACTTGCTCGAGTACAGGCAGAACTTCCTGGATGTTGGAGATTTTTTTGTCAGTGATCAGGATGTAAGGGTTGTTCAGAACCGCTTCCATCTTGTCAGTGTCAGTGATCATGTAAGGGGAAGCATAGCCACGGTCAAATTGCATACCTTCTACTACTTCCAGTTCTGTTACGAATCCTTTGGATTCTTCAACAGTGATTACGCCATCTTTGCCCACTTTTTCCATTGCTTCAGCGATCAGGTTTCCTACTTCAGGATCATCAGCGGAAATAGCAGCTACTTGCGCGATAGAGGATTTATTCTCAACCGGCTTCGCGATGGATTTGATTTCTTCTACAGCTGCACGAACTGCTTTTTCCATACCACGACGGATAACCATTGGGTTAGCGCCAGCAGTTACGTTTTTCAGACCTTCACGGATCATAGCTGCAGCAAGTACAGTTGCAGTTGTTGTACCGTCACCAGCGATGTCGTTGGTTTTGGTAGCAACTTCTTTAACCAGTTGCGCACCCATGTTTTCGTAAGCGTCTTCCAGCTCGATTTCTTTCGCAATGGTAACACCGTCGTTCGTGATCAACGGAGAACCGAATTTTTTCTCAAGAACCACGTTACGGCCTTTTGGACCGAGGGTTACTTTAACCGCATTTGCCAAAGTTTCAACACCGCGGAGCATGGAGCGGCGAGCGTCTTCAGAGAATTTGACTTGTTTAGCCATCTAAACTCAACCTCCTGTTATGTGTTTATTCGTTCGACTTCCTATGTTAAGAGCCTTAACCGATGATCGCGAGGATATCGGATTCGCGCAGCACGAGGTATTCCTTGTTGTCTACCTTTACTTCAGTACCAGCGTATTTGGAGAAGATTACTTTATCGCCTTCTTTTACTTCCAAAGCGATGCGCTCGCCGTTGTCAGCAACACGGCCAGAACCTACTGCGATTACGCGGCCTTCTTGCGGTTTTTCCTTTGCAGAATCAGGCAAAACGATACCGCTTGCAGTCGTTTCGTCTTTGGAGATAGCTTCGATTACCACACGGTCACCCAATGGCTTAAGCACTAAAAACACCCTCCTCAAAAAATGTAGGTAAACAATATTTCTGTTGTTAGCACTCGACTGTTATGAGTGCTAACACCCAATTCCTATAATAATGAATCACTATGTACTTTGCAAGTAGTTTCCCTCACTTTTTTCCATCTGCAACTGCTTGACCACTCTTCCTCCTATCAAATTGCACTCTCTAGCAAAAAGGTTCTAGTATTCGGACACGCTCATATAAATGAAACATAGAATCTGGCAAGCTCGCTAAGGAGGGAATTGTTCCATGCACAAATGGCTCTGGATTGGCTTAATTGCCCTGGGAGTCTTGGGAATCAGCCGTCTCTTCACTTCGGATACTACTTCCTTTATACGGGTCAACCTTAACCCCGCCTCCATTTATTGGGATGGTCGTGAAATTGTCGCAAGCGAAAAGCCCGGGTACTACACGGAGGAAGGCAAGGAAATACCAGCTTCCTTCGAATACGAAGGAACACTATATGTACCTCTGACCATGATCACTCGCCACTTGAATAAACCTATCGGTTGGGATGAAACTTCCCAAACTGCTTGGGTCGGTCATGCTCCTGTATTCACTATCGGACAGCCTGAAAAACAGACTACACCCGATGCGATTCCTGCCTCTCTGCCGCTTCCCCAAAAGGCTGCAACAACCAAACCACCTGCAGCACCCATTCGAGAGGAGAAGCCTAACACGATTTTTGACATAGCTCTCGGCATGTCTTCTGAGGAAGTACACAAACGATTAGGTGAGCCCGCCCGCAAAGAGCCAAGCAGTCTCGGCTATCAATGGTGGGTGTACAATCGCGAGCCTGCCCGATACATGCAAGTCGGCATCGCAAATGACAAAGTCGTCGATGTGTACTCGCTCGCTCCGACAGCAAAGCTCGGAAACATCGGAGTCGGCACCAGCCAGCACTCACTCGAGCGTCAGTTGGCTGTACAAAACATTGTTTCTTTTTCTTTTCAGGGGGCACAAATCCAAATTACCAATCAAAAGCAGCAACGCCCTCTCGTCATGAAAGACGGTACCCCCTACATTTATTACTTGGACAAGCAGAATGGCAACAAGGTCACCGCTGTACGTATGATGGATACGCAAATGCTATTGCGCGGTAGTTTTTACGAAACGAAATGGTCCTATCAAGGTCAGGCGCCCAATTTTGATCCCCCGCCGCTTCGTGTTGGTGAACGAGAACAGGTCAATGCTGCATCAGAGCGGCAAATCCTCGATCTGGTCAATATTTCCCGCTACCGATACAAGCTCCCGCCCCTTCAATGGAACGAAAAAGCTGCTGATGTGGCACGAAAACACAGCATGGACATGGAGAGCAACAATTTCTTCGATCACATCTCTGCAACTACTGGGAGTAATCCATTTGACCGCATGAAAAGTGCCTCTCTCGCTTACAGCATGGCTGGTGAGAATATTGCAGCAGGCTATACGGATGCCATCGAAGCTCATGAAGGCTGGATGAACAGTCCAGGCCATCGCAAAAACGTACTCGAAAAAGGCTTTACCCAGTTAGGAGTGGGCGTATATACAGACTACTTCACTCAAACCTTCCTCACTCCCACGAAATAATCGAAAAGCCCGGTTCGTCGCTTTTTATGGACGACCGGGCTTATTTTTGCAAGAAGAAGCGCCACTTTACGGCAATTTCACTTGCTCCCTCAGATGGTCAACTTTTTCGGTAAACTCCACAACGACCGTTTCATATTCTTTCGTGTGCAAAATCAGCCACGGACGACGCTCCCCTTTTTTGGGCATGATGACAAACATCTCTGCAATCATCGCATCGAGATTAGCGGATTTTAGTTTCATCGACTTTGGGGGGACTAACGGAATTTTCACGATCATGGCAGAATTCAACGATGGATTAAACTCTAAGACCCGCCCACTCACACTCTGCAAAATCTGCTGGGCTTCCTCCTGAAATCCAGCTGTATTTTCAAAGCTAGCCACAACACGCTGCTTGTCCGTATCAAACAGTTCGATAGGCTCTCCCAGCCCGGCGGCATGAGCAGTACTCCCTGAAAAGAGTAACGCCAAACATACGATCAGCCACACATTCAGCACCTCCCGGATCATAACGTCCGTAGTATTTCCTAATTTCTGCTGAAATACAAAAAAGTCCTCTGCCACTCGGGACAGAAGACTTTTCTCATGCTCGTTATTGAACGGGTTCGTTTGTTTCCAGACTGCCGTATTCTTGTTCCCACGCTTCTTGTTCTTTCAATTGCTTGCGATAAACAACACGGGATAGCCAAATGCTCAGCTCATACAAAAGCAGCAAAGGAATGATCACAAGAATATCGCTGACAATCTCAGGAGGCGTCAAGGTAATCCCGACGACAGCCAGTGCAAAGTAAGCGTAGCGTCGTGCCTTTGCCAGCCTCATTGGATTGAGGATGCGCAGTCTCGTCAGGAACATGACGATAATCGGCAACTGGAACAGTATCCCGAACGGAATGACCATATTAAACATGAAGCCAAAGTATTGCGCGATTCCGTAGTTCGGGTCTGCACCCATCGATGCTGTAATACTGGTCATAAACTGCATGACCATCGGGAAAACGACGTAGTAGCCAAACAGGATACCAACGATAAACAGAAAACAAGCCGCCGGGATGAAATAAAGCGTCCCGCGCTTTTCCTGTACTTCCATCCCTGGCGAAACAAAACGCCAAACGTGATAAAGTGCTACAGGCAGTGTAATGACAGCGCCCACTATGAAGGCAACCTGCATGTAAACACGAAGTGCGTCTGACGGATGCAACGAGACAATGGGCACGCCATCCGCAATCGGTTCTTGCTTTAAATAATCCACGAGTGGACCGGCGAGGAAAAAACCGACGATCAATGCGACAATAAACACGGCCAGCACCCATATGATGCGCTTGCGCAGTTCCGTCAGGTGTTCTACCACTGTCATTTCCTGATCCTTCATGGTAACCACCAACCTTACCTGTTACGCGTTCTTCTGCTCTTTTTCCATTTGCAGGCGCTCTAGCTCCAGCTTTTCGCGGATTTCTTTTTCCAAGCGCTCGCGTTCCATTTTTTCACGAACTTCGCGTTCAATTCGCTCCCGCTCCGCTGCTTCCTTCTCAACAACAACAGGCGTTGTTTTGGCAGACGCTTCTTTGGAGGCTAGCTCCTTGCGCTTTTTTTCCTCATCGTCGTCTTCATCGTCGCTTGTCAGACTACGTGTAGCATTTTTGAATTCTTTCAAAGTATGACCTACCGCACGCCCCAATTCTGGAAGCTTTTTCGGACCGAAAAGCACCAAGGCTAAAACTAAAATTAAGATTAATCCAGGAATCCCAATTGAGCTCATACGTGTTCACTCCTTTTTCTTGTGAAGTCGTTTGCTTTTCGTTATTTGCCAGTCTAACCAGCTAGCACTTTCGTAAACCACCATATCCGAGTCTTGTCATATCAGATGCCACAATTCGCTCCCCAACCAGAATACGCGGCAAAAATACATCAAAGGAAGTAAACGTCTCATGCATGACCGCTCCCGGCAATCCCAGAATCGGCACTTCACCTTTGTAAGCAACCATCAACATGGAACCCGGCAGCATCGGCGTACCGTAGCGCACTACTTCCGCTCCTACTCCTGCAATCGCTCCCGGCGTGCGGTCATCTGGATCGACAGACATGCCCCCCGTGACCAAGATCAGATCGACCCCTTCATCGAGGAACGAATGAATCTGCTGTTCGATCGCTTCCTTGTCATCTGGCGCAAAACGCTGGTCTACTAGAGTAGAGCCGAGAGCTTCTACCTTGTTTCGAATGACAGGACCGAACTTGTCTGCAATTCTGCCAGAGAAAACTTCTCCCCCTGTTGTAACAAGTCCCACTCTTTTATCTTGAAACGTTTTTACTTGTACAATCGGTTCGTCATACTGTTTGGCCAGTTGCTCCAGCTCGATGATTCGAGACTCTTCCATAATTAACGGGATGATTCTCGTAGCCGCCAATGTATGTCCCGGATGCACGACCTGATCGCCGTAAATCGTGGAGAACGCTATTCCTTCGAGCTTGTTCAACGCATGGACAGCTTCCTCATTGATTTTAGCTAAACCTGTTCTCGCGGCCTTCATCGACACCTTGCCCTCATAAGGAGGCGTCAAGGTCAAGCCTTGTCCGGAAACAGCCTTCGCAATACGAATGCCCGCTTCTTCCTCATGGATGTAGCCTTCTGGCATCTCCAGCACGTAAATATGCTCTTTGCCAATGGACAACAACGGCTCAATATCCGCCTCGGTGACAACATGTCCTTTTTTGAACAAGCGTCCTTTGAATTCTCCAGGCAAAATTTGTGTCATATCGTGAGGAAGCATCATGCCGATCGCTTCACGCACTGGCACTTCCCGCATCTGAGGTTTTTCTACCAATGCAATCCTCCCCAATCTTCGTTTGCTTCTCCCGTTCCTTGCAAAATGTGCAAAGCGTCGGACAGCATATCGCCAATCGCATTGAAACAGATTTCTACGCCTTTCGGATTACCAGGGAGATTGATAATCAACGAATTACCCCTGGTTCCCGCAACTGCACGGGTCAACATCGCCCGTCGGGATTGCTTCAAACCAGCACGGCGCATTTCTTCGGCCAAGCCTGGGACTGGTCTGTCAATAACCCACGCGGTCACTTCTGGCGTTACGTCACGCGGGCTAAGTCCTGTGCCCCCCGTAACAATCAACAAATCGCATTTTTCGCGGTCTACGAGCTCAATCATATGTTCTTGCAAATCTTCCATATCATCACTAACGGCACGGTATACAGCGACATCTACGTGAAGCCATTCCCTTGTCAGATGACGAACGATTGGCATACGATCGTCCACACGATCTCCTCTGGCAATCGAATCACTTGCAGAAATAACGCCTACCTTCCATTTGCTCACGATACATTCCTCCGGTTTCTCATTCGATAGTATTGTACACTTTTCTGTCAAAAACGTCTCGTCGTTTTTCCTTGGCGGATAGCACCATTCGCTACAGTAGAAGGCATGACAAAGCTACTGACACAAAACATTCAAAAATGCAGAATACCTTTTTCGGTGACAACTGCATCTAGCAAAACATCATGAGACTCTAGGGGTACATGCTCCACAACCTGTATAGAGAAGCCGACTCCAACCAAGAGCGGGAGCTTTTTCAGCGTTGCCAGAAAGCGGTCATAATAACCACCGCCATACCCCATTCGCCCGCCCTTGCTATCAAAAGCAACACCGGGAACAATGATCGCATCCAAGTGTGATACGTCCGCTTCCTCTGCCAGAGCAGGGTCTGGCTCCCAAATCCCGTATACTCCTTGCTTTAGCATGTGCGGTCCCGTATACCGATAGGGAATGAGACGTCTCTCGGCAACGTTTGTGAGAGGTAGCCATATGTCTTGGCCCCGCTTTTTTGCCTCATCCAGAAAGGGCAAAATATCCAGTTCATCGCCAAAAGGATGGAAAGCCATGATTGCTTTGGCATCAGCCAGCCTTTCATGAGACAGCAAATGATCGCATACTTCTCTGGAAAGCTGCTCCCGTTCCTTTGCAGACATGGACTTGCGTCTCTCCAAAATATGGCTTCGCAGCTGTTTTTTATTCGTTTTTTGGTCCATGACAACCTCTTCCCTCTTTCGTCACGTGCATGGACATTCCCACGAGGCTTGTCCCATGCGCTCTCTCTAGGCTACACTGGCATTAGTATATAAAGAGGTGAATCCGATGATTTTGCTACAAGCTGAACATATAGAAAAAACGTATGGTATCGAAACCATTCTACAAGACATCTCCCTGCAAATTCAAACCGGGGAACGGGTTGGTCTGGTTGGCGTAAACGGTGCAGGAAAATCGACTCTGATGAAGATCCTCGCCGGCGAGCTAAGCTACGACAAAGGAATTATCCGCATTCCAAAGGATGTTACACTTGGCTATTTGGCACAAAACAGTGGCCTTGAATCGGAACGATCGATTTGGGATGAGTTGCTCTCTGTATTTTCCCATCTACAAAAAGAAGAGCTGGAGCTTCGTGAGCTCGAGGCCAAAATGGGCGATCCGACTATTCTCGCTGATGAGAAGCGTTACCAGCAACTGTTGGAAAATTACTCTTACCGCTCGGAAGCCTTTAAGGAAAAGGGCGGCTACAGCTACGAAGGTGCGATTCGTGGGGTTTTGCACGGCCTGCGCTTTGCGGACTTCGATTACACGACTCCGATCCGCACATTGAGCGGCGGACAAAAGACTCGTCTGGCACTAGCCAAGCTGCTGCTCCAATCTCCCACCATTCTCCTGCTCGATGAGCCGACGAACTACCTGGACATCGAGACGCTGACCTGGCTGGAGACGTATTTGCAAAACTATCAGGGCGCCATTCTCGTCGTTTCCCATGACCGTTACTTCCTGGACAAGCTCGTGACCGTTGTCTATGAAATCGAACGGACACGCGCTACCCGCTATGTCGGTAACTACAGCCGCTTCCTCGATGAAAAGGCGGCTCGGCTCGAACAGGATTTGAAGCGATTCGAAAAGCAGCAGGAAGAAATCGCCAAGCTAGAGGATTTCATCGCGCGAAACATTGCAAGGGCTACGACAACTAAACGAGCGCAGAGCCGACGCAAGACCTTGGAAAAGATAGACCGCTTGGACAAGCCGATTATGAACAACAAATCCGTCCACTTCTCCTTTGATGTGGC
The DNA here is from genome assembly GCF_013332445.1 of Brevibacillus sp. HB1.1. NCBI lineage: Bacteria > Bacillati > Bacillota > Bacilli > Caryophanales > Paenibacillaceae > Brevibacillus > Brevibacillus sp. HB1.1. Next base: position 182,621 of record NZ_JABMIV010000012.1, on the reverse strand, counting down.
AAAAATGAGCGGTACCATTGTGATGAAAGCAAACAACGTCGCAATTGGCTACCCGGATGCTGTCCTTTCTCAGGGCCTTACGTTTGAAATCGAGCGTGAAGAACGTGTGGCCTTGGTCGGTCCCAATGGTATCGGAAAATCGACACTGTTAAAAACGATTGTAGAACAGTTGCCTAAGCTGCGGGGCGATATTCATTTCGGAAGCAATGTAACAATCGGGTACTACGACCAGGAGCATCGTAACCTGAACGAACGGAATACAGTGCTCGGCGAAATTTGGGATGAGTACCCGAACATGCTGGAAAAGGACGTCCGCACCTTGCTCGGCAACTTCTTGTTTAGCGGTGATGATGTACAAAAGAAGATCAGCGACCTGTCTGGAGGGGAGCGTGCACGCGTCTCTCTGGCAAAGCTCATGCTGAAGCAAGCAAACTTCCTGATCTTCGACGAGCCGACGAACCACTTGGATATTTTCAGCAAGGAAGTGCTTGAGAACGCCCTCTACGATTATCCGGGTACGATCCTGTTCGTCTCCCATGACCGTTACTTCTTAAACAAGATTGCCACCCGCGTCCTAGAGCTGACAGGTGATGGCGTGACCAGCTATTTGGGTAACTATGATTACTTCGTGGAGAAAAAGCAGGAACTGGAAGAGCTCGCAGCCGAACAAGCAGCGCAGCCCGCAAAAAAACAAAGCGGTACCGTGGCGGCACAGCCTGAGAAATCCTCTTATGAGCTAGATAAGGAAGCGAAACGTCGCGAGCGTCAACGTCAGCGTCGTTTGGAAGAGATTGAGGTCACGATCCAAAAACGAGAGGCTGACATTCTCAAATGGGAAGAAGAGCTCTGTCTCCCGGAAATTTATAGTGATCATGTGCAGGCAAAAGAACGCAACGAGCAAATCCATGCTGCCAAAGAAGAACTAGAGCAGTTGTATAACGAGTGGAGCACGCTATCAGAAGAGTAGTCCCGTCTTCACGTAGAACAGCGCTCCTGCGCAGACTCCTCCAAGGCGGCATAGAGAGCAGGAACCACCAGAAAGGTAATGCAGGTAGCTGCTGTGACGATGCCTGAATCATTGAGGATCAGCCCAGCCAGTGCACCCACAATGACACCAGCAAAGCCTTTAGCCAAGTATGGCGTGTCCTTCGCCAGATGGTGCAAAAAGCGGTCGTTTCTCAAGGTGAGAACGCCTAGAGCAATCAGGGAGACGACAAATGCTTTGCTCCAAATGGAAACGCGAATCAAGCGGAGATTCATCGCCAGCTTGCGTTCAATCATCTGCCCTACCTCGGACCATTCCCCATGTACAATCTGCTGAGAAAGCCGTCCAACATGGGTCAAGGGCTGATCTGACATGAGACTGATCGCCATCAAACTGCATACACCCATAACCAGGCCGCCTGCCAACAGCAGGAGGCCTTTTTTGCCGATTCGCCAGCCCTCAAGACGTGACAATGCCACGGTAAATCCGATCAGCCCAGCAAGAAAACCACCTGCGTCTGTTCCCAGGTTCGGTGCCACCATGTAATAAAGCACGACACTGTATATGGCTGTGGAAACAGCAGGCAACCATTTATTTTCCTGACTTAGCTCCTTTTGTCCCCCACGAATTCTCTCGTACAGCGAAGTCACAAGCATGATCGTGCTGCCGATCAAGACCCCTTCGTATTCATTTCCTAGCCCGTAAAACCTCGCTCCGATTACCGGATCATACCCGAGGTACGATTGCCGCATCAAATGAGCGCCAGTCCATCCGTCCACGAGCAGAATGGCTGTCGTCACTCCGCTAACCGTCATCACGATTCGCGGGAGAGCATGGGCTTCCTGCCAAAAGGCCGCAATCAGGGCAGTCATGATGAGCCCCCCCAAGACAACCGCGCCAGAAACCTGCCAGTCGAGCAGGCTCTCTGCCAAAAGCAATGCGGGAAACCATAATAAAGCCAGCAGCGCCAGACGTATTCCTCTACGAAGTCGCAAAAGTCCTGCCCCTTCTCTCTTCCTCCCAAACCACCAAAGCACGACCGCACACCCAACAATGACAATCTGCAGCATGACGTAGGTATAGAGCACTGCTGGGCGTGTCGCATACGTATGATGAATCTCACCTACCTGATTCTGAAAGGCAGTGAGTCCATTCCCTTTTTCGATACGTATGACATGACCAGCCAACCCTTTTGGTACGGGTACGTCCAGCCAAGACAGTATGGTTGGTACCATATCGAGTCCACTGACCAATCCCGACTGCCTCGTGGTAGCTGATGTCAAAACTCCACTCGCTTTCTCTCCCCAAATGAACACTGGAGTTAAGAGAGCCTTTTCTTTTGTCGCCACATGATTGACAGCTGGTGATACCAATACAATGCGTTGGTGTGGTTTACGTTCCACAAGGAGCTGGTCAAGGAAAAGGGACAAGTCGTGCAAAACGCGCTGATACTGCCGGGTAAACTGACCTGGGTCCATATCCGCACTCAACTGGTATAACCGGGATAAATCTGAGAGTTGAGCAATGATCAAGCCCGCTTGACGCTCGCTGTGGATTTTCTCAAGCAGGTAAGTGTAGTTTGTCTTGATCCCGTACGGATAGCCACGAAGGAGCTCCATGCTTTTTGTAGAAATGTCACCTGTCGGAACCCTTCCTTGCTGATCCATCGCAAACAAAACGGCATGTCTCTGTCGTGCATCCTCATAGTCACCGTTTCCATATAAAGCGACCTGAATGTTGTTTGCAGCAAGCACGGTCCCAAGGAGCCCGATTTGCGCAGAATACGGTTTCTCCCGATTATCTGCCAAGAGCCGGAAAATACCCGGAAAAATAATCGAGGAGCGCGCCACCTCCTGCGCCTGATCACTCCCCAGCTCTTGCGCCCGTTCACCGGCTGTTTCCCTGGTAGAGAGCGATTCATACGGATGATAGCCTGTCCCGCTCTTTTCAGAGTAAAGCGCTTGTCCGCCGCTCCCCATGAGCAGGTAGCCGTTTGCGGCTGTGCGTGATCCGGGTGTTCTTATGGACAGAGCCCCAGCTCCTGCATCACCCAACCATTTATCCACAGTAGATAACTTTTTGAGCTGCTCCAGATCATGAAACGACATCCCCTCCACAAACAGCAAGATGACCTGTTGTTTTTCCTTTGCTATCAATGGTTTTCCTATATTTGTAGCTAGAAACAATATCAGGAATGACAAGCAAATCAGCGCGAGTTTCTTTCTCACGAGTCTCCCTCCTGTTGATAACTCGACTTTTTTATCCACATTTTCCACAGAACAATCCACAGAGTACATGCGGTTTTCCCGGTCATTTTCTCGTGTTATCACCAGTATTCACAGGAGTATATGTGAACAATCCAGAAAGTTATCCTATGATGTGGATAAATCATATACAGATGGACGAAAAACAACTGAACCTTTTTGCCTCTGTTAGCGAATATAGGGGTGTAATACGTTCTGGAGGGCCCCCCATGAATGATAAAGAGTTACTCCCTTGGCTGGAAAAGATGCTGACGGGAGACGAAGCAGCTTTTCGCGTCGTTTATCAAGCTACGCACACCGATGTTCATCGTACGATCGCTTTTCTTGTCTACAACAAGCAAGACATCGAAGACATTGTGAACGAGACCTATATTCGTATGTGGCGTTCTTTTCACACCTATGACCAGAATCGGCCATTTCGATTTTGGCTTCACGGGATCACTGTTCGTCAGGTGCAGGACTGGAAAAGAAAGGCTTGGTGAAAAATACAGCTCTTTGAACGAAACCGCCTCATGCCCAATGAGCAATTTGATTGGACAGATTCCGAAGTAATCAAATCAGAGACACAGCTCGAATTGCTCGGAGTGGTTCGTACACTTTCGTACAAGTTACGCGTAGTGATCATTCTGCGCTATTTTCACGATTATGCGCTGGATGAAATCGCCGAGTTGCTGCAAATCCCGCTGGGTACCGTGAAATCCAGGCATCATCTGGCACTGAAGGCACTACGCAAGCATTGCGAATTAACGGGAGGAGACTCTTATGTCCATAGACAAACAACTACGCGATGAGCTTCTTCAACATGCTGAATCGTTGAAAATCCCACCCGAGATCGAGAGTCGTGTGTACCTCTCCTATCAAAATGACTTCTTGCAAAAGAAAGGAAGATTTTTGATGAAAAAACGATTGTTAAGTGGAATCGTAGCAGTGGCTATCCTAATTCCAACGGCAGCCTTAGCTACACCTTATTTGGCTAATCAAATCTTCGGGTCATCGCAAACTATCATCGAACGTGGTGGCACACAGGAAGATTATCAGGAAATCGAGAAATTGTTTCAGGAAGCGAAAAGCAAGTTGACGGAAGAAGAGTACGCGGAGTTTTCGGCAGTTATGAAACAACTCATGGATTTAAAAATAAAGATTACGGATCAGAACGGGGTTATGCATGAAGATCAATTGACTGCTGAGGAACGGAAGCAGTTTGTAGAGATACTCCCCCAAAAAGCCGCACCCTATTTCGAAAAGATACGTGGTGGCAAATAAAAAAGAGGGCTATCCGTCTTGGGTGGTCCCTCTTTTTCTTGTATTGATATGTTGAAAAAGCCTCGTAGGAAGAAGCGCATTTCCAGTCCAAGCGCCTCTGGAGCCCACCTCAGCGTAGGATTGAATGTCGGGGAATTTCAGCTTCACTTATGAACGACTTCATCGAAACTTCTACGTTTGAAGCGCTCCCGACATTCAATCCGGAGCGGACAGTCTAACCCCTTGCAGGGCGTAGGCCGAAGCGTAAACTGGAAATGCGCTTCTTCCCCCACTACAGCCGCTCGTTTAAACAAACAAAAAAAAGCATCTCTGATCCAACTTCAGAGATGCTTTTCATTCACTCTATTGTTCAGAAAGAGACAAGCTTGGGACCCCGTTCAAATTAAGCCCCTCAAACTGTCCTTTTTCATACTTGATAAAGCCTGCCGCCGCAATCATCGCCGCGTTATCCGTGCATAGCGTGAACGGTGGAATCACCAACGGAATTCCATCTGCCTCACACCTTGCTTGCAATCGCTCACGTAATCCGCGATTCGCCGCAACGCCGCCCGCCAGCAATACCTGCTTCGCTCCATGAGAACGAGCTGCCCGAATCGTCTTTTCTACGAGCACTTCTGTTACAGAATCTTGGAAGCTCGCAGCCAGATTCGCCGGTTCGATCGTCTCTCCTCGCTGAGCTGCATTGTGCAAGGTATTGAGCACAGCTGACTTCAATCCACTGAAGCTGAAATCGTAGGAGTCTGGCTCCAGCCATGAACGAGGGAGCGGTACATTTGCCTCCCCTTCATGTGCGAGGCGATCAATATGAGGTCCTCCTGGATACGGCATATTCAGTGCTCGTGCTACCTTGTCATACGCTTCCCCTGCAGCGTCATCTCGCGTTTCCCCTAAAATCTCGAACTGACCGTGCTCCTTCATCCAGACAAGCTCTGTATGCCCGCCCGATACGACGAGTGCGATCAGCGGAAACTCCATTTCTTGCACCAGACGATTCGCGTAAATATGACCCGCGATATGATGCACGCCAATAAGTGGGATGCCTCTGGCCATGGAAATAGCTTTTGCTGCTGCCACGCCAACTAACAGGGCTCCGACAAGCCCAGGCCCGTACGTCACCGCAATTGCCTGGATGTCATCCAACGTTTTCCCAGCCTCAGTCAGTGCCTCTTCGATGGTCAGCGTAATATTCTCTACATGTCTGCGAGAAGCCACCTCTGGCACGACTCCGCCAAACCTTTTATGGATATCAGCTTGGGAAGCAATGACGTTCGACAGCACCTCTCGGCCATCACGGATGACAGCAGCCGATGTCTCGTCGCAGCTTGTTTCAATTCCTAAAATATAAGTAGGAGCACCTGATTCCCTATGTGCTTCGTATTTTTGCTGTATGCGCTTCTCGTAGCGCGACGTATACGTCTTGTTCATTACAATGTCACCCACATAATGATTGCGTCCTCATTGTTATCCGAATAATATCCCTTGCGCCGCCCATGCTCTTTAAAGCCGAGCTTGATATACATGTTCCGCGCGACTGTGTTCGAAGGTCGAACTTCCAGCGTCATGCTATGGGCACCCTGCATCTTGGCAACACCCATCATTTTGATCATCAGCGCCAATCCAACCTTCTTTCCACGATACAGTGGATGGACGGCGATATTTGTAATATGTGCCTCATCGATCACGATCCACATGCCGCAGTAAGCGATAACCCTATTTTGGTGAGCGACGACTACATAGCGTGCATTTGGATTTCTCGTCAGCTCGTTAACAAATGCATCATGCGGCCATGGAGTTGTAAAAGCCAAGCGCTCCAGCTCTGCTACAGCCCCAACGTCCTGCATCGTCATATAACGATATTCCAAATCGATTGGTTGACTCATGCTTTTACTCCTTTACGGCCCCCGCCTGCTTTTGGGCAAGCCACTTCGCTTCTGCTTCTGCCAGTTGCAAATACTCTGGAACCAGTTCATGCGCATTTCCGCCGTCTTGAAGCTTGCGCAGTGCCACATAGCCGATATGGGCAGCCCGCGGATGATTGAACGCTGGGGAAGCGAATTGCGCCTGATTCCCGAGCTCTTGCACAATCGTCTCCCGATGCAGCCTTACATCTTCACCCAAGAACAAGATCGGTTCTCCTTGCGCCAGGTCTCGCAACAGTGGCAGCCATTCTCGCAACAGGATGATTTGTTCTGTGGACTGCGCTCGCACCGCCTCCATGCCATGGGAACGATAACAGCCGGTATACACTTGACCTCTACGCGCATCGAACAGCGGCACAATCAATCCAGAGAAGCCTGTGGCATTCATGGCGATTACCTCCAGACTGGATACACCGATGACTGGCACATTCAGTGACCAAGCCATGCTTTTCGCAGAGGCAACGCCGATTCTCACGCCCGTGTAGGAGCCCGGTCCGTTTGCCACCCCGAAGCCGCTGAGTTCCTCTGGTGCTGTTCCTGTTGCATCGAGCAGTTCACTGACGCAGTCCATCAGACGCACGGAATGATTTTTTTGCTGGTTCGTCGTCATTTCTGCCAAGACCCGCTCTTCCTCTACCACAGCTACACTTAGCACCAGATTCGATGTATCAATCGCTAGTACGCGCATCAAAATCAAACTCCTCACACAATTTCACATAACGATTCCCTTGAGGAACCAGCTCGATCATCCGCTGTTCCTCCCCATCTCTACGCAGGAAGACGGTCATCCGATCTGTCGGCAGGACATCCTCGATCAAAGACGCCCACTCTACGACACAGACACCTTCTCCAAAAAAGTAATCGTCCAGACCAAGAGAGTCTGGATCATCGCCTACCCGGTAGACATCCATATGATAAAGCGGCAAGCGCCCCTGATATTCTTTTATGATAGTAAAGGTCGGACTGTTCACTACTTGTCGGACTCCTAGTCCTTTAGCCAACCCCTGGGTAAAAGTTGTCTTGCCCGCCCCCAGATCTCCCTCCATCGCGAGGAAGTCACCTGGTTCAAGCAGACCTGCCAGTTGCTCGGCAAAGCGCTGCGTCTCCTGCGCTCCCGTGAGCCTCCATGTATAGCTCATCTCTTTCATCCACTCCTAAAATGGTTGAATCCCGCTTTGGGTAACGGGAGCTGTTGATCATCGCGCCGAAGCATCAATTCTGGCTCATGCGTTTTTCCTACCACCTCACCGATGACAGTAAACGGTACACCACTAGCGGCAAATTGCTTGCTTACGGCTTCGTAGTGACTTTTCGCAAGCGTTCCGACCAATTGATAATCTTCACCGCCATAAAAAGCCCATTCCAGCGGATCTTTTTCTACGTGCTGTGCATACTCCCGAACTTCGTCATGGATCGGTACTGTTGCAGCATCGACCAAAATCGATACGCCGCTCGCCTCGGCAATCTCCCAGAGCTCTGATGCAAGTCCATCACTGACATCATTCAGCGCACTGCATGCCCCAGATTCCAGGAGCAGTCTGCCCGCCTTTATTTGGGCAACGGGACGCTGATGGGCATCCATTAATGTCTCCCAAGGTAAAGAGACGCCTCTTTCAGCAGTCTCGCCTTGCAGGAGAAGATGTAGTCCTGCTGCAGAAGTTCCGACATGCCCTGTAACAAAAACAAGCTGCCCAGGCTTTGCCTGTGAACGACGAATGGCACGCCCTTTTTCTACCTCTCCCAGTACGGTGACACTCAGGTGTAGGGCATCAGGTGCAGAAACGGTATCGCCACCAATGACACGAACTCCATATGCCTGACAAGCCTCGTAAATACCTTCATAGATTTGCTGGCATTCGTCAGGCGTCCATTGCGGACTTACCGCGATACTGACAAGCGCATACCGGGCAACCCCGCCCATCGCTGCAACATCACTCACATTGCTGATAACAGCCTTATATCCGATATCACTAGGATTCATCGTTTTCTTCAAAAAATGAACCGTCTCCACCATCGCATCGCAACAAGCCACGACTTCCATTTCTGGCGCTGGGGAGAAGACAGCGGCATCATCCCCTATCCCGACGGTCAAACCGTTCCCTTCCTGCCCCGCAGAACGACTCGTCCATTGCCGGATCAGGGAAAATTCGTCGTGTGCCACTTCAAACGCTCCTTTTCCTTCGCGGAAAACATTTTTCGTCTGTTCATTATACCCCTGCTGTCAAAAGACGCGCAAGAAAGCCCAACCCCTCTGACTCTTTACGTCACAAGCTCGCGCAACAGCAGCTTTCCTTTGCAGCGTCCGCAACGATAGCGGCTTGGGTTCATCTTTCGTTTGCGTTTGTAGCTCATGCCACATGCCTTGCAAACCAGCTCGTAGCGATAAGGCAGGGTCGTCCGACCGTTTCCTACCTGTTGACAGTATCGGCTTCCACCCACTTGACGTAGAAGTAGTTGAAAATCCCGATCAACGTGACGATACCCGCGCTTTTCTATGTGCAAATGATAATGGCAAAGTTCATGCTTGATGATCGCAATCAATTCCCCCACACCATGCTCCTGCAAATGCTTCGGATTCAATTCAATATCATGCGAGCGCAGCAAGTACCTTCCGCCAGTCGTGCGCAATCTGCTGTTAAAGCGGGCCTGATGGCGAAAGGGCTTGGCAAAAAATTCGCTGGATATCTGCTCTACCAGCATTTGCAGTTCCGAATCGGTCATCTCATCTCCTCCGCTTCCTTCCTTTCACCATAGCAGTTCCAGTTGAAAAGTGCCAGACAGATAGGCTACACTGAGTGCAAATAAACGGTAGACAGAATGGTGGAGGAGCTCATGCGCTATTTGTTGTTGCAGTCCAGTGACGGACTACAGTTTGTCTCGTTGCCCGAATCGCATATGTACCAATTAATCGCTCTATTGAAACGACTTTACAAGGAAATTGACAAATTGACGATCACAGAGCGCCCGGAATTGCCTACTGTTCTGGCAGACTGTGCGGATGTGGAACGGTTAGAGAGCGGGCTTTCGATCGTGGATGGTTTGGAGTACGTCAGTGGTCTGGAGCGCCGCTTTGCTGCCCTACAAGAGACCGAGTATCCACTCATCTCTTTATTGACAGAGATCCGTGCCCTGCAAGCCCAATTGGAGTATTTGCACGAAGAAGAAGAGTAAATGAAAATTCTAGGCACCTCCTGCTCGTCTCGGCGCATACATTGCCTATAGACGAATATCTCCAGGGGGTACTTTCATGCCACAATGGATGCGCAGGCAGTTGCAACGTGCCTTTAATGGGAAGGACGTTCGCCAAATTCGTGTGCTCAACAGTTGCTGGTTCTTATATTTAGAAAAAAATGGCGGCCGCCCTGACTGACAGGAGGCCGCCTTTTAGTTCATGTTCAAAAAGTCGTCTTTTCAGCACCGAGAAAGTGGCGAGAACTTTATCCTTCCGTTGGTGCGATCATGGTCATCCCTACACGCTGACGTTTCTCGTCAATTTCTACTACCCATACATCTACGATATCGCCAACCGTCACCACTTCAAGCGGATGTTTCACAAAGCCCTTCTTCAAACGGGAAATGTGCACGAGTCCGTCGTTTTTCAGACCGATATCCACAAACGCTCCGAAGTCGACCACGTTGCGCACAGTACCTTGCAGCTTCATGCCCACACTTAGATCAGACAGCTGGAGGACATCACTTCGCAAGAGTGGTTTTGGCAGCTCGTCACGCGGGTCGCGACCAGGACGCAAGAGGCTGTCCACAATGTCTTGCAGCGTTGGCTCGCCAATCCCAAGCTTCACAGCGGTCTCTTTTACATCCAAAGACTGTACGCGTTCCTTGCAGTTCTCACTGCCGATCTCTTGAGCGCTAATGCCCAGCATCGACAATAGCTGGTGGGTCGCATCGTACGATTCCGGGTGGATCGGTGTTTTGTCCAGCGGATTCGCTCCCTCCATCACACGGAGAAACCCGATGCACTGCTCGTACGTTTTAGCACCCAAGCGCGGAACAGCCTTCAACTGGGAGCGCTCCGTGAACTTCCCGATCTCGTCCCGTTTTTTCACGATATTCCCCGCTACTTGACGGCTGATCCCTGATACATACTGCAATAGAGAAGGAGAAGCGGTATTCACATCTACTCCGACATGGTTTACCGCAGACTCAACCACAAACTGTAGGCTGTCTGCCAGCCGCGATTGGGAAACATCGTGCTGGTACTGACCAACCCCGACGGACTTCGGATCGATTTTGACCAACTCAGCAAGCGGGTCCTGCAAACGACGCGCGATCGAAGCCGCACTTCGCTCTGCTACATCCAAGTCCGGGAATTCTTCCTTGGCCAGGGGGGAAGCAGAATACACGGATGCACCTGCCTCGTTCACGATGATGTACATTACCTCTCGCTTCAGCTCTTTCAGCAGCGTGGCAATGAACTGTTCTGTCTCGCGCGAAGCAGTACCGTTCCCAATCGCCACAACCGTAACCCCATAGGTTTCGATCAACTGTTTCACTTTCAGTGTAGCTTCTGCCACTTTATTCGCCGGAGGGGTCGGATAAACGACGGCAACCTCCAGCAGTTTGCCAGTTTCGTCTACAACGGCGAGCTTACAGCCTGTCCGAAACGCCGGATCGACCCCAAGGACGACTTTGCCTTTTACAGGCGGTTGAAGCAGCAAATTGCGCAGGTTTTCTGCAAAGATGTGAATAGCACGTTCCTCGGCTGCCTCTGTCAGCTCCGCGCGCACCTCTCGTTCAATAGAAGGAGCAATCAGACGTTTATACGCGTCCTCGACTGTCAATGTCAGCAGATCGCGGGCAACTGTATCACGAGGAAGGGTGCGTTTTTGCATCCAAGCCAAAATCTCTGCGACAGGCGCTTCAATGGAAACCTTCAAAATGCCTTCGTTTTCTCCCCGATTGATGGCCAGCACCCGATGTGGAACGACCTTTTTCAGAGGCTCACTATATGCGTAATACATTTGGTATACATTTTTCTCGTCTGCTTCTTCGGCTTTCTGCTCAGTCAAAAGCAATCCTTTTTGCACGGAGCGTTGACGAACCCACTGGCGAATTTCTGGGTCATCAGACAGAAGTTCCGCCACGATGTCCATTGCTCCTTGCAGAGCTTGCTCAGTCGTCTCTACGCCTTTTTCCGGGTTGATATATGCTTTTGCTTCTTCTTCCGGATTCCCAGTTTTCGGTAAACTCATGAGGTAGTTGGCAAGTGGCTCTAGTCCCTTCTCCTTGGCCATGGTTGCACGCGTGCGGCGTTTTTGGCGGTAAGGACGGTACAGGTCTTCTACCTCTTGCAGCTTTGTCGCACGCTCAATAGCTGCGCGGAGCTCGTCCGTCAGCTTGCCTTGCTCATCGATGAGCCGAACGACTTCTTCCTTCCGCACTGACAGGTTGCGTAAATAGCGAACGCGTTCCTCAATCGCTCGAATTTGCGTTTCATCTAGCTGCCCCGTCATTTCTTTGCGGTAGCGGGCAATAAAAGGAACCGTGTTTCCTTCATCCAGAAGAGCAACTGTGCGCTCCACCTGGTGAGGTTTGACACCCGTATCTTGGGCGATTGTCTGGATCATCAACGTAAGCTCCATACCTGTCCTCCTGCGCTCATTCTTCGTCGTTTATTGTATCACATTTGCTAACAAGGACTGGAAAAAGGGAAGAAAAAAGAGGAGCCACTTGGCCCCTCTACGTCACGATTTCCAGCTGTTCCACTTTCAATGCTTCTCTCAGCTTGCCCAACGCCCTGCGCTGAAGGCGGGAAATATGCATCTGCGACATCCCCATGATGTCCCCAGCTTGCTTCTGACTCAAATTTTGATAAAAAGTTAATTGAATGATTTCTTTTTCACGGTGATCCAAAATTTGCAGGGCCCGCTCCAGCATCAGATTCTGCTCGACTGCTCCGTACCCTTCTTCCGTCGTCCCCACTAGGTCGAGTAAAGAAATCGTGTTGCCGTCCAGATCCGCTTCGAGCTCGCTGTCCATAGAGAGAGAATGGTAGCTGCGGCCCATCTCCAAGGTTTCCAGAATCGCTTCCTCTGTAACGCCGAGGCTGTTGGCAATGTCCGCAATTTGGGGAGAACGCTGCAGCTTGATCGTGAGCTCGTCGACCACCCGTTTGATCTTCGGGCTCAGTTCCTTTACTCTGCGCGGAACATAGACACTCCATGTCTTGTCCCGAATATAGCGCTTTATCTCTCCCACAATGGTCGGGATCGCAAAGCTCTCAAATGTCCGCTCAAAACTAGGGTCGAACCGACGAAAGGAAGCAAGCAGGCCGATTAATCCGACTTGCACGAGGTCTTCATACATGACTTGTCCGCGAACAAACTTCTTCGCTAACGATTCCACAAGAGGAGTATAGGCCCTCACCAGTTGTTCCTGTATCGCAGGATCTTTTGTTTCACCATACAGGTGGATGAGCTCCTTTAACTCCTCTGGACTATATTTCTGCTTCCGAGATTGTCCAGTCATTGCCAGCCACCCCATCCTGCCGAACATACTTGGTCATGGAGACTACCACCCCTGATTCAGAGCGAGTCTCCACCTCATCCATAAGCGTGTGAATGAGATAGAGCCCGAGGCCGCCCTCATCCAAATCCTCTAGGCTTTTCCCTGCATAAATCGGCGTCAGTTGCTCAGCAATGAGCTCATTTGAAAATCCTACCCCCTGATCGCTTACCTCGATCACAAACCGATCTTCATAAACGTGGCATTGGATATGAATAGAGCCTGGATTCTCTGTTTCCTTGTATGCATGTCTTACTACATTCGTGCATGCTTCTCCGACGGCAAGCTTGATATCCTCAATCTCTTCATAAGAAAAGCCCATACGGTTGGCTATACCGGATACAGTCAGACGCGCTACTCCCAAATACTCCGCCTTGCTTGGCAAAGTCAATTGAATCACGTCTGCCTGAGGTCTATTTGGACCCATTACTCGCTCTCTCCTTTGCGGATGGCAATATGATCGTATAAGCCAGTGATGCGAAATAGCCTTTCCACACGCGGAGACAATTTGTGCACCTCAAATGTACAATTTCGTTGGATGCACTCTTTCATAATCCCGATGAAAATTCCGATTCCGGTACTGTCCATGTATTCTACGGCTTCCAAATCAACCGTAATGTGATTGATATCCGGCTTGGAGACGAGTGACATGAGTGTTTCCTTTACTTTCGGCGCTGTAAAAGCATCAATATCTCCACCAAGGACCACTCGGTGCTCAGTTTCAAGGCTCGTTGTCTTAATTAGCAGGTCCATCTGCGTCTACCCCCCGTACGTTGCTTAGGTTCTTCGAAGTACAATCATGGTGTAATCATCCAGCAGGTCAAATCGGGAGAGCAGAAGCAGTCTATTGTACAGGCCGTTTGCCATCTTTTGGGCAGATTCGCCCACCTCTTTTTGCAAATGGTGTACAAGCTCTTCCCTTTGCAAATAGTATCGGTTATTTTTGCATTCTGTTACACCATCCGTCAGAAGAATCAGAACATCATTTATCTCTAAATGAATCTCCTGAACCTCGTATGCACTGTTTGGGTGTAACCCGAGTACATTCCCTCGACCTTCGAGATCGTAGAACTTCCCTTCGGCCGACCTGTACAAAAATCCTGGCTCGTGTCCTGCCGTCGCGTAGCGGAAACAGTGTTTCTTCGAGTCGTAGCTGCCAAACAGCATCGTCACAAACATGCTCGGATCAATATTTCTTTCCACGATCCGGTTTAAATGGTGCAGCATTTCATCGGGACCCAGCTCCATTTGTCCAAGGCTGTCTATCGCATATTTCACCATCGACATACACATTGCAGCAGGCATTCCTTTTCCGGTAATGTCTGCTATGGCGAGGCCAAAACGCCCTTCACTTTGCTCAATGAAGTCGTAATAGTCGCCCGAGATTTGTTTCGCAGCAATACTCACTACGCCAATCTCCAGTTCTGGATAGACTGGAACCTCACTTGGCAAAAGTGATTGCTGCATCGCTTTCGCCACCGCTATTTCTGATTCCATCTGCTGATGCCTATTGCGCCAGCTGTTTACGGAGCGATGCTCGTTCCCATATTCAATCATGATCTCTGTCAAAATGGAGAAGGAGGAGCGCACAAACTCTGGCACTTCCCCGAGCTGCTCAAGTGCTCGCGCATGCAAATCAATTATTTCTTCTGGCGAAATATCTTGAGAAAGCATCCATTTGCCCAACTGCTGGGCTCCGTAAAGCTGGTCCTCCCCTTGAGCACTCAGGTAATCCCGAAGAATTTTTACATACTCTTCCTGGAAGCTCCGGGTTACCATTTATCTCATTCCTCCTTTGCTTGATCGCTCCACTTCACAACAACGACACGAGTCCCTTCTCCCAGGGTACTGTGGATCTCAAATTCATCCATCATGCGCCTGACACCCGGTAATCCAGCCCCGAGGGCACCCGAAGTCGAATAGCCATCATCTAACGCCTGGCGAATATCAGGAATCCCTGGCCCGCTGTCATTCGCTGTTATTTGCAAGCCGATCACTCCTTCTCGCTCAATCGGCGAAATAGTGATCGTCCCCGTACCCGCATACAAATAAATATTGCGAGCCAACTCAGAGATTGACGTGGCGATGCGGGACTGCGTGATCGTGCCAAAGCCAAACAACTTCGACATATTTCGCCCCACTTGCCGCGCCGTCACGATGTCTGATTCTTGTTCTATATTGATTGTCTCAGGAGAATAGTCTGCCACAACCAAAAAAACCCCTTCCGCCTCGCTTGGTAGGTAGAAATGAGTTTTTTCTCTACCTCGAAAAATAAATCATATTGTGTCACATTTTGTCTTATATTCTCTTTTCGAACAGTTCGCTGTTCACCTATAAAATCCCTGCAAATCTGACAGCAAAAAACCACTTGCTTCACTCAAGTGGCTTTTCCTATCCAATAGTCTGATCTTTTTTCACACGTTAAAAATCAATGAGTCCTAAACTGATTTGCAAGGATTCATTAACCCGATCCATCATCTCGTCATCGAGATGCGTTATTTTATCAGTTAGACGTTGTTTGTCAATGGTTCGTATTTGTTCCAACAGAATGACGGAGTCACGATCAAATCCATAAGTTTTTGCGTCAATTTCCACATGCGTAGGCAGCTTCGCCTTTTGAATCTGCGCTGTAATGGCTGCGACGATGACCGTCGGACTAAATCGATTTCCAATGTCGTTTTGAATGACTAAAACAGGCCGTACGCCTCCTTGCTCAGAGCCAACGACCGGGGACAGGTCCGCGAAAAATACATCGCCACGTTTGACAATCACCAGTCACACCCCGCTAACTAAGCGGACAAGAGTATGGTCAGCCTCTTGTTCAGCGCCAAAAGCCTCCGATGCCATATTCAGATTGATCTTCGCCATCTCCATGTACCCTTTTTGCATGGTCTCACGGATTGTGCGCTTTTTTCGCTCTTTCAAATACAAATGCATCGCTTGACGAATAAACTCGCTGCGATTGGATTTTTCCTTTTGAATAACGCCATCCACTTCCTGAAGCAAGTGTTGTGGCAAGCTGATCATGATGCGTTTCGTGTTTGACTTCGACAAGACAAATCCACCTCCAACCATGACCGTAACTTCCATCCGCTATGCTAGTTCTAGAAAGAACAGCCAATATGAACAATACCATTATGTCGAATCCATTGCAAAAATATACCTACTGTGCGCTTTTTCGGTGAGAAAACGTGAGTGTAAACAATCCAAAGGTGCAGGTGAAGACTTCGTTTACCCAAAAAAGCCAGCTTTTTCGCTTAACTAGTATTCGTGTTCCACGGGAAAATTCCTGCTGATTTCCCTTGCTAGTTATTTACATTTTCACGGGACGAGTGCTTCATTGTCAATGGGTGAAATACGTCCGTTACTTTCTGGTCGCGCAAATAGAGGCGCGGAATTCGGTAATTCAGCATACAAGGAACCTCGTAATTAATTGTTCCCAGCAAATCGGCAATTTCATCCAAGGAGATTTCCTCGTCCCCCTGCTTGCCATACAAGACGACCTCGTCATTGACCGCTGCTTCTGTCGAATTCAGGCTGACCATGATTTGGTCCATACAAACTCTGCCTGCAATCGGGTAGCGCGATCCATTGTACAACACCTCACCACGATTGGACAAAAGGCGAGAATAGCCATCTGCGTATCCGATCGGCAGCGTTGCAATCCATTCGTCAGGCTTTGCTGCATACGTAGCACCATAGCTGACCGTGAATGGCTCATCTGCCTTCTTTACGTGGGCAATTCTGGTCTTGAGCGCCAGGGCAGGGGCAAGAATGACATCCGCACGTTCTTTCATGTACAAAGAAGGATACAATCCGTATAAACCTATGCCTAAACGAATCGTATCATACCCCCAATCGGGAAATGCGATTGCCGCCGCCGTATTGCAGCAATGGACGGACGGCAATGTTTTATTTGCTTCACGCAGCGCTTGCAAAAAGGATTGAAACAAGTCGTGTTGTCGTCGCACATGGGTTGTATCTGGTTCATCCGCGCAGGCAAAATGCGTAAAAATACCTGTCCACTTCAGCTTAGAGCATTCTTCAAGGGCATCTACAACCGCAAGTAAATCTTCCTTTGTCCGAACGCCCAAACGTCCCATGCCCGTATCGGTCTTTACATGAATCCCGATAGGCTTGTGATCATTTTTCTGAAGAATGTCGTTCGCTTCCGTGATCCATTCGACGCTGTAAGCGGTTAACTCCACTTCCAGCTCGCTTGCAGTGACAATGGATTCGACAGGTGTGTATCCCAACACTAAAATCGGCGCTGTGATCCCTGCCCTCCGCAAAATAAGCGCTTCATCGAGCAATGCGACTGCAAGTGAATCTGCACCGCTCGCCAACGCTTCTTTTCCAACATGGACAGCGCCATGACCATACCCGTCTGCTTTCACAACAGCCATAATACCCGTTTTTTCTGGCAAATGGCGTTTGAATGTCTCGAGGTTCGCCCGGATGGCATCCAAATCAACCTCTACCCAAGTGTCACGACAAAACGATTTCATTCCTATCTCCTCTTGTTCCCTTTTTTATAGTAAAACAAGCGTTCATTTAAATGACTGAGAAATTGCCTGGAAACCATCAGTGATTCCTTTTTGCCGCCTACACGATAAAAATGACGGCCTTCATAAATTTGCTCGACTTCAGACAGCGGGTAGCTCTTTTCCTGTCCTGACATGGAAATAATCAGGTGGGTCTTGGTCAGCTTGTACACCGGACGAAATACCGATTTGTACAGAAACGGAGACAATCCAACAACAGCAATGGCAATGGCGAAAACAAGCACCTTGAATCTCGTGTCATTGGTCGGGAAAAATTGAGCGAGAATCATCATCCCCAGTACAAACATGACAGTCTCGTTAATGCGCATTTTCCAGCTTTTTCGCAGGAGCATGTCTTTGTAGGTCGATGCTTCCTCGTACAAAACTTCGTTAGACGGTTTCTTCATGTAAAGCATGCCACCTCATTCAATAAGTTACTCTGAATGTATCGTGTTTTCCCGCTGTGTGTCAATTCGCGGATTGTCCTTTCACCTCATTCGCACGTTGGTTTTTATGTACAAATCGACCCTCATCGACCAATCCCGAGAAAATAGAAAAGCAGATGGGATTAGCTCCCACCTGCTGACTTTTCTACATTGTTTTCTCCTGGTCTTTTCCCTCTTTTTCATGTCTTGGGAAAACGACTTTTTCAAAGCTGCCATCCACCATCTTTTGCACCATCGCTGTCAATTCCTCGCTGCGTTTGTCTGCCTGCTCCTGTGTGAGCTTGCCTGCCTTTACTTCTTCTTTTAGCTTGGCTTCGCGCTGACCTACCAAGAGCTCGATGACGTCATCCACTTCTACGCCCTGCTCCTTAGCGATGGTTGCCAACGATTTCTCTGCTTTTTGCTCTTCCTTCAGTTTGTCTGCATCCAGCTTGAGGAGGGACAGCAGTTCTTCATTATTTTTCTCGAAGCCCATTCCTTTACCCGGTCCACGTCCTTGATGCGTGTTTTGCACCATTTCTTTTACCCGCTCACTGGCATTCTCATTCATTTTGTCAGCTTGTTCCTGTGTCAGCTTCCCGGCGGTTACCGCCTCTTTCAGATTGGCCTTTTGTTGTTTGACCAAAAGCGCTACCAGATCATCCACGGATACACCTTGCGCTTCTGCGATGGTAGCCAGCGATTTCCCTGCTTTTTGCTCTTCCTTCAGTTTGTCTGCATCCAACTTGAGGAGGGACAGCAGTTCTTCATTATTTTTCTCGAAGCCCATTCCTTTACCTGGTCCACGTCCTTGATGCGTATTTTGCACCATTTCTTTTACTCGCTGGCTCGCATTTTCATTCATCTTGTCAGCTTGCTCCTGCGTGAGCTTGCCTGCCGCTACCGCCTCTTTCAGCTTGGTTTCCTGTTGTTTTACCAACAAATCCACCAGATCATCCACAGATACGCCTTGAGCCTCTGCGATAGCAGCCAGCGATTTGTCCGCTTTCAGTTGTTCTTGGAATTTAGCTGCATCCAGTTTCAAAAGGGACAGCAGTTCTTCGTTTTTCTCGAAGCCACCGATGAAGCCACCTTTGCCTGAGCCACCTTTGCCGAAGCCTTTATCCGGTTTCGTGTTTTCTACCTGTTCTTTTACGCGATCGCTCAGATTTTCAGACAGCTTATCTGCCTGCTCCTGCTTCAGCTTGCCTGCTGCTACTGCTTCCTTCAGTTTGGCCTCTTGCTGTTCAACCAGAAGTGCTACGACATCGGCAGTGTCGACTCCTTGGGCTTGTGCAATCGCTGCGAGTGTTTTCCCTGCCGCAAGCTCTTCTTTCAGCTTGTCAGCATCCAGCTTCAACAGCGAGAGCAGCTCTGTATTTTCTTTGAAGTTTTCTTTGAAGCCCACTCCACCGTGGTGGCCCATCTTGCCTGTTTTGAATTTTACTTCTGCCGGTTTATTCAATGAAGCTGGTTTTGCTGAATCGGCTGCCATTGCTCCGCCTATGCTACCCAGACTCAGAACCACTGCCATTGTTCCCATCAACATTCCCATTTTCGTTTTGCTAAACATATACACTCAACCCTTTCGTCTTTTCTCGTGAAGTGTGCTGCCTCTTTGGTACAAGACCAAGTGTACATGGGTATTTTTAGATTCCCGTTTGAGAAAAAAGGAAAACTTGAGGGAAAATCGTAAAAAACTATGAAAGGCATTTTGGTTTGAGTCAACATGGTGGAGGAAAAGAAAAAGCACAGTTCTCTTCGACTCTGACACGCCAGCGTGGGGGATTGACTGTCCGTCTCCACTGCAAAAAGAGGACCGTCGAGCCAAAGCCACCCTACGGGCGGACGTTTCTCAAGGAAGAAGTGTTCGACAAGCGGGTCCCCTTTTTGGAGTTCCGACTGGGTAGGCGTTGTCAAGGTCTGCGAGCCCTGTGCTTTTTCTTTTCGCCAGCTTTTTGGATTCATCGCTCTCTTTAAAACTTAGGAAGATCATCCTTTGAGTATCAACAGGGAGGTATTTTTCTCAAATAGTGGGACAAAGTCACTTGGGAAGAAGTGCATTTCCAGTCCAAGCGCCTCTGGAGCCCACCTGAGCGTAGGATTGAATGTCGGGGAATTTCAGCTTTACTTATGAACTACTTCATCGAAACTTCTACGTTTGAAGCGCTCCCGACATTCAATCCGGAGCGGACAGTCTAACTCCTTGCAGGGCGTAGGCCGAAGCGTAGACTGGAAATGCGCTTCTTCCCCTCCGCTACAGCCACTTTCCAAAGCAAAAACAAAAGAGGACGGCATTCACCGTCCCCTCTCCCACACTTTTATTTTGCGCTGAGACCATATGTCGACTGTGCGACATTCACCATTTCTTCCTCAGGAAGATCCCCCGCGATTGTATACTCGATGCCGTCGAGCTCCCACGTCAGCAGTCGCTGATTTTCACCTGTCTGCGCAAGCACACCCACCGTAAAGCCGAGGTTCACAGGCATACCTTGCTCATACGACACAGATGCTGCTGTCGGGCGTCCTTCGATTACCTTGTAATTGTAGGCCCCTTTGTAGGTCAAGATGACTTTCCTCTCCCCATCACGGGTAACTGGCTCAATATCTCCTTGCTTAACCCCTTCTGGCATATACGTAGGGACGATGACACCGAATTGGCTGTTCGGCTGTTTCATGACCTGTCCATTTGTTTTCGCCATTGTTGGGATCGTTGTCAACGAGCTCGTTGTCATGTTGCGCTCTTTGTCAAAGGCATCTTTGTCAAACATAGGGTTGAACGAAAAATCAGTGAAATCAATCCGTACGAGCGGATTCATGCTAGCATCCATAATTTCGGCGTGCGTCGGTTTGAAATCTTCTGTCAGCCAAATTTTTTGCTTGGTCAAAGAACGATTACCGCTGTAGTTCGCTTTCACTTCGAATACATACTGTTTTTCTTCCATCTTCATTTGGCGCTCAGTGTCATCGATAATGCTCTTGGCCAGTGTTTCGTATAGATACAACGGTCCGTTGTTCTCAGGCCAGCCACTTTGGAAGCGGAAGCTCTTGTTCAGATGCGGGGTCAGTACAAAGACTCCTTCATTGTTTCGCAAGATGATTTGTGTAATGCCACGCTGCTTCGAGGTGAGAGCTACCCGATAGTTGGTTGGCTTTTCATACCAGACCTGAACATCGTACTCCATGGGGGTAGAGCCTGTCTGCATGGTCAAAACAGCCTGAGACTTGTACCCAGACATTTTTCCCAGCGTACCGTTCAGGTCGCTCACCACATCTTCTGGTGTTTTCTGACCGAAACAACCGCCAAGGAACAGGGTGAAAACCAACAATAACACCAGTGGTAAAGCTACCCGTTTCATTCAATGAACTCCTCCTTGTCAATATTTTCGACAAAGAAGGGCATCCCTGTCTATTTCCTGGGAAATCTGTCAGTCTCTCGCCCATGCAGCGCACATCGTGTCAATGGTTGCAAATGGATACGAAGTTGGCGATATATCGCTTGGATCGGCTACAGACTTAGCCTTCCTGTGTAAGAGCAGGTAGTCCCTCCTGATCTACGCGATATAAATGTATGTCCATCCTCGTCCCAATATGCAGACAAGTTTATCGAGGTTGTTCAAAACATCTATCGTTGTTCTACAATGACTTGCGCAATCGCATGCGTTTGGCTATGCGAAATGCTCACATGAATATGGACGAGAGCGGGGTCCAGATCGAGTTTGCTGTACACCTCGTGCTTTATGGTCATGATCGGCTTGCCCGAATCATTCGGGAGGATTTCCATATCCAAAAAGCTGAGTACGGCTCCAATGCCTGTGCCAAGAGCTTTTGCTCCCGCTTCCTTGGCAGCAAATCTGCCTGCAACCATTTCCGCCTGTCTCGTCTCTGTCTTTCCATGCAAGAGCTGTTGTTCATCTGTGGTCAAAAAGCGTTTGATTGCACTCTCTTGTCTTTTTATCAAAGTAGCGATGCGCTCTATTTCCACTATGTCTACGCCTGTTCCAATGATCATGAGCAATTGCCTCCTAGTGGGCGGATTTACGAATCACAGTATCATCCACTTCCACGCTTTTGCAAGTGCAAGGATAGAAACCACATTCCACGCATAGACTTTCCGAAAAAATAGGAAAACCCCCGCAAATTGCGAGGGCCTTTTTCCGCTGGCTCCTACTCAGTAGCTTGGCCAGAAGATTGTTGTGCAGCCGATTGTTGGTTTTGACGGCGAACCTCCGCAACATTTGTCTCACTTGCGAACTCAGTCGCAGCGCCTTGGGAAGCAGCGCGTTGTGCGGATTGTTGGTTCTGACCACGAACCTCTGCTGCGTTTGTTTCACTTGCGAATTCAGTCGCAGTGTTTGCTGCTTGGCTAGCTTGGTTCGCTTTGCCCATACCCGCTTGTTTGTTTTGTTTAGGCATCGTTACTTTCACCTCCTCGACGTCACTGAATATAATTTGTACAGCCCCCTATGTGCGTATCCATCCTTATTTTCCCAAATTGTGCTGTTGTTGACTTGCTTTGTCGCGAACGATCATTCATATTGGAAAGAGCAAGGCTTCTACTCTGCTTTTGAAAGGAGCAATTCTGTATGGCTCACAAGGTTATTATCTATACCCAAGTCACTTGCGGTCCTTGTCAGGAAGAAAAAATGTGGCTGACTTCAAACAACATTGCTTTCGAAGACAGAGACATCCGAAAAAACGAGGCTTATTTCCAGGAAGCTATTCAATTAGGCGCCAGCATGACACCTGTAACCTACATTGAAAAGGAAAACGGCGAGCAAATGGTCATCCATGGATTTGACAAGGAAGAACTAAAAAAAGCGTTGGATCTCAATTGATCCAACGCTTTTTACGACTGATCAGCCAAATGAAGGTTCACTTGCAACTGATTTTTGTTTGACGATTGGCGACATATCCGGCAAGTTAGACAAAATTTGCTTAACTTCAGGACCGCATTCTGTATTAACGGAGTAATATACCCACGGTCCCTTCCGACGCTCTTTGACCAAACCATGAGTTTTGAGCTTAGCCAAGTGCTGAGAAACAGAAGGCTGGGAAGTTTGCAAAATTTCCACGAGATCACGGACACATAAGGACTGTACTTGCAGGAGAGCCATGATCGTCAAGCGCGTCTTGTCACCAAGTAGCTTATAAGTCTCTGACAAAAACAGAACCTGCATCAAATCCATTTCCATAAGGATACCCACCTTTGCCTTACATATCTGTTTATCAGTATACTATATGGCTTATATGATGGGGAAGATAGGAACGCAAAAGTTATGTGAACCCTGCTTATACCTCTTGCTTTTTCATCGCCTCAATGATCTTGTCTGCAGTGCGCGCAGCCAGCGCCATGACTGTATTTGTCGGGTTGCTGCCACTCGAGGTAACGAACGTAGAAGCACCCGTTATGAAAAGATTGGGTATGTCATGTGACTGCCCATATTCATTCACAACAGAGGTTTCCCTGTCATTCCCCATTCGGCATCCCCCCATGAGATGAGCGGTATCCGATACCACATGCTCTGGCTGCCCACCCATCGCCCCTATAATCCTGTTCATTTGCCCAATAGCATGCTTGTACAGTTGTTTGTCGTTCTCCTGATAACTAAACGTTACCGTAGGGATCGGCATTCCGTATTCATCTTTTTCCCCAGAGAGCGTCACTCTGTTATCGGGATGAGGCAACACTTCCCCGACCAAGGTGATCCGCGCATACATATTGTAATCCAGCATGGTTTCTCGAAGCTGTTTTCCCCATAAATACGAGCCGTCTTCCCTCTCGGCAGCAATAGCAGCCGCCATCCCGACTGGACGTGCCCCGTGTGCACTCAATGTATATCCGCGGGCAAATCCTCGTTCCCGTTCCGTCTCATAAAAATGCTGGGTCAGAGCAAGGACAGGTGTCCCTTTATACAATCGCACTTCCTCCGGGAGTCGTCCGTATACATCATGACTGGAGTGAGGCATAATAGCTTTTCCTACCCATCCACTCGAATTCGCCAACCCTTGCGGAAACTGAGCATTCGCCGAACTGAGTAGCAATCTGGGAGTCTCCACCACAAACCCGGCCAAAATGACCACACGAGCCATTTGCCTGTGCGTCAAACCATTATGGTTGAACAACACGCCACTGACCCGGTCTCCAGCCATCAAAATTTCCGTCACCATGCAGTCGGACAGCACCTCTGCCCCCTCCGCTATCGCTTTGGGGATATGATGAATCAGCCCGCTGTATTTGGCATTCGGCATGCACCCTTGATTGCAAAAGCCACGATTAATACAGGGAGGACGTCCATCAAAGGGGGCCGATAAAATCGCCAGAGGGGCGACCACACTCTCGATCCCCAGCTTCTCGCACCCTTCCCGGAACAGTTGGGCATTGGCACTGATTGGCTCCCGAACGGGGTACGGATACGGGCCTTGAAAGGAACCCCACGGAAAATGATTGGGACCTGAGACCGCAATCTCCCGTTCAATCTTGTCGTAATATGGAGCAAGGTCCTGATACGTAATCGGCCAGTCTTCCCCTACGCCGTCTACGGTCTTCGTCTTAAAATCACTCTCGTGGAAACGCAGGAACACCCCCGTAAAATGCACGGTGCCTCCCCCAATTCCCCGTCCTGAGTTGTTATGTCCCAAACGCAGTGGATCATTGCCTGCTACCAGCCTTGTTTCCTGCCAGGCCAATCTCCGCATCGACAGCTCATCACTGGCAAAATCATGTTGAGGGTCCCAAAACGGCCCTGCTTCCAGTACGACTACACGCAACCCGGCCTTTGCCAGCTCATAAGCCAGTACGCCTCCTGCCGCTCCAGCACCTACGATGCATACATCTGCGTCATCGGCGTATTTTCTTTGATCCACAGGAGTGGGGCGATGAGTAATCGTACGATGGTCATGACTCGTCATTTGCTTTTGCCTCCCATGGGTCCGTCAATCCTTTTTCCACCCGTACATAGCCGCGCGGATAAGCGGGTCCGCCGTAGCCGATGTCCGACCAAACCAACGGATGTGAATAGTACGCACTAACTGTGTCATGCAGCAACCGCTTGAAAAAATCTGCGGGAGCCATGTCTGTCCACGCCTCCTGGTTTTGGATACCCCCATTCGCGACGTGCTGAAGAACGGCTTCCTGCTGGTCTAGCTTCAACGCAACAAAATCTGTTCCATAAGCAGCATGACTCTCCGCATCAATCCCTTTCAAGCCCGAGCGATAGAGCTCTTTTTGGGGTGGAACTCCGACCTTTCGTTGCGACTCGCCAATATTACTAGCCGTCGTATTATCCAGATGCTCGACCACAAAGGTCAGCACCTCCAAACGGTGATCATGGACCAATACGCCTACAACTGTTTGTAAGAGCAAGGATTCAGGCTTCGTAAAAAATTGATTGGCAATCGCGGGCATTCGTCTGGCCCCTACTACTTTCCTTGTGTGAGCATCCCACTCTGTATGCTGGTCCCAAACATCATAGGATGGGTAACGTCCAGGCTTCTCCATGTCCTCTCACCCCTTCGAAAACGATTTTTACCAAAACAGCGCAAGAAGCCCTAATGCTGACATTGCGGTGATCAGTAATGGAAGAATCACAGGAGGACCCACGAGAAAATTTTGACCTTGCGAATAACCTCCCACACGCTGCCCAACCCCTACCGTATGCAAATAGGCCCCGTACAAACCACCAGCCATGCCGACCACCATCATCAAAGCAAACACCCAACGCAGCCAACCCGCATTCACAAACGATAAAACAATAGCAGTAACCGCAAATACAGGGAGCTCAAGCACGGGAATCCACATTGCCCAATGTCGGAAGTTTTGTCTGGAGTGAAAAAGCGTGACCTGAACCGCAATCAGGGCAAACGCCAATCCAGCAAAAAGTATCAGTACGCGTTCGATCGGCCAGCCATGCCACATGGAAACATCCTCCTTTTTACGTACGTTGCGCCTATTTTTTCCGTCTGTGCCAGGTCCTATTCTGCCTATTTCACTGCGAGCAGCGTGATGAATAGAAAAAACCTGCTGACTATTAACCAGCAGGCTTTTCATTCCCTATGAAAAATAAACCAATGTCAGATACAATCCAAGCAAGGTTACCGTCAATGTCGGTACGGTCAAAATAACCCCCGTCCGAAAGTACTGTCCCCACGTAATTGTCACGTCTTTACGTCCCAAAACATGCAACCAGAGTAAGGTCGCCAGTGATCCAATCGGGGTCATTTTCGGCCCCAAATCGCTCCCGATCACATTCGCGTAGATCATGGCTTCCCGCAACAATCCGTCTGCCTGTGTCCCGGCAATCGCGAGTGCGTTGAACATCACTGTCGGAAGGTTGTTCATGACAGAGGAAAGAACAGCAGCGAGAAAGCCCGTCCCCAAGGTCGTTGCCAATAAACCATGCGCCATGAACCAATCCAAGGTGTCCTTGACTAAGTCAGTCAATCTCGCGTTGTGCAGCCCCCACACCACGACATACATGCCAATCGAAAAAATAACGACTACCCACGGCGCTTCTTTCATAATCCGCCGCATGGCGATCGCTTCACTTTTTCTTGCAGCTAGGCAAAAAATGATGGCTGCCCCCGCAATAATGATAGAAACGGGCGTATGGATGGACTCGCTTATAAAAAAACCAATCAACAAGACTGCAAGAATCGGCCACGCCAAGCGAAACATTCTGTGGTCGCGAATCGCTTCCTCCGGATTTTTCAGATGGGAAAGATCAATCTGCGCCGGGATGCTTTTGCGAAAATAAAGGTACAAAACCAGCAGACTTCCACCAATCGAAAACAAAGTCGGAATGATCATTTTGGCCGCATACGCAGCAAAGCCAATATCAAAATAGTCAGCTGAAACAATATTCACCAGATTGCTAATCACAAAGGGCAAAGAACTCGTATCAGCAATGAATCCGCTCGCCATGACAAATGCCAAAACCGTTTTCCCATCCAGCTTTAGTGCCCGCACCTGTGCCAACACAATCGGTGTCAGGATCAAGGCTGCCCCATCATTCGTAAACAAGGCAGATACGAGTGAACCAAGCAGGATGACATAAACGAACATAAGCCGCCCATTTCCTTTGGCAAAACGAGCCATATGGAGCGCAGCCCATTCAAAAAAACCGATTTCGTCCAATACAAGTGAAATGATGATAATTCCGATTAAGGCGAGCGTTGCATTCCAGACAATCGAGGTGACCTCTGCGACATCCGCTATTGTGACTACCCCGATCGCCAAAGCCAACAGTGCTCCTCCGACAGCCGGATAGCCAATCGACAGCCCCCGCGGTTGCCAGATGACCAATGTCAACGTGATCAGAAAAAGAAAAAATGAAATCCAAACCACTGCATGTATCTCCTTTCCAAAAACCAAAAAGAACGGACCTCGAAAAGTCCGCTCTCCTACCATACTACAAATTAAAATGATCCGAAACGTCCGGTAATGGAATCCTTTAAAGTAAAATGTGGCCACCTTCTACATGCAGAACAGTGCCGGTTACAAAACTATTTTTGAGCAGGTATAGTACGCTTTGTGCGACGTCTTGCGCTTGTCCAACTCGTTTCACAGGGAGCTTGTCTGCCAATGTTGCATAGAAATTATTGCGCACGTCTTCCGGCATTTTACTGCGTGATGGCGTATCAATAATGCCAGGTGAAACGATATTTACACGGATTGGTGCCAGTTCCAAGGCGAGGGTTTGCCCCAGATTCGAAACCGCCGCATTGACTGCACCAAGCGCAGACGAACCAATCATCGCTTTGTAGGCGACGACTCCGGAGAATAAGGTGATGGAACCGTTTGTTGAAATCTTTGGCGCTCCGTACTTCGCCGCGTAGTATTGGCCCCAGAATTTGTTATCAAACAACTTCCGCGCTTGGGCTGTATCCGTTTGAAGGAATGAACCGCCAGATGTTTCAGCCGCACTGACGACCAGATGATCAAACGTGCCTACTTTTTCAAAAAAGGCCTGAACTTGCTGCTCATCGGTGGTATCCAGTGTATACGCCGAGGCTTTGGAACCCAGACTCTCTTTTGCCTTCTGCAATTTATCCTCGGAACGGCTGGCAATGATCACTTCAGCTCCTAGTGCTATTGCCTGTTTGGCTGTCTCCAAACCAATTCCAGAGCTTCCGCCGATGATGACTATCTTTTGATTGTGCAACATGATAGGATCTCTCCCCTTTCCTTTGAGATTTTCATTTAGAAACTCAATACTTGTTTGAGATGCGCCTCGAGTTCGGATACAAATCGATCGATCTGCGGGTTTTTGATGACGTCATAGCAAGCAAAGCTCTTTACAGGTTGCATGCCCAAAAATTCCTGTACGCGGTGCAAATGGCTGATTGCATCTTCCAAGCTTTCCCCTTTAAAAAATTGGGTTGGATCGTTAAATGCTTTTTCTGGAGCATTCCAAGTCGTCGAGAACATATATTTTTTGTCGGTTAATAAACCGCCTCTTCCGTATTGATTCGCACCCTTGAAAAACAATCCGTACGCAAATACTTCATCCATATATGTTTTCAGTAACCCAGGGACACTGAACCAGTAGATGGGGGTTTGATAAATGACCATGTCTGCCCAAAGAAATTTCTCGTGCTCTTCTTCGATTTTGTATCCATTTTCAATAATAGTAGTTCGCACATGGTTCTCTTTCTCGAGCAGACTCACCATATGATCCATCAACGTTTGGTTCAGTTTCCCCTCTGATGAACCATATTTTTGGTGACCATTGATGATTAGGATTTTTTTCATTTTTTACATCTCCTTTACGACGCCAATTTGTTGCATAAAGGTTAAATTGTCTTCCAGATGCCAGTCTTCCACAAGCTTCCCATCCTTGATCCGCAAAACATCGATCGCCATAAATTGAATGGGTTTCCCGGTCAAAGGTTTTCCCATAAACTCGCCTTTGCTCGTACCCGTAAAGGAAAGACGAGCTGTCACCTTGTCCCCTACTACCAATAAATCCTCAATTTTGCATTGCAAGTCGGGAACTGCTTTACGGAAGTTGCGAGAAGCCAATAACAGGCCATCGGGACCTTGAGGTCTTCCTTTCGGCAACGTGTTATCCATGAAACTTGGAGAAACGGTTTGTGCAATGAGATCCTCGTTCCCCGTGTTCCAGAATCCGTAGAAACGTTGAGCGGCCTGTACCATTTCGGTAGCTTCTGTTGCGTTCAATGAGGAATCAATCATCATTGAAACGGGTTGAGGAAGATCCTTCAATAGTTGAACGTCTGTCTTGACGGACAACTCAGCAGTTTGATTCTCATAAGCTGACGTTTTCGAATCATTCGCGCATGCTGTTGCGAACAGCATCGTCCCGAAGATGACAGCAATACCAGCTATCGAACTCATTTTTTTGGTGCGTGGAATCATGTTGTTCGGATCAACTCCTTATTTAGAGTGGAAGTATCGGTTCACATTGATATTGTAAATACACTAACTTCATTTATGGAAGTAGTGATATTTAATTCATATAGTTTCCGAAAAGATAGTATTGCGCTATACTGGGCCAAAGAATCACAAAAAATTTTTGGAGGATATTCCGATGAATGTTCTTGAGCCAATCGAACTGAACAAAGGAACCCCGGGCCAACCTTGCCCCATTGCCAAAACACTTGACGTTATAGGGACTAAATGGACCTTTTTAATTATTCGGGACCTGCTTATCGAAGGAACGCTGCGTTTCAGCGACCTGCTGAAATCCATGGATGGGATTAGTCCGAAAACACTGTCGCTCAGACTTAAAGAATTGGAGGAGCACGGCATATTGGAAAGGAAGGTGTTTCCAGAAGTCCCTCCGCGTGTGGAATATACGTTAACGGAGAAAGGGAAACGATTAGAAGGTATTTTCATTGAGTTAAAGAGATTTGGGCTACAGTTATAAACATTTTAAAATTAAAAAGAGCGGACCTCGAAAAGTCCGCTCTCCTACCATCAAGCCTATTGAATTATCCGAAACGTCCGGTAATGTAATCCTCTGTTCTTTTGTCACGAGGATTTTGGAAGATCGTCGGGGTACTGTCAAACTCGACTAGCTCTCCATTCAAGAAAAACGCAGTCTTATCGGAAATACGTGCTGCCTGCTGCATGTTGTGCGTCACGATTACAATCGTATAACGGCTCTTCAGTTCTTCCAACAGCTCTTCGATTTTCGCAGTAGAAATCGGGTCAAGGGCAGAGGTTGGCTCATCCATCAAAATGATCTGTGGCTGAACAGCGAGTGCCCGTGCGATACAGAGGCGTTGCTGCTGCCCACCCGAAAGCCCTGTTGCTGGCTTTTTCAGTACATCCTTCACTTCATCCCAAAGGGCTGCTGCCTTGAGGCTTGTCTCTACCAACTCGTCCAGCTTGTTACGATCGTTCATGCCATGGAGTCTCGGCCCGTACGTGATGTTGTCATAGATGCTCTTCGGAAAAGGATTCGGATGCTGAAACACCATGCCGATATTTTTGCGAAGTCGCTCAACCTCTACGCGAGAGCTATAAATATCCTCATCGAACACTTTTACCGTTCCCGTAATTTTGGTGTTCGGTACTGAATCGTTCATTCGATTCAACGTCCGTAAAAATGTAGACTTACCGCAGCCGGACGGACCAATTAATGCTGTAATGGAATCAGGCTCTACATCCAGATTTATATGATAGAGAGCTTGCTTATTACCGTAGAAGAGATTCAACTCTCTCACCGAAATAACGCTCATACGGTCTTCGCTCCTTCGTGATTGTTACGTCCTTTTACTTCCCCACTATAGCGCACCAATGTTAGGGTTCCGTGTGATGTTTATTAAGTTTCGATAAAGTTTTTGTTTTGGGACTTTTTACATAGGTCATTTTACATTAAGTTATGGTAAATCTTGCTGGTAAAGCATATACGCCCCCCTAAGTACCCCCTACAATGAAGCTGAACGTTTTGACGAATAAGGGGAGAACAATGAATGCCAGACATAAGAAAACTATGGGGTCACTCGTCGTTTCATTACCGTTCAATTTTCACCAGGCTGTTCGCAGGCATTATGGGGATGGTAGTCTGCATGATGGCAATCGCCGCTTTCTTCATCAGCTATCAATCCGAAGCCACGCTTAATGAAAAAACAAAGCAGCAATTACACGAGGCATCAGGTGCAGCTCTACAGAAAGTACATAGCAGGGTCTATGACATCGTAACCGCCTTGCAATCATTTGCTTCCACTTATAAAAACAGCACGGTTACCAACAGTCAGATCTTTGGCATTTTTACAGATATGTCTGCCAGCAATCCTACGATTTCTGAGTTACAGATCGTCACCACAGACGGACGGTATTTAACCTTTCCAGGATCACCCCTCGACAGTTCCTACGATCCGCGAAAAATGGACTGGTATGAGGGCGCATTGAATCTACCACAGCAGGGGATTTTTGTCTCAGATGTCTTCCAGTTTTCAGAGACGGAGTTTCCCAAGATCGCCGTCTCACTCCCTTTGCGCAATGAAGACGAGGAGCCCGTAGGCGTCGTCGTGGCATTTGTCTCTGTCCCGAAGCTGAGCGAATCCATCGGGCAGATTAAACTAGGGGAAACTGGATATGCCATGATTGTTGATCAACAAGGCAAGCTGGTCGCTCATCCCGATCAGTCCTACGCGTTGCAGCGCCCTCTTCTCTCAGAGCTTGCGATCGTGCAAAACGTCATCGCTGGTCAATCTGGCTACGAACCGAGCAGGATTAATGGAGTGGACTCTTTTGCCGCCTATCAATTTGACCCCTCCCTAAAATGGGGAGTGATCGTCGCACAGTCGGTATCCGAGGTAAAACAAGAGGTCCGTCGCCTTCAGCTAACCATTTTGGCCGTCTCACTCGTCGGACTCGCTGCACTCGCACTCATGCTGTATGTGTACGTACGTCGAATCATCAAGCCGATTAAAGAAGCACAACAAAAAATGTCCGCCTTTAGCGAGGGCGATCTCCTGCAAACCATGCACGTACAAAGCAATGATGAAATTCGCCAGTTGGCCGACAGCTTCAATCGAATGAGTGAACAAATCCGGACGATCATCGGTAAAATCCAGTATGTCATCTCAGACGTCAAACAAGTAGCCGATCATGTGGGAAAAGGCTCTCGCCATTCTCACGCCATGCAGTCAGAAGTCGTATCCGTAACAGAGCGACTTGCCCAAGAAATGGACAACCAGCAGGAGCAGATCGATGATATCCACGCCACGATGGCCGGCATCACGCAAGAAATGTCTCGAATCACAGACTCCATGGAAAAAGCAATCGTACAGAGCCAGGAATCACGTCAGCAAAATGCGAAAGCAGCAACCTCCATTGATTTGCTAAAAGAAAATATGCACAGTATCTCAGAGGATATGAAAGCTTCTATGCATGCCATGTCCTCCATGAGAGAAAGCATGAGCGACATCAACGAAATGCTCGGTCTGATTTCCGCCATCTCCAAGCGAACCAAGCTTTTGTCCTTCAATGCTCGAATCGAAGCTTCCAGGGCTGGACAAGCCGGAATCGGCTTCAGCGTCGTAGCAGACGAGATTCGCTTGCTGTCCGACCAGACCGAAGAAGCATCGGCCCGCATTCAAAAGGTAATTGAATCAGGGGAAGAACGAATGGAGCATGTAGCCGCCTGCTTGCAAACGACCGATCACGCTACTGTAAATGGCATTCAAACCTTGCACCAGGCCGCTTCTATCTTTCACAACACGATCCAGCTCAGTGAAGCGTTGACTGCGCAATTTGAATCGATCAGAACGCTCACAGGTACAATCTCGACACAGAGCCAAGCCATTTCACAGCGGGTAGACAATCTGTCTGCGTCTGCACAGCAAGTCGTATCAGGCACACAGCAAGCCGTAGCCGCCAATCAAGAAAGTCTATCCTTATCGGAGCAATTTCTCGATGACTCCCTGCGTTTGTCAGATATCGTTGAGGATCTGGAGCAAGCGATCAAATTTTTCAGAGCGGAAGACAGTCCCTCTCTCCACCGACATTCATCATGATAAGAAAAAGCCCTCCTGCAAGCACATGTGCTCGGGAGGGCTATTATTTTTCTATCAACCAAAACGTCCGCTAATATACGCTTCGGTTTTTTCGTTCTCAGGTGATGTGAAGATTTTCCCCGTCTCCTCCATCTCGATCAGCTCACCCATCAGGAAGAAGGCGGTTTTCTCCGAAATTCGCGCTGCCTGATGGAGGTTATGGGTAACGATCACGATCGTATACTCATCTTTTAGCTGCATGACCAGCTCTTCGATTTTCATGGTAGAGATCGGATCGAGAGCGGAAGCCGGTTCGTCCAACAGCAAAATGGTTGGTTGCATCGCGATTGCACGCGCGATACAAAGCCTTTGCTGCTGTCCACCAGAAAGGGAGAGCGCTGAATCGCGAAGACGATCCTTTACCTCATCCCAAAGCGCTGCTTTTCGCAAGCTCGACTCAACCAATTCATCCAAATCACGTCTATTTGTCATCCCGTGGAAACGAGGTGCAAATGCGATGTTTTCATAGATCGATTTGAAAAATGGATTCGCTCGTTGGAACACCATTCCTACCACTTGGCGCAGACTCTCGATGTTTACTTGCGAGCTGTTAATGTCGATACCATCTACAATAATGGAGCCCTCTACACGACAAGAAGGAACCAGATCATTCATCCGGTTCAAGCTCCGTAGAAGCGTCGATTTCCCACATCCGGACGGACCGATAAAGGCCGTCACGGAGTTGCGTTCAATATCCATTGATATATTTTTTACGGCTTGCTTCTCTCCGTAGTATACATTCACGTTATTCGTCTGAATGATCGTTTCTTGCATGGTCAGTACGGACATGG
Source organism: Brevibacillus sp. HB1.1 (assembly GCF_013332445.1). NCBI lineage: Bacteria > Bacillati > Bacillota > Bacilli > Caryophanales > Paenibacillaceae > Brevibacillus > Brevibacillus sp. HB1.1. The sequence continues at coordinate 148,878 of NZ_JABMIV010000012.1, read as the reverse complement.
CTGCCACCTACCTCTTCTTAGTTTGATCCTGACGTCATCTTTTTGTAAACCCAATTCCCGAACCAACGAGCGGAAAGGTTAAAGAGCAAGACGGCAATAATCAGAACAGCAGCCGCGCCATCTGCGACATCACGCGCATCCGGTGTCAGCCCCTCGCTGTTTACCTTCCAAATATGCACGGCCAATGTCTCGGCAGGACGGAACGGGTTCAACGGTGAGGTCGTACTATTCAATGAGAAGTCGGTGAAATCCAGATTCGGTGAAGACATCCCTGCCGTAAACAGCAAGGCAGCCGCTTCCCCAAATACACGGCCTGATGCCAGAATGGCACCCGTAATGATCCCTGGGAGCGCTGCTGGAAGGATGACAGACACGATGGTACGCCATTTGGTAATACCAAGCGCGAGACTCGCTTCCTTTTGACTGCGAGGTACGTTGCGCAGTGCATCCTCTGTTACGCGAACCAAGAGTGGCAGGTTAAATACTGTCAGCGCAAGTGCTCCACCAAACAGGGTATAGCCCCAGCCTGTCATATTTACGAACACGAGTAATCCAAACAAACCAACTACGATAGACGGAAGGGAAGACAATACTTCTATACTCATGCGGATAAACTGTGTAATCTTGTTATCCGGCGCATATTCGGCCATATAAATGCCTGCTCCGATTCCGAGCGGCAACGCGATCAGCATGGTCAGGACCAGCAAGTACAACGAGTTGAAAAGCTGCGGTCCAATCCCGCCACCCGCATTGACGATATCCGGCGGAGAGGTCAAAAAGTCGAGATTCAGCTTATGCCAACCTTGAGAGAGAATGAAGCCCAATAGTCCCACCAAGGTACCAATAATCAGTACGGCAATCAGTGTCAAAACAACAGTAGCAGCGCGGTCCATCAGTCTCGCTTTCATCTATTTTGCCAACCTCTTTCTGCCCAACAGGCGCAAAATCACGATAAAGATGAAAGACATCGCCAAGAGCAGCAAAGCCATTGACCAGAGAGCATTGTTATACGGAGTTCCTTGAATCGTATTCCCCATGTTCAATGTAATACCGCTAGTGAGCGTACTGATCGGTTCGAACAAACCGCCTGGCAGCTTCGTTGTGTTACCGATAACCATTTGCACAGCCAAAGCTTCTCCAAAAGCGCGAGACATCCCCAAAACAATGGCCGTTAAACAGCCAGGAAGCGCGGAATGCAACACGACATTCCAAATGGTTTGCCAGCGAGTAGCACCCAGCGCGAGTGAAGCGTTGCGCAAATCTTGCGGAACAGCCTCAATTGCATCTGCTGCCACACTCGTAATGGTAGGCAAAATCATCAGGGCAAGAACAAGTCCCCCTGCCAATAAGCTGAAGCCAAGAACATCAAATTGTTCGCGAATAAATGGAACAAGCAAAGTTAGTCCAACATAACCGTAAACGACTGATGGAATACCAACCAACAGCTCGATAACCGGCTTCAATACTTTTTTCCCGAAGCCAGGAAAGATCTCTGTCATAAAAATAGCGGCGCCGATTCCAAGTGGCGCGGCAATCAAAGCAGCCAGTGCCGTTACGAAAAACGAACCGAGGATAAAGGGCAACACACCATACGCGGATGGTTCACCTTCTGGGTCCCATTTGTCATGCGTTAAAAATTCTTTGAAGCTTACCCCATCGATGAAGAACGTCGACAGCCCTTTTGAAGCAATAAAATAGGTGATCGATAAAACAACAATAACGAGCAAACCCGCACAAATCATCGCGATGGTTTTGCCGGTAATATTCTCTGTCTTTTGACGCTTGTTCGTTGTCAGCATTTTTTGCGCAATCATCGATTTACGCTCTTTATTTACCCCTTCAGTACGATGGCTCATGTTCTCCCTCCTGGAAAGAAAACGACTGTACGCAAGCAAAATGAGGGGAAGGCCCCCCTACCCCTCTATTTTGCTGTTGACGATAACGCTTATTTTTGTGTTACTTTGCCTTCTGCATCACGTTCCACTTTCATATCTGTGATTGGCAGGAAGCCCAATTCTGTTACAGTTTTCTTTTGTACTTCGTCAGTCAGGATGAAGTCCAGGAACGCTTTTGCATCGCCAGCTGCTTCACCTTTGGTGTACATATGCTCGTACGCCCATACTGGATATTTGTTCGATGTAATGTTTTCTGCGTTTGCTTCCACACCATCCAATTTCAGAGCTTTTACAGAGTCGTTGAAGTAGGACAGTGCCAAGTAACCAATTGCACCTGGTGTTTCAGCAATGATTTTGCGAACAGTACCGGAGGAATCCTCTGTGATACCTTCTGCTTCTTCTTTACCATCCAACGCGAATTTGCTGAATGTCGCGCGAGTTCCGGAAGATTTCGGACGGTTAACCAGCGTGATCTTCATGTCTTCACCGCCAACGTCTTTCCAGTTGGTGATTTTACCAGTGAAGATGTCGATCAATTGTTGCTTAGTTAAGTTGTCTACTTTTACTTGCGGGCTTACCGCTGCTGCCATACCGACAACCGCTACTTTATGGTCTACCAGTTCGTTTGCTGGAATGCCTTTTTTCTCTTCTGCGAAAATATCGGAGTTACCGATCGTTGCTGCACCGCTTGCTACTTGGCTCAAGCCCGTGCCGCTTCCTCCGCCTTGTACTTGGATTTGTGCGCCTGCATTTTTTGCCATAAAGTCTTTGGCCGCTTGCTCGACCAGAGGCTGTAAAGCGGTAGAACCCACTGCTGTTACAGGTTCACCGGAAGTTTTTGGTGTCGAACCAGAGTTGCTTTGCTCTTTAGCTGGTTGTTGCGCTGGTGCTGGAGTCTGTGCAGTGTTGCCGCTTCCACACCCCGCGAGTAATGCCCCTACACATGTCAGCGCAATAAACATTTTGCTGAGTTTTTTCATTGGATGAAAATCCTCCTTAAAAGGTTCGGTTTGTTTTTTTCTCTCTTACAAGTACAAACTATACAGCGGGAATGTTGTCGTATTATGTTGTGAATGTAAAGCTTTCTTAAAGATGCAGAGGTTCCTGTTGTAAAACGGCGCAAGCATGGGAATACTGTCCCTATTCTTTTGGTGGGGGTGTCCATGTGGAACGGCTGGCCTTGCTTTTTGTGATCATTGGTGCCCTGAACTGGGGATTAATCGGGTTATTTCAATTTGATTTAGTCGCAAGCGTGTTTGGTGGAGCGGAGTCTATCGTCAGTCGAATCGTGTATACGATGGTAGGCTTGTTTGGGGTGTATGCCATCAAGTTTCTTTTCACGGATCGGGAAGAAACACCAACATAAAAAATGATGTCCGGCTGTCCGGCTGTTGGGGAGAGGAGGAAACAGGAGAAAACGCTCAGCTTCTTGTCCCACCCGCTGAGGGATTCACTGCCCGTCTCCATGAAATAAAGCGAAACCCGCGTCCAAAGTGGTCCATTCAAGAGGTGTCTCAGAGGTGGACGCTAAAAGCTTGTTTCGCTTTTTTTCATTACGCCTCGGTCGGTGTACCAAAGATCTTCGCTTATTTCTCCTGTTTCCTCTACGAGCTTTCCGTGCTATTCGGTTTATAAAAGCCTTAAAAGAATGTAAGGATGTCATCAGTCACAACAGAGAAGAATATTTCCAGGCGTAGCGACTTGTGGAGTCCAACCGAGCGGAGAAGCGATTAGCGGGCAAAAGAAACGCAACGTGCTCGCGCTACGTAGCGGCTACCACTTTTGCGTTTCCCCGCTAATCGCTTCGGAGCGGACAGCTCAGCCCCCAGCAGGACGGAGCCTGGAGCCTAGACTGGAAATATTCTTCTCCCCACGCCAGCCACGATACGAGAAAAAAACGGCACTTCCCGATTAACAGGATGTGCCGCCTTTATGGTGATGAATTAATTGTCTCGTTTCAGTGGCTCAGAGAGATCTACGTGCCCCATCAGCGTTTCTACTTTCTTGCCATCCTCTAAGAAGACAATTTCCTTTACTTCCGAGAACTGAAAGAATGTATTCTTCAACGCATCCAAAGCCATCGTCTCGCCACTTGAACCCATATTGAACTGATTCTTGCTATCCGCATCAATCGTCAGGGTTCCTTTATTAATTGTGATCGAATGGTACTTGAAGTCTTTCCACAGTGGAGTGTGCACGTCTGGCTTTACAGGTGTCTCCAACAGGGCAAGTGTCTTTTTGTACTTCTCGATATCTTCTGCAAACGTGATCTCTTGCTCTTCTTTTTGCAGCTCCATCACATTATTATCCGAATAGTAAACGGTGACCATTTGCTTTTTCAGAGTCGGCTCTGTTGTCGATGGATCAGTGTTTGAACCAGATGGCTGTTCTACTGGTGTGGTTGGCTGTGGTGTTTCTGTCGCGTTTTGCCCACATCCGGCCAAAAGCAGCATCACTAACGCTGCCATCCAGATCACTCGACTTTTTTTCATCGTGAAAAGCCCCCTTACTGATAAGACTCGTAGTATTCACGAATAGCCGCAACAATGGCTTTCGCGATTTTATCTTGGAATGCCGGATTCGTCAGCTGCGCGTTCTCCTGTGGATTGGAGAGGAAGCCTGTCTCGGTCAACACAGCAGGCATTTTCGTGTTTTTGATCACATAAAAGCCACTCTGTTTGACGCCTCGATCCGGGAACTGCGTTGCCCCACGCAAATGTTTATGTACCACTTGGGCAAAGTCTTTACTGTTTTCATTATAATAGAAAGTTTCTGTTCCTGCAGCCGTCGGTTTCGGGAATGCGTTGGCATGAATAGACAAGAACATGTCGGCTTCTAACTCATTGGCAAAAGCGACACGCTCTGACAGTTCATAAAACACATCTGTCGTGCGTACGGGAACGACTTGAAACTCTGGATATTGCTTCAGCAAAGCCACAATCTTATTGGAGACAGCCAGGTTGTAATCTTTTTCATTGTTGCCAGCGGAGCCCTTCGTGCCTGGGTCTTTTCCTCCATGACCGGCATCAACAACGATCAGGTAGCCTGTTTTCTTCGGTTTTGGCGTCAATTTTACTTCGATACCGTCTTTCGTGTAAGCCAGCTCATACGTGCTCTTTTGGTTCAGCTCAATAACAACGCGGACCGTGTCAGGAGATGCACTGTATTGGCTGTAACGCAGGTCAGCGATGAGAGGTTCTTCTTTCGCTTGTTCTGCCTGATTCTGTTCATCAGAATCTGAATCTCTGTCTTGGTCTTCATCATCAGCGGAGGCTATTTCCTCGGATTCGCCTACACTATCATTTTTCTCGTCTTGACGTTTTAGATCTTCGACTAAATCATCATCCAATGCTGTTTGTGGGAGATCCAAGACGATCCGGTGAGGACCTGTCATCACAAAGGACTGAGGAATTACAGGTATGGTCGTTTCAATACGAACACGGTCGCCATCCTTAGATACATCTTTCAAAACATTGAGGCGATCGATCTCAACCTGATTATTTTTCTTGTCCCACGCAAATGACCCGCCAAGCTCGTCCTCCAATTGACGTAATGGGAGGACCAACTGATCATCAATCGTCATCCCGCGCTCAGGTCGTTTCCACGCAAAGCCTTTTTGTCCCACTTGCTCAGCTACAGCCTGTGCGGACGCGTACATCGTGTCTTCCACTTGATACAGCTTGATCGGCTGGGTTGGTGCCTTGCCATTCAGCTTTACCTGTGGTGTTTCGTTTGCAATGACAGTTCGTGTGCTGTTGTCCCACCCGACTGTAACACCAAGTGACTCCCCGACAAAACGCAGTGGCAGCAACATACGCTTTTGTGAAATAACAGGCGGCGTATCGAGCTTCACTTGTTTACCGTTCAACATTGCCGTACTGGAGTCAAGTGTAAGGGAGAGCTGCTGCGTGCCTTTGGAAATGACAGCTGTTCGAGTAGCTTCATTCCAATCCACTTTTGCACCTAGCCCTTCGGCGATGACACGGACGGGAACCAACGTGCGTCCATTCTTGATGACTGGCGGCACTTCAGCATTCACTGCTTGTCCACCAATCATGAGATTGACAGCTTCCTCTGAAGCACTGCTTGCTGCAACCGCCCAACCGGGGATTAGCAGTAGGACCAGCAATGCAAAAAGCAGAGGGTAAAATCGTCTCTTCATCCTGACCTCCTCCGTGATGTCTGTTTTCTTCGTTATGTGGCGTCAGCCAATGTGCAACGTTCACCATTCTATTAGACGCTCGATGATCTGTAAAGTTTATAGTCTTTTGGTACCAAAATGAAAAGACCGCCTCCGCAAGCCCCGCGAGACAGTCTTTGCAACTAATCATTTGTTATCGAAAAAATCCCCTTCTCTCTTGCCTACTTACTTCTTGAACTGGTTTTTTTATCATGTTCAAGCCCCCGTTAGCAAGAAATTGCTGGATCAGCGAAATCACAGCTGGATTCGACAGCACCTTAATGGAGTCGGCTACCTTGGGGTTTTTCAATTGGGGAATAGCGTCGCCTAGATACGGTAAAAGCGGTAGTAAGTCTTCGATAGAAATAGCAGGCTTTTGTGGTTGGGGTACTGCTTCCACTTGAGCGGCATTCCGTCGTCCTCCAAACAGCAGACCTCGCCGTTCTCCTGTACTTCTTGGAGGTGCTTGTTTGAGACGCCCCAGTGTATTCTTCATATCCTGTAGCTCCTGTCTCACCTGACTCATTTCTCTCATCATTTGGGCATTATTTGCATGCTGTGCATCCGCTAGTTTGTTGATTGATTCTTGCAAATTGCCCCTGGGGACAGCCTGCTTCTTTTTCGCTTTCATTTTTTCAACGATAATCCCACCTCCCTCCTCACTCTCCCCCCTTATCTAAAACGTTTTTTTATATTTTCCAAATCCTTTGCAGTGACACCTTTTTTCGAAAGCTTATTCAACAGGCTTCCGACATTTTCTGTTTTCTGCATCTGACGAAACTGCGCAGCATAACTGTTTACCTCTTGCTCGGTCAATTTTTTCCCTGACTTTCTGGCCATTTCACGAATGACTTCCTTGATTCCCGCATCTGTCCTCAGCTTTTCCTTAGGAATTGATTTGACAATGTTGAGCAAAGAACCAATATCCATCAATATCCCCCCTGGTTGCAGTTAGTTCCTTTTTACTCTATGTAGCCAAGGGCGTAATGGATTGGTCATTTGTCCATGAGACTAAAAAAAAGAAGAGGGACACGAAAATAGCCCTCTCCTCCTGCATTCTTATTTTTTGGTGATATCCGCATATTTGAAGTCAATATCCCCAAGTCCATCCATCACGACATCTTTCAGATTTTCGTTCTGCACCCAAGAGTTCGCATAGAAGTAGATTGGCATGATTGGCATTTCGTCCATCAGGATTTGCTCCGCCTGCAGTAGAATTGCTTTGCGCTTCTCCAGGTCTTGCTCCAGAGCAGATTGGTTCAGGAGCTCCTTGTACTTTGGATTTTCCCAACGTGTATCGTTGTTTCCGCCGTTTTTTTCTTGGAACATATCCAAGAAGTTGATGGGATCATTGAAGTCACCCAACCAGCCTCCACGAGCGATTTGATACTTACCTTGGTGAACGTCTTCTAAGTATACCTTCCATTCTTTATTTTCGAGCTTTATATCTACACCGAGGTTTTTCTTCCATTGAGCCTGTATTTCTTTTGCGATCTTTTTATGACCTTCGGATGTGTTGTAGATGAGTGTGATTGGCGGGAGTTTGGAGATACCCTCTTCCTTCATACCTTCTACCAGTAATTTCTTTGCAACTTTAAGGTCATTATCTTTGAAGTAACCGTCTTTGTTCAACGCCATGCTCGGAGGTACATAGCCTGTTGCCGGTACTTGACCAGCTTTCAGGATATCGGTGGTGATGCTTTCACGTTTAATTGCATACGCGAACGCCTTACGAATTTTTGCGTTGGTAAACGGTGCTTGCTCTGTATTGAAACGATAAAAATAGGCACCGGCGATTGGCTGTGTCTTCAAGATGCCAGCTTCCCTCAAAACCGGAATTTCGTCGGTTGGCAGCGAGGAGTTTGGAGCACCAGCCCAATCCAGTTCGTCGTTATCAAACATGGATAATTCCGTATTCTCATCCTCTATCATGGTGAATTCGATCTTATCCAATTTTACGTTAGCTTTATCCCAGTACTTCTCGTTCTTTACAACAGTCAGCTTGCTCTTGTGTTCCCATGTTTCCATTTTGAATGGTCCGTTGCCAACAACCGTCTTTGCCTCGTCAGCCCATTTTTTGTTGCCTTCGACTACCTTCTTGTTCACTGGGAAGTATGTTTTAAAAGCAACCAGCTCCGGGAAAAATGGTGTCGGGTTTGTCAGTTCCACTTTTAGCGTCTTATCGTCAATCGCCTTTACGCCAACGTCTCCCGCCTTGCCAATCCTTTTGTTGAAGTCTTCTGCACCTTTCAAATAGTACAGTTGATATGCATAGCTGGAATCTGTCTTTGGATCGAGAGCACGTTTCCAAGCATATTCGAAGTCATATGCCGTTACTGGATCGCCGTTGCTCCATTTTGCTTCACGAATCTTGAATGTATAAGTCTTCCCATCCTCAGAAACGGTAAAGCTCTCAGCAGCGGCTGGGTGCAGCTTTCCATCTGTTCCGAGACGTGTCAGACCTTCGAATGTAGCTGTGATGATCGTACTAGAGGTAGTATCCTCCGCAATTCCTGGGTCTGCTGTAGGCGGCTCCCCTTGCAAATTCATTCTTAAAACTTTAGGTTCAGCTGCTTGGATAGCGCCTTCGTACCCTGTCATCATTCCACCGAAAACGAGGACTGAACTCAAAGCCAGAAAAACACTCTTTTTCATCATACACACCCCTATTTCCTTAATGAAAATCTTCCAAAAATTAGTATACATGAAAAGTGTAAAAATTTGGATATTATATAGACAAAAAAAGAAGAGAGGTGAGTATAACACCGCTCTTCTTTTACATGCATAGCTATTATTTCTTTTCTGCGATATCTGCGTATTTGTAGTCTACAGCACCCAGACCATCGATGATTACGTCTTGAACCTTGTCGTCTTTCACCCAAGATTGTGTGTAGTAGTAGATTGGCATAATTGGCATTTCATCCATCAGGATTTGCTCCGCTTGTGCCAGGATTGCTTTACGTTTTTCTGGGTCTAGCTCCAGAGCGGATTGGTTCAGGAGTTCTTTGTACTTCGGATTTTCCCAACGAGTATCGTTGTTTCCGCCGTCTTTTTCCTTGAACATTTCCAGGAAGTTGATTGGATCGTTGAAGTCACCCAACCAGCCTGCACGAGCCACTTGGTATTTACCTTGGTGTACGTCATCCAGGTATACCTTCCACTCTTTGTTCTCGAGCTTCACGTCTACGCCGAGGTTTTTCTTCCATTGGTCTTGGATTGCTTCAGCAATCTTTTTGTGACCTTCGGAAGTGTTGAAGGAAAGAGTAAGTGCCGGGAATTTGCTGAGACCCTCTTCTTTCAATCCTTCTTCGAGCAATTTCTTAGCTGTCTCGATGTCATTATCCTTGTAGAAACCGTCTTTGTTCAGTGCCATGCTTGGTGGTACATAGCCTGTTGCAGGCAATTGACCAGCTTGCAGGATGTTGTCGATCAGGCTTTGACGATCGATCGCATAAGCAAACGCTTTACGGATTTTTACGTTGTTAAACGGTGGTTTTTCTGTGTTGAAACGGTAGAAGTAAGTACCCGCGATTGGTTGAGTTGTCATTTTGCCGGATTCTTTCAAAGCCGGGATCGCGTCTGTTGGCAACGCAGATGTTGGAGCACCTGCCCAGTGCAGTTCACCGTTTTCGTACATGGACAGCTCAGTATTCTCATCCTCTACCATGGAGAATTCGATTTTGTCCAATTTTACATTGTCTTTATCCCAGTAGTTGTCGTTTTTGGAAACTACGAGCTTGCTCTTGTGCTCCCAAGAATCCATTTTGAATGGACCGTTACCAATAACTGTTTTCGCATCGGTAGCCCATTTATCGTTGCCATCTACTACTTTTGGATTAACTGGGAAGTATGTTTTGAATGCAACCAGCTCCAGGAAGAATGGAGTTGGGTTCGCCAATTCTACTTCGAGTGTTTTATCGTCAACTGCTTTTACGCCAACGTCTTCTACTTTACCCTTGCCTTTGTTGTAGGCTTCTGCGCCCTTCACATAGTACAATTGGTATGCATAGTTGGAAGCTGTTTTTGGATTAAGAGCGCGTTTCCACGCATATTCGAAATCTTTTGCGGATACAGGATCGCCATTGCTCCATTTATTATCACGGATTTTGAATGTATATTTTTTACCATCCTCAGAAACAGTATAGCTCTCTGCTGCTGCTGGAGCATATTTACCGTCTTTACCAACGCGAGTCAGACCTTCGAAGGTAGCTGTGATGATTGTGCTGGAAGTTGTATCTTCCGCGATACCTGGGTCAGCTGTTGGTGGCTCGGAGTGCAGGTTCAGTTTCAGTAATTTAGGGCCAGTTGCTGGTGCAGAATTTTCTGTCTTTCCTGCCGATGCATTGCTATCTGCTGGTGCCGCCTGGTTTCCGCCACCGCATCCTGCGAGTGCCGCACCAAGAACGAGGATAGAACTCATTGCCACGAAAACATTCTTTTTCATACAAGTAATCCCCCTTTTCTAAATCTTTTATCAATATACATGGTTTTATATATTTTTTAAATATGTTTTAGAATGATTTAATAAATTTTTATTTATTTATAAAGAGAATTAATGAATTATAAAATATATTGATCGATAAATAAATTTTCCAGAACATCCCTATCTCGATATCCCTACGAAAAACCGCATAATATCAAGCTTTTTTAGAGTTGAGGATTCAACCATCATTTATCGATCTATTTTTTCACTCACCCAATTTTATCCACAGTCAGTAAAATCGCAATAGTAATTTAATTTATAATTTTATAATTCCTAACATCATCATCAATTCTCTGCTCAATTGTTCTCTCTTATAAATGGTTTATAAAAAAAGAAGAGTGCCGTAGCACTCTTCTCTTGTTACAACTTGTTATGCGCTTTTTCTTATTGAATGTCTGCCCATTTCCAGTCTACGAAACCGAGACCGTCGAGTACTACACCTTTTACTTTGTCTTTTTTCACATAAGAATGAGTGTAGTAGTAGATTGGCATTGCTGGCATTTCGTCCATGAAAATGGCTTCTGCTTGTGCCAGGATTTGTTTGCGTTTTTCTGGGTCTTTTTCCAAAGCAGACTGGTTCAGCAGCTCTTTGTACTTCGGATTTTCCCATTTCGTGTCGTTGTTTCCGCCATCTTTGTCCTTGAACAGGTCCAAGAACGTGTATGGATCGTTGTAGTCACCAGTCCAGCTGGAACGTGCGATTTGGAATTTACCTTGGTTTACATCTTCCAAGAATACTTTCCATTCTTTGTTCTCCAGCTTAATGTCTACGCCGAGTGCTTTCTTCCATTGGTCTTGGATCGCTTCGGCAATTTTCTTGTGACCTTCAGACGTGTTGAAGGAAAGAGTAAGGGTCGGCATTTTGGTAATGCCTTCTTCCTTCATACCTTCTTCCAGCAATTTTTTCGCTACTTCTGCATCGCCGTCTTTGAAGTACGGGCTTGTTGCCACTGCCATTGTTGGCGGGATCAGACCCATTGCTGGTTCTTGGTTTGCTTGCGTGATGTTGTCGATGATAGATTTACGATCGATTGCATAAGCAAACGCCTTACGGATTTTCGCGTTGTTGAACGGCGGAACTTCCGTATTGAATTTGTACAGGTACGTACCTGCGATCGGGCGTGTTTGCATTTGGCCGGATTCTTTCAATGCAGGAATCGCATCGGTAGGAAGTGAGCTCAAAGGTGCTCCGGACCAATCCAAATCGTCATTGTCGAACATGGACAGCTCTGTATTTGCATCTTCAACCATGGAGAAGTTGAGCTTGTCGAGTTTTACAACGTCTTTATCCCAGTAGGTATCGCTCTTCACGAGAACCAATTTGCTCTTATGTTCCCATTTTTCCATTTTGAATGGACCGTTACCTACGTGTGTAGCTGCTTCGCCCGCCCATTTATCGCTGCTTTCCACTACTTTTTGGTTAACTGGGTAGTACGTATAGAACGCAGTCAGCTCCAAGAAGAATGGTGTTGGGTTTTTCAAAGTCACGACGAGTGTTTTATCGTCTTTTGCTTTTACGCCAACATCTTCAGCTTTTGCTTTACCCTTGTTGTATTCTTCTGCATTTTTCAGGTAATACAATTGGTAGGAGTAGTTAGATGCTGTTTTCGGATTGAGCGCTCGCTTCCAAGCGAATTCGAAATCCTTTGCAGTAACTGGCTCCCCATTGCTCCATTTGCTGTCACGCAGGGTGAATGTATAAGTAAGACCATCTTCGGATACGTCAATTTTTTCTGCTACAGATGGATGTGGTTTGCCATCTTCGCCAATACGAGTGAGACCATCAAATGTTGCACGCAGAACCGCACTGGAAGTAGAATCCTCAGCCAATGCAGGGTCAGCAGTTGGTGGCTCGGACATCATGTTCATTCTCAATTCTTTAGGACCGCTTGTTTGCTCCTTAGAAGCATTGCCTTGCTCGCCTGCTTTCTCACCGCCGCCGCCACAACCTGCCAGCGCCGCACTCAGAACCAGGATAGAACTCATTGCTGCAAAAACGCTTTTTTTCACGGTGTTGACCCCCTATTTTTCTATCGGTAAAACTTCATTGAAAGCTACTCCACAAATATACTGCATTTTTAGTAATATTGAAGACATTTTAAGTAAAATTAATTATGTTTTATTCAAACATCAAATTCTATTAAAGGAAATAAATTTGGTATTTTCATCATGATGAAGTATGCCTCGTATATAAAAATTTATGCAGGAATGAAACAACCCCTCCGACCAGAAGGCGAAGGGGTTCACTATGATTAAATTTGGGCTCGTCGATACTCGTTCGGCGCTACACCAACGATTTCTCGAAAATCTCGAATGAAGTGAGAGTGATCGTAGTAGCCAAGAGAGGTAGACAGGTCCAGCCAATCTTGGACTGTTCCCTGGTCAATCTGCTCTGCTGCCTCATGCAGTCTGTATCGTTGGATGACCGACTTCGGACTGACACCTACATAACGATCAAACAAACGCTGCATCGTCCGCATGTTCATTCCGGTCAACTGTACCGCATCCTCGACCTTGAGTACGGATCGATCTGCCTGGATCATCCTGACAATTTCACTGATGCGCGCTACATTCGGGTCAGGCTCCGGCAAATATTCGAATAGAAAGGCTTCTACCCTTTTTATCATTTGCTCATCATCTGGCAGGCTTAGCACTTCTTTCTCAAGCTGCTCGGTTGAAACACCAACACCAAATAAGGCTTCCAGACTCGAAGAAGTACCACTCAACTTTGATACCGGGGCATTCAGAAACGGATAAAAACCTCCTGGCCTGAATTTCACTCCAAACACTTGGCCTTGTCCCGCTAAAAGATGCGAGGAAGTCGTGCGGGCTACACCAAAAATGCCAGTTGCTCCTTTTTCAAACACGAGATTCACATTAGGATGAGCCAGTACGGTTTGCGAGTAAGGAAGTTGTGTACGCAAATCCCACCTGACGATCCAGTAGTGCTGCACGAAGTAGCTAATTTCGGCAGATGGCTCGTATCTGTCCAGCGAAAATTTCTTCTGCCCAATCATGGCATGCAGTACACCCTTTGGGAGCTTGGCAGTCTGATTTTCCAAGGTGCGCCTCCTGTCGTGTTTTTACAATACACACTACCGAATTCTTCTTATAGTAAGAGTAGTAGTTGGGAGACTTGATTACAATTCCCAAATGAAAAAATCAGGGGGTAAAACGATGGATCTTCGCTTCGATTTCTACATTGGTGCTACGCCAGAGCAAGTCTGGCATGTCCTTACTTCCGATGAAGGCGTAAAGAGCACCTTCTTTGGCTGTACGATTCAGTCGACTTTTCAAGTAGGCGATGAGATGGCTTACGTTGGTCCGGGGAAAGACGGTGACGACACGGTTCATGTATACGGGAAGATCTTGCAGCTCGAACCTCATCATATTTTCAGTTTCACTGAACATCCTGGTCCTGCCTATTACAAGAATCATGCGGAATTACAGTCTCGTGTCACCATTACCTTAGAACCGGTTGGCGGCTGCACCAAGCTGACTTTGATTCAGGATCAATGGACAGAAAACCACCCCTCCCACGAAAGTGCCAGCAACAATTGGCCAATGATGCTCTCATCGATCAAGACGTATGCGGAGACAGGCAAGACACTTGATCTTGGCTACTAATAGAAAAGAATCCCGAAACCAGCAATTTCGTTGGCCTCGGGATTTTTGTTTTTTTGTTACTCCGTCATTTCTGCCCACTTCAGGTCAATAAATCCGAGTCCGTCCACTTGAACGCCTTTCACCTTGTCGCTTTGTACCCAGACATCGACATCCGTGAACATGGGGATCAAAGGCATGGCATCCATGAAGATTTGCTCAGCCTCTCCAAACAGCTGCTTGCGCTTCTCTGGATCAATTTCTACTGATGCCCGTTTCAGCAGCTCTTGGTAGCGTGGGTCTTCCCAGCCTGTGTCGTTGTTGCCTGTATTACCATCCCGGAACATTTCCAGGTAATTCATTGGATCATTAAAGTCTGCATTCCAGCCGATACGGCCTATTTCGTAATTAAGTTGATGCATATCCTGTATGTGAACAGTGGCCTCCTTCACCATGAGCTTTACTTCAATGCCAAGTTTTTGTTTCCATTGGTCCTGAAGCGCCTCGGCAATTTTCTTATGTCTGTCGCTTGGGTTGTACGTCAAGGTGATCGGAGGCAGCGTTGTCACGTTAAGCTCCTTCATACCTTCTTCCAACAGCTTTTTGGCCGTTTCTACATCATTATCTTTGAAGTAGCCTTCTTTTTTGATAATCATGGATTGCGGCAACATCCCCATCGTTGGCACTTGGCCCACTTGTGTGATGTTATCCACGATGGTTTTACGGTCAACCGAGTATGCCAAGGCTTTACGAATTTTCACATTGCTGAGCGGCCCTTTTGTCGTATTCAACTTGTACCAGTACATCGTCGCTTTTGGATGAACAACGAGTTTGCCCGCGTCTCTCAGTGTCGGGATCGCATCGGTGGGAAGTCCACCGAGTGGCTGACCTGCCCAATCCAGCTCACCGTTTTCGAACATGGACAGGGCTGTATTATCGTCCTCGATCATCGCGATCTCGATGCGATCGAGCTTCACTACGTCTTTATCCCAGTATTGCTCGTTCTTTTCAAGCACGATCTTGCTCTTGTGCTCCCACGCTTTCATCTTAAATGGACCGTTGCTTACGTGCGTCGCCGCTTCGTTTGCCCATTTTGGATTGGCCTCCACTACTTTTTGGTTAACCGGGTAGTACGTGTAGAAAGCCGTCAGCTCCAGGAAGTAAGGCGTTGGATTCTCAAGTGTGACTTCCAGTGTTTTGTCATCGATTGCCTTCGCACCGAGTTCGTCGGGCTTCGCCTGGCCTTTGTGAATCAGCTGCGCATTTTTAATGTAGTACAGCTGATAAGCATACTCAGCCCCAAAAGTCTTGCCGAGTGCACGCTTCCATGCATACACGAAGTCATGGGCAGTGACTGGATCACCATTGCTCCATTTGGAGTCGCGGAGCGTGAACGTATACACCAGTTTGTCATCCGAGATTTTCACATCGGATGCTACTGAATTCACTGGCTTTGCGTTTGCATCAAAGCGAGTCAAGCCATCAAACGTAGCACGAACGATCGCTCCCGCAGTGGCATCCTTCGCAAGACCAGGGTCCGCTGTCGCAGGCTCACTCATAATGTTCGCCCGAAATAATTGCGGCTTTGCATTTGCAGACTTTTCAGCTGGCGCCGCGGTTCCCTCACTTGGAGGGGTTGTCGTTGATGGCTGCGTACTCGTGGAGCATCCAGCTAACACGCTTCCGGCGACCAGCATCGCGCCAAGAAACAACTTGAGATTTCTTTTCATCAGAAAATTCCCCCTTATCTATATTTTCTCATTTCAAACACAATATACTCGACGGGAATTGGGTTGAAAACGGGGTTCGTATAGATTTAATTTAATTTTATGAAAATTCACTACATTATAAATAAAAGTAAAACCCAACCAGCTTTTCGGCCAGTTGGGTTTCGTTGATCGATCAATTATTTGTTGATTTAGAACGCTGGAATAATCGCGCCTTTGTATTCATCTTCAATGAACTTTTTCACTTCAGGTGAGTTCAGTTCTTTTGCCAGCTTTTGCATTGCTTCGGAATCCTTGTTGTCAGGACGAGCTACCAAGAAGTTTGCGTATGGAGTATCTTTATCTTCAATAAACAGAGCGTCTTTGGTTGGAACAAGTTTTGCTTCCAGCGCATAGTTGGTGTTGATCAACGCCAGATCTACTTCTTCCAGAACGCGTGGCAACATCGCTGCTTCTACTTCTTTGAACTTCAGGTTTTTCTTGTTCTCAACAACGTCTTTCACTGTACCGCTGATGCCAGCGCCTTCTTTCAGCTTGATCACGCCGTTTTTCTCCAAGAGTGCGAGTGCGCGACCACTGTTTGTTGGATCGTTTGGCAGCGCGATAGTTGCGCCATCAGCTAATTCATCCACTGATTTCACTTTTTTGCTGTAAGCGCCGAATGGCTCGATGTGTACAGCCACTACTGGCACCAGGTTCATGTTTTGTC
Organism: Brevibacillus sp. HB1.1; assembly: GCF_013332445.1. Classification (NCBI taxonomy): domain Bacteria; kingdom Bacillati; phylum Bacillota; class Bacilli; order Caryophanales; family Paenibacillaceae; genus Brevibacillus; species Brevibacillus sp. HB1.1. The sequence continues at coordinate 132,281 of NZ_JABMIV010000012.1, read as the reverse complement.
CTTTATTGAAGTCTTCCAGGTAAGGCTTGTGCTGGAAGAAGTTTGCGTCGAGTTGTTTCTCGTTCACTTGAACGTTAGGTTGTACGTAATCGGTGAACTCTTTGATTTCCAGGTTCACGCCTTGTTCTTTCAGTTTTGGTTGAACGAATTTCAAGATAGCTGCATGTGGAACGGGAGAAGCGCCTACCTTCAATGTTACTTCCTGTTGTCCGCCTTGTGCGCCACCTTCAGCTGGAGCAGGTGCAGTTTCGGTTTTGCCTCCGCAAGCTGCCAAAGAAAATGCCAACACAGTAGAAAGTACAGATACGACTAGCTTTTTCATGAATGATTTCCCCCTTGCATGTATTTGTCTTATTCTTTGATAACTTTTATGGAAAAATCCTACTTACGGCTGAACTTGAGAACCAGACGGTCCCCCAGCGATTGTAAGATCTGTACCATCACCAGCAAAATAACAACAGTCACAATCATGACATCGGTTTGGAAACGTTGATAACCGTATCGGATCGCCAAGTCACCCAGACCACCACCGCCAATTACCCCAGACATTGCAGTGTAGGATACCAACGTAACCGTCGTGATCGTAATACCCGCGATCAGGCCTGATCTAGATTCTGGCAAAAGGACATTCCAGACGATCTGCCAATTGGAAGCCCCCATGGATTGTGCGGCCTCAATCACGCCTTTATCAATCTCACGCAGAGAGGTTTCCACCAACCGTGCGAAAAACGGAGCGGCACCAAATACGAGTGGCGGAATAGCACCCAGTACGCCGAGTGAGGTTCCTACGATCATTTTCGTCACAGGAATCAGCAAAATCATCAAAATGATAAACGGTACCGAACGCAATACGTTGACAACGAATGATGCGATCGAATAAAAAGTGCGGTTTTGCAGAAGCTGTCCGCGTGAGGTCAAAAATAGAATGATTCCCAGCGGCAAACCAATCAGGACGGTAAACAGGGTGGAAAAGCCGAGCATCGTGAGCGTATCCATCGTACCTACGCCGATTTCAGCCCAATCCACATTTTCGAATGTCCAGTCCATTTATATCACCTCTACTTCCAAGCCACGTTGGCGCAGCGTCTCAATGGTCTTTTGATTCTGTGCGACATCGCCTTCCAGCTCGATCACCAACTGACCATACGGCGTATCCTTCATGCGGGAGATTGTTCCCTGCAAAATGCTGAATACCGTACCAGTCTCTTGCATTGTCTGGAACAGGATCGGCTGATACGTTTTTTCTCCGAGGAAGGTGACACGAGCAATCGTGCGGTTCCCCGAGGCCTTTTCGTGCGCGACTGCTTCACGCAGCTCTGTAGAATCCGCTACTTGTTCCACGAATTCTTGTGTCGTTAGATGCTGCGGACGAAGGAATACATCCAGTACGTTACCCGACTCGACGATCTTTCCTCCATCAATGACGCCAACACGATCACAAATGGAGCGAATGACGTGCATCTCGTGGGTAATCAACACAATGGTCAAGCCCAGCTTACGGTTGATGTCCAAGAGGAGTGCCAGAATGGAGTTCGTCGTCTGCGGATCGAGAGCCGATGTAGCTTCGTCACAGAGCAGCACTTTTGGATCATTCGCGAGCGCCCGAGCAATCCCTACACGCTGCTTCTGTCCGCCAGACAGTTGGGACGGATATTTGTCCTTATGTGCCTCCAAGCCAACCAGCTTTAGCAGCTCGTTCACTTTCTTATCAATCTCTGCCTTCGGACGCTTTGCCAGCTTGAGCGGAAAAGCGACATTTTCGCCGACTGTCGAAGAAGACAGCAAGTTGAAGTGCTGAAAAATCATGCCGATTGAGCGGCGCTTTTCTTGCAGCTTCCCTTCATCCAGCTTTGTCAAATCGACGCCGTCCACAATAACTTCCCCTGAAGTTGGACGCTCCAGCAAATTGATGCATCGGATCAACGTACTTTTCCCTGCACCAGAGTGTCCGATAATCCCGTATATTTCTCCTTGCTCTATGGAAAGGTCGATCCCCGTTAACGCTGGGATGGTTTTCCCTTGTACTTGATAGCTTTTATGCAAATGACGCAGTTGGATCAACGCATCCACCTCCCGACCACAATCTAAATAAAATCAGAAAACCCCTTTTTTCATAAACGAAAAAGGGGCTGCAACGCAATGTTATACGTTCGCATCCACCCTTCTCATCTATACAAGATCCAAACAATCTTGTAGGAATTGGCACCGCGACGTTCATCCGAAAATGAACCGGCTGCCGGGCTTCATAGGGCCTGTCCCTCCGCCTCTCTTGATAAGAAAGATATCTACGTATATTATGTTCGTCTTTTCTATTTCATGATGATACAAAACGGATTATATCCTTTTCGGAAATATCACGTCAATAGTAATAGAAGGAAAAGTTTTTTAATCCATGACGCCGTTGCGGATGATTTTTGACTTTACGTGGAAGCGAAACGTTGCATCCTGAAACATCTTTCGCCATTCAGCCTGCGTCATGTTGGCCATTCCTCTTTTCTCTGAACGATAGATCGAGCCGAAGCCAATTGGGTCAACATCGAGGCTCTTCAGTTTGCTTATGAGTTTATGCAATTCTTTTTCAAGCTCTTTCTCCAGTGCATGTTCCATGATTTTCAGCAACTTGGCATTTTCTAGCTTTAGCGGGATGGTTAACTCCAAAATTCGGGCATGCAACTTGACATGAATATCGAAGATTGGTGGGGATATTTGGCTTAATTTGATTTTCGCATGGCTGGAAATTGTATCGAAAACGAGCTGCACCTGGACTTTTTTGCTGTTGTGGTTTTTGGGTGACTCCCCAAAAATAGCAGTAGGAACAGAAGTATCATAGCTGCCGATGCGGAACTTTCCGTGGATAAGTTTGAGTAGAAAGGCTTCCTTGGGTGTAACCCATGACACATAACGATCACCTTTGAATAAGGCGATGCCTTTGATTTTCAGTTCATCTCCCTTTCTTTCTATGTACGGCATGACCGGGTCGATCCCTTTTTCATAGTAAGCCCGGAAAAACTCATGCATGGTCGAAGAAGGAATTTTTTCCCCACGGATATTTTGCTCAATCAAACGATACAGGTAGATTCCAATATTCCCTTGTTCTGAATAAGGATACGTCAGCATATCATATGTTTCGCCTGCAAACACACAAAGATAAATCCTGCTAGAAAGGGACGAATCCCGATACAACGTGTCAATGATGCTGCCAAGTCCCTGCTTTGAAAAGTTTTCACTGTAGAGGGCAACACGAATTTGCCCACCCAATACTCTTTTGTCTGATTGCAAATTCATCTTATCCCGGATTCCTTTGCTGGTTTCCCCTGTGGCTGATAAGATCTGTATCTTATGCCTTGCCTCTGGATTAATGGAAGGCATGACAGACGTCCCGCGAATTTTGCCATCTTTTAACAGATCATAGCCGACAGCCGTTGCAAGTCCTGTTTCATCGAAAATTTGCCGATCCGAGCAGCCTGTTACAATCAAGATGCCCGAACACCACAGCGCCAAAAACCGCTTCAACAAGGGCATCGCGTATTTTCGATCATGTCGCATCAGGCACTTTCCCCTTTGCTCGTCGATTTCGCCGGTTGCGTTCGCTGCTTTAGCAGAACCATGATGTACAAAAAATAGGGGTACAGGAATGCAACATACATACTCGTTTTCCCATACCAATCATTGATCATATTCATCTCCAACCTTGTAAACACCGTCAATGAAGTAATATAGATCAGGGGCATAATCCAATTCAACGATGTTCGCAAGTTGAATCCGAAGAGGCGTTTGAGTCCACGTGCAGAGCACCACAAATACAACATAATATTGGGCAAGATGACGATGAGCCACAAAGAAATGACAACCAGCTCGAACCTTTCCAGAACGGGGAGGTACACCATCTTGTGCAGATTGAGTGTCGCCCAGATCGTCCGCATAAGCTGACCCTGACTAAAGAAGACCAGGGACACGAGCATGATAAGCAAATACGCCAGATACGTCACCAGCACCGCCCACTGGGTACTTTTGTTGACCCTATCTTTATTTTCTACAAAGGGGTAAACCACGTAGATCACCTCAAAGCCAACACTGGTCAAAGACATGGCCAGCATTCCTTTGAAAAGGTTCTCCAAACTGCTGTCCATGATCGGAAACAAATACTCCCAATGCGCGTATTGCAGCGGAAAATAAAGATCACATAAAAGCCAGATCGTTACCGCAATCGAAAAAAACGTATATCCGGCTACTACTCTAATCCCCCCCACAATGGTGTAATACACGAGAAACAAGATGATTCCAGACAAAATCCACGTAGGCAAATTCGGAAACACCCATGTTTGGACCACTTCGATGTAGTTGCGCAGAATAACTCCCGCCGATATAAAAAAATAAGTCAAATAAAGGAGGCTAATGCCTGTTCCAAGCCACCTTCCAAACACATCTTCTTGAATCCCGTACAGATCGGCTGAAGGGTATTTTTGTAAGGTCTTGATAATGATCCAGACCGTTACATGAGTAATCAAGCCAGCAAGTATGACCGAAATCCAGGCATCATGCCCTGCTTCCTTGGCAATGATTCGTTGAAAGCCCAGGACACCCATCCCAACTTGAGTGCCATGCACCAGAAGCCCGGCAAGAAATGCTGATATCGTATTGCTCTTCGTTACATTCAAATTGATCTTCATAGCCGCCTCGCTTACTCGTCAATGTCTTTCTTCTCTTTGGCTTTGTCTCTGTCAAAACGTAATATTCGTTTTGGATTAAAAAACTTGAGGCGTTCCGAAAGGGAGGATAAGGGAGCACGAATAAAGCCATCCTTCCAATCAGTAAATCGCACGGGGTAAATCGGGTACATATACGGACGCCCCAAGCTAGTCTGACGTAGCAAATGGCTAGCTAGAAAGCTAAATCCAACCACAATCCCTAATGCACCCAGCACCCCCGCCAGTAAAATCATCGGAAAACGAACCACCCGGATTGTAGAACCGATCATATAGCTAGGCGCGATAAAAGATGACAAAGCTCCGAGGGCAACGATAATAATCAAAATATTGCTGGTGAATCCGGCCTGTACGATAGCTTGTCCGATAACAATACCGCCCACGATACCAATCGTCTGACCGACCTTGGTCGGCAGCCTCGCTCCCGCTTCCCGCAAAAGCTCAATGATCAACTCCATCAAAATGGCCTCCCACAGTGGTGGAAAAGGTACCCGAGAGCGCGATTGCGCGAGCGAAAGCAACAGATCAGCCGGAATCATCTCGTAATGATAGGTCAGAGCTGCCACATAAATCGGTGTCAGCATCAGGGACAAAATCATGGCAAAGATGCGCATGAGCCTGTTGAAGGTAGCGAGACTCCAACGCAAGTAATAGTCATCTGGCGACTGAAAAAATTGCAAGAGGGTGGTTGGCCCGAGCAAAGCGAACGGGCTCCCCTCCACGAGTATGGCAATCTGTCCTTGGCGCAAACCGTGTATGACACGGTCTGGACGCTCTGTTTGCTGAAGAGTAGGAAATAATGATTTCTCATTGTCTGCGATATGCTGAGCCAGTATGGTAGAATCCAGACTGGTGTCCAATTCCAGATCATCAATCCGTTGACGCACCGTATTCACATTTTCCTCATCAGCCGTCCCGCTCAAATACAGTATCGATACATTCATCGGTATGCTTTTTCCCACGCTCAATCGTTCATGGAACAACCTTGGGGTAGACATATATTTGCGAATGATGCAGATGTTCACGTTCAGTTCTTCTACAAAGGCGATCTGTGGGCCTAGTACAACGGTTTCGATTTCGGGCGCTTGAATGCTTCTGCCAACCGTGCCATCACTAGGGAACGACAAGCCATAGGACGAGTCCTCCACTTGAATGACAATATGACCGCTTAGTAAACGTTCAATGGCTTCCCCTTCATCAAAAACCCGGTTACTGCTAGACGCTCCTAGGTGCCGAGCAATTTCCTCCACTCCGCTTTCTTCCAAACAAATCTCACGTAGCTTCGGGATGAGCTCACTGTAAACAACCTTGGCATCCGCCATGGTCGATAAATAGAAAAGTCGCACGCGGTCTTCAGGCTCATCGATATGTTCAGTGACCAAGTCGCTTGTATGTGTAAACCAATTGCGTGCACTCTCCCGATCCATCGACACTGTCACCTCAGCACGTAGAAAATCATGGTTAGTCTTTCCTAAAAAACACAAAAAAACAGCACGCTTAGTTTTGCGTGCTGCTTTTCTTTTCTCCCACAGGTTGATCTGTTGCTTCTGTAGGAGGTGCGATTTTTTCTTGGACAAACGTCTGAACCTGATCGACATCCGGAACCAGAACGGAGCCTGCTTTATGCGATTCACGGAACATCCCCATTGGTGGTAATTGATAATTGCCTGGCTCTAACGTATTCAATTTTAATCCGAGTGAAGACAGCTTTAGCATGTCCATTGAGCTAATATTGGTTTGCACATATGGTGTTACTTCCTTCAAAATCGTAGGAAGCTGCATCAGCGTCGTACCATTCTTCATCTGATCGACGACTGCCGTCATTAATTTCCGCTGACGCTCTGTCCGTGTATAATCGGAGGTCGCATCATGACGGAAACGAACATATTGCAAGGCTTTGTCTCCATCCAGCTTTTGCAGACCCTTTTTCAGATTAATATCGTACGCACCTTTGTCTGTCGGGTCATGATAATACATGTTTTTTTCTACATCGATCTCGACTCCGCCCACTGCATCAATCAGAGCCTTAAAGCCTTCAAAGTCAGTAATCACATAACGATCTACTGGAATTCCAGTGAACTGACTAACCGTTTCCATTGCCAGCTCAGGTCCACCCTCTACAATCGCAGAGTTGATCCGCGAGCTACCTCTTCCGGGAATATCTACATACGTATCACGCAGGATTGAAAACATGTCATAACGTTTCCCCGTAGGATCGATGCTGACCAGCATCATGGAGTCAGAACGAGGAAGCCCGTTATTTTTCATTCCTCTGCGGTCTACTCCCATCAGCAGGATATTAACACGTTCCTTGCCATCCCACTCTGGTATTTCTGCTGCTTTGGTGGGATTCCCACCACTAGGCGGTGCGATGTTAGGCTCTTGAATATTTTGAGCAAATTGATAAAAAGAGTATCCGTAGTATCCAGCTGTCGTAGCCATCACGACAAGCAGAAGAAGCAACACTCGTTTCCATATTTTCATAAAGTCCACCTTTATTCTCTATATCCTCAGTTAATGTCATCTCTCCACTTTGTCTAGTATACTCGAATTCGACAAAAGTGGAGCAGCCTTTATTTGGGTACCTGTGACATTACATACATTTTAATTTACAAAGTTTAGAATGTTCGCTATACTATTCTTATCCTTAATGGTAAGGGGTGTATTCGCGTGATATCACCATCAGCTTTCCTCAATCGCTATCCACGTGAGGCCATTTTCTTCCTCATCGCCAGCTTCATTAACTCCTCCGGGAGCGCCTTCATGTGGCCACTTACTACCTTATACGTACATACCATTTTGCAACGCTCGATGACAGAAGCTGGATTCGTCTTGATGATCCAATCTCTGGCCGGAATCTTTGGCCAATTTATCGGCGGATCGTTGTTTCATCGACTAGGTGCCAAGCGTCTTATTGTGGGCGCATTGATTATTCAAGGACTTATTCAATTTTCCATTCCTTTCGTTCAGAGCTGGCCTGTCTACCTGATACTCATGATGGGGCTTGGATTTACGTTCAACCTGTCGTTTCCTGCCATTCAGGCATTTATCGGTTTTCGCTGGAAAGAACAGCGTCGAGAATTGTTTAACATCGTCTATGTCGGAAACAATCTAGGGATGGCAATCGGTACCGCGTTGGCTGGAGTCATTGCCACTTTATCCTTCCAGCTTACTTTTTGGTTCAACAGTACGAGCACCTTATTGTTTGCCCTGTTCTTCTTCCTTTTTATGAAGAATATTTCTCATCAAGAGCTGGTCGGAGAGCAACAGGAAGAAAAGCAAAAACACCGCGAGAAAAACAACTTTACCCTGTTATTGCGCTACCAATTGTACTTGTTTATGGCATTAGGCGCAGCACTCATTTTCTTTTCCAATACGGTATGGAACACAGGCGTCGCCCCTTATATTACCGAGCAGGGGATGCCTCTGTCTTCATATAGCTGGCTGTGGACCATCAACGGTATCATCATTTTTGCTGGGCAACCCATCACGTCCTGGATCAAGCGGCTCGTGAATCAGAGCTTGTCTGCTCAACTCGTCGTTAGTGCTATCGCGTATGCTGTCGGTTTTGGGTGTATGCTCGCCTACCACGGTAGTTATTACGCATTTGTTGTCGGAATGGTTATCACTACATTTGGAGAAATGCTCATCTCGCCCACTATTCCTACTTTTATATCGGAAAAAACTGGGGAGAATGCACCGTTTTATTTGGGAGTCGTAGGGGCGATTACAACTGGCGGGAGACTGCTGGGGCCTTTGGCTATGGGGTTCATGTACGACCAAGGTGGAATTAATCCAACCCTGTTCTTGGCAACGCTTGTCTCTGCGGGTTCGGTCCTGCTCTGTCTGTTACATGCTTATTTTCATCGAGAAAACCGAACTGAGGTTGAAGCTAAATACTGATTTCATCTGCAAAGAAGCCGCTCGATCCTTTTACAGGACCGAGCGGCTTTTTAATGGGACTATTTCTTTTCCTTAATAATGGGAACTTCCCAATTAACCTTATGCTCTTTGGACATCGAGTCGAAACTAACGGTCATTTCCTTCACATTTGGACTTTCACTCCAAACCTTTAGCTCGCCTGTGAATTTGAGTGTGCTGCCCTCTTTAACCTTCTGGTCGAAAGTGAATACGCCCCTTTCCACATCATCACCCTTATCCTTATCAGTGGACACATCCCAATAGTCTGGAATTCCGAGCATATCATTGGCAAGCTTGCCCTCTACTTCAATCAGGTAAGACAGGTTACCCTCGTCGTCGGTTTCCTTCTTCACAGATTTGAAAGCAAACTCATTTCCGTCGCTTTTGACGGTAATCGGTTTCTTTTCCATCTCAGCCAGTGGCAGCTTTGCCTGGAACGTAGACTTTTCTACTGTGTAGACTGCATCGAGCTTCAGTGTCAGGTTCTTTGCAGGATCTAACGGCATGTAAGTATGAAACCAACTCGTGTCTGGTTTTTTTGTTTCAAAGTCAAGCCCCGCGCCGCTGCTCTGTCCGATGAGAACGAGATTGTGGTCCATATCATCGGGGCTAGTCAGATCATCCCATTTGCCCATTACCGTACCTGTTTCATCTAACAGTTCGTAACGAATACCAGCTAGTTTCTCATCCGGCTTGCTTGTTGAGAACTCTAATTCCGTACCAGTGGAGGTGAAGCGCGCTTTCTTCAGTTCTACTGTCGTCCCGGTTGGGGTGTCCAGCTGCTTGTTCACCGCTACTGTTTTCATGGCTGCTTTTCCTGGTCGCATATCAATCGGGATATCCAAACTCCACGTGCCTTTCGTATCTGTCAGACGCTTCACGCGCATTTCCAGTATGAGCTCGTCCGGTATTGGATTCGCTTCGTCAAAGTATGCATCCATGCTTCCTCCGTAGGCGAAGTTTTCACCGTTCGGTAGCGGCAGCCATGGCACTGTTTCCCTTGTTTTGTCATCTAATCTCGTGATAACCTTTCCATTTTTATCTTTCAGTCGAACTTCCCTGAATTCATTCACATTGTCGCTTGAAATGAACGTGAACTGATCCTTCCAGAACGAAGGAATCTTTTTGCCTGACGAGTCCTTCACCGAGCCCAGAACCATGATTCGCAACGGATCGGCTACAACCGCATTGATTTCCATAGTCAGACCTTGGTCTGTCACCTTCATGTCAAGCGGCTGTACAAAGCCGTTTTCTGCCGCTTTCTTCACGCCAATGTCTGTCTGCTTTTTATCAAACAGGTTGACTACTTGTTTCGCGTTGTAAGGCCCTTTTGTTACCGTTATTTCGCTCGGATTGATCGACGCATAAATTCCATTCATATAGTTCGCAAAAGTAGGAGAAACTGCTGTTCCGAATGTGACAACCATAGCTAATCCTGCAACTGCAATCGTTGTTTTCTTCATTACATCTACACTCCGTTTTTTCCAATTCATTTGAACTGGTTGTTTTTGTATGGGCTTGAGTTTAAGTACGTTCATCGGGTAGGCGGGGAGCTTGTCCATGACATTTTGGATGGTTGCCTCCGTCTGCCATACATCGTCCGCAGCATCGTCGGATGTATCCAACTCATCCAAATATTGTTCAAACTTGCTCTGACACGAACCGCATGTATCCAGATGCCGTTGTATTTCTTGTTTCACTCGCAAAGAAAGTTTGTCTTCCAGATACGCGTTCAGCATGAATTTATCCAAGCATGTCATAGGTAGAGGTCCCCTCCTTTCCCCGAATTCGTAATAGCATTTTTGAGCTTGGCCCTGCCTCTGGAAAGACGTGTTCGCACCGTACTAATGGGAACATCCAGCTCCTCGCTAATTTCTTCATAGCTCAAAAATTGGAGGTAACGCAGTTCCAGGACGACGCGGTATTTTGATTCCAGGGTCATCATTCGATTTTGTAAAAAGACTTTCTGCTCTTTCGCAAGGTATTCGAGTTCGGGTGTATGACTGGTAGCCAGTTCAATCTCTACTTCTGCAACCGGAATCGATCGTTTCCGATTACGCAGTTCATCAAAGCAATAATTGGTGGCGATCCTGTAGAGCCAGGCACCAAATTCGTAACTTTTGCTGTAGTCACCCAAATGGTAATACACCTTGATAAAGATCTCCTGAGCCATGTCCTGCTCAAGATGCGGCTGCCCGATCATCTTGCGAATGAGCAATCTGACCCTTTTGTTATATTTTTGTATGATCTGAGAATACGCCTCCTTGTTCCCTTGGAGGACCTCCTCAATGATCAGCCTGTCGTCCTGCATCTGTCTTCCTCCCCATATCCAAAACCTGTATCGAGGGCTACAGGTTCAAAAAGGTACGCTGCGCAGCTATCGCCTTTTTGCTTGTACACTTTTGTACGACGGGAAATGGTGGAAAAAGATCGCAACTTTTTTGAAAAACTTTATGTAAGTGTAAAAAGTCGAAGGAGGCAGTGGAGGTTTGTATTACCTAAGAGTTATTTGCGGCAGTCGGGTAGCCTAAATAGCAATCCAGAAGAAATCACTGCAGACGTCCTATGCTACTATAGGAATGTCTTTCGAGAACGAGAGAAAGAGAGGGCAAACATACGTGATGGAAGCGAATGATCATGTAGCGCCAAATCCACATTGGAAAAAGAACATTATTCTCTTTCTAAGCAGTCAGGCGATTTCACTTTTTGGATCATCTTTCGTTCAATATGCGATGATGTGGTATATAACGCTGAATACGCAATCCGGTATCATGATGACGTTATATATCATTTGCGGTTTCATCCCTACTTTTCTTTTATCCCCCGTTGCCGGAGTTTGGGCAGACCGCTACAATCGCAAACTGTTGATCATCTATGCAGATGCTATGATCGCCTTTGCAACGCTTATACTCGCAGTCGTCTTTTTAATGGGATACAATGCGACCTGGCTACTCTTTCTCATGGCTGCTATCCGTGCAGTCGGAGCCGGTATTCAAACCCCTGCTGTTGGAGCTATTTTGCCGCAAATCGTACCAAGCGACCAACTGACCAGAATAAATGGCATAAACGGAAGCTTACAGGCTGTTATTATGTTCGTATCCCCGATGGTGAGTGCTGCCTTACTCACTATGTCCACCATTGAAATGATCTTCTTTATTGATGTCATAACTGCAATGCTTGCTATTGGTACACTGCTCGTCTTTCTCAAGATTCCTTTACACGCAAAAGCTTCCGGAATACAAAAAACGAGCTACTTCAGCGATTTTAAAGAAGGATTAGTCTACATTAAAAACAATGATTTTCTGAAGAAGTTCTTTTTATTCTTCGCCTTCTTCTTTATCTTGATGGCCCCGGCTGCATTTTTGACCCCACTGCAGGTTACACGGAGTTTCGGCGACGAGGTTTGGCGGTTAACGGCAATCGAAATTGCTTTTTCAGTTGGGATGATGGCTGGCGGCGGAATTATTGCCTCTTGGGGAGGCTTTACAAACAGAGTGCACACCATGACATTCGCGAGCTTTATCATGGGCGCCTGCACATTAGCCCTTGGTATCATTCCGAACTTTTGGATTTATCTAGTCTTCATGGCTCTATTTGGCGTAGCCATGCCCATTTTCAATACCCCGACAATGGTCTTGGTTCAAGAAAAAGTGGATGAAAACTATTTGGGAAGAATATTTGGTGTGTTCGGCATGATTTCTACTTCGATGATGCCAATAGGTATGCTTATTTTTGGACCGATCGCAGATGTTGTTAAGATTGAGTGGCTTCTGGTTGTAACGGGGTTATTCATCTTGATACTGGCTATGTTGTTAGGGAAAAATAAGGTTTTAATTCAAGCTGGAAAGCCTACATTGAATGAGTCTCCATGAATTAAGTCTCCCATCGACGGGAGATTTTTTCATACCAAAAAAGCTGCCGAGGGATTCTCAGCAGCGTGGTAAAACAATGGCAACGATATTCAGTTGTTTCTCACTGGTGGGCAAGTGAGTGACTTTCCGTTATCTTGCGGACCAAGTCCGATAATGTACGGTACCGCTACACGGCTCCACTCTGTCGGATTCGGTGCAGTGTCCACCTCTTCTGGCGAGCATGATTGGAGCATGGAGGTATCGATACTGCCTCCTGGATCAAGCGCCACTGCTGCCATTCCCTCAGGTAATTCAGCTGCCAATGATTGCGTCAATCCTTCGATGGCGAACTTCGATGCGCAGTACGGCGATAAAAACGCTTCCCCGTGTCTTCCCCAGTACGAGCTGATATTTACGACGACTCCGCCATTTGCGCGCTGAACCATAAACGGTAAAAAGGCACGAATGACATAGAAAACACCATTTACATTGATGTCCATCACTCTCGAAAACTCACTTGCCGCAAGCCCAATGACAGGGCTATTCCGGTTTATAATGGAGGCATTGTTAATCAACAAATCGGGAACGCCCACATCGGCTTTGATTTCCTCTGCCCACTTTTCCACCTGCTCCATTATCGAAACGTCGACGACAGAAAAATGATGCTGTTCTCCGAATTGCTGACGCAGTCCTTGCACCTCTTTTTCCGAACGACCGCAGCCTGCAACCGTCCAGCCTGCTTCGTGAAAACGCTCGACCATTTCCCTGCCTAAACCACGTGTCACGCCTGTAATCACTACCAGCTTGCTCATTCTCTCTTCCCCTCCGTTATTATACTTATTAAACATTTTAGTATAATAACAAAAGGAAATCAATCCCAGCGCACAAAAAAGACGCCCGTTGCCGAGCGCCTGGTGATGCTTCGTGCTTTTTTATTTGTAAGTGTCGTAAGCGTTGGTCAACAGTCCAGCGATTGTTGCCAGCTCGTTGTTCTCGATCTGATGACGCTCAACCATGGTCATGATTTTGCCGTCTTTCATGATCGCGAAGGATGGGGAAGACGGTGCATAGCCTTCGAAATACTCACGTGCTTTTGCAGTCGCTTCCTTGTCTTGACCTGCGAATACAGTGAAGATGTTATCCGGCTTTGTAGCGTGATTCAAGGAATGTACAACTGCTGGACGAGCGAGTCCTGCCGCGCAGCCACAAACAGAGTTCACGACTACCAGTGTCAGGCCTTTTGCATTTGGCAATGCTTGTTCTACTTCTTCAGCAGAGCGAAGCTCTTGGAAACCGTTGCGAGTCAACTCATCGCGCATCGGTTGAATTACTTGGCTCATATATGCTTCATAAGACATCATTGGGCAACCTCTCCTTTATATCACGAAGTTCAACTTACTTATTATTATAACCCGATCACACCTACCCGAGAAAGCAGGAGCTACACTTCCATCAAAATGGTAAGAATCATTGGATTACGGCCTGTCTTTTCGTAAATGAACGGCTTGATCACTTCATTAATCTGTGACTTCAGCTCAGACCATTCTTTGATTTTCTTATCCAATGCTTCCTGCAGACGACCACGAACGAGCTGTGTCGCTTCCTGAATCAAGGATTCCGAACCGCGTACGTATACGAAGCCACGGCTCACGATATCTGGGCCCGTCAAAATTTTGAAGTTCTTCATATCGAGGCTAACAACCACGACCATCAAGCCATCCTCAGCCAAATGCTTGCGATCGCGCAGGACGATATTGCCGACGTCGCCGATACCACTGCCATCAATGAGGACAATCCCTGCTTGTACTTTACTGAGCCACGCTTTTTCGCGGTTGCAATTCAGTACTTCGCCATTGTCCATAATAAAGATGTTGCTCTCCTCGATCCCAACCTGTTGGGCCAGCTTGGAGTGAGTCTTGAGCATCCGGTATTCCCCGTGGATCGGGATGAAATATTTCGGACGAATGAAGTTGAGCATGAGCTTCAACTCTTCGCTGCTTCCATGACCCGATGCGTGAATATCAAATTCGTGACTCAATACTACGTTGGCACCTGCACGGAACAGCTTGTCTATCGTGCGGCTTACGTTGATCGTATTTCCTGGGATCGGAGATGCAGAAATGATCACCGTATCTTCCGGATAAATGGAAACGGTACGATGCGAACCAGCTGCAATCCGGGTCAACGCTGCCATCGGCTCACCTTGGCTACCTGTGCAAATAATCAGCACTTGGTTGTCTGCGTAGTTGTCGATGTGCTTAATATCAATCAGCATGCCCTCTGGCATCTGGATATAGCCCAGTTCTTGTCCAATCAAGAAAACCTTTTCCATACTGCGGCCAATAACCGCCACTTTGCGATTGCACTGCTCCGCAGCATCTACCACCTGTTGGAGGCGATGTACGTTGGAAGCGAAGGTAGCCAGAATGATGCGACCACGCGCTTTGCGTACCACATCGAGAATCCCTTCCCCTACCGCTCTCTCTGACATCGTAAATCCAGGACGCTCACTGTTCGTACTATCAGACAAAAGCGCCAAAACGTCACCGCTCGCACCAATGCGTGCAATTTTTCCGTACTCTGTTGTTTGTCCGACTGGTGTCATGTCAAACTTGAAGTCACCTGTGTGAATGACCATTCCCTCTGGTGTATGGAGCACAATTCCCAAAGAATCAGGGATACTGTGGTTCGTCCGGAAGAATGTCGCCTTCAGCTTCGCAAAAGGAATTTCCGTATCTTCCGAAATCGGAATCAGCTTCACTTCATTTTGCAAACGGTGCTCTTCCAGCTTCGCCTTGACCAAGCCCAGGGTCAGACGACCACCGTAAATCGGCACCTTGATTTGCCGTAAAATATAAGGAATCGCACCAATGTGATCCTCATGTCCGTGCGTTAACAAAAGTGCTTTAATCTTGTGCTGGTTATCCACTAAATAGGAAACATCCGGGATAACCAGGTCAATACCAAACATTTCATTCTCAGGGAATTTCACCCCGCAGTCAATGATGATGATTTCGTCCTCATACTCGACGCAGTACATATTTTTTCCGATCTCGCCGAGGCCGCCCATCGCGAAAATCTTAACGTCGCTCAAACTCTTTCCTCCTAACATCGTCGTGCATGATTATGGGAATCCGAACCAAGCATGCCATTCTTATTATATCACAACGTATGACGTTCGTTTCACACAGTCTTGTCTATTCCACACATTCATCTTTGGTCAATAATTGAATACTGATACTCCAAATCAGCAACTCTTTCATCGGTAACGACACTGGCTCTCGCCCAGAAGTCGTCCTTTGCATAGGAATCGCCCGTCCATACCTCCGTAATTTCTCCTGAAGAGAGCTTTAGTGGTACGGCTTCGATTTCTTTTACTACGGCGCCACTTTTGTTTTGCAATCGCAGTTTCAAATCAATCTCCACCGGCTGATCCGACTGATTCCGTACCAGGATTAGACTTGTATACGGATACCCTGCACAATTTTTGGTACAATCTTGTCTGCTGTATACGATGGCGAGATCAATGGGCTTCTCATTGTCCATCTTCGCCGCTTTCCACTTGTCTTTTGCTTTTTGTACGACGGTGACGTACTCCGCTTTTTTCAAAAAGGGTCCCATGCCTAAAAAGGCAGCAGCAAAAAAGCTAAACATGCCAATGGCTGTGCATAGAAAAACGAGGTTCATTTTCCAAAACTGTTTTCTCATCGTGATCAAGAAGCCAATATACATGAGGATACAAACAAACACCAACAAGATACAAAAGTATAAAAATAGCTCCAAGTCGGCCGCCGTAGGTAACACCGGAATGCCATACTTCATTTGCCAATGTACATTCGCAGCGAAGCAACCTCCATAAATCAATATGGCTGAAGCAATCGTGGGCCCCCATTTTTTCCAGAAAGGAGGCTTTTGGAATATTGCCGCAAGAACCCCCACCAAAACAGGAACGCCAAATAAGGGAATCAGCAAATAATGCATCGAAAACCTCCCTCACTTCATTGTCATTATTTTCTACGAATGATATTCCAAAAAGTCTTCAAAATACATGGCAAATCATTTCGAAAAGGAGAGGGATAAGCAAATGCAAACCGCTCGTCGCCTATTTCGCTATCGGAACATGATGCCCCTTCTCTTTCCCATACTTTTCCTGCTTCTATTTCAGACGTTTCCTACCTATGCCCAGCCTCCCTATGCAAAATGGGGCAGGCTCGCGATGCAGGAAACGATGAAGCGATATCCAAACGCTCAAATTGTGGACTACCTGCACGTCGGACGAAAACAAAAAACACCCACCACGTCAGAAGAGACGTTTAAGCTCTTGCTTCAAGAAAGCAATCGCAGGTGGGCGTTACTCGTTCATATTGAATTTGTGAATCAGACAGAAGAAGTCGTAAACATCTCCTATGAGGAGACCCGCTAGTCAGCGAGCTGTTCCATCTCTTTCATCATGACTTCCATGTCCATGTCAGCTGCCATCCCGTACGCGCGGCGCATGTTTCCATCTCCATCCACAAGGAACATGCGAGCCGTATGCGCATAAGAACCATCTGGCTGCTTCATAACCATCAGACCAAAATCCTTCGTCACTTTCTCTACAGCCTGAGCGTCACCGCGCAGGAACTTCCAGCCACTCTGATCTGCCTTGAACTTGGCTGCGTACTCCTGCAAGACTTCTGGCGTATCGTTATCAGGGTCAAAGGAAATGGAGATAAACTCTACTTTGTCTCCAAACAGTCCCTTTTCCTTCAACTGATCTTGCAGCTTGGCCATGTTGTACGTGGTAGCCGGACAAATATCCGGACATTTGGTAAACATAAACTCAACCAGTCGTACCTTACCAGCACTTTCATTAAATGTATAGGTTGTTCCGTTACTGTTGTCTAAGGTGAAGTCCGCGATGGGCTTCAATACTTCGATCTTCTCTTGTGTCATGTACTTATAACCAAATACTCCGACGATAGCCAAAAGGATAATACCAGCTAACACAGGAAACCAATGTTTTTTTATCCCAGATTCCTGCTGCAATTGTGTTCCTTCACTCACGGGTTGCTTCCTCCCTGCTTGTCCCATGCGTGATGCCTCCTGATTACACGCGGGAGGCATTCACACTGTTTCTATCACTTCTTACTGTTCTACTTCACCTGGCCATGCGAGCATGCCGCCAACCATATTCGCCACGTCATATCCTTGTTCACTCAAATACGCTGTAGCATTATGGCTTCTGGCACCACTACGGCAAACCATCACAATCGGAATGTTCTTATCCAGCTCATCGATACGATGTGGCAAAAAGCCGAGTGGGATCAGCTTCGCCTCTTTAATGTGACCTGCATTCCACTCATCGACTTCACGTACATCAATGATTTGCAGCTCCTCTTTGGCTTCCAGCTTTTCCAACAGCTCTTGTGGTGTCATTTCCTTTACTCCATGGCTCATCGCTATTTATCCTCCTATATGTACGATCAGATCAGTTGTAACCACCTCCATGATATCACACGCTTTTTTACTTTTCTAACGCGAAGAGCACTTGGCTTTACCCTGCATCTATGCTCCCTATTTTCTACCATTATCTCCTATTTCGCTGTGGCAGTAGCCACACGGGATGTGAACAGCTTGAGGCAAAAGCGTTACAAATTAATGGCATGAGTGAAACACCTTTCATCCATATATACACAAAAACCTCCCTGATAACTACAAATTCCACATTGACAGCAAGGTTTTATTTTCATACAATTACGACAACAACTTTTCTCATCAAGAGCGGTGGAGGGACAGGCCCTACGAAGCCCGGCAACCAGCAGACTAGCTGCATGGTGCCAATTCCTGCAGAATCCAGTGATTCTGAGAGATGAACACAAGCCCGTGCATGATCGGAGCCTTCTTCTTCTCAGGAGAATGCTCCGTTTTTTTATTAGTCGATTTCATAGTAGAAGGAGAGATGAATATGTCCGATCAACAACAATGGAAGCCAGAAACGCTTGCGGTACACGGTGGGCAAGAGGTTGACCCTGTAACAGGCTCACGTGCTGTTCCGATCTATCAGACGACCTCCTACGTTTTCCGCGATACGGAGCATGCAGCCAATCTGTTTGGCTTAAAAGAGTTTGGGAACATCTATACACGCATCATGAATCCGACCCAGGATGTGTTTGAGAAGCGTGTTGCCCTGCTCGAAGGTGGTGTTGGTGCATTAGCGACCGCATCCGGGCAAGCTGCCATTACATTCGCCATCTTAAATATTGCGCATGCAGGAGACGAGATCGTCGCTTCCAGCAGTCTCTATGGCGGTACCTACAACCTGTTCGCCCACACGCTTCCCCGCCTCGGTATCAACGTTCATTTTGCTGATCAATCCAATCCGGAAAATTTCCGTGCTTATATCAATGAAAAGACAAAAGCCGTGTTTTGCGAGACGATCGGCAATCCACGCATTGATGTCGCTGATATTGAGGCGATCGCCCATATTGCCCACGAAAATGGCGTACCTTTGATCGTGGACAACACCTTCGCGACTCCGATTTTGTGCCGTCCTTTTGAGCACGGGGCCGATATTGTCGTGCACTCCACCACCAAATTCATCGGCGGCCACGGAACAGCAATTGGCGGTATTATCGTAGACTCTGGAAAATTTGACTGGAACAACGGGAAATTCCCAGGACTGACTACACCAGACCCAAGCTACCATGGCGTTGTTTATACAGAGGCAGTCGGTCCGCTCGCCTATATTATCAAGGCGCGCGTCCAGCTCCAGCGCGATATTGGTGCTGCCGTCGCCCCGATCAATTCCTTCTTGTTCCTGCAAGGATTAGAAACACTGCATCTGCGCATCGAACGGCATAGCCAGAACGCCTTGGCAGTAACCCAATTCCTCGCCAATCACTCTGCCGTAGAGTGGGTGAGTTATCCAGGACTCGAGTCAGACTCCCAGCGTGAGTTGGCACAAAAATATTTGCCAAAAGGTGCTGGCGCGATCCTGACCTTTGGAATTCGCGGTGGCGTTGAGGCAGGAAAAACGTTGATCGAGTCCGTGAAGCTGTTCTCCCATCTCGCAAATGTCGGGGACTCCAAGTCACTCATCATTCATCCAGCTAGCACAACACATCAGCAAATGACAGAAGAAGAGCAGGCAGCAGCCGGAGTGACCCCCGGACTTATTCGCCTCTCCGTCGGTACAGAATCGATCGACGATATCATTTCTGATCTGGAGCAGGCATTGCAGCGTGCGTTGCAATTATCCACGGTAGGTTAACCGTACCTTCAAAAGAAAGAAGAATCATGATCTCTCTGGATAGAGATTTATGATTCTTCTTTTTTATTTTTTATTCACGTTCGAAAAATATTGAATTTTACATTCGTTATTTATAAAATACATAATGATGTACAAATTTTGGAAGGATGAATAGACGTGAAAGTTTTGAACATCGGAAGTGAACGGACAACGTATCGCGTGGAGATCTCGTATTCTCCTTTATTCGAAGCTGCCTTGGGAATCGCTGCCGCTACCTACGATCAATTGCATCACACGATGGAACACCCTCCTGCCTACTGGCGTCAACTGTTGGACGAGCTATCGCCTTCTGTACGGCAAGAGGTCGACTATGCGAAGGAGCACAACACGTGGAAGACGCTTTTGCAACTGCTCGATCTTTGCCCTTTCGCTGATCTGGATTCATTTCTCTCGTATGTCAGAGAGCTCTCAACAGAACAGCTCCGATACGAGGCCCTCCCTTATCTAGGTGAGAATATGCAAGAAGCACGTTGGAAGGCTGCACAAGGAAGCAAAGAGGATTGCGCCGCTTTACAGGAAGCGTGCCGCGCGCACCTCTTTTTTGAATCGTATATCGGACATATTACTTCCGTTGATGCAGAAGAGCTGCGGAGTCATATTCTCCGATTGATGGAAGGCTGGTATGGCACCCACATCAAGCCGCATGAGGAAGAAATCGTTCGTATGCTAGAACGGGATTGGTCGCAAAAGCAAAACAAGCTAGGGAAGCTCACCCCGGAAGCCTTGGTGGAGTATGCGACAGGATCGAGCTACCTCCCTGAGCCTGCCGTGACACGCGTGCTGCTGATCCCACAAGCGATCTATCGCCCGTGGACCGTACAGGCCGATGCTGTCGGGACGAAAATTTTTTATTACTCTGTTGCCGACGAAAATTTGCACGATGCTGTAGATCCAAATCAGCCACCCCCTTCACTGGTGCAAGCCTTAAAAGCACTCGGAGATGAGCACAGGCTGCGCATGGTCAAAATGCTCGCGGAAAAGGACCTGAGTCTGCAAGAAATAACAGAGCAACTCTCTATGGCAAAATCGACAGTGCACCATCACCTGTCCATGCTGCGGTCTGCCCATCTCGTTGAAACAGTCGGCTCCCGTTACAGACTCCGCCGTCATACTCTGGACAAGCTCCCCCTGATATGGGATGAATTCCTGGACAGGAGCGCCCCATGAACCAAACTGCGGTACAAGCCTCTGTCTGGCAGCAGCGTTCTTATCGTTGGATTCTTTTTGGTCAGCTCATTTCCGAACTCGGGGCCTCACTCGGTACCCTCGCCAATAGCTGGTTAATCTATCAGGCAACAGGCTCACAAGGTGCGGTCGGACAGATGTGGCTGCTGTATTTCATACCGTCGCTCGCTATTCAGTTGGTAGCCGGACCGTACATCGACCGATTCGACAAGAAGCGTGTCATGCTTTTTTCTCAATGGATGCGAGCTGCTGCGTTTTGTTTGTCCTTTGTGGTCATTACTTCCGGGACAGAATCGCTCTGGCCGTTGTATTTCACTGCCTTGATCAACGGTCTCGTTCAACCGCTATATGTGCCAGCCAGCCAATCGCTCCTCCCTGTTCTGGTCAAAAGAGAGCAGCTCCTCCAAGCCAATGCCTATTTGGAAAGTGTCCTGCGCATTGCCTTGATTACAGGTCCTCCTTTGGCTGGGATTCTCGTAGCCAGTATCGGCGGCGAGTCAGTACTCGCATTGGTCGCGATCAGCTATGCGCTCAGCGGTTTCTTTCTGGTTCTTTGTCCAATCGCCCCAGCGGATACCGCCAGCAAGAAGCAATCGTGGTTTGTCATGTTTAAGGCTGGTCTAGCGATCTTTTGGCAGAAGCCCCTTCTACTCTGGCTTGGCCTGTACTCAGCTCTCGTCCAATTTGCTGTCGGAGTCACACTCGTACTAAACCTGCCTTTTGTAGTCGGCGAGCTACAAGGCACCTCGTTTCATGTAGGCTTGTTTTTGGCTGGTTATCCGTTGGGATATTTCTTCGGCTCCTTGCTCGTGCCACGCTTCCGTAACAGCCTTGGTCAGCCCCTGATCATGTTGGGCTCACTGGTATTAGGTGGCTTAAGCTTTGTTGCGATAGGCTTTACCCATGACATCTGGCTTGCCATCACCATCGAACTACTGGCTGGTCTGTTTGCTCCTTTTTTCCAAGTACATAGCACGAGCTTGTATCAGCTTCACGTTCCTTCCGAGTTGATGGGGCGTGTACTGTCTGTCCGCCTGCTCATCGTGCGTGCGACGATGCCCGTCGGTATTTGGCTTGGCGGACAGCTAAGCGATCAGGTAGGGATTCGCCCTCTTTACATCTTTGTAGGTGCCGTCATCGTGCTCGCCGCGCTGGGGGGAATATTATTTCGAAAATTTGTAAATAACAGGATATTCCCTATATAATAAAAACCGTATGCCTCCTAAATTTTGAATGGGAAAAGGAGAATTTTCATGACTCATCCGACATTGGATAACCTTCAGCATGTTATCAGCAGCGTTATCGTGGGCAAGGAAAGTCAGATCCGCCTATTGGTAACGGCCTTGCTCGCCCGTGGTCACGTATTGCTGGAGGACTTGCCCGGAATGGGAAAAACCGTGCTTGCCAAAACATTGGCGCAAGCGATTGGCGGCTCTTACAACCGCCTGCAATTTACTGCGGATCTACTGCCATCTGATGTCGTCGGTCTACACGTATTCAATCAGCGAACAAGTGAATTCGAACTGCGCAAGGGACCTGTTTTTGCAGATGTCTTGCTCGCAGATGAAATAAACCGAGCCACTCCCAGGACTCAATCCGGCTTGCTGGAATGCATGGAGGAACGCCAGGTCACGATCGAAGGCGTCACCTTGCCACTTCCATCGACCATGCTGGTCATTGCGACCCAAAATCCGATTGAATCGGAAGGGACCTATCCATTGCCAGAAGCACAGTTGGACCGCTTCCTTTTCAAGCTGTCTCTTGGCTACGGAACGCGAGAGGATGCCAAAGAAATTTTGCGGAGATTCCGCAGTGGCTCCCCATTAGAGGCCGTCGAGCCGGTCATCACTGTCGAGCAAATTGCGGCTCTGCAACGCGAGGTCACGACCGTTCATGTCAGTCAACCGGTAGAAGACTATATCATCGATCTGACGGAAGCGACTCGCCAGCATCGTTCGGTTGAGGTGGGCATCAGTCCGCGCGCCATGCTCGCCCTGTTGCGATCCGCCCAGGCTTACGCGTTCGTTTCTGGTCGTACTTATGTCTTGCCGGATGATGTGAAAGTGGTGTTCCCCAGTCTGGCAGCTCACCGCATTCGCCTCTCCATGGAAGCAGAGCTGCATGTGACGGAGCAGGAAGTCGTGGAGCAAATTTTGACCAGCGTCCCCGCTCCCGTCGAAGAAAGCGTGTAGCGCTATGATCACCAAGCAAACCTTTCACGTAATCGGTTTTGTCTTGCTGCTCTTCGCCGTTTTTTCCGGCCACTGGTTTTTCTTTCTGTTTGGGGGCTTTTTCTTTTTTCTCCCCGCTGCACAAGACTGGTGGGTCAAATCCATGTCCAAATGTGTATCACTCGAATGGTCCAGTGATCAAACGCGCGTCCTGTCAGGGACCCCCGTGCACATTACAGTTCGCTTGCACAATCGTTCGTGGCTGCCTTTGCCTGCTACCTGGCTTCGCTTCACATTGCCAGAGCATGTCTCGGTGGAAGGCGCAGACGAGGTGCGACTCCTCAATCATCGGACGAGCGTTCGCCTGCGCTTTGATCTGCCGATGCGACAAAGTGCTACACGCACCTTGATTCTCATCCCGAACAAGCGAGGCACCGTCTGGCTGACGGATGTGCAATCCGAGACATTGCCGTTATTGGGCGAGGAGCCTACCGCTATGACATTGTCGATTTCCTTTTCCTTGCTGGTCTATCCGTTGCCTCTTGCTCTTTCTCCTGTCGTGCTTGCTGAAACGGAACCAGATGGGAATCGGATTTCTCGTCAGCGCCAACTAGACGATGTCACTTTTCAGCGTGGCGTTCGGTCGTATATGCCAGGCGACCGTTTCAAGCACATCCATTGGAAGGCAACCGCCAAAACAGGCTCACTGGAAACACGCCTTTTCGAGTATACAGCCCATCCGAACTGGCGAATCGTCGGGCATATCCTGCCCTCCTATGAACCGATGATGCAAAAGTATAACGATACCACCAATGAACGGACGATCTCCTGTCTTGCGGCTTTAGCTGGCCAGTGCAGGAGAAAATCAGTCGGATACGAGCTGTACCTCACCGTGAAGCAACGAGGACGTGAGCATTTTCATTTGCCTGCGGGAAGTGGCAAGACGCACCACCTGCACGTCATGAGTCAACTGGCGCAAATGCATCATTTTGTGACAACGCCACTGACGACTGTTCTTCGCCGGTTAGAGGAAGCCCATGGAAAGGAAGCCATTCTCATTGTGACACCAAGAATGGACCAATCCTTACAAGCCTCCGCGGAGCGCCTTGTTCAACGCGGTCATCAGGTTGCGGTACTGGATGTTTCTTCTGACCCTGTCATCATCCAGCGTTTTGAGCATGCTCGTTTGAAAAAAAGGAGCGTGATGATGGGATGACACTCTCCTTGATGGGGCGCTGGACGCTCGCGTTTTGGCTGGAGGCCATGCTGACGGGTGTTTTCCTGATCTTGTTTGGGTATATGACAGCAGGCTTTGGTCAACTTCTCTCGTTTTGCCTAGTCGCAGCGCCACTGCTCATGGCTGGGAGCTGGTTGTACCATGGTGGTGGCGGTCGCTTGATGCTCCATCTGTTGCTATATCCCATTGTGTTTGTCATAGGAATGAGCAGCTTCTACCTCTACGATTCCTGGCTCATCGCGCTTATACTGGCTGCTGTTTATTTTTGGAGAGTACAAAGTGCTGCATCGGAAGGGTATCGACATGACAGTCTGCAACGCAGATTTGTTCTGGCACTGATGGCGGGCCTGATACAGCTTGTGTTAGCGGTACTTTACACCTCCATCGTTGACCCGGGTTCCTATTCGCTCGCAGCCTCTTTTTCCATGCTTGTCCTCATTACTCTCAGCTATATTTTGGTGGCGATTGGGGCGTTTGTACTGCGGGAAGGATCACTTTCTACGAGGCTGCCTGTTCGCATTAGCATGCTACTCGGCAGTCAAGTGCTTGGCACTCGTTTTCTTTTGATCGCAGGTTATTTGGCTGTCGGTTCTATCTTACTTGGTCTCATCTATTGGATCTGGAGTTGGATTAAAGGACCTGTCAGCGATGGTCTGTATACGCTCTTTGAGCCTGTGCTTATTTTCATTGTGGAATTGTTTGAACGCTTGTACGAGAGGGCGAGCCAAAAACAAGCAGCGATTCAGTTATTAACGGAAAATACAGGACAAAAACCAGATAACCCCAGTGTGCAAATACAGCTCGGAGAACCACTCTTTTCTGTTCTACAGCCATACTTAATCATTGCCTTCATCCTCGCCTGTGTGATCCTGCTCGGCAGGTACATATGGAAAAAGCGCTTCAAGGGGACGATTACGCTGGAAAAAGAAGTGGCGGCTGTACAAAATACCGTATTGACCACTGTTCCTCCCTCTTCCAGTGAAGAAAGCACAGAAGATGGCTCTGCCAAATGGTTCAAACAGCCTGTTGGTCCAGAGGATGACCCCACCAGGTACGCCTACTATCAATTTCTCGTCCTCATGGAGAAGCAAGGCATGCCAATCGAGCTGCACGAGACACCCCAAGAGTTTTTCAATCGGCTGCGCGAAAAGTCCTTGCTAGATGCAGGTCAGCTGGATGCAGTCGCTCGCATCACACGTTACTATCAGCAATATCGCTATCAGGAAAAGTCGCTTCCCGAAGCCGATTTGACAGCGATGCAGCAAGCCGTGCAGACGCTCGGCTCTCGTTTCTCTGAGACGTAATACTGTCCCACAACCACGTGCTACCCGTTAGCCGTGGTTGTTTTCTTTTTCTCTTGACAGCGGGATGTCCCTCCGGCATAATTTCTTCAATTTTGCCCACTCCCAAATTCAATTCACCAAATGGTTAATTGAATAAGAAAGGAGGATGCTCGGTGCAAGATTTACCTGACTGGCTGCGTAAGCATCTTCATGTCGCATACATACCTGGCTATGAGTTTTTCTTAAGTCTCCATGTGCTTGCCAAGCCGGAGCATCACACCTCCCGCTTGCATTGGGCGGAGGAATTGCTCACTGCTTTACCTGCCCCGCTCTTGAAAAAGCTCCACTATTTTAGTTCCATGTCCAATCAGTTTCTCGATGCTATGGACTTCCTAGCACCTTGGGAGGAGTGCTTTGAGCATTCTGTTGAGGCCGCATTGGAGCGTGTACAGGCGATGGATGCTGGCGAGTTTGCCCAACTCATGATCGGTCCCGTCTATCATCCCAGACAACTTCACACTTGGATGCAAGGACGTACAGACGAGATTTTTGATGAGCTGAAACCGGAGCATCGGGAGCTTTTGCGCCATCCACTCTCGACCAAGCGCAGTTTTCTAGAGTTTTGCTACGACTACCTGCCTTTTTTCCAGGCAGAAGAACGGCGGATTGAACCGTGGCTCATCCGCGCCGTACATGAAGCACAAGAGCAGATCAAGCTTGATCCGATTTCGTTTTTGTCGCAGGTACACCCGCGCTTGAAGGTGCACGAAGACTTCTTGCAATTTCACAAGGCAAAAACGTACACATTTGGCTATTCGGAGCTGGCTCGTATCCATTTGCGTGTCTCAACGTTTGTCTCGCCGCATTTGTTGCTAGGCATTTACGACGACCATATCTCCGTGTGCTTAACCGTTGACGTTCCCGGCACCAGAGCTACCTCAGTGATTCCCGCTGACTTTATCAGCAAAATGAAGGTGTTCAGTGACCCGACGCGGACAGCGATTCTCAAATCGTTATTGGCTCATCCTTACTGCACGCAGCAGTTGGCTGACCTGCACAA
The DNA here is from genome assembly GCF_013332445.1 of Brevibacillus sp. HB1.1. Lineage (NCBI taxonomy): Bacteria > Bacillati > Bacillota > Bacilli > Caryophanales > Paenibacillaceae > Brevibacillus > Brevibacillus sp. HB1.1. The sequence continues at coordinate 105,576 of NZ_JABMIV010000012.1, read as the reverse complement.
CATCAGTGAGCCTGCCGTCAACAAGCACTTGAATCTGTTGGTAGACACAGGGTTTATCTGGAGTGAACGGCGGGGACGGTATGTGTTTTACCGCGCGATTGCATCACGGCTGGAACAACTCGCCGTCGATCTGCATGAGTTCATCGATATGCCTGTTCCCGGAATTCTCGCTCCACCTACTTCATCACATCCCCCAGAACGGAGGAAATAACGTGTTTCATGTCGCCAAAGCTACCTTTATCCGCAATACCCGCGTGATGATTCGTGCCTATCCGTGGTCGTTTGTCATCGGCCACATTTTTTCCGGGGTGTATACGGTGCTGTTCGCCTTCTTCGCCTATCACTATGTTTTTGCCGGACAGTTGGACAAGAATTTCGCACATCTCACCGGCTCGTCCGATTACTTGTCGTACGCCATCCTCGGCGGAGCTTTTTATGCGTTTGCCGTCTCGACCTTGATGAATGTCAGCCGCTCACTCATTACGGAGCTTCGGGAAGGGACCTTGGAGGCTGTTTTGCTCACCCCTTCCTTGCGCAGGGGGTACTTTTTGGGGAATGTCGCCCAACAACTCATGCGTACTTTGTTCGAATTTTCGGTGATTTTGCTTGTAGGGGCGTTGTTTGGACTCAAGCTCTCTCATACGAACGTATGGAGCGCCGTTCTTGTCTGGATATTGTCTACAGGGGCTTTCTTTTGCCAAGCGCTCGTATTGGGTAGTCTCATGCTTTGGTTCCGCGATACGTACATCACACAAAACACGCTGTTTGCCGTGATGGCCTTTGTCAGTGGAGTCACGTTTCCGATTCCATATTTACCTGAATGGCTGCAACCGCTCGGTCTCATCATGCCGCTCGCGCCTGCGCTGGATGCTTTTCGGCAATGTGTGATTCAAGGAGCGCCGCTGCATGCTGTTTCACCACAGCTGTTTCATATGGCAGCCCTGTCCCTCGTCTATCTCGTCATCGGGGTGTGGGGCATTCGTAAGATGGAAAAACGCGTCATGGAATCGATTTTTGGATAACAAGGAGGACAACGATCATGCTGATTGCAGAGAATGTACGGAAGGTATACCGGGTGAAGGAGAAAAAAGGCTGGTTTCGCCAGCAATGGACAGAGGTCGAGGCAGTCGCTGATCTGTCCTTTCGCATGGTACCCGGCAAAATCATTGGATTGTTAGGTATTAATGGGGCAGGAAAAACAACAACGATCAAGATGTGCTCCACGCTGCTCACCCCAACCAGCGGCACAATCACGGTAGACGGGTACGACGCGGTAAAGGACGATCGGTTCGTCAAAGCCAAGGTCAACATGATCGCAGGAGGCGAGCGCATGCTGTACTGGCGGCTGACAGGGCGGGAAAACCTGCAATACTTCGGTAGTCTGTACGGTTTGCAAGGGCAGGCCTTGCGCGATCGGATCGATTCATTGCTCTTGCAGGTTGGTCTGTATGAGGCGGCCAACACCCCAGTCGAGCGTTATTCCAAAGGCATGAAGCAGCGACTACAAATCGCCCGGGGCCTGATCAATGATCCGCACTACCTGTTCCTTGACGAACCGACTCTCGGCTTGGACGCCCCCATTGCCCGGCAGCTTCGCAAGCATGTGAGTGAGCTCGCTTCTCAACATGGAAAAGCCATTCTGCTGACCAGCCACTACATTCATGAGGTAGAAGAGCTTTGCGACGAGGTATACATCATCGATAAAGGAAGGCTCGTGGCGCATGATACACCGGAGCACCTGACCAAATCGCTCCATCTAGATACAGCCTTACAGGTAGTGATCCCCTCTCTCTCCGACTCGCTCGATTACGATCTGCGCCAGCTGGCTCTGGATTATGGCGGCTCACGGGAAATAGCGGAAACAGACGAGCAGACCTGGGAAGTGACGTTACGAGGCAAAACGGATATGACGACGCCATTACTTTCCCTCTTGGCTGCCCACCAATCCCCTGTCTTGCGTCTCTCCACGCAACAGCCATCTCTGGAGGACGTCATCCTGCACATGGCAGATCGGAGGGGGGCATGAAACAGCTAGGCAGTCTGCTTTTGGCCGAAATCATCAAGGAGCATCGCCATTCGTTTCACAGCAAAATGATCTACTTCTCGCTCTTGGTCTGGCCCGTTATCAATTTTGTAACCGCATATTATTCGTTTGCCCCGTTTCGGATGGGAGCTGATTCCCCTCTAGCCCGGTTCATCAGCTACGAGCAGTTGCCGTTGTTCCTGTTGACTGGCTATTTAGGCTATATCTTCTATTGGTGCCTGGTACAGTCGTCATGGCAAATGAGCTTTGAACGACAAGCAGGAACCATGGAAATGATCTTCATCAGCCCGGTCAACCGGCTCGCTTTTCTATACGGGCGTTCGCTTTCCTCACTGATCGAAGGAGTCTGGCTGTTCTTTTGCTTTGTCCTGCTAGCCTTGTTTTTTGTCGATGGCATTCAGCTGAGCGGCTGGTGGGCACCTCCACTCGCCTTCCTCATTTTGCTGGTATCGGCCATCGTCTGGGGCGGCTTTCTCTGTGTACTCTTTCTGTTTTCACGCGATTCGAGCTTTTTGTACACCGTGCTGGATGAGCCGATGCTGATCTTTTCCGGTGTCCGCCTACCCCCGGTGGCCTTTCCGGTTTGGGCCAAGGTCATTTCCTTTTGCTTTCCCCTGACCTACGCACTTCAGTTGATTCGTGAGCTGCTGATGGAGGGAGCATCGTTGCAAACACTGCTGCCGAGTATGGGACTGCTAGCCACCGTCTTGCTGGTGCTCGTGACAGCGACCGTCGTGTTGTTGAAGCAAGCGGAGAAGCATATGAAAAAGACCGGGAACATGGTGATGTATTAGTAAGGCAAAGAATAGGTAAATAAAGAACGCCCTTTCCTAATTGGAAAAGGCGTTTTCTTATTTCCCTCTTACTCCACCGTCAACAGCTTCTCTACAAATCCCCCAATTTCTCGTTCCCGATCAATAAAATGAACCTCCAGGATCCAATCGCGCGGGCGTCCGTTATGATCCGGCTCTCTCATTGGCTTGTAATTGTCAGGGTGAATATAGTTGACGATATCCTCCCCTTGAATTATTTCATGCGGGAATTCGCCGATGAGATGCCCTGCGTGCGGACCACCGTACTCCCAGCCGTATGCTTTGGCGCGCTCGCACATGTAGGCAAACAGCTCGCTGCTCGTAATATCCGGCTTGGACAAAAAGTAAGCCTTGCCCTCGTCCCACGCTTTTTCAATATCGTCGCGCAGCTTTTGTTTTACCGGATCATTTCCAAGCACATACGTCCGCCCGAGATCAGCCTCCCAGTCCTCAAAAATGGGCCCGAAATCGAGAAAGACAATATCTTCGGGAGTGACAGTCAAGTTCGGTGGATTTTCTCGGTACGGAAACAGCGTGTTTCTTCCCGCTCGCACAATTCGCTTATGCCAGTATTTCTTGATCCCGAACAATTGAAAGGCCAGCTCGTAAATCTCCTTGTTGATATCCTTTTCCGTCACGCCGCTGCGAATAATGCCCTTCTCTTCGATTGTGGCAAATAAAAACTCCGCTTTGGTCTCTGCTTCGCGCAGTGCCTGATGTCTCTTTTCCAATGATGGATTCATCATGTCATAGCCTCCTAGAAAATGTAGCAACCCGCAGATGGATTTAGAAGAACAAGTGATTGATCCCATTTTTTGTAATTGGGGATGCATGTCTATTCCATAGAAATTTTTGAGCATACCCTAACGTATCCCATCAAAAGGAGTGATCATCATTGAGAAGGAATAAATCCCGCAACAAAGGATTCAAGAAAGTAAATGGTCGTTTGGTGCAGTATTCTACTCCTCGTCATCCTGATCGTGATCCTTATTCTAGACAAAATCCTCCCAGAGAAAGAAGCATGAGATGCAGAGCCTGTTGCTGGGAAGATCCTGATCGGCTGCAAAGTGTATGCGGTTGGTGTTGTGCTGAGATGATCCAATAATCGTTGATGGAAACAAGCGTCCGGATCTCCACCATTCGGACGTTTTTCATCATTCAGTTGTTCGCGCCCAGCTCTCGCAATTTTGCGATAATAGATTGCTCCACATGATCATCCATGGTGATTTTTTCTTTTGCCAGTGAAAGCAGCGGTTCATACTCGCCAATCAATACGGAATAATGCGCTTTTTCAAATAGCGGCAAATCATTCATGTCATTGCCAAAGCAGATGAACGGCTCCCCTGCCACATCGAACCGATTCAGGGCCGCCCATTTATTCACTCCCCGATAAGTGAGGTCGAGAATGCCTTCTGCCGAATGAAAATGCAGCGTAACATCAAGTTCCTTGATTCTCGCCATCAATTCTTCATAACGGTCACACGATAAAATCAGGATTTTCAGCACGGCATTCAGTTGATCTACGTCCACGCGGCTGGCTGTCCGATTGGGATCGATATAGCTCAAAAAAGGATGGGTCGACACACAATTATGTGCGTAATTCCACGAGTCATCGATGAAATACTGCGCGCGATAATCATCGAGAATGCTGATGATTTCATGTGCCAAACGATCCGGGATCGGCACGCAGCCCTGCAAGCTTCCTTGGTGATGCGTCATCGCTCCATTCGCGCCAATGAGGAGATGGTTGGCAAACCGCTCATCGAGGACAGGCAGCATGTCACGACACGGTCTTGCGGAGGCGAAACCCACCGTATGTCCCGCTTGTTCGAGTGCAAGCAGGCTATCCAAAATGTTTGTTGAGATCGGTTGACCCTTGAAGCAGATCGTCCCGTCCAGATCAAAAATGAACTTCATTTTTCCCACCCTTTCTAATCGCTGTCCTGTCCATCGTAATGGATAGCCGTCTGGGGCCAAAGGGACAGATCGTTCAAGATGAGTGGGACAGAAAGATGATCTGTTACTCAAACCAGGCGCTAGCCAACAAGCGAATGCCCTTCTGAATATCGTCGGGGGTCAATGCTCCGTATCCTAGCAATACCGTCGGATGCTCCCTTGTATCATGCAGCCAGTATCGGGCAGTTCCGTAGACTTTTACGCCTTTTTGATAGGCACGCTCCATGAGTTCCGCTTCCGTACGCTGACTTTTTACGGTCAAAAATACATGCAGCCCCGTATCCTTCCCTTCTATTTCCACACGTCCGTCCATGTAACGAGCGACTGCCTGAAGAAACGCCTCTCGCTTTTCCATATAGTTTTTTCGCATGTGCTGCAAGTGTCTATGCCAATAGCCATCGGACAAATACGTCGCTAGCGTCAACTGGTCCAAGCGGGAAACAGGCTGATCGTATTCAGGCACGCGCTGGTGAAAACGCGATAACAGCTCGTAAGGAAGGACGACGTAGCTGACGTTTACGAGCGGCAGCAATGCTTTGGAGAGCCGCCCAATGTAAACAACCTTTTGGGGAGACAGGCTCTGGATCGAAGGGATGTAGCTCTCTTGATATTTGAACTCCCATTCGTAGTCATCCTCTACCAGATAAGAATGCGATAAGGATTGCGCCCACAGGGTCAATTGGTTTCTTTTCTCCAAAGGCATCGTCATTTTGTTGATGAATTGCTGAGAAGGACTCACGTACATGATGCTTGCCCCGCTTCTCTTCAGCTCATCTATGGAAACACCGTCTGCCTCCAAGGAAATGCCGTGTACACGGTATCCACCGTTGAGAAACGTATTTCTCGCACCATCATAGCCCGGATTTTCTACGCCAATCACATGCTTCGCTCTGTCCAGAAGCTGGACGACAATCGATACCAACTGTTGTGGGGTGGCTCCAATAATGATCTGCTCCGGCGTGGCGAGGACTCCTCTCGTTTCATGCAGCAATTTCGAGAGTTCCTTTCGCAATACGTATTCGCCTTGAGCCAGCCCCTCCACCATATACGTGCGCTGATGGTAGGAGATGAGCTTGTTGCGCAGCTTATTCCATGGATGAAAAGGGAAGGCTCCGAGCTCGATGTTGCCATAGCGAAAGTCATAGTGAATCGACGGTATACGAGAGTCTTCTCGTTCCGCTGCGTACTGCCCAGAAGGAGGTCCTGCTTTGTACGTCACCTGATACCCTTTTTTCGGAATGCTGCTGATGTACCCTTCCGATACTAGTAGCTGATAGGCAACTTCCACCGTGTTTTTGCTGACAGCAAGTGATTGGGCACAGCTTCTGATTGAGGGGAGAAACTCCTCATGCGTGATTTGGTTACGCAATATTTCGTCTTTGATAAAGTGATAGATTTGGATGAACAGTGGTTCTCCCTCTGTAAAACGAATGGAAGAAAGCTCTCGCAACGAACAGGAACCCCCTTCCTTTTTTGTTTTAGTCTACCACATATTGTATGAAGCCTGAATGAACAAAGGGTCAGCTATCCGCCAGAAGGCTCTGTCTCTTGGCCCTACCGAACTGAAAGTAGTAGAAGACCATAAGACACACGTGCATCAGGGACATCATCAAATATATATTGCTGTAAATGAAGCCGCTCGTATACGGATTTACCGGGTTCCAATTGGTAGTCGCGCCAAGATCGATAACCTTGCTGTATACCGCAGACGCGATCCCCATGGAAATGAAGCTCAGCATCGAAAAGATTCCCATGCCTACTCCCGCCTGCTCCTTCGTCAACGTCCTCGAGATCGAGTTCGCCATCGAGATTTGCATAAAAGACTGCCCCACATTGCCTAGGATCAAGAAGAGCGCAATGCCGATAACCGAGGTGCTTGTGAAAGTAGACAGCAAGCCAAAGCAGCCAATCAGTAAGCTAGATGCAACGAAATACAGAAAAACATTCCCCCGCCTGTCCGCGAGCCTTCCTCCCACGCGACCAAGCAATGCCGAAGCGATAGCCGCGGGAACCATCACAAAGCCGATCCAGCTCGTCGATAGCTGCTGCACCTGAGCCAAGAGCAGCGGACTGAGATAATAAAGCGATATCCCCATTCCATTGATGAGAAATGCCATCAGAATCCCGATTGTATACTGCTTGTTGGCAAAAACCTTCGGCTGGACAAATGGATCAGCTACCGAACGAATTCGTACAACGAACAGGAGCAAAGTAACCAAACTGCCCAATGCAGACCACCAAGATCCATTCGTTACTCCCAAAAGCAATGACGTCCCGCTGATCGCAAGTAGCGAGCCGCCCACCCAATCAAACTTCCCACCAGCCGCTGTCTCCTCATCCTCCAAATATTTGCGGTAGAACGGCAGTGTAAGCAAGATCAGGAGCGGTATGGAAAACAGCCAGCGCCAATGGGCAAAGCTGACGATTAACGCCGCGACCACAGGACCGAGTGCACCGCCAAGAGCCAATCCTACTGCCGTTCTACCTAAAACAGAACCCCTGCGCTCAGGCGGGAAGTATCGCAAAGGAATGAGCATCGCAGTAGCCGGAATGACAGCCGCCCCTACTGCCTGCAAGCATCTACCGAAAAGAGCCATCGCAAAGGAATCGGAGACCAAACCGAAAAACGAACCCGCCGTAAACACCAAGAGTCCAAACGTCAACAAATTCTTGAGCTTGTATCGATCTGCCAGCTTGCCATACGTCACGGTTCCGATCGCGTATAACAATCCATATGCGGTCGATAGCCAGCTCACCTGCGCTATGCTCAATCCAAACTCCTTGCTAATTTCGGGGAGTGCAATGTTAAACACCAAAGCACTCATGGAGGAAATGACTAAGGTAAACATCAAAATCCGGATTAATATGTCCCTGTTTTGCTGCGTTTTTGTCGCTTCCATGCCGCATCTTTCCCTTCGCTTTTTATTCGTAACTTGACTGTCAGTACTGACTGACATTGTGGTGGTAAAAAAACTAGGGAGTCAAACCCCTAGCGAAAACCTCTACACTCTCTTCGATAAATGCCTCCAGAGATACCCCTGAAAAATTGCTAGTGCCATCCAGATCGTTCAAAAACGCCCCGAAATTCATGACCATGAAGGCAGTCGCCTGTGCCTCCGGATTCGTTTGGATCATCTTGCCCTTTTTGCCCATCTCTTTGAAGTAATCTGTAAACAGTACCATCAACTGTCGCGGGTGCTTTTGGGTCCGCTCGCGGAATCCAGGCAAATGGGCCTCATCCTTAATACTAATCAAAATCATTTTCCGATTGCGGTTCATCATTTCGTGATATGTTCGGCTGATTAAAAGCAAATCCTCGCGCAAATCCCACACAAGCTTCTCCGCGAAAAGCTGTGTCAGCCCTTCCGTGTAATGAAAACGGTCAAAGGCGCACTCAAGCAAATTCCGCTTGCTGCCGAAGTGGCGAAACAACGTCTTCTCGCTCAATCCTGCCACAGTGGCAATTTCTTGCGTGGTTACGCCGTTGTAGCCTCTTTCCGCGATGAGATCGATTGCGGCTATCATCAGTTTTTCGCTGCTTGTAAGACTTTTGCTGCTGCTCATTGCGATCCTCATTCCCGGAAGTGATTGTCAGTACTGACTGACATTCATAGTAAACGGACTGTCAAAAAGTGTCAAGGACTCACGGTAAAAAAGGGCTCTCCTCCGACTCATTCAGTCGAAAGGAAAGCCCCTTGCTCTTTTACTCGATTAAAACGCTCTTGAATATTGCTTCGGTGGCTGCAACTCATCCGCCGACAGCTCATGAATCGCATGCAGTGCCCAATAAGGATCACGCAGCATGCCGCGTCCGACTGCTACCAAATCCGTATCGCCATTGCCAATTGATGCTTCCGCCACTTTTGGATCATCGAGATTGCCGACTGCAATAACTGGTACATCCAGTGCCTGCTTAATTGCGCGTGCCAATGGTACTTGATAGCCAGGATGAACACCTGGACGGCCTGCTGAACCAATCGGTCCTTCCCCGCCGCTGGATAGATGGAAAATATCCACGCCTGCTTCCTTGTAACGGCGGCACAGCTCTGTGCTGTAATCCAGCCCATATCCACCATCCACGTACTCTACGGCAGAAACGCGCATGATCAGCGGCATGTCAGCTGGCATGACCTCTTTGATCGCCTGAATAATTTCCACGCCAAACAGCGCTTTATCCCGCCCGTACTCATCGTCTCGCTGATTTGTCAAAGGGGAGTGGAACTGATGTATCAAGTATCCGTGCGCACCGTGGATTTCAATGGTGTCAAACCCGGCTTCCACTGCACGTTTCGCTGAGTCCTGGAACTTGACGACCATTTGCTTGACTTCTTCTGTCGTCAACGCCCGTGGTGTTTTGTAGCGCGCCCCTGGGAAAGCAATCGCAGACGCCGATACAGGCACTTCTGCGTCTTCCGCTTTGCGGCCCGCATGAGCAATCTGAATGCCAATTTTGGCCCCATACTTATGAACCTCGGAGACGATTCGTCCATACGCCGGAATCTGTTCGTCAGACCATAAGCCCAAATCGCCGTTGGAAATTCTGCCATCAGGCTCGACATCGGTCATTTCCACGATAATCAGACCTGTTCCGCCTACTGCACGAGAAACGTAATGAACAAAATGCCAGTCCGTTGGTGTTCCATCGTGTGCATCCACAGAGTATTGGCACATCGGCGGCATGACAATCCGATTTTTCAAGCTAAGTCCTTTAAACTGAAACGGGGTAGACAACAACGCCATTTGCTCCACTCCTTACTTTTTTTTATTATCATGCCAAAAGTAAGCATCTTCTGCAATCCCAAGTTGCACTTTGTGAAGACGATATCATGCTTTGTCCGGCTGTTGTGGTGGGGAGGAAACAGGAGAAAACGCTCAGATTCTTGTCCCACCCGCTGAGGGATTCACTGCCCGCCTCCATGCAAAAAGCGAAACCGCGTCCAAAGTAGTTCGTTCAGGATGTTTTTCAGAGGTGGACGCTTAAAAGCATGTTTCGCTTTTTGCATTCCGTCTCGGTCGGTGTACCAAAGATCTTCGCTTATTTCTTCTGTTTCCTCTACGAGCTTTCCGTGTGATCCGATTTTTTAATGACTTAAAAGAGATGGAAGAACCTCATCAGTAACGCCAGAGAAGAATATTTCCAGACGTAGCGACTTGTGGAGTCCTACCGAGCGGAGAAGGGATTTGCGGGCAACAGAAACGCAACGTGCCCGAGCTACGAAGCGGCTACCACTTTTGCGTTTCCCCGCAAATCCCTTCGGAGCGGGCAGTCTAATCCCCCAGTGGGACGGAGCCTGGAGCCTAGACTGGAAATATTCTTCTCCCCACCGCAGCCACATCCATAACACGAAAAAAAGCTACCCGCATAACGGATAGCTTTCATGATTCACGTCTCGATTATTCTGGCATCGTGCCAATGTAATTGGATTGCGGGCGAATAATGCGGTTTTTGCCTGCCTGCTCCAGAATGTGCGCACTCCAACCAACTACACGGCTCACGGCAAATGTTGGTGTAAACAAATTGTCGTCCAAGCCCACCGCACGCATCACAGCTGCGGCAAAAAACTCTACGTTTGTATTCAGCTTGCGGCCTGGTTTGTACTCTTCCAGCAGTTGCAAGCCTACTTTCTCTACGTGTGTTGCCAGATCGAACCACGGATCGTTGGACGACAGCTCGGATGCAACAACGCGCAGAGCCGTTGCTCGCGGATCAACCGTTTTATAGACGCGGTGTCCGAAGCCCATCAAGCGTCCGCCGCTCTCCAGCTTGTTGCGCAGCCACGGCTCTGCATTTTCCTTCGTGCCGATAGCCTCGATCATCTCCGTCACTTCAGATGGCGCTCCGCCGTGCAAAGGACCTTTCAAGGTGCCGATTGCTGCCGTAATGGAAGAAATCAGATCGGATTCGGTCGAGCTGACAACACGACCGGAGAATGTGGATGCATTCATGCCATGCTCCTGCGTCAAAATCAGGTACGCATCCAGTGCACGTACGTGTGCCGCTTTCGGCTTTTCCCCCTTGAGCATATACAGATAGTTCGCTGTATGATCCAGCTCCGGATTCGGTGCCAACGGCTCGCGGCCCTCCAGACAAGCGAAGCGATACGCAACGATTGTCGGCATCTTGGCAGCCAGCGCAATCACCTCATCGATGGTCGGCGGGAAGCCATGCGAGGAACTGCCCAGCGCCGAAACACCTGTACGCAGTACACTCATCATATCTACATCTGCCGGGATCAGCTTCAGGATTCCCTTTACGTGCTCCGGCAGCTCACGGTTTGCTTTGAGCTTATCTTTTAAATCAGTCAACTCCTGCTCGCTAGGCAAATGTCCGAACCAGAGCAGGTGTGCCACTTCCTCAAATGTGTGGTGGATAGCCAAATCACGCGCCCAATGACCGCGATACACCAGCAGTCCATTAATCCCATCCACCAAACTAAGGTCTGTTTCTGCTACGGCGATACCATCCAAGCCGATAGCCAAAGGATGTTGTTTTGTCATCATCACCACTCCATTTTCGTCTCTTTTCTCTTCAGTATAATCGATTCATAATCGTGAAGGGAAATAGAAGAAAACCGTAGTTTTGATCACGTTTTACAATTAGTTAGCAGGAGCTGGAATTGACTTCTTTTTACGTCCGTACGTCAGGAAGCGCCATAGCTTTTCCATCGGCCCTCGATTAAAACGCTTCAGCCACAGCCAGCTTACGAGTAATTGAAACGCATAGATCGGCAGCGCAAGCAAAAACCAAGAAGAAAGCGGCATTGCCGTAATACCGAACAAAGGAATCAGAATGGTCATGATGACGGTCTGACCCAAATAAGTCGTTAACCCCATTTGTCCCGTGTAGGCAAATGGCTGGAGAACCTTCCGTACCGGCTCACGATCCAACAGCAGAAACAAGCTGGCTATCAAACACATCGCCATAGGCAGCGTACCCAGATCAACCAATATTTTATTCGCCTGTTCAAGCTTTGGACCAAAGCCGACACCGCTAGCCCAAACAATCCCTGCTGCGATCGGAAGACTGATTACAAGAGTAGTAGCAGCGATTCGTTTCAACAACGGCTTATGCTCGCGAATTTGAGCAATCAAACCGCGTTTTCCCGCATACAAACCAAACAGGAACATCACGAAAATCGGTATCATTGTCGACTGTAATGATGCGATAAACGGATAGACTTCTTGACCATTGAGCGACTGTACGAGCGCCACACCTTGAGTGAGCATGTACACTCCGCCCAGACTAGCTGCCCATGCTAGAATCGTAGAAGACTTTCTTCGATAAAAAGGCATCAGTAAAAAGCCAAGCAATGCGTACACCGTCAAAATATCGCCAAACCACAAAATAACGTGAATCACACCAATGAAAAACATCGCGAACAACCGTCTGCTGAAGAGACGAAATACTTTTTGTCCACGCTGTTCAGCCCGTGACATAAAAATGTAAAAACCTAAGCCAAATAGAAACGAAAAGATCCCGAAAAATTTCGTCTGAATGAATAAATCATAGCTTAAGCGAATCCATGCATCGATCCCTGCCTCTATTGGCATACGAACGTCTTCCGAATACATGATAAAGCCCGGCAAGTTCACCAGCAAAATCCCGAACAAAGCCAATCCTCTTACAATATCAATAGAATAAATCCGATCCTTCTGTGCGATTGGTTCAGCCTGCATATTCGTCATTCCCCCCTGCTGTCATCTAGCAGGGTTCAGTATAGGTTACATATACTGGTCAAAACTATCGATTCACCTTACATCTACCTTACAGGCTTGTTATCTTTTATGTCCGTCCCCCCGACTGAACAAGTGGCATCGGTGGATACAAAGACTGCAAGATATCTATAAAATGCTGCGCTGGCTCGCTAATCCCTGCTTTGGGCACCAGCAAATAGGAAGCAACCTTCGGCAAAACAAGGCCAGGTGTAGGCAGTTCAATAAAACGGTTTTCAAACAAATCCCGATCGACAGCCGTCCGAGGCAAAAAGGAAACGCCCAATCCATCCTCGATGAATCGCTTTGTAATGTCTACCTGCGAAACAGCCATTGTACGCAAAGAAAGCCCCCTCTGACGCAAAAGCAACAGCACCTCATCCCAATAACCCGGGTGATTGTGGGTCAGCAGACGGTTCGCTTGCACCTCTTGCTCCCAATCAGGCAAGGGCGCCTCCATATCTCCGCCACTGTGAGGGACTGCAAAAACGACAGGATCTTCGTACAAAAGATAAGTAGACAACTGGAATTCTCCCGGCACCATCCGGGTTAAGCCCAGATCAGCTTGTCCATTTTGAACCAGCGGGCCAATTTCCACGGAGTCGACAATTTTAATCGAGATATCTACATCGGGATACAGCTTGGTGTAACGGTGCAGCAAATGAGAAAAACGAGCACGGGCAATAATCGGTGAAACAGCCAGTTGCAGCTTTTCCCGATAGCCCTGTCTCCAAGCCTGCAAATCCTCCATACTGTTATGCCACTGTTGAAGGAGTCCTTTTGCATGTGGCAGGTAGCGTTTGCCCGCAGCCGTTAACCGAACGCGTTTGCCAACCCGTTCAAACAGCTTGATCCCCAATTCCTTTTCCAATTGTCGTATATGCTGGCTGACAGTAGGCTGCGCAATGAACAACGCTTCTGCTGTCTGGTGAAAATTTTCTGTCGTGGCCGCCACCATAAACGTTTGCAGCACGCGAAAATCCACGTGATCTCCCCCCTGCTGTCGCTTTTTCTTTGTTCTATATGCATACAAAAGAAGGAAGAATGCAACCATTTGGGTCTTTCTTCCTCTTTTTTGAAGAATTTTACTGGAAATCCTTCCCCTTCATCCTCCTTATGGTACAATACAAAATCGAGTGCGCAAAATCATTACGCACATCGTACTCACCAAAGAGAGAGCAAAAAGGGGAGAGAAATGATGGAAACTGCAACAAACGTGAACCCACCGCGCAAAAGCAAGAAAAAAGTATGGTTGATCGCGGGGGCAGCGGCTGTCGTTGTGTTGGGTGGATTAGGTACCGCCTATGCCAAATACGATTTGTTTAAGAGCGCTAAAACGATTTACCTGCAAGCGGAAGCAGAGAGCATGATGAAGTTTTCAAGCGACGTATCCAAAGCTTACGGGGAATACCAAGACTACATGAAGCCATACCTGGAAAAACCAGTTCACTCCACTGCTGAGGTGAGTGAAATTGCCCTAGATGCAACGATCCCAGACCCGGAAGCACAAAAAATTCTCGACATGCTGGGCAAAGCGAAGCTCGTGATGCAAAGCAACATCGATGAACAGAAAAATCAGCAATCAGGTAACCTGGAAGTTCACCTTCAAGATAAAAAGCTGGCTACTCTTGAGTACTTCATGAATGATTCCGTGATGGGCTTCAAGCTCCCAGAGTTTTACTCGAAATACGCTTATATGGACCTGAAAGATCGCGATGCTCTTAAGGTAAAGATGGGCGAAGAACTGCCAAAACGCATTGTAAGCTATAGCGATTTGTATGAAGCGATCAATTTTAATCAAGATGAACTCAAAACAGTCATGACTCCGTATGCCGTGCTGTATGCTGACAGCATCAAAGACAGCCAGGTAAGCATCAAAAAAGGTGTTCCTTTCTCCGAAGAAGGACTCAAGGAAGATGCACGTGAGATCACGATTACTTTTAATGATGCAGAAGGCGCAGCTCTGGCGAAGCAAATCGCAGAGAAGGCAAAAGCTGACCAAAAGTTGTTTGACCTGATCTACAGTCGCTACCACAATGTGGCTACACTGATGCTCGACAGCGGCTACAAAGTAGAAGAAATTAGCAAAGAAGAATTCAAGAAAAATTACGAGCAAGCCTTTGATGACATCATCAAGGACACACAAGACACCGACACGAAATCAACCGATCAATTGAGAATGGTCGTGCTCGTGGACGGCGACCATCAAATCTTGTCCCGCAAGCTCTTGTTCGATGACAAAGAGAAAAAAGATCAGCTGGTCTACAGCAGTGTTTCCTACGATAAAGGTGCAGAAACGTACTACCGTTACTCCCTGCACAACCTGTCTGATCTGCAAAGTGGCGAAATGTCCTTCACCTACAGAGCGACAGAAGAAAAAGACAAGACAAAGGGCAAGTTCAGCATCCTGGCGAAAGAAACCGACCAGCCAATTCTGGACTTCTCGACTACTTTCGAGACAACCAAGCAAGACAAGAAAAAAACCGGAAAGTATGACTTTGCACTCGTAGCAGCAGACGAATATTCCTCCAACCCTGTTGCTCTGACCGGTAATGTTACCGTGAACGAGACGAAGACGGACAATGGTGTAGATTCTGATGGCACGGTAAAAGTGAACTTCTCGAACCCTACTCCAGATATGCCAAAAGGCTTTAGCTTCAAGCTGAAGTCCAAAGCAGAATTCGGCAAAGCACTGGAAATTCCAGCTATGACTGCTGACAACTCCATCAACTTCGCTACTGTGACTGACCAACAAATGATGGAAGCACAACAAGAGGTCATGCAAAACGCAGAAAAATTCATGACTGAAAACGCTGAACTCGTGCAACAGTTCATGATGCCTTAGTTGTTTCGTGATAAGAAGAATCTGCTCATAATCATTACTGGCAAGCTGGCATCGGTCCTAAACCGGTGTCAGCTTTTTTGTTCTAATGAAAAAGGACCTCCTGAAGGGAAGTCCTTTTTCAATGTCCATTCTTCTTACTGATAACCTCTGATCACGATATACACAATCGCTACATAAAACACGATTCGATCCACAGTCCGATACATCGATTTGGACACCCGAATACCGAGCCATCCCACTCGTAACGGCCACAATAACTGAATGCGGCCCACCAGCATATCGCTGATCAGATGGGACAATATCCCCCACAGAGCTGCCATTGCGGCCGGAGAATCACCGAATAGCAGAAATGGAAGGAACAATATTACCCATGAGTGTGTCACTGTTCGATGACCGAATCCTTTTTGCAGCATTTTGGATACAGGTCCCATCAAGTTTCCGAGCTTGCTATTTGCCTGATCGATATCAGGTACGAGTGCCATTGTCGCGCCAATGACGCTGCCCTTCCATGAAGGATAGGCGCAGTAGCCTGCGATGGCACCAAGTGCCATATGTGTTTTCCAATTCATTCGCCTTTCACACCGTCTTTCTAAGATAGTCTAATGAGCTTATGTACGGTTGGTGGAATGGCAAACCAATACCTTCATACATACGGATGCTACGTCTCCAACAAGGACATAAAGCTCTCCGGATCGAGTCCATCTCCTTCGATCACGATTGCCGTCATTCCGGTTTCACTGCCTGATTCGTGCCCTTCTCCTATGATCCAAAATGCCGCCTGACCACTCTGGATCGGGATACGCTCTGTACCTTCTCCACGTACCCAGCCTTCTCCACTCACGACAAGGAAGAGTTGAGGACAAGGTGCCGGATGATAGCCAACAATCCCGCCTGCCTCCAAATGGATACACCCAATCGAAACTGAATCAGGTGTGCGCAAGACACGAGAAATCGTCGCATGGACGGAATTATAGCGATCAATCGTTTTGCCTACTTGCTGATCAAATCGGAATCGTTTCACACTTTCGCCTCCGCTTTTTGACATGTAAGCCTTATCATAGCGCAACTAGAGGCGCTGTGACAGACTCATCTCCCACGATTACTGCCGAAACCATATATTTTGGTAGTCGACAAGACCAAAATGGTAAGCAGAAATATCCCCAGTCGGATTCCTTCGTAATGTTTGCATTCGCATGCTTCGTCGTACAAGTCTGGATTTTATTCTTCTTACTTTTGAAACGCGGTGCTTCATTTTGTTTTTTGAAAAATCGGGTGAATGCATCTGCGAGGTTTTGGAGGGAGGATTGAAGGACGGTGCTATCTATCTCTTGGACAGGGCAGTTCCTTTTTTAACAGTGGCAGTTGAACCCCACAGAAGGAGTTTATCATAACAGGAACGTATGTTCTACAAAAATATTGAGAAATTTAACTAAAAAAGCAACAAAGCACTTACCTCTCGGGGCAGATTTATCCCCCACTTTCGCCAAGCTAGGCAAGGCTTAGCAGTGGGCGTATTCTCGGCTGTTATGATTCACCATATGCGATTCTATACGCCTGTTGACAAAGCAGGGTCGAGAGCAGGAATCGTGTGGAAATTAGCGTAAACGAAAAACACCCCTCAGAATCTTTCTCTCGATTCTAAGGGGTGTATCTTGTGGTGAAGCTTTATACCTTGAAATGGCCTATCAGTTTTTCCAAATCATCGGCGAGGCTCGCCAGCGATGCAGCCGAGGCGTGAATTTCCTCCATGGAAGCCAGCTGTTCTTCTGTAGCAGACGAGACTCCCACCGAGAGAGAGACTGCCGATTGCGCTACAGTGGCGATCATCTGCATCGATTGTCCGACCTTGCCTGTACTTTCTGTCAGGGTATGTGCAGCAGTCGATACTTCTTGAATTTCATTCGTCACGCCTACAACTGCATCGCGAATTTGAGAGAACGCTTCTCCTGCTCTTGCGACGCCACCCATCCCATCTGATACTTCTTGAGAACCTTTTTCCATCGTGAGGACTGCTTCGTTCGTCTCCATCTGGATCGACGCTACCAGCTGGGAAATTTCTTGTGCTGATGCAGATGCCTGCTCCGCTAGCTTTCGCACTTCATCAGCCACGACAGCAAAGCCCCTACCATGCTCACCCGCCCTCGCCGCTTCGATAGCGGCATTCAATGCCAAGAGATTCGTTTGACCTGAAATTTGCGTAATGACTTCGACGATTTGGCCGATTTGTTGGGAGCGTTTTCCTAAACCACCTACCAGTGTAGTCAAATGCTCCATAGTTTCTCCGATCCCGTCCATCTGGGAAACCGACAACTGGATGGTTCGATCCCCTTCTGTCGCCAGCTCTGAGGTACTTGCAGCCGCAGCAGACACGCTTTGCGCACGTGCTGCAATTTTTTCAATTCCTGCTGAAATTTCTTCGACTTCCTGCTGACTCTCCTCTACGTTTTGGGATTGCCTGTCCGTTCCTTCCGTCATTTCCTGGATCGTGATGGCGATCTGTTCCGTAGCTTGGCTCGTTTGCTTCGAGCTCGCTGTCAGTTGTTCAGCTGCGGCTGCAACCTGCTGGGCATGCTCGCGAACCTGAGAAATCAGCTCTCGTAAATTGGCTAGCATCCGGTTGAATGAGCCTGCCAACTGTCCAATCTCATCTTTTGAAAAGACGGTCAACTCTTGCGTCAAATCTCCTTTTCCGTCAGCGATATCATGGAGCTGTTTGTTTACCCGATGCAGCGGTGCCACAATCGAGCGAATCAGAAGACCCCCAACCACAATCGCAACGAGAATTCCCACTATATTAAAAAACAACTGAATCATGGCCGAAATTCCTTCGTTCTCCGCCAGCTCCTGTTGATCTACCTTGATTTCATTACGCACCTCTTCAACCAATCCACTCACAACCGAATCCATTTCTTTTCTCGCTTGCCGTTCCTGACCGAAATGATGAGAGATGGCTTCTTCACGTAATCCTTTATCCAGTGCCTCTACCACTTTATCGCTTGACTCCAGATAGGAATTATATAGTCTCTTTGCCTCCCCCATTTCTTCAAGATGGTGAGAAGACTCAAGAGAACTGTTCATTTTGGCAAACAGGCTGTCCACCTTTGCTGCCTTTTCCTTCAATTCCGTCCGAAATTCTTCATCGCCCGTTAACAAATAGGCTCGTTCGTCATTATTTCGACCCGTCATGATAAACTGCATTTCTCGCAGGTCTGTCAATAATTCTTCCTCTTCGATAATTTTTGTATAGGATGCCTTCATTGCTAGCATTTGCACGTACATATACGTACCTGAACCGAACATGACTGCCAATATGATACCAAAAGCCAGGATGATTTTTGTTCTGATTTTCACAAGGTGAGCCTCCCGTCATTTGCTACTCTTGTTCATACCCAGCTCCTCCTTCCTTCAAACACTTTGATGTGCAAACAAAAAACCGCCAGATACCATCCTGACGGTTCAAACAGACTATGCACGAAACTCCCTGCTACATACTAGACACCGAGCTTCGCGAGCAGTTTATCCTCTATTATATAGTTGTTTTCTTGCAACATGTTTTCAGGTGGATGGTCAAGCCCCCATGCAATCGTACGTCGCATAGACTCCTCTGCGGTGGCTTGTTCCGTATACCCTAGCTCTCGCCTGATTTTTGCTGAATCCAGCTGAACATGCTGCTTCGATTCGATCTGCGGAACCCACTCATTTGGCAACTCAGTAGAAGGCGCTGTAATCACTTTGCCATTCCAACCGTAAACGCTGCCGATTCGTTCAATCCACGCTCGCATCGACAAGCATTGCTCTTCTGCTACATGGTAAATCTGATTTTTTGCTCGATCGTCGGTAGCCACCAGACAAATGGCATGCGCGATGTCTTCTACGTAGCTGCGTGCCCAACGCCAAGAAGCAAAGCTTTCTTCGAGCAAAATAAACGGACGTCCATCACGCATCTGCTGAAGGTACGGATAGACGCGATGCTGGTAATCATGCGGGCCATACACCATCGGCAGGCGCAAAATCGTGCCCGGTAGACTCTGTTGCCCCATCACGGCTCCCTCCACGAGTACCTTGTCATAGTATTCGCGATCTGGTCTGGCCCCTCGGAACGGATAGCGCTTCTCGCAAAGTGGAGACTGCTCCGTAAGCGGCTCAGTCGTAATCGGACCGGACTCGATCTTATTCACCCGTCCGAACGCCTGATACACGTCACAGCTGCTGATCGCTACGACACGACCTGCTATATCCTGAAACGTTTCTATCAGCAGGCGGGCATCTGCTTCTGTGTACGGAAATAGATCAATAACGACATCAGGTGCAAAGGAGCGAAAAGTCTCCCGGTATTCACCCAGGCGGGCACGATCTCCCGTAATAGAGACGACACCTTGTGGTAGAGAGGCTGCGCCGAGGGAAAGCCCCCTATTACATACAGCAACCTCATGACCTGCTTCTGCCAAGCGCTTCACTGCATGTGGACCGATAAAACGCGTTCCCCCCAAAAATAGGATCTTCACCCCGGCACCTCCAGCTCTACAATTTTTCGATCACTTTATCAATCAATCCGTATTCGAGCGCCTCTGCGGCGGTGAGGAAATAGTCGCGGTCTGCATCTTTTTCGATTTGCTCGACTGTCTTTCCCGTGCGCTCCGCGATGATCGTATACAGCATGTTGCGATGTCGCATGATACGGTCTGCTGCGATCTTGATATCACTCGCCTGTCCTTGACTGCCTCCCCACGGCTGGTGGAGCATGACTTCTGCATTAGGCAGCGCATACCGTTTGCCCGGCGCTCCTGCTACGAGAAGCATCGCGCCCATAGACGCTGCCATCCCCGTGCAGATCGTGGACACCTCAGGTGCTACGAATTTCATGGTATCGATAATCGCCATCCCTGCTGTGACAGAGCCTCCTGGCGAATTGATATAAAGGTGAATGTCTTTTTTCGGGTCTTCTGCTGCCAGGAACAGCAGCTGAGCTACCACTGCATTGGCTACCTGATCATCGATGGCACTGCCGAGAAAAATGATGCGATCCTTTAACAACCGGGAGTAAATGTCATAAGACCTCTCTCCATAACTCGTTTGCTCGACTACTACCGGAATGAGATTCATGAAAAACCCTCCTTCGCTTGTTTACGCTTGAGTTTTTACGCGGCCATACGCATGCTGGTTGCTTGTGGCATTGCGACTGATTTTTTGTTAAATCCAGATGAAACCTGCGTCACCACTGCGGGATTACTCGCCGGACCTACTGACCATGTCTGAACAGCTGCTTCTCTTTCGACCGCAACCCCATTTCCGCTTCGGGCTGGCATGACAATAACCTGATCAGCTTGTGGCTGGATACGATTTTCCCAAATGACTACGGGTTTGGACTTGTTAGACTCTGTCACTTGTGCCTTCATGCCTCGTCTCCTCCTTGTTTTGGATAAACCGCGAGAACGACCTGATACGTCTCTTGTCCCTTTTCTTTTGGCTGATACTTTGCCACAAGCTGATTCACCAGCTGGACGTACTCCTCTACAAAAGCACTGCGCTGTTCCGCACTGGCAAGCTGAATACTCGCGTTCAGTGAGGCACTTGGAACCTCCACCTCTTGATCGGAACGCTCCAGCAAGAGCATGGCATCCCGCTTGATCCGTTCTGCTGTCTGGACCAGATGAGACAACGATCCTTGATCCTTCATTTGCTGAATGGTATCGTTGCCCCAGTTCAGTCCTTCCGAGAGCACATACGTCCGCGCAATCGCCAAATAAAGTACCTCGACAAGATTGCGAACTTGTCGACTTCCTACCCGTCTGACCAATCCGACCTTTTCCAAGGCCTTCAAGTGATAATTGACACGCTGCGGGATTTCATTGATACCACGTGCGACTTCTGCTGCTGAAGCAGGCTCTGCCAAACGGCTTAATATCTCGGCACGGAGCGGGTTCAATAAGGCCATCGCCTGTTCCGGCTTCTCGACTACATATGTTTCCAGTTGTTCGTGCGCCACAACAACACCTCATGACATTAATCATTTACGTAAAAATAGTTTATTACGTTCGTTTTTGTTTGTCAAATGATGGATAAGCCTTTTTTTCGACAACGTCAAAAGCCCCGCTATGACCTGCGGAGCTTTTGGTTTTCATCTATATTCAGTTCGCTCATTGAAAAGAGATGGTTTCGCCATCCTGCGGAACATGTACGCGACCAGATAGCTGTTTTTCCTGCAAACATTCATTCAATTCCTGACGGCTGAGCAAGCAATGGTTCCATGTCTCCATGTGGGCAACAAGAATACGGCTGTCAGGCGCAGTATCTGCGACATGGACGATATCCTCCTTCGTCATCGTGATCGGATCTCCCGTCAAAAAACGGGCCGCACCTGCGAAAACGACGATCACGTCAGGACGATACGCTGCAACAGCCTGCTCCACTTCCTCACACCAAATCGTATCACCCGCCACATACAGCGTCGGCTCACCAGCTCGCTCCAGAACGAAGCCAGATACTGGCCCCATCTGCTGCCCAATTTCCCCTGTTCCGTGTTGACCACTTGTCCGATGCAGGTGAACTCCTTGCCATGTATATTCCTCTTCGATGGCAATGACTTCCTCGAAGCCATGCTGCACCAGCTTGTCTCGATCAGGTGGCTGGCAAAATACAGGCAAATGCTTCGGGAGAAGGCGTATGGCCGCTTCATCCAGATGATCGAAATGGGTATGCGTCACCAAGAGGGCGTCCACTCCAGCGAGTACCTCCTCCACGGATAGGGGCAATTCTACTCCTGGATTCGGGCGCTGATTCGGCGTATTGGGTACTGCTGGCATTTCGCCTTTAGAGCTAAACATTGGATCGATCAAAAATGTCAGCCCTGTATATTTCACGCGCAAGGTAGCATGTCTTACAAGCTGAATCTCCATGTCATTTCTTCCTTTCCTCGTTATCGATATAATGGATGTACGTTTATTGTATAAGGCCGTGAACGGTTGCCGCGAAACGATTGCTGGCTACCGACTTTCGCCGTGAAAGGAGATACACATGCTCGATCAAACCGATCTCTCCATCCTTGCCTTACTACGCAAAAACAGCCGATTGCAGTGGAAGGACATCGGCGAACAGGTCCATCTAAGTGGTCAAGCCGTCGGAAACCGCATTAGACGAATGGAGGAGCAGGGCATTATTCAAGGCTATACAGCGCTCATTGATGAAGCCAAAATCGCCCCAGTCCTCACTGCTCTGGTCACCATGTTCATGACCACTACCGATCATTCACTCTTCACTCGTTTTATCAAAAGCCGCAGCGAGATCGTCGAAGCCCATCGCATTAGCGGAGAAGGCTGCTATACCATGATGGTACATGTGCCAGATCAAGAGGCCCTCAATCATTTTTTAGATGCCCTGCTTCCTTTTGGGAACTACCGTGTCAACCTATCGATTAACAAATTGAAATAGTTGGCAGTTTGGCAATGTATCCGCTCTCATGAATTTTCGGGGTTGCTCGATATTGTGAACAAGAGTAGAATGATGAATACGAAAGGAGGAGAATCGCCATGGAAGATATGCTATTGCTGCTGTTTTCGCTGGAAGATTTCTTCGCCTTGGTCGCGCTTTTTGTAGGATGCTTCACTTCTGCTTATTGTCTCAGACAGTGCTACCTGCAAAACCGGGCTCTACATCAGAACGTCACGGATACGTACCGACCTTCCATTAACACGTTGTTGGTGGAGACTTATCCAATGGCGGCAAGGCAACCGCAGCGCCTTCGCTTATTCAGGCGCATACAGCATACAGACGGCGAAATGGATACATATGGTTCCTTCGTTTTGGATCGCGTAGCGTAACAAACATCCAAAAGGAGGTTGATCATATGATCGCCAAATATATCGGAGAAGTTTTGTTGTTTGTTGTGGGTCTGCCTATTTTCGCTTATCAAACATTCGAAGGAATGCACGCATTGGCAGATATCTTCGCACAAATGTCCGATTTCACCAATTTCAAATAAGCTTGACGCATATAAAAGCCTGACCGCTTCTTTTGACGGTCAGGCTTTCTTTAATCTGTCTGGATACGGTCTCCTCTTGTTGTCGGCTGCGAGATCACAAGAAACTCTACATCCTCTGCTCCCTCGTTTTTCATCTGGTGTTTGACTCCCGGTGGCACTTCTACGCCTTCCTGCCTGCCAAACACATGACGCACGCCATCCACTTCCAGCATAGCCTGTCCTGACAGTACGAAGAAAAACTGACGCGACCGCTCGTGATAATGGCGCACTTCTGCGGTATTTCCGGGCATCCGCTCATGAATGACGCTGAGCTCTTGGCCTTTGACCAGATGCCAGCCATCGCATTGATCGCCCCAATGATAATGCTCTGCATTCTCTTTGCTGATTTTCGCCATGCCTGCTCCTCCTCCGGTTTTTTGCTCTATCTTCACACGCTGAGGAGCATTTGTCACCAAGTGTTTACTTTTTCGGCCCAGTATGTTAAAATATTCGTGTATTGTAAGTGAATATTTGATTCGTTACTGGAGGAGCCTGTCATCATAGGGTTCTTTTTGTCTTTTTTAGCCGACAAAAAGAAAGCTGTGATCGCGGGCTCTTTTTTATTTCGTAAAAAGGGGGAAACCACATGCTTATTTTTCAGCTGGCTGTCATTTTGATCGCCTCCAAAATCGCTGGTGACATCAGCGTGCGGCTGGGACAGCCATCCGTTTTGGGGAAACTGCTCATCGGTATCGTTTTAGGTCCTACGGTTCTCGGGCTGGTCACAGACACAGAAATCCTCAAGGAAATTAGCCAAATCGGGGTTATCCTGCTCATGTTTATCGCGGGCTTAGAGACTGATATTGATGAGTTCAAACGCACCGCCAAGTCTTCAACCAGCGTAGGCGTCGCAGGGATTGTCATGCCGCTTGCACTCGGTTATGGTGCCGGGATTGCGATTGGTCTCTCCAACATCGAAGCGATCTTCCTGGGCCTATTGCTCTCTGCTACCAGCGTGAGTATTTCCGTACAAACGTTGAAGGAATTGGGCAAGCTAAAATCAAGAGAAGGTGCAACGATCATGGGAGCCGCTGTTATTGATGACGTTTTGGTTATCTTGGCACTCGCTTTCTTGATGAGCTTTGCTGGCGGCGACGTAAATCTCGGCATGGTGGTTTTGAAAAAGGTCGCGTTTTTTGCCATCGTTATCGTTCTCTCTTGGAAGGTTGTCCCTTGGATTTTGAAAAAATTTGCTCCGTTGCAGGTCACAGAATCAGTCATTTCCGCAGCGCTTATCATCTGTTTCCTGTTCGCATATTTTGCTGAATATACAGGGGTTGCCGCCATCATCGGTTCCTACATCGCCGGTGTTGCCATCAGCTTGACCAATTACAAGCAAGAAGTGACGCACAAGGTCGAGACCATCAGCTACGCGGTTTTCGTGCCAGTATTCTTCACCTCGATCGGGGTAACGGCACAGTTCTCTGGTATCTGGGACAATCTCGGACTGATTGTGCTCCTGAGCGTCATCGCGATTGTTTCCAAGCTCATCGGTGGTGCTTTTGGTGCAAAAATCACAGGCTTCCCATGGAAAAACTCGATGGCCATTGGTGCAGCGATGGTATCCCGTGGGGAAGTGGCACTCATTATCGCCGCAATTGGTCTGGAGAGCAATTTGCTCACACAAGACATGTTTGCCGTCCTGATTGTCGTCGTACTCTTGACGACCATCGTCACTCCACCGATGATGAAATGGTTCTTCTCGAAAACGGCACAGCCAGAAGAAATAGCATTGAAAAAGAACGCCTAACACAATCAAGACTGTTTCTCGTCTAGACGCGGGGGACAGTCTTTTTTATGATGGAAAAAATACCCTCTTTACTGATAGGAGGAACACTGGCATGAAAATTGTAATCGCTCCGGACTCCTTTAAAGGTAGCCTGACTGCCAAACAAGTAGGCGAAGCCATTCGCTCAGGTATTCGACGCGTACTCCCGCAAAGTGAACTCCTCGTGAAACCGATGGCTGACGGCGGCGAAGGTACCATGCAATGCCTGGTCGATGCCACAGACGGAAGAATACTGACCGCCACCGTAAACAACCCGCTCGGACAGGACATTTCTGCTGAATTCGGCATTTTGGGTGACGGTGTAACCTGTGTGATCGAAATGGCTGCTGCCTCTGGTCTTTACTTAATTTCTGCTGCAGCTCGCAACCCGCTTGTCACGACGACCTATGGCTTTGGTCAATTGATTACGGCCGGACTGGATCAAGGCTGCCGCAAGTTCATCCTGGGACTGGGTGGCAGCTCTACCAATGACGGAGGCGCTGGCATGCTCCAGGCTCTCGGATTTTTGCTACTCGATCAAGACGATCAGCCCCTCTCTTTTGGAGGTGGTGAATTATCACGACTGAGCCGTATTGATACGAGTCAGGTTGATATGCGGCTGACTGACTGTCAGTTCGTCATTGCGTGTGATGTCACCAATCCTTTTGTTGGACCCAATGGCGCTTCTCACGTTTTCGGCCCGCAAAAAGGAGCCACACCGGAAATGGTCCTGCAATTAGATGATCATTTGCGCCATTTCGCTGACTTGATCGAAGAGACCCGCGGCATCGCCATTCACGATTTGCCTGGGACAGGTGCTGCGGGCGGTGTCGCTGGTGCCCTTCTTGCTTTTCTGAATGGCCAGCTGCGTTCTGGGATTGAGATTGTGATCGAGACGACCGGACTCGCGGAAGCCATGGACAAAGCCACTCTGGTGATCACAGGTGAGGGACAAGTCGACTTCCAGACGGCCCAAGGAAAGACGCCATGTGGAGTTGCCCAAGTCGCAAAACGATACGGCATTCCCGTCATCGTCCTCGCTGGTTCCATTGGAACTGGCATCGACGCCCTTTATGAAAAAGGCGTTTCTGCCGTTGTCAGCATCACCAACAAACCGATGACGCTGGATCAATCAATGCGCGAAGCTGCCTCGCTCTTGGAGCAGACAGCCGAACAAGTTATGCGGATTTATAGCCTGAAATCCTGATCTGCCACTTCCTTTATTATTGTGCTACTACTCCTCATCAGCATTTTGTTGACCGTATATGAGTGCATCGACAAGCCTTTGATATCCAATATCGGAGAAGAATTCGAAAGTGACTTCGGCGGGATCGTCACTCCCATCGGACTCGTCATCATTTTCGGTACGCAGATCGGCAAGATTTTGGAAATCTCGGGTGCTAAAACAGCTCAACCCAGATCGACTGCCGCTCTCTTCATTACCTTCCCCATTGTCAGGCCCCTCTTGCCGTCGCTCGGGTTGAACGCCAGGCTGGGTACCGTGCTGATCTGGCAAATCTTGATGGCCAGGGCTATCGGCAACGTTGCAATGGTCGTCAGTCATGTTAACGCCACGTATTTCGGGGTTGTATCCCACTTCTCCACCATGAACTTGACTACCGCGTATCGTGTCCAGAAATTGGTCAAACTTGTGGAAGGTATTGTTGTGGTTGCCTTTTTGGAGCTCATCCTGTTGTAAAGCTTTTTCAGACTCGTAAATCTGGTTAAGTCTAGCAGCTGTGGCACTCCAACTAAACTTTTCCAAGGCAATTTGACGAGCTTCTTGCTTCATTTTCAAATACAGGGGCTTATTCATGATCAGCAAACAAATCGCATCGGCGAAGGCTTGCGGATTTTTATATTGTTTGATCAGCAATCCAGAACGGCCATGCTCAATGATTTCTTTTATGCCCCCGTTTTTCGAGGCTACGACTGGCAATCCGGAGGACATCGCTTCGACGTTAACAAGGCCGAACGATTCATGTTTTTGCGAAGGACAAATAAACAGATCGGCTTTTCTAAAAACGCGGTGGATACTACGATGGGGGACCGTACCTAGAAATTCGGCATGTACGCCAAATTTACGAGAGAGCGACTGCAATTGCCTTGCATATTTACTTGTTGGTGATCCTCCTGCAATCATTACTTTGACAGGCTGGGCTATCTGCCTTTTCACAAGCTTAGCTGCTTGAAGCAATACGGGAATGCCTTTACGTGGAATAAGCCTGCCCGCGAACAATAAGGTGAAGGCACGGGGATGAGAGGTTTTTTGAATAGGGGAAAAGCGAGATGTATCGACTCCAAGCCATGCAACCCGGATTTTTCTCGACATGCTAGGAAAACGAGCAGAAAGCCGACTTTCAAGCGATGAACTGTTGGTGATAATCAAGTCCGCTTTTCGTAATCCGGCCAAGGTCTCTGCCCGGCTGGTATGGGGAGAATTGACAAAAGTCAGCGAGTGAAGATACAAGGACACAGTCGCATTCGGAAACATCGATTTAATCTGCCTGACGAACTCCGGACGGTTATCAATTTGCAAAACGTCAAATCGGCGTTTTATTAGGATTTTTTTCACATGGGTCAAATATTTCGCAGGACTGCCGGTAGGAACGCGATAAATGTGCACCCCATCTATAAAAGAATACTTCGGATAACGAGGATGCGCTCTACTGATAATCGAGACCGAATGCCATTTACTCAATTCCTTGGCAATCGCCAGAATTGTAATCTCGACGGACCCCCCAAGAATGGGGGGGACGGGGATTTGCTCGGGGGCGATGATGACGATTTTCATACCGAACACTCTCCTGTTTAAGAGCTATGACTGGCAGCGTACTCATCAAGTTCCTGCAAAAAAGGGCCGATTCTCCTCTCTGAATCAAGTGCCCATCGTAACCGCTTCATGGTAAACGGGATTCTTTTGAATGGGGACAGTACTAAAAATGTCGAGAACGGAAATCGCAGCCAGGCACCAATCAGTTTATATTCGCTTTTGTTTAGTGTGGTAACCTGACGATAACCATCCAGAATAGCTTTGGCAATGGAAAAATCCCATTGATAATCTTTGCATGAATTATAAATGATGCGATATAAATCATAGGCTCGCAGATCGACATGCAAGGTTTCAAAGTCGATCAAGTAGGTACCTTCATCATTGAGAATAAAATTGCTCGGTCCCCCATCACCATGACATAGGACTCCATGTTTACGCGGATTGCGACGGCAATTGTTATATTCGCTGCTATTCAATAATGCTTCCGCTTGTCTCGAGTAACGCATGATTTCCGCCCGGTGCTGTTTGAGAAAACGGTTAATAGGCAGGCTAAAGCCATTTCTCTTCGCTTTTGCCATCTTGTTTTGTATATATCGGTGCCTGTTACCTAAAGTGGCGTACCATGTCCCAATCTGACTGTAAGCAAAATTCCCAATTAGAGCTGTACGTCCAGCCTCATGAAAACGTGCCAACGCAGCACCGCATCCCCTCATATCCGCTAAATTGCGCGGCGAGGGTTTCCTCCCCAAAATCCAGGGAGTTAGTACAAAAACCTCTCCTTTTCTCGAGAGTTGATAGGTATTGCGGCCCTCTGGCATCTTAGGGTTGCGCCACGCCAAAAGCGATCCTTCCTGCCGGACCCGTATCAGCATCCGGTCAACCCACCGTATTCGAGCCACTCCTTTTGGCATCCGCTTTAAGCTGAACGTCCGGCCCCCTGGCGTTACAATCCGATAGATTCCTCCTCGAATTTTCTTTTGTTGGCGTACCCGAACCCCAAACTGTTTGGCTATACCGGTAATGGCTTGTTTGCTCATTGTCATTCCGCCTTGTTCAGGTTTGTAAACAATGATTGATATTGAAGTGCAATCGAAGACCATTTATATCGTGCGGCAGTTGACTGGGCATTGCGTACTCTATTTTCCGCTAGGTCCGGATTATTCCAAAATGCTTTAACGGCTCGAGCTATCCTGGTGCTATTGACTGTGGAAATAATTTGGGCATTTTGATCGTTTACAAATTCCTTTAATCCTCCCGACAAGGTCGAAATAAGTGGTACACCATTTGCCATCGCTTCCAATGCAACCAAGCAAAACGATTCTTTTTTACTTGGAACAATAACGGCACCGTAAGAAGCGTACATCTGTTGCACGGCTCCGTATTTGCTCTGTTTGACCCAGCGAATTCTCTTTGTAACGCCAACTCGTCTTGTAAGGGCTTTGAGTTTTCTTTGATAGCTGGCATTTCCGCTTCCTACAATGGTCAAATGTACCCGTTTATGTTCTCGTGACAGGAGGCCAATGGCTTTTATTAAGGCATCGATCCCTTTGGAAGGAATCAGTCTACCTACGTACAGCAATTTAGTCGGGGCAGATTTTGACTGCTTGGTTATCGGTTTCACACCGTGCGGGATAACAGAAAATTTATGGATAGTAGTATGAGGATAACGTCTCCTTGTTGCACCTATTTGCCACCTGCTCGGCACAATGATTTGACTTGCACTCCGAATCAATTTTGTCTGGTTTTTCCCAAACGGCGAATAGATACCTTGAGAGGCTAGAGAGTGGCATGAATAGACAACTGGCACATGAAACCGGGCTTTGGCTATTTTGGAAGTATCCGCAAATTCCGTACTATGCACATGAATGATATCAGGTTTGACGAATCCCACTTTGGACATCGCGTACAAGACGGATTTCGCTTTGAAAGATTGTTTTGTGCGATTAAAGTAACGAGGAGCTTTTGGAAATCGAAGAATGCACAAATTTTCGTTCGGCTTTGATATCGTCAATCGATTGGATTTTCCGGTGCATAGAACCGTTACCTCCACATCATTCCTACTCAACTCTCTAGACAAGTGAGTAGCGACGATCCCTAGCCCTCCGATTATTTTGGGCAGATACTCATTCGTCATGACCAACACTTTCAGCTTGTTTTCGTTCTCCAAATAGTACCCTCCTCGTATACTCGCTTTTATCGCATCGCGCATCCGGGAAGAATTCATCATGACACAAATATATTTTATGTCCGGTTGATAAGAAGGTGTTGGGCAGGGTGCCTATGGTCTTCAGACATTTTTTGAAATCACTTAGTTTCCCTATGAAGGGTATAGCGTTTTAGACGCGGGGAGTATTTTTTCAGTTCTAATCGTTCGGGATGATTCCGCTTGTTTTTGGATGTGATATAGTTGCGGTCTCCGGTTTCAGTGCATTGCAGGGTAACGTTCACGCGCATGGATGTCAGCCTCCTCTTTTTTGGTTACAATGTCGTCTCGATTACAGCATCTGCTGTCGGGAGTGGGTCGGGCAGCTTACTCCAGTCCGCCTCGTATTCCTCATCGTTCAGGAGACATGCATCGAGCTGCTTCACGATTTGCTCCTGGTTCAGATCGATCCCGATAAAGACGAGCTCAATAGTTCGATCCCCATGTACGGGATGCCATGTTTGCTGCCAGTCTGGCTCTTCTACCAGAATGACTTTTTGCTCTTCTGCCGATAACGCTGCTGTCCAATAGCCAGCCGTTCCGATTTCAATGGATGGCCCCGCCTGGCTGAGTGACATCGCCACGTCATTTCGTGTCGCCAACCAGAAAAAGCCTTTGGCACGCACGACCTCCTCAGGCCACTCCTCCAACCACTTTTCTAAACGGGCTGGATGAAACGGCCTGCGACTGCGATAAACGAAGGAGGAAATTCCGTACTCGTCCGTCTCAGGTGTATGCTCTTCCTTTTGCAGCTCAGCAATCCATCCCGCTGATTGACTGGCAGCCTCGAAGTCGAACAGGTTGGTATTCAAAATTTCTTGCGGGTCTACCTGCCCACGAACAGCGCGGATGAAGCGGGCATTTGGCTGTAGCTTGCGCAGAACGGCTTCCAGCTGTATTAAATCGTCTGGAGCGACACGATCGCATTTGTTCAGGATCAACACATCACAGAATTCAATCTGGTCGATTAAAAGATCCGCCACCTCACGGGTATCCTCTTCGCCAACTGCCTGCCCTCTGTCCAAAAGGTTTTCGCCAGACGAAAAGTCATGCCAGAAGCGGTATGCATCCACTACGGTCACCATCGTGTCCAAGCGGCACAGCGACGATAAATTGATGCCATTTTCTTCGTCAACGTATGTGAAAGTCTGGGCGACAGGAACCGGCTCGCCTACTCCCGTCGATTCAATCAATATGTAGTCATACCGTCCTTCCAAAGCCAGACGCTCTACCTCTGTCAGCAAATCCTCTCGCAAGGTGCAGCAAATGCAGCCATTCGAGAGCTCCACTACCTTTTCGTCCACGCGTGAAAGACCACTGCCCGAGAGGATCAGAGAGGCGTCTACGTTTACTTCGCTCAAGTCGTTAACGATCACGGCGACTCGTAGCCCGTCCCGATTGTTCAGGACATGGTTCAGTAGCGTCGTTTTGCCCGCTCCCAAGTACCCGCTCAGGACTGTGACGGGGATTTTCGTTTCGTTCATGTTCATGCTGGGTTCTCCTTTTTATTTTACTCAAAGCGTAATTATTACGATTTGTTTGTTATCATAGCGCATCAAATTATCCGAAGTCAATACAAATCGTAATAATTACGATTTAAATACCGGAGAATAACCTTATTTCTCCTTTCGGAATGACTTTTCACGAATACGCCTGCAAAATGGCTAATGCCTACAAATTTGTATTAAAAAAAATCAGCCAGATTTCACTCTGACTGATTTCCTCCACACCTACTCCATTATTGTTTTTTCGCCTTATTCATCCCAATCGCTTCCCCATAAACCCCAATAACTGGCTGGTACGCCTCACGATCATTTAATTTCCCCTGCTCGACGACTGGCTGCAGGCTATTTTCTTTCCATGTAAGCTGACTGTATACATGACCTGTCGCAGTCGGCATCGTGACGAGGA
This sequence comes from Brevibacillus sp. HB1.1, assembly GCF_013332445.1. Lineage (NCBI taxonomy): Bacteria > Bacillati > Bacillota > Bacilli > Caryophanales > Paenibacillaceae > Brevibacillus > Brevibacillus sp. HB1.1. Next base: position 73,534 of record NZ_JABMIV010000012.1, on the reverse strand, counting down.
TGTCTTTTACCTGATCGTCATTGCCATTCGTGATGGCGAGCTTCGGAAGAACACCGCTGTCTCGTTTTCCTACAGAGATAAACGTCTGGTGATTATCCTTCCCTCCGCGAACCACGACACGCAGGTTATGGGCCGTCTGATTCATCGATACGCCCATCTTATCGCCTACGAGCAAAATGTGATCCTTAATATTGTCTCCGGTCACATCTGCATACTTCGAATCAAGGACAAAGGTACTATCGTTGCCCAAATTGAAGCCGCTATTGATCGTCACATCTGGCGACGGCATATTGTCCCAGTCTGCTTTTTGAACCGATACCTGTAAAAGCTGCGGCTGTTTATTGACGATGTTCCACACACTGGTCGCCACTGCCAAGCGATCCTCCGTATTCAGCCCCCACAAGGTTTGCTTGCCTATATAACGCAGGTTGCCTTTCGTATCCCGGAATGGCACCAACTCCACCAGCTTTTGCGTATATCCATCGGTTGCCTTTTGCAGCTTTCCATTGGCATGATAAATCCCTTGCCTCACGTACGTAGCCTTATTGTCCGATATATCTACTGTACTCGTCGCTTTCGTTTTTGCATTCGTTACTTTTGCCACAAATCCATCGATAAATTGTATGCTGAACGGGATATTTTGCTCTGGTTGCAATAAAACTACTGGCGCGTACGCTTGCGATTGGATTCCACTCGCTTGAACCGGGTCAGCCCCAACGCCCGAAGCCATGAGAACTGCGCCGCTGCAAAGAACTGCCGCCATCGTTTTGTGCCATGCTTTCATCCTATTCTCCTCCTTCGTATAGATAACATCCAACTCCGATCCTACATTTTTAAACGAAATTGTTAGGTCATTTGTTGCTAGTAATATACTCCCTGTTCTTTCGCACTTTTTTCCTGTATAAGGAAGCTAAGAGCACGTTCGTTCGTTCATGAAAAGCTCGAAAACGGGTTTTTTTACCGTTTTGCAACAATTTTGCTGGATGGGCAAGCTACAATATAGTCAAATGGATGCAGCAACAGAAAGGAACATTTGAAATGAAAAAGGCTTGGCTCGTAACGACAGCACTCTGCGCCTCGCTTGTTAGCGGTTGCGGACTCACAGATACACCCAATGAATTGATGCGCGCCCCGTCAGCAGACGGCGATCAAAAATCGATCAATCAGGCCGTCATGCAATTTTTGCCGGCTGGGTCACAATTATCTGTTCCTCTACATCCCGCAGAAGCTAGTGCCGTCTCCCTACAGGATCTAAACGGAGATGGGATTGCGGAGGTCGTCGCTTTTTACAAAACAGAAAAAACCGACTACGAAATCGGTGTGCTTGTGCTTACCCAAAAGCAAGGAAACTGGGAAAAGCTCTCCTCCTTTACTGGTGTCGGCAGCGAATTGGATTACGTCTCCTTTCAAGATCTCACAGGTGACAAAGTTCCGGATATGCTGATTGGAATGGGTGGCGGCGAAGATTTGAACAAGGAACTCTCCGTTTATTCGCTAGCGAATAATATGACTCAGGAATTGATGAAGCAGCCCTATTCCATTATGGCAGTAGGTGATTTGACAGGAGATGATCACGCGGATCTCGCTCTCGTTGTTCTCGATAAAAATAACTTCACATCCAAAGCCGAGCTGTATGGGGCGGCGAGCGGTACAATCGCTAAAAAGACTGAGTTAGCCCTAGACGGATATGTAAATGGTTATTATCAGGCTATCATCGGAAAAGCATCGCCAACCCGAAACGGACTATTTATTGATGCTGGATTAGGTGCTCACTCTGCTTCTACTGAACTACTCCTCTGGGACAATGGACAACTCTCCAACCCTTTGGCAAAAATAGAAGGAGAGATGGATCTGACCTTCAAGCCATATTCTTTGGAAAGTGAAGATATCAACGGTGACGGCATCATCGAGATCGGCACGAAAATACAACCCGCTGGGACAGAGGATTTGGCCATGGCAGAAATCCCTTGGGTCTCCTCCTACTTCCAATGGGACGGGAAAACGGGCTTGAAACACATCGAGGATCATTATCAAAATTACACACAAGGTTTTGACCTCAAGATTCCGGCAAAATGGGGCGAAAAATACACCATCTCCATCAACCATGATACGAATCCGTTTCTCGTCCGATTCCTTTATTACGGAGCGAATGGAAAAAATAAGGCAGAATTACTAACGCTGCAAAGCATCCCCCAAAACGAATGGGTGAAATTTGAAAACGGTTTGAAGCAAAAACAAGTTCCCTACATTTTGCTGAAGGAAGAGGGAAAACAAGTCTTAATCGCCATTTTACCGCAAACGACACCTACCCTTGGAAAGGCTGCCCTCGCGGAATATCGATCGATGCAGCTTACCGCAGAGGAAGTTCGTCAGCTCTACAAACCGATAACGAGCCGGGAATAAAGTGAAATAGTAAATCCTTATCAAGGAGATTTGCCCTATGAAGGTTCTATTACTGGAAGACGAGAAATCCATCCGAGATTTTGTGCGCATTAATCTCAAACGCGAGGGCTATGAGGTAATCGAGGCTGGCACCGGAGAAGAGGCACTTGATCTCGCAGATCAACAATCGGACATCGTCATTGCCATTCTCGACGTCATGCTCCCCGGCATTGATGGCTTCGAAGTATGCGGGCAGCTGCGCAAAAAATATCCGCGTCTCGGGATCATTATGCTGACAGCTAAAAGCCAGGAGCTGGACAAAGTCATGGGTCTCGAATTCGGAGCAGACGATTACGTCTCCAAGCCATTTAGCCCTGCGGAACTGCTAGCCCGTGTCAAAGCGTTGCACCGCAGATTGACACCCATTCCTGAGGCTGAGGACAAAAATGAAATTAACATTGCCCCCTTCACGCTGTTGCTCGATGAACGCAAGCTGATTCGGGTGGAACAAGAAATTGACCTCACGCCAAAAGAATTTGCCATCATCAAACTACTCGCTGAAAATGCGAACAAAGCCATCAGTCGCGACGAGATTTTGACAGCAGTTTGGGGTCAATTTTTTGTCGGGGACTTAAAAATCGTGGATGTGAATATCCGCAGAATCCGGCAAAAAATTGAGGACGATCCAGCTCATCCAGCTTTCTTGGAGACAGTCTGGGGGTATGGCTACCTGTGGCGAAAGGACGTCCCCGATGAAAGGCATTAAGAGTAGGCTGGTTCTTCATTTCGGCCTGATCCTCCTTTTAATCGTACTGCTCTTGGAAGGACTGTTTTACTGGGCCGTTCATACGTATTACATCGGGACTGCGACCGAAGCATTAGTGACCCGCAGCACGACCTTCACCAATTTTATTAACAAGTACGCCACTGGCTATCGGTTAAAAGACAAAGCACGCTACATCTTGGAAAATGTTTCGAATCAGGAATACGCCAAAATTGAGGTCTTGGACCCAGGAGGAAAAGTCATTCTCAACTCCTACGGCTTTCAGACCAGCGAGATCATCAATACCCCTGACGTCATGGATGCCATCAAGGGACAAAGTGGTCTCTACATCGGGAAAAGTCCACAGTCGCGGGAGCGTGTCATCGCGGTGTCCAATCCACTAACGTACAGCGGAGAATTTGTAGGCGTTCTGCGATACACGATCTCCGCTGAACCGCTCTATCAAGCAGTCAATCGCATTGCCTTGTACGGGGCAGGCGTTGGGACAAGCGTAGTCGTCCTCGCTTTTGCGCTCAGCCTACTCATGGCAAAACGAATCGTCGACCCTATCGAAGATTTAACGAATGCGGCTAAACAAATGGCGGAAGGAAATTTCGCTGTCCGCGCGCCAAAACGATTCGATGATGAGGTAGGAACCCTCGCGGACACTTTCAATTACATGGCAGCGGAGATCGGGAAAAACGAAAAGCTGAAAAATGACTTCATCTCCTCTGTCTCCCATGAGTTGCGTACCCCACTTACGTCGATTAAAGGATGGGGCGAAACGCTCATTTCGGGCGGTTTGGAGGAGCCTGAAGAGACGATGCTCGGTCTGGAAGTTATCTCCAAGGAGACAGATCGTTTGATCGGGCTCGTCGAGGAATTGCTCGATTTCTCGAAGTTTCAATCCGGTGAGATGAAATTGTCCCGCGAACGCATGGATGTCCGAGAGCTTCTCAATGATTTGCATCTTCAATTTTCAGTACGTGCCAATGCGAAACAAATCGAGTTGAAGCTAGAGACTCCCCCTACCCCACTCATGGTTTTGGGAGACCCGAATCGGCTGAAGCAAGTTTTTGTGAATCTATTGGACAACGCATTGAAATTCACGCCACAAAATGGCTCGATCGTCATCGCAGCTTCCTTGTCAGGCGATAGGCTCCTTGTCACCGTCACGGATACTGGTGAAGGCATTAACCCGGAAGACCTGCCGCATGTCACAGAAAAGTTTTTCAAGGGACGCTCCAAGCTCTCCGGTAGTGGTCTGGGATTGGCGATCTGCAAAGAGATCATTCAACTCCATGCCGGGCGGTTTTCGGTCAGCAGCGCCCTTGGTCAAGGAACATCGATTATGGTGGATTTACCTTTGTTGGCGAATCAATAAGGCAGGAAGAGCGAATAGCTCTCCTGGAGAAGATTTGACAAAAAAACTCACCCTTGCCGCATTGAATATGAGGCGTGGATGAGTTTTTTGCTGTTGGAACACGATATCGATATTAGAAGCTGTTTTGAATGACCAGTTCGTCCAGGCCAAAACGGGAAGTTGAATAAGCTTGCACGCTTGCTTTCCCCAAAGTCAGCATGAGTGTTGGCAAATAGCGGGATGGGATGTTCAGCTCTTTAATGAGCGCATCGCGGTTGTAGCCACCCATTGGGCACGTGTCGTACCCTTTTGCTTTTGCCGCCAGCATGAGCTGCATCGCTGCATAGGATGAATTACGGATTGCTTCATCACGCGCGATTTCTGGGTTGTTATTGTAAGCCCCTTCGATTTGCGCGATCATAGTCTCACGCACTTGCTCTGTAACGTATCCTTTTGCCAATGCTTCATCATAAACAGGGCGAGCAGACTTATAAGCCTCCAGATCGCCGAGAATGATGATGGTAGCATAAGCATCCACTACCTGCTGCTGATTGTATGCGATTGGGAGCAGTTTTTCTTTGATAGCCGGATCAGTCACGACAAGAAAACGCCAATGCTGCAAATTCCAGGACGATGGCGCACTTGCTGCAAGACGCAGGATTTCGTTCAGCTCGCCTTGTGGAATTTTTTCATTCGGATCGTATTTACGCACGCTGTGACGGGCTTCCATTACCTGTTCAGCGGTAATTTTCAGTTCTGTATTCATGGTTGAATCTCCTCCATACTGTATAGTACGCTGTTAAAAAGATACTACTTACTTTATTATCGTTACGAACATTTTGCAATTACTTTTTTCATTTCGCTTCATACTCTATTGTTTGGAGGCACTCTCGATGAAATACACGGATAACATTGTCATCGTCACTGGCGGTGGCCAAGGCATTGGACGGGCTATTGCCACCATGTATGCTGCCGAAGGTGCACATGTCGTCATCGCCGATTACAATCGCGCAGCGGGAGAAGAAACGGCCTCGCTAATCAACACGACAGAAGCAGTGAAAGGCACAGCCCACTTCGAGCACATTGACGTCAGCGTGCCAGCGCAGATCGAACAATTGATGAGAACCGTCGATGAACGCTGGGGACGCCTCGATGTTTTGATCAACAACGCGGGCTTGTCCGTATGGGAATCCCCCTATGAACTGACCGTCGAAGCGTGGGACCATATCTTGAACACGAATTTGCGGAGTGTCTTTCTCGCATCGAGAGAAGCAGCCAAAATCATGCGTCGCCATGGTGGAGGCGCTATCCTTAATCTTTGTTCGACGCGGGCGCACATGTCCGAGCCACATTCAGAGGCATACGCGGCTTCCAAAGGAGGCATATTATCCTTAACCCATGCGCTTGGTGTCTCACTCGGCCCCGATGGAATTCGTGTCAATGCGATCTCTCCCGGCTGGATTGAACATCGCGATTATGCCGCTCTTCGCCCCGGGGATCATGCCCAGCATCCGGCAGGTCGCGTAGGTACACCCGATGATATTGCCCGTGCGTGCCTATTTTTGACGCAAAAGGACAACGATTTCATTACGGGTACTGAGCTGATTGTAGATGGCGGAATGACCCGCAAGATGATATATGAGCCATAAGCTAAACCAATGTCCTCCCTCTTGAATATGTTGTGCTAACAAGAGAAAAAGGAGGAGTTGTATGCCATTTGAAGAGGAAGACCTCAGAATTCTCGCCCTATGGCTTTTGGCAATCGGGTATCTGATTCTTGCCTTTACCGAATTGGCAGCGCTAGAGCTTTTTTAAAAAAGAAGGGCCGCTCGCTTCCAAACGGAATGAGCGGCTTTTTCGTACGTATCGTCTTACCAAGTCACAAAAGGCGGCGAGCCTGGTGCCTGGTGCTGAATTTGTTCCAAAATCGGATAACCGTAGGCGAGAATTATCAGGAAGGCAACGAGTCCGATCCATACAGGCCAACGCTCCAAAATTTTTGGAACCTCTTGCGTTGTCTCTGTCTCGGCAATCGGATATTCTGTATTCCCTTTTGGTGCGTAGAAAGTCAGATACAGCAAGATGGCGATCAAGAGAATCGCGGATACGAACAGCAGTCCGCCACCAAACGCCATTACACGTTGATAATCCATCCAGCCCAAAGCTAACGGGTGGTCCATATACGTCGTGTAATCTGTGCGGCGCGGAGCCCCTTGCAAGCCCATTGCGTGCATGGCGAGCGACATCAGGAACATTCCTACTGCCCAGAATACCGTTTGTACCATTCCCATGCGATTCGCAGTCTTGGTCAACTGACGTCCAGTCAATGCAGGTATCAGCCAAAAGCTGACGCCGAAGAAAGTGAGCGCCACCGCAGCTCCTACGGTGATGTGGAAGTGACCCGTAACCCAAATCGTATTGTGTACGACCGCGTTAATCTGGTTACTTGCGTTAATAATTCCCCCAGCTCCGCCAGGAATGAAGAACAGCATCCCAACAAATGGAGCGAAGAAGCGTACATCTGTCCACGGCAGTTTTTTCAACCATCCGAAAAGACCAACACCACCTTTTTTACGTCCGGTCGTTTCAAAAACCGCAAACATCGAGAAGGCTGTCATCAACGACGGGATAACGACGATCAGCGTCAATGTCACGTGTATCATTTTCCATGCTGGCGAAATTCCTGGCTCCATCAATTGATGGTGGAACCCGACTGGGATGGAGAACAAGAGCAAGCTGAGAAAGGCAAGTCGACTGAGCGAATCACTGAAGACATGACCGCCAATGATTCTTGGTAAGCATACATACCACGCCATATAAGCAGGTAGTAGCCAAAAATAAACGAGTGGATGACCGAAAAACCAGAACAGCGTACGGCTGAGCATGACGTTAATCGTTGGAACCAGCCCGAGTGACCACGGGATAAGTTGGAACAGAACCTCAACCGCTACAGGAATTGTCGCTGTAATCCACAAGACATAGGTAGTCACACCCATGAAGACGAACAACGGGGACATTTTCCCTTTATTTTCACGTTTCCATTTACGATAGCTGGCAAAAACCCCGAATCCCGCTAGCCAGCTACCTACTACGAGCAAGGCAGAACCAATGTAAAAGTACGGAGATGCTTTCAGTGGTGCGTAAAACGTATAAAGGACAGAGGCTTCATTCAGCAGAATAGTGACAACAGCCATCAACGTCCCTATCGTCATGAGAATCCAGCCGGCCCATCCAAATTTTAGAGCGGCTCCGTGCAAGGAACCACCTGTTGTGCGGGCGACTCCTGAGAAAATAAATCCGACGATGAAGTACGTGGTAAAAATAAGTGCCATCAATACGCCGTGGGCGGTCAAAATTTGATAGTAATTTGTCCAGCTCGGCAGTTCCATGATTCCACCGCGAACCATGCCCTGTACCATCCCTGCCACAGCTGCCAATCCGAATGCAATATAAGCTACCCACACATAGGCCAAACTAAGTGTTGCCGCAGAACGCTGAACCGGAACATGGGGGAGTGTATCGTCGATCTTCCGTGCGATTACCATAGGATTCACCTACCTTTATTTCACAATAATCGTGGTCGCCATTACCTGATGACCTGCGCCACAGTATTCGTTACAAAGGATCAAATACTCACCTGGCTCGTCAAACGTGTGTGTCGCCGAGCTGATGTGTCCAGGCAGAACCATGAAGTTAATGTTGGTCTCTGGAATCTGGAATCCGTGAATAACGTCTGGACTCGTGACGTGGAAATTCACCGTTGCGCCAACTGGTATTTCCATCTTGTTCGGAGCGAAGCCGAACGCAAATGCTGTCATGTAAGCGTCGTATTCGTTGTCTCCTACCTGTTTCAAGCCTGGTTTATCAAAAGGAGGCGTCTCCGTAACCTTCTCCGGATCAATCATTTCCATATTACTTGGCGGAGCCATCCCCATGGCAAACGCATTGACGCACAACAATACAATAAATAAGGCCAAACCACCTGCGCCAAGCATCAACCAGATTTTTTCATATCGATGCAAATGCATAAGTACCCTCCTTTACTTCCTAATTACGCCCTATCCAGGAAAAGCCCGAATACACCTAACCAACCGACTAGAATAATACCTCCGACGATCAGAACCGCGACAAACGTTCCCTTCAAGTCTTCCTGGTTCGTTTGCAGCTTGCTGGATTTAGATTTCTTGCCTTTCTCCGCCTTGTCAACTTGCGTCTCCATCGCGCTCTTCTCCTTTCCTACGTGCCTCATGGGCGCGGTGTAGTATTCACGCCTTCATTTTACCGCTGGGACCCCTTTGAAGTAATTCGGGGAAATCCCCTAAAATGTTCCGGGAAACCCCTGATTTCGACCGTTTTATGACCGTTTTTGGTCACAGGTTCGACACAAAAAAAGACGACCCCTTATTGGGATCGTCTTTGGTTTACTAAATACAAGAGATCGTACTCTACTCAAAATCAAGCCAGCCCTTCTTAATCGCATACCGCACCAAATCAGGGCGTGTACGCAAGTGGAGCTTTTCCATAATATGCGCTTTATGCGATTCTACCGTCTTGACGGAAACAGTGAGCTGCTCCGCAATTTCCTTGTTACTAAAGCCCTTGGCAATCAAGACCAGCACTTCTTTTTCCCGATCAGTCAGGATGTCGTACTTGGCCTGCTCCTCACCGTTCTTGACCATTTGCAGAAATTCCTCGATCAGAGATTTCGTCGCAGATGGATACAAATAGGCCATGCCTTGATTGACCGAACGGATCGCCGTAATCAAATCGAGGTCAGGGGCGCTTTTTAAAATATAGCCAGCAGCACCAGCTTGGAGTACCCGAAACAGGTATTCCTCGTCATCATGCATCGTAAGCACGAGCACCTGAATGTCGGGTGCCGTTTCCTTCAGTCTGGCAGTTGCCGTCAAGCCGTTTTCCCCAGGCGGCATGCTCAAGTCCATCAAAACGACGTCGGGCCGGACTTCCCATGCTTTTTCACATGCCTCTTTTCCGTCAGCTGCATAACCGACGACTTCCATGTCCTCCTGGGCGTTGATCAGCATCCCCAGCCCAGAGCGTACAATCGCATGATCATCAGCGATCAAGACGCGAATGGTCATTCCCTACCCCCTCCTTCGGCACCGGAATTCGGACGATCACCGTCGTTCCTTCCTCGGGTGCGGAGCGAATATCAACGGTACCACCAAGCAGCTGGGCACGCTCCTTCATGCCAAACACACCGAGACCTTTGCCGATGTTCAATGTTTTCTCTACTTCAAACCCTACGCCGTCATCCACAATCGTGACGACAATTTCCTTCTCCCTATTCTCGAACATGATTCCCAGATGGCTCGCCTTTGCGTATTTTGCTGTATTAGTCATGGCTTCCTGTACAATCCGGTATAACGCTGTTTCCATCGCAGCGGAGTATCTGCGTTTCTCCCCCTGAACATGCAGCTCCACCTGGATGTGAAACGTCTTTTCCACCCGTTTCATCAACGAACGTAATGCAGGGAGTAAACCGAGATCATCCAGTGCAGACGGACGCAGCTCCAGCGCCATGCGCTTCACTTCCTCCATCGCCTTGGAAGTCATATTCACCAATTCCGTGACATGCTGCATAACCGGCTCGCTCAATTCTCGTTGTCTGACTACGTTTAGTCCCACTAAAATACTATAAAGCGCCTGCCCTACGCCATCATGCAGCTCCCGGGCGATGCGCTTTCGTTCTTCTTCTTGTGCTTGGATTGCAAAATTCGTCAGCTTGTACTGGTAGCGCTCTTTTTCCACTCGCTGTTGCGCAGACATATCACGCAAAATCATGACCAGCTTCCCCTGCGATTCATCCTCTAGTCTCGCAGAGCTGGCAGCGACAGGGTAATCCACACCCGATTTCGTTCGAAGCCTCATCTCGAATGAAGGCATTTGCACGCGCTTAAAAAAGCAATCCGTGCAGCTCGTTTCTTCCATACACGTTGCCATTCCGAGACACAGCTCGCAAATATGTTTATCTCGAATCAGCTCTTCTTCTGTCCAGCCCGTCATCTGCTCCAACGCAGCATTGGCCTTTACGATTCGTCCCTCATGATCCATTACCAGGATCGCATCGCTAGCGTTGGCAAAGATGGACTGCATCAGGGAGAGCACTTCACTCGACGTACCCATGCGCTCCTCCTTTTGAGACAATCATTCTATCGTTATTGTAAAGTTTCCATAAAAGAAAGTGTATCAGGGAATTCCCTTATCATCATTCGAATTGACATTTTATTAAATTAGAATATCATCTAATTAGATGAATATAAAATATACTGAAAGGAGCTTTTGACATGCCAAGCACTACTCCCTTCCCAGCCCATAGCGCTCGATTGGTGTTTCAGCCCGTCACGGAACACGATTTCCCCGAGCTGCTGACGGTGTACAATTCAAACCCCGATTATATGGAGTTTGCCTTTGGACAACGGGTCGTCACTTTACAGACAATAGCAGATGACCATCAAGATAATCTGGCGTTTGCGGACTCCTACAGCTTTTCGATAAGAGAAGTCCATGGTACCGAGATCATCGGGATCGCCCAGTTCATTTTGTGTAATCCGCGAGATGGCCACCCTTGGCTAGGTCTCATCATGCTGCACAATGCTTACCAAAACCATGGTTACGCTAAAGAATTCCTGAATACGTTAATCGCCTGGTACCGGGAAAACGGCTACACCTCTCTGCATCTGGCCGTTTTGGAGAAGAATAGCCGGGTCGTACCTTTTTACGAGAGATACGGTTTTGTTGTCTACGAGGAAAGAGAGACGGAAAAACTCGGTCGCGTCATCTGTATGAAATACCCGATCTAGTCATGAACGCAAAAAACGGGATAGCAAATGCCATCCCGTTCTTTCTCTTATTCTACTACGATTTTTTCAGCAGTGCCGATAGGCGGCAGGCTCTTTGTCATCATTGGGCCGTAGAAGGCAACTACTTGCATATCTTCTTTCAGATCTGCAGGCGAGAGTACTTTGTTGTCTCGTGCATTGATGATAACCGTTTTCTCGGTAATGTTCAGGTTGATTTTTTCTTGGGAGGTTTCGGTAATACCGCGACCCTCTACGAGCATTTTGTAGTTGCCATCTTTATCAGCAGAGATGCTCGCTACTTTTCCCGCTGTTGCCAGGATGTCCTGAGTCTCCAGGCCGCCCTTTACCGTGATGCTGAGCACACTCGTTTGTGGCGGCATGCTCATCGCCATGAATTTTTCGGTAGTAGCATCTACAGCCATACCCAGCTTCAAGTCTTCTGGCTTCAGTACTTTACCTGCTTCATCCGTGATTTTCGTATCTTCCGTCAGGTGCAGGATGATGCCAGACTCGTAAATGTTCAGTGTAACCGAGTAGCCTTTGTCGGATTTGCTGATGTTAGTAATGGTACCTGTACGCATAGGAGCGATTTCGTCTTCCACTACAGTTACTGCATCATCGGTTACATTCACTTCTGCTTGTAGGATTTCGTCTACGAATTTAACTGGCACATATGTACTGCCATTCAGTACACGCGGCTCCGCTCCCAATGTTTTGTACATTTTTGCGAAAGGATAGCGATCCTCTCCTTCTTTTGCGTAGCTGGTGATCGCGCCTCTTTGCACTTCTGCTGCTTTTTCCTTGTCGTTCCAGCTTACTTTGAAGCCAAGGGCTTCAGCAACGGGACGAAGTGGAACCAGTACGGTTTGTTGACCTTTATCGAAGATCGCATCTTGTGCGATTGCTTGACCGTTAATGTTAACGGAAAGTTCTTTTACTGGTTCGGAGGTTGCAGATACCACGCTAGTTCCCAAAACGGCCAGTGCCGCGATTGTCATCATGCCTGTACGGATTGTTTTCATGTTGTTTACGCCTCCAATGTTCTTGCTTGTTTTTGTGTGTCTCTATTCATTGGACGGCACCATTTCAGAAACGTTTCAATAAATTTTTCATAGATGTGTAAATCGTTCGCGTATAAGCGAAAAACATCACGGCTGGCTTGGGATTTGGTTGTTTCGTGGCATCGGCACATCGGGCTTGCCTGACGGGTTATCGTACAAATAAGTCGGTACCTTGCCGACGATCAGGGCTTCGGAGACCGGGATTTGTGTGGTGACCGTCTGTTGCTTGGTCGCAAACGGGATTATGACCCGCAAATCGACCTCGACGTGAATGTAGACAGTCACCAGCACCATGTTGATCCCGGCTTGCTTCAGGCCTGTTTCCAGCTTCGTTTTGACGGCTCCAATCGGAACGAACGACACCGGGATATCAGGCCCAAAGTGCTCCAGAAAGACGTTTTTGGTAGCCAAGCCTAGTGGTATGGTTGTGCGGACGTGCTCCTGCTCGAATTCCTTCAAGCGATTTTGAATACGGGCTGTCGTTTCTCCCACAATCCGGGAGTACTCTTTGAAATTAAAATTCACCGCTTTGATGCTGCCATTCTCGTCTTTCTCCATAATGACAACTTCGTTGACGTCGAGACCCTGCTGGGACATGCGTTTGGTGACTGCATCGGTAATAGCGAGCTTGGCGACCTGCTCTGCCTTGGCCTGGGCAATCAACATCAACGTCGGCTCTACCCTGCGTTCCACAACGATAAACAAAACGATCAATACCACCATGATCAGCAGGATCCCAGCGAAAATTTTCCTTCTACGTCTTTTCCATCCTCCCCTTCTCAAGCGCACAATGGCTTCCTCTCCCCTTTGGCGGCTCGGTTAGTCAGGACGAACCGTACGCATAGCTGGGCGTTTCTCTTTGCTTGTGCGCTGTCTGCCGCTGGTAAGCACCCCACCGATTCCCGCGACAAACGTAGGAACTCCCGCCGCGACTAAAATTAATGCCCAATCCCGCAGATTCAGATCCGTTGTTTTGAAGATCGGCTGGAGTGTCTCCATGTATACGACACCGATCACGAGCACGATCGACGAAAGTACGGCCCAGACGAGATATTTGTTTTCAAATACATTGCGGTGAAAAACGCTGTATTGACTCCGGCAATCGAAAACGTGAATCAGCTGCGCCATAACCAACGTGACGAAAGCGACAGTTTGGGCATGCACCAAGTCATTCGGATTCTCTTTGAGAGTCAGCCAGAAGGCCAAGAGCGTCATGGCCCCGATGAGGAAGCCACGGCTAATAATTTTCCAGCCCAACCCCCGGCTGAATATGTTCTCTGCCTTGTTGCGCGGCTTCTGATACATCGTATCTTTCTCCGCCTGATCGACGCCCAGCGCCATGGCCGGTAAACCATCTGTCACGAGATTGACCCACAAGATCTGGATCGGAACCAAAGGTAAAGGAAGCCCGAGGAGCATTGCAAAAAACATAACGAGAATTTCGCCTACGTTGGACGCCAGCAAATAACGGATGAATTTTCGAATGTTGTCATAGATGTTACGCCCTTCCTCGACGGCGGCGACAATCGTGGCGAAGTTATCGTCGCGGAGCACGAGGTCGGCCGCTTCCTTCGTCACATCTGTACCGGTAATCCCCATCGCGATCCCAATGTCTGAGGTCTTGATCGCAGGAGCATCATTGACACCATCTCCGGTCATGGCAACAACATGGCCTTGGCTTTGCAGGGCACGGACGATCCGCAGCTTGTGCTCAGGGGATACACGGGCATAGACAGTCACTCGCTCCGCATACTCTGCGAGCTGCTCATCTGACATGTTGTCCAGTTCACGTCCCTCCAGCACCTCTCCGTAGCCACGCATCAAGCCAATCTGCCGGGCGATTGCCTCTGCTGTTACCTTGTGGTCGCCTGTAATCATGACCGTCTTGATTCCTGCTTGATGGCACAGATTGATCGCTGGACGCACCTCTTCACGTGGTGGATCGATCATCCCGGCCAATCCGACAAAGACGAGATTGTTTTCCAGGGTGCCGATCGGCTGTCCCGGGCGATAGCCTTGCAGTGTCTTATACGCGAAGCCCAGTACACGCAGCGCTTTGCCTGCCATCCTTTCCGTTTGCTCCAGTACTTGGTGGCGAAGCGTCGCAGAGAGTGGAATGAGCTCTCCCTTCCACAAAACGTGTGTCGATCTCGCCAGCAATGCCTCCGCTGCGCCTTTGGTCAGCAGGGAATACACACCGTCCGTCCCCTTTTCAACGACCGACATCATTTTGCGGTCAGAATCAAAGGGGAGCTCCTCCACACGCTGTCCCTGATTCTTCTGGTTGCTACGCTCTGTATTGCCGCCCAATGCCTTCGCGGAAAGCACCTTGAGAGCACCTTCTGTCGGGTCGCCTACGACTTGCCAAAAGCGTGACGTCTTGCCCATTCCAAGCAAATTGCGCGTGCTTTGCTCCTCGCATGTCAATCGGGCGTTGTTGCATCGGTCTGCGATTCGGATCATTTGCGAGAGCGCTCCGTCACGGGCGGGAGATACCATCTTCCCTAGATAGTGAAAGGCTCCCTCTGGTGCGTAGCCGCTACCGCTCACTTCATACGTGGAATCGCTGTGCCACACTTGCGTAACGGTCATTTTATTTTGAGTCAGGGTGCCTGTTTTATCAGAGCAAATGACAGAGGCGCAGCCCAATGTCTCGACTGATGGGAGCTTGCGTACGATCGCATTGCGCCGGATCATACGCTGGACGCCAAGCGCTAGCGCGACAGTCACAATCGCCGGCAAGCCTTCCGGAATCGCCGCCACTGCGAGACTCACCCCGGCGAGGAACATCGTAAATAGCTCATGACCATGCCAGACACCAGCAGCGATGACCACAATGGTCAACAGCAGTGCAACGACCACCAGAATTTTGCCCATTTGCTCCAATCGTAGCTGCAAAGGGGTTTCTGCTTCTTCCGCTGTATTCATCAAGTGCGCGATTTTCCCAATTTCCGTGCTCATCCCTGTCGCTACAACGAGGCCGCTCCCTGTTCCTCCGGTCACCATCGTGCCCATGAACGCGAGGTTTTTTTGGTCGCCAAGCGGTACAGTAGATGCCTGGGCTGTCTCCAGTCTTTTCACGTTTTTACCGACGGGGACAGACTCCCCTGTCAACGCAGACTCCTCCACCTCTAGCCGATTGGCCGAAAGCAAACGCAAATCTGCGGGAACACGATCCCCGGCCTCCAATTGCACCAGATCACCAGGTACCAGCCGCGAAGCCGGTATCATGGAAATATGCCCGCCCCGGATAACGCGCGCCATCGGGGATGCCAGCTCCTTCAGCGCTTGCAAGGATCGCTCAGCCTTGGCCTCCTGAATAAAACCGAGGATACCGTTAATGAGGATGATCGCGATAATCGCAATCGCATCCAGGTACTCTCCGAGGAAGTATGAGATCAGTGTTGCGATGAACAGGATGAGTACCATAAAATCCTTGAACTGATCAACAAAGACCGAGTAGAGAGGCTTTCGCTTTTGTTCAGCCAACTGGTTGGCACCTTGTTTAGCCAGTCGCCGCTCCGCCTCCTGCTGAGTCAACCCTTGCGCAGCATCACTATGAAGGGCTTCGGTCACGTCGGCCGCCGCCAGCGTGTACCATTTTCGAATTGGCTGTGTATCCACCTACATCTCCTCCATCCACATCTCACTCCTTTTCATGTGTATGCAGACGAGCTAGAAAATAAAACAACCCGTCCATTTATCTGGACGGGTTTGTGATTGGTTTGTCGGTTATTTCAAGCTTTTGGCTACACCAATGCAAATCAACAAAATCGGCGGCAGCCAGGTGAGTCGCGTCAACCAGCTGGCTTTTCCTGCGCGCCTGCCGAGGGCAATTCCTACCACAAGAAGCAAGGCACTCATCACCGCGATACAGAGAGCGACGAGCAGTGGCGAGTATCCCAAAAACGTAAGGCTGATGCCTGCCCCGAAAGCATCCAAAGACAGGGCAAGCCCCAACATGACGGCCTCCCAGCCCATAATATGCCCAGAGCGGTCAGCGTCGGCTTTGGAGGGGTCTTTTAAAATCTGAATCATGACACCAAAAATGCGGAACTGCGACAATAATACGATGGGTTCCTGCTCTTCCTGTTTTTCTGCGGCTACAACGGCACCGCTGCTCGCAGCAGTAGACTCCTGAGCCTCTGTCCCCGAACGTGTCGCAATGAGCCGCCACAGTGTAAACAAACCCATGAGGATCAAGACCGCGGCACCAATATACTTGCCGATCTCGGGGGTTAACCATTCGGTGAGGGATGAGCCTACAAGCATGACACCATATACAACAGCAAACGAACAACCGGAAACGACGACGAGCGACAAAAAGGGCATTCTCATGTTCCGTAAACCATACGTCAATCCTACACTGACACTGTCCATGCTGATGGCCAGGGAAACGAGCAGGAGTGCGAGCCATCCGCTCATATGTGGTCACCTCTTTCCCATTGCCTATTAGGTATACGCGAAAAGCTCCGCTGATGTGCCAAGAAATCATTGTCTTCTCAGTTGGAAAGTGATACTATTCAATTAAACAATGTTTAAAACATCGTTTAACACAAACGTTTTGCTTCCAATAAAAAGGAGGTTGGTCATGTCACAGGTAGATAAAAACAGCGAAACGAAAGCGAAAATTTTGCAGTCGACACTGGATTTGATCAAGATGGAGGGCTTCGAGAGTGTGACGGTGCGGAAAATCGCAGCCGACTCTGGTACTAACGTAGCTTTGGTTAACTACTATTTCGGTTCCAAGGATAAGCTCATTAATGAAGCCCTCAGTGCATTTTTAGGAAGCTTTACAGCCACATTTGATATCTTGGAAAACACATCTCTGCTTCCCCAAGAACGACTCAAGCAGTTTTTCATGAGCTACGTGCAGATCATCCAGCAATATCCCGAGCTGGTTTCCCGAATCTTTTCGCTGGGCGGAGCTGTATTTACCTCGCAATATGAGTACGGCCAATTCCTAAAAAGCATCGGGTTTGTGAAGATTGAGGGAGTTTTGAAGGAAATGACCCACGAAGAAAACCACGAAGTTCTCATGATGATGATCATGCAGCTGTTTGGAGCGATTTTTCTGCCAGCCTTGCTCAAGTCGATATTGTCTACTGGCGCTGGCATCGAGGTCGCTTCCGTAGAACAACAGATTGATTTGTTATTCGCACGCTATTTTCATGAAAAATAGGAAATAGGGGGAGAGACAGATGGACTTTTTGCGAAAATATTGGTCTGATCTCGGTCTGTTAGTGGCAATTGGCGTTGGTCTGTATTTGATGATTCAATGGAGCACCATTCCTGCTATTGAGCGGCTGTTGTGGCTAAGCTTCATCGCCATCCTTGTGCATCAGTATGAAGAGTACCGTTGGCCGGGATATTTTGCCGGACTGTTTAATGGTTTGATTTTCAAAAGCAGCCATCCAGAACGATACCCGCTGAATCCACAGTCTGCGATGATCATCAACCTCGTCATTGCCTATATCTTTTATCTAGTTCCCCTCTTCTTCCCGACGGTCGTCTGGCTCGGCTTGGCACCGATTCTCATGGGCTTCTTCCAGTTTATCTGGCATGGAATTTTTGCGAATCTAAAAGCGAAAACGCTCTACAATCCGGGCTTGTTCGCCGTGATTTTCTTCCACATCCCGATCGGGGTATGGTATATCCGGCATATCATCTCCACTGGCATGGTAACCACGTCAGACTGGATCATCGGAACGGGCTACTTCATCGTTGCGGTGTACATTCTCATTGTGAAGGGGAATATGTGGCTGAAGGACGAAAATTCGCGTTATACCTTTACTCGTCAGCAGTTGGGGCCTTACGTACACAAATCATAAAAACCAGCTCCTGTGATGAAAAAGAAGAGGCCACTGTCGGCCTCTTCTTTTTCTTTGAACTATTTGATTTCAAAAGGTACTTCCCACTTCACGTCATGTTCCACCATATAGGTAGCATAGGATACCGTGAGCTTTTTCGGTTCTTGCTTCAAGCGTGGGATGGTGATCTTGCCTTTGATCTGTACCCGTCCGTCCTTGTCTCTGGTGCTTTCCGTACTCACTCCCGCAGAGTAAGCCTTCCCATTTTCATCCTTTACAAACCAATCGTGGTTCTCAACTATGCCTTTTCCTAATGTACCCTCTATGGTCATTACGGCCTCACCTAGATCTTCGCCGTTACCTGGCTCCCATGCAAAAGAAGAGAATGTAAAGGTACTGCCTGTTGTCTCATCCTTGAAAGTCGCAGCTTTCTTGTCTAGTTCTGTTGGAACCAGATCAAATTTAGGCGATGCCAGTTTTTTCTCATAAATCTTCTGAAGCTCAAGCTTTAATTTTTGTTCTCCCTGTATCGGGCCAAATGTATGCCACCAATTCAAGACATCGCCTTCTGGTCCTTCTTCCGCTTCTTCTTCTGTTCTCGGTGTGAAAAGAACATTCTCCTTGTTATCAAGCCCATCATCCAATGATTTCATATCCCAAGCTGCTACCACTTCCCCTTTTTCATTGGTGATTTCGTACATCATATTCTCTCCCGAAAAAGCAGGATCACGCTCTTTTTCTGTGATAATGGAGCCTCGCGGATTTTTCTGATCGTACAGGATCGACGTTCGTTCAACGTCCAAATAAGCTGATTTTGGGAAAGTGGTATCCAGCATGACCCGTGTCGCACTCGGGGAAAATTCGATATTTTTCAGCTCAATCCCGAGCCCTTGCGGCGATTTAAAAACAGTATCCTTGAAGGCAACCGTTTTCGTCGCTTCCTTGGCTTTCTTCATATCGATCGGAATTTCCAATGACCATTTTCCTGTCTTACCTGCGATTTCTGTCTGTTCTAAATGTAAGGTCAGTTTGTCGGGAATAGCCTCAGATGATTCGAAGATTTCATTCAAATATCGCTCTGTGATGAAAAACTCTCCATGACTTCCCCAATTATCTCCTTCATCATCCTCGAACCAATTCTTCCCGTTCTGATCCATCAGCTTCGCATTCAAAATATGGTTTTCTATCTTCTTGCCGCTCTGGTCATATACATCATAGATGACTGCGATCCTCATCGAGTCAGCCAACAGCTCTTTTAACTCGACAGTAATTCCTTGATCGGTTGCCTTTTGCTCCAGCTTTTGAACAAGACCTTTATGGACGGCGTTTATCATACCGCTATCCGCATCCTTCTCAATCTGGAACAAGCTATTCACATAATTCGCAAATGTCGGTGATACAACGGTTCCTGTTACCACCAATGCCGTAAGTCCTGCTACTACCAATCCCGTCTTCTTCACAATATCCCAACCCCTTTGTCTTCTGGTTCGGGAGGAGCGCTTTCTCCTAGAACGTGCAGGAACTGCATCAGACAGCTTATCCATGACCTCATCTGTAAACGTATCGGGTACAGGAGCCTCCAAAACGGTGGAAAAATCCTCATCCTGCATGCCTTCTCCCCATTCTTGCAGGTTCTTCTGGCATTGTGGACAATTTTCCACATGTTGCTCCAATCCTTTGCTCTCGGCAGGGGCAAGCTCATCGTTTACGTATAGCTTCCATTGATTAAACATGAAGCATTTCATAAATAGCTCCCCCTCCCATCGTTTTCGTCAGGCTGTCCTTCATCTTTTTGCGGGCGCGGAATAAACGCATCTGAACGGAGCTCTCCGAGTAGGACAGTCGCTCGCTGATTTCCCTATACGACAGTCGCTGTAGGTAAAACAGGACGAATACCTCCCGATACTCCTCATCCAGCAGCATGATGCTGCGCTCCAGTTCGGCGTCCCGCTCCTTTTTCAACAAAGTCGACTCAGGCGTGTCTGGGTCAATTAGCTGCTCCTCATCGATTTCTACCTGCTCTGTTCGTTTGCGTTTTCTCATTTCATCGAAACAATGATTGCTCGCAATTCGATACAGCCATGAAGAAAACCTATACTCAGGCCGATAGTCGTGCAAACGATAAAAGGTTTTGATAAACACGTCTTGAGCCAAATCCTGTGCGTCTTGCATGTTGCCGATCATCCTGTACAAATAGCCGACAATCTTGCCCTTGTATCTGTCGACAATTTGTCTGTACTGCTCATGATCGCCAGCCAGGATTTGCTCGATTAGTTCCTGATCGTCCGGCATTTTGCTACTCCTCCATCTATCACAGATCAAGCCAGCGGGGAATGCTGCGCAGCTTCCGTTTTGGTTGAATCATAAGCTAATACGGTATAAATAGGAAAACCTTTCTCTACTTTTAAAAAATTCTAGAATCAGTTATTCAAATAAAAAAAGAAGAGGCCTCTGTCAGCCCTCTTCCCCTGTCTGTCTTTCATCTATTTGATTTCAATCGGTACTTCCCAATTCACGTCGTGTTCCACCGTATATTCAGTAAAAGATACAGAGAGATTTTTCGGTTGTTGCTCCATGCGCGGAATCTCCAACGTGCCTTTGAAGTGTACGCGTCCGTCTTTGTCTCTATTGTATTCTGCATCCAAGTCCGCTTGGTAGGAGCTCCCATGTTCATCCTTTGCAGACCAAAAGTTGGTTTCGACTACGTCTTTTCCTAACGTACCCTCTACTGTCACCACAGCTTTACCTGGTTCCACGTCTTTACCGGGCTCCCATGCAAAAGAAGAAAACGTAAAGGTACTGCCTGACTCATCCTTGAATGTGGCTGCTTTCTTGTTTCGTTCTGTTGGAACCAGATCGAATTTAGACGAAGCCAGTTTTTGCTCGTATATTTTTTTGAGCTGAAGCTTTAATTTTTGTTCACCCTGTATTGGGGCAAATGTATGCCACCACTTCATAACATCGCCTTCTTCTTTGCCGAAAGTTCCAGATACCGGAAGTATATTTTTTACTTCCCTAAGTCCTTCATCCAATAAGTTCATATCCCAAGCTGCTACAACCTCACCTTTTTCGTTGGTAACTTCGTACGCAATACCCTCTCCCGAAAAAGCAGGTTCACGTCTTTTTTGCGTGGTATTAATGCCTTTCGGATGATCCTTATCGTATTGAATCACTGTCCGTTGACTCTCTACATAAGCTGATTCTGGGATGGTTGTATCTAGCATGACCCGCGTAGCACTTGGGGAAAATTCGACTTTTTTCATTTCAATATTGAGTCCCAGTGGTGATCGAAATACGGTATCCTTGAAAGCAACTGTTTTGGTCGCTTCCTTGGCTTTCTTCATATCAATGGGAATTTCCAATGCCCATTTTCCTGGTTTTTCTGCGAGTTCTACCTGTTTTAATTGTAAAGTCAGTTGGTCCGGAGTAGCCTCAACAGATTCAAAAATATTGTTCAAAAGAAGCTCTGTGATGAAAAACTGTCCATGCTTACTTTCTCGATCCCTCTTTCCGACCTTTTCCAACCAATCCTTTCCGGTTGAATCAATCAATTGAACCTCCATAATATGGTCTTCTTCATCAATCTGTTTGCCGGACTGGTCGTACACATCATAGATGACCGCAATCCGCATCGAGTCAGCCATCAGCTCTTTTGCTTCGAAAGTAATTCCTTGATCCGTTACCTTTTGCTCCAGCTTTTGGACAAGGCCTTTATGGACGGCATTTTTCATGCCACTATCCGCATCCTTTTCAATCTGGAACAAGCTATTCACATAATTCGCAAACGTCGGTGATACAACGGTTCCTGTCACTACTAACGCCGTAAGTCCTGCTACTACCAATCCTGTCTTCTTCACAATATCCCAGCCCCTTTGTCTTCTGGTTCGGGAGGAGTGCTTCCGTGCCGTACGTGTGGGAATCGCTTCGAACAGTTTACTCATGACCTCGTTCGTAAACGTATCGGGTACAGGAACTTCCGGATAGGTGGAAAATTCCTCTTCCAGCATGTGATCTACCCACTCTTGCAGCTTTCTTTGGCATTGTGGGCATTGTTCTGCGTGCTGCTCTAATCCTTTGCTTTCGGAAGGGGAGAGCTCGCCATTTTCATAGAGCTTCCATTGATTAAACATGAAGCATGTCATAAACATCTCCCCCTCCCATTGTTTTCGTCAGGCTTTTCTTCAGCTCTTTACGGGCACGGAACAAGCGCATTTGAACAGCGCTCTCCGTAAGAGACAATCGCTTGCTGATTTCCCGATACGACAGACGCTGCAAGTAGTGCAGGACAAATACCTCGCGATACTCCTCATCCAGTTGCATGATACTTCGTTCCAGATGGGCGTCCCGTTCCTTTTTTAACAGGGCGGTCTCTGGTGTCTCTGGATCAATGATCTGTTCCTCCACGATTGCCGTCTGCTCTGTCCTTTTGCGTCTTCTCATTTCATCGAGACAGTGATTGCTCGCGATTCGATACAGCCATGAAGAAAACTTGTGCTCAGGCCGATAGTCTTTCAATTGGTAAAAGGTTTTGGTAAACACGTCTTGAGCCAAATCCTGTGCATCCGGCATGTTACCGATGATTTTGTACAAGTAAGTAACGATCTTACCCTTGTACCTGTCGATAATCTGACTGTACAACTGATGATTGCCAGCCAGGATTTGCTCGATCAATTCCCGATCGTCCGGCATTTTTACTACTCCTCCATCTATAACCGATCAGCCTTTGGGGAATGCTGCGCAGCTTCCGTTTTGGGTGATTCACCACTAATACGAATTTGCTGGAAAATCCTTTCTCCTGTTTTTAAAAAAATCTTATTTTCCTGTCAAAAGAGGTACTTCAATGTTCACATCGCGATGCTCCTTCAACATACTGTCAAAGGTGATCGTCATTTGCTTCGGCAAGGATTTCATCTCCTCGATTTCCAAATTCCCGCTTACTTTCATCCTTCCATTTTGATTGGCGGATTCCTCGACATGGTATACCGCACTGTACTTTTTGCCCTTTTCGTCCGTCACGTACCATGTATCAAACGGGAAGATCCCCACAACTCCTTCCGCTAGCGTCCCCTCAAATTCGATGTTGTGGCGATCCTCTCTGCTTCCCTTAGATACCTTGTGAAACGTGAAGCGAGTCCCATTCTTTTCTGCCGTAACTGGTTTTGCTCCCACACTGGCAGGGTCCAGTTTTACGCTGAATCCTGGCTCTTCCTCTGTATAAACAGCTTGCAGCTTAAAGGTTAGACCATTCGATTCTTTCAGGTCGTGGAAGTAATGAAATTGTCGCAGCCCTTTTTCCACTGGAGCAGACTCGCGCCATTTCATCGTATTGATTACGTTTTTCTGAATGCTCTCATCATGGATAGCAACTGCAGAGTCCCATGCGCCAAGGACGACTCCCTTTTCATTGACAAGCTGATAGCTGAAGTCCTTGTTATTCGAATCAATCACCACTTCTGTTCCACTCGGTGCAAAGGTAATCTCTCGCAAATCGAACTGAAATCCTTGGGCAGAGGTATAGGACTGATTGACAGCCACTGTTTTCGTCGCAGCCTTTGCTTTTTTCAAGTTCACGGGTACCGACAGCTGCCAGTTGCCTTTGGTACTGCCCATCTTTTTCATGTGGAACTCTACGACCAGCTCGTTCGGCAGCTTGTTCCCATCGTCAAAATAGCTTCTGAGCTCATGTTCAAACAGGATGTAATCCCCTATCTGGTTTGTTTTCCACGACACTTGATTAGGGGATGAGCTATGTAAAACCTTGCCCGCTTTATCCTTGATCGTGATTTCTTGATATTCATGGGTGGGGGCGTGGAAATTATCCCAATACACATCTGTTGTCTTGCCGTCTTTGTCTTTTACCCCGGCGATGATACTGATGCGCAGCGGGTCTGCTAGAACCTCTTTTGCTTCCAAGGTAAAGCCTTGATCGGTCACTTTCAGATCAAGCGGCTGGGCAAATCCATTTTGAGCGGCTTGCAAAATTCCAGGATCTCCAGCCTTTTGCGAGACAAACAAGCTAGTATTCACAGACGGTGCTGCATTCACCACTGTTGCCTGACTATTTGTGAAAAGCGCCGGGGACACGAGGATTCCCGTTGATACAACGACTGCCAATGCTGCCACACTTAATGCCATCTTTTTCATAACTGCTCCACTCCTTGTTTTCCTAGATTCACTCTATATTCACGAGAAACAATCGTTCAGTTCACGAGGAGCACGCAAAAAAAGAGCCCGACAGCCTGAACGAATCAGGATTACCGAGCTCACTTGCTATCAAATTTATTTCATGGATGGGAGTACTTTAAACACGTGCAGCTAGTACCCGGGCGAGCAACTCTACCAGTCTCCGCGCATACTCGCCTGTGGTATCCCTTGCCCCTGAGAATTCCGTTACTTCCATACTTGTCACGCGTGAATCTCGTAAGACAGTTGCCAGCAATGCCTCCACTTCCGACAGGGACAATCCAATCTCACTTGGCGAATAGGCAGCCGCCATCGCGTCTTTGTGCATGATATCTACGTCGAAATGAACGAGGATTTTCGCATCAGGCGGGATCGATTGGAGCAGATGAGAAACTCGTTCCACGATGCTTCCTTCTGTGAGCTGGGCCAAGGTCATGACCTCTACGCCAAATGTCTCTCCAGGCATCTGCTGACAGCCGACAAGGCGGATTCGCTCTGCATCCCAGCCGCTTGGTTCGATCCATTGTCCGTGATCCTGAAGCAAAAACCATAATCCCATCCCTGCCGCCCCAATACAGCGGGAAGCCGATGGCACTACTGCATCCAGATGACCGTCAAGCACCAGCAGATACGCATTCTCTTGATGAATAGCCCGATGAGCCTGCGCCGTTGCAACGACCAAACTGCAATCGCCGCCGAGCATCAAGACAAAGTCGTCTGTATCGAGCCACTCTTGCGCGTCCTTTTGTAGCACATCCCAAAGCATACGAGGAGCCGGCCAATTACGAACCGGTGGAATATTATGGCGCGGCAAATCATCGGGAAGATGCAGATTACCTACATCCTGCACATCCAAGCCACGCTGCTGCAACTGCTCGATCAATCCTGCTGTACGAAGCGCGTCCGGAGCTAATTCTGTACCAGAGACATATGCTCCTGTGAAATGCGGGATACCAGCTACTTTTACGTTTATAAACAGTCCCTCCCAAGGAAATTCATCGTATGAACATCCCTAAAAGTATATCACAGCTTCGTTTGCAATAATTGGATGAGATCACTGACAGACGGCTGTAACCAACGATCTGGCATGGATGCTTTTTCCCCGCGTAGCAATTGGCAAGCAAGCGCATTCGGATGGACATCTGCACTTAAGAAATACACTTGGTTTACAGGTTGCGGGAGTGCGTCCATGACTTCTACATATTTGTTGACATACACTTGCAACGCATCCCGATAGGCTGGAGTGGTTAGTGCCGCGCCACACCACACGTCAATTCCGGTCAACGCCTTGGCATGGGCTGCATCCAAGCTTTTTGCGAGCGAGCAGACAACGAACAACAGCTTCTCTGGCGCCAGCTTGAATCGCTTCTGATACTGTTTGGCAAAACGGGCAAGTGTCGCATTCCAAGACGGCGTATCGTAGCTGCCGAGATCAGGGATGCATTTGAGTGCTCCTACCAGTTGTTCGTCTTTTTTCATAAACAACAGACCGTCAATCACTTGAAACGAAAGCCCGGCTAATTGCCCAGACAAAAACTCACCCACCCGCTCATGCATGACGCGAGAGATTCGCTGTGAGGATTTGCGCTTTAATTTTTGCCGTATGCGCACCTCTTCTTCCTCCAGGTAGACCCGTATCAGCCTGGAAAACAAATCTGCCTCCCTAGTTGACTCTAGTATCAGGCACTCCAAACGGCTATAGGCGTCTGCCACGCTTTGGTCCCATTGCCCTTCTTTTTCTGTGCCCATCATTAACCTCCCTCACATCATATCGGGTGCGTGATCGGCCACGACCAGCACATCCATGTGTCGAACCTCCCGCAATAATCGCTGGATGACCGAACCCTCGAGAATTTCTTTCCAGCGAGTCCGCGCCGACTGCCCGATGACGACCTGTGTCGTTCCTTTTTCGTTCATATGCAAGACCAGCTTGGTGAAAACCTTACGTCGGGAAGGGGCTTCGTATCGTTCGAAACGACCTCCGAGCCGCTCTGTTAGTGCTTTCAGCTTCGCCAGCTGTGTCTCTTCCTCTTCTGTCAGCGACGGATGATCCTGCACGTAAGCGACATGCCAGGACGCCTTCAGCCGATAGGCAATGCGGAACCCTCGGCGAATCAATCGTTCACTGTCTGCGCGCAAATTCACACAGACAAAAATGACTTCCTGCTGCCGCCAAGGCCCGCGCAACGTTCGTCGCTCCCACGCCTCCAAGCGTTCATCGACATCGTCAGCCACTTCACGCAAGGCCAGCTCTCTTAATGCGATCAAATTCCCTGTTTTGAAAAAGTTGGTCAGCGACTGCTCCACCTTTTCCATCGCGTAAATATTGCCCTCTCGCATCCGCTGACGTAGTGCTTTCGGTGAAATATCAATCAGCTCTACCTCATCTGCCTGATGCAGAATATGGTCCGGCACCGTCTCTCGCACGCGGATTCCCGTGATTTGCTCGACGCTGTCGTTCAAGCTCTCGAGGTGCTGAATATTCATCGTGGATATGACGGAAATACCCGCAGCCAAAATCTTCTCGACATCGTGATATCGCTTCTCATAGGCACTCCCCGGCACATTCGTATGTGCCAGCTCATCTACCAATACGACCTCCGGATTTCGCCGAATAATTTCGTCCGTGTCCATTTCTTCGAGCGTCACGTTTTTGTATGGAATGCGCTTGCGCGGGATAAGAGGAAGTCCCCCTACCTGCTCAATGGTTTCTTTTCGTCCATGCGTTTCCAAAAGCCCAATCACCACGTCAATGCCAATTTCGGCGAGCTCGTTTCCTTCTCTCAGCATTGTGTACGTCTTGCCGACACCAGGTGCGGCTCCTACATATACTTTTAGCGTCCCACGCTTGATTTTCCCGATTTCCTCCTGCATCTCCTCATCGGAGAGGCGTCGGTACGGATTGGCCGTTACCGCTTGTTCTCGCTTGGTCGGCATGACGCGCTCACCGTCCCGCTCAGAACGA
This sequence comes from Brevibacillus sp. HB1.1, assembly GCF_013332445.1. NCBI lineage: Bacteria > Bacillati > Bacillota > Bacilli > Caryophanales > Paenibacillaceae > Brevibacillus > Brevibacillus sp. HB1.1. The sequence continues at coordinate 46,183 of NZ_JABMIV010000012.1, read as the reverse complement.
TCTGCCACGATCAAGATATCGATATTTTTCGTTTGCCGAAGAATCTTATGAACGATGGAGCCATACCATATCTCTTCCCAGCGCGTACGCTTGGACTGCCCCATGACGATTCGGGTCACATTATTCTCCATCGCATAAGCGACGAGCTCGTTTGCTACGTCTTTTTCACGTGCAAGCATCTGCTCTTCAAAGGTACCTCCGACTTTGTCCACGAGCTTTCCGATGGATCTCTTAAAAGTCGCTTCTTCCTTCGTCAACTTCTTAGATAAAGGGAGAAAACAGACGACCAAGAGCTCTCCGCCGAGTCTCTTGGCAACCTGTTGTCCGCGCCGAACTAATATCGAGCCATTCCAATGATACTGGGCAGAAACCAGCACCTTCTCTGTGGCTCCTGAAGCCCCCACCATGCCGTGCTTCTCCCGATAGTCCTCCAAATCCTCGTTTACGCCCGTAGCAACAAAACGCAGCGCGAGTTCCCGCAGCATATGCAGATTGTCTCTGCGAAACAACGGATGCTTGGTTCGAGTCGGGTTGCGATCGTCTTCTTGCAGCCGTTTCAGGATGGCTTCTGGCGTAACATCGAGCAGCTTCACCTCGTCTGCCATGGCAAGCGTATCTTCCGGGACACACTGGTCGATCCGTACCTCTGCCTTCGTCAGTCGCTCTGCCATCTCTTTCATCCCGGCCAATTCGTAAATGTTGACCGTCGCTATCACACTAATATTGTGGTTCAGCAAATACTGAACATCGTCCAAGCTGGTTGGTCGCGGGGCATCTGGACGATTGCGATGAGCCAAACCGTCTACGAGCACGACTTCCGGATCTCGTTCGATAATGGCTGCAACGTCCAGATCATGTCTCGCTTCCCCGAGAGAATACCAGATGATTGGCTGGATTTGTTCCAAGCCCTCCCGCTTTTGCGCCAGCTTGGGATGAGTGGCCTCACCTGAGCCAGCTACAACCACATCAATCCCTTTTTTCTTAAGCGTCTGCCCTTCCATTAGCAGATGATAGGTTTTCCCTGAACCACTGACTGCCCCCAGAATGATTTTCAGCCTGCCCCGGTGCATTCTGGAGATGGACTGCAAGATTTCCTCCGGGGACTTTCGCCGAAACTGCTCTACCATCTCGCAGCCCTCCTTCTATCTTTACTTCTTCAATTCGTCCAAGGCCAAATTTAGCTTCACCACATTGACACGCGGCTCCCCAAAAACACCCAAGCTTCTTCCGTCTGTATTGGCTTCAATCAGTGCCTGTAGTTGTACCGGTTCGAGATTGCGCGCCTTGGCTACACGCGCTACTTGTATCTGGGCAGCTTTTGGCGAGATATGCGGGTCCAAACCGGAAGCGGAATTGGTCAGCAAATCAGCCGGGATGTCTTCCTGCTTCACGCCAGGATTCGCTGCTAGAAATGCGGCGATATCCTTTTGCGTACGTTCGATCAGGGCCGGGTTGGATGGCGCGTAGTTGTTCGAGCCAGAGCCTGACGCATTGTTATCAATAGAAGAAATGCGTCCCCAGAAGTACTTCGGATCGGTGAAGGTCTGCCCAATCAGCTCGGAGCCGACCACCTTGCCGCTCGCATCGGTGATGAGACTACCACTTGCTTGGGCAGGCATGACAACCTGTGCAACCCCTGTCATCGCCAGCGGGTAGGCAACGCCGCAAATCAACAGCAAAACGAGGCTGAGACGCAAATTTTTCAATATCATATCAGTTCACCTGAGCTTTCTTTTTTCAATATGAGTTACACCAGATTCAATCCGACCAAAATCAAGTCAATCAGCTTGATGCCCACGAACGGAACGATAATTCCTCCCAAGCCATAGATCACCAGGTTGCGGCTAAGCAGCTTTGTCGCGCTCATTGGCGTGTATTTCACGCCTTTCATCGCCAACGGAATCAGGATCGGGATGATGATCGCATTGAAGATCAACGCGGACAGAATCGCACTTTGCGGTGTAGCCAGACCCATGATGTTGAGCGCACTCATTTGTGGGATCGCCAGCATGAACATCGCAGGAATGATCGCGAAGTATTTCGCTACGTCATTGGCGATACTGAACGTCGTCAATGCACCGCGTGTCATCAAAAGCTGCTTGCCAATCGCCACAACCTCGATGATCTTAGTCGGGTCAGAATCCAGATCGACCATGTTCGCTGCTTCCTTCGCTGCTACCGTACCCGTGTTCATCGCCAAACCGACATCGGCTTGTGCGAGAGCTGGCGCGTCATTCGTACCGTCACCTGTCATGGCGACCAGTTTGCCTGCCGCTTGTTCTTTGCGGATCAGTGCAATCTTATCTTCCGGCTTGGCTTCGGCTACGAAATCGTCCACACCTGCTTCGCGGGCAATCGTCGCTGCTGTCAGCGGGTTATCCCCCGTGCACATGACTGTACGAATTCCCATGCGGCGCAGCTCTTCAAAGCGTTCGCGCATGCCTGGCTTTACGGTATCTTTCAAGTAAATCAATCCGAGAATCGTATTGCCTTCTGCTACAGCCAATGGCGTGCCGCCCGCCGTCGCAATCCGGTTTGCTTTTTCATCCAAGTCAGCAGGGATGTTGCCCCCTTGCTCTGTTACATATTTTTTGATGGCATCGACTGCCCCTTTGCGAATGAGGACGCCGCTTGCTAGATTCGTCCCGCTCATTCTTGTTTCTGCGCGGAACTCCACACCCTCGGAACCAGGCAATACCAGTTCAGCAGGTGCCAGACCTTGTTTTTTCGCCAGCTCTACAACAGAGCGTCCTTCCGGTGTTTCGTCATGGATGGAGCTTTGTGCAGCTACACGGTTCAATTCTGTGCTTTTGCTGTCGCCTACAGTGACAAACTCAGCAGCCATCCGGTTACCATGCGTGATCGTTCCCGTTTTATCTAAAATAATCGTGTTGATGTCACCGGATGCCTCTACGGCTTTACCAGACATGGCGATGACGTTAAACTGTGTGACCCGGTCCATACCCGCAATCCCAATCGCTGACAAGAGTCCGCCAATCGTGGTCGGAATCAAGCAAACGAGCAAAGCAATCAGTGTTGCAACTGGAATGGCTGCATTCACATAGTTCGCAATAGGCTGCAAGGTCGTGCAGACGATCAGGAAAATCAACGTCAAGCTAACCAACAGCGTATTCAACGCGATTTCATTCGGGGTCTTCTGTCTCTTCGCGCCCTCTACCAACGAAATCATGCGATCCAAAAACGATTCGCCGGGATCCGTCGTCACGCGGACGCGGATGCGGTCACTGACGACACGTGTACCTCCCGTGACGGAGCTGAAATCGCCACCTGCTTCTTTAATGACCGGAGCAGATTCACCCGTAATCGCAGATTCGTCCACAGAGGCGACACCCTCGACGATTTCCCCGTCGGATGGAATCAGCTCGCCTGCTTCCACTATGACCAGATCGCCTTTTCGAAGTTCTGTGGAACTGACGACTTGAATGCGTCCATCTTTCCCCACTTTTTTTGCTTGCGTGTCCTGCTTCGTTTTTTTCAAGCTCTCTGCCTGTGCTTTGCCGCGCCCTTCTGCCAAGGCTTCTGCGAAGTTGGCGAACAAAATCGTCACGAACAGGATAAAGCTGACAACGCCGTTGAAAAACGGGTCCGAAGCCCCCCCAAACAAATTGGGTGCAAACGTCAGGAGGAGCGTAATGAAGAATCCGATCTCTACCACGAACATGACAGGATTTTTCATCATCACACGCGGGTCCAATTTTTTGAAAGACTCGACAAAGGCCCGCTGGTACAAATCTTTAGGAAGCGCAACCGTGCGCGTTCTACTCATGGAAAATTACTCCTTTGCCTCTAGTATGGATATTTGTTCAAAAAGTCGGCTTTTCAGCACCGAGAAAGTGGCGAGAACCTGAAGAAGGAGGAGCGGAGTGTAGGGGACCTACATGAGCACCGGACTTCGAAGGTGAACGCTACTTTCCATGCCGAATTTGCTTCCACGATTACATCGTGATCAAAAGTCGACTTTTTGAACTTCCTCTAATTAACGGATCGTGAGCCACTCGGCGATTGGGCCAAGAGCAAGCACAGGCAGGAATGTCAGTGCGCCTACGATTACCACAGTCGCAATCAAAATCACCGTGAATACACTATTGTCTGTGCGCAGTGTACCCATCGTTTCTGGTACCGGCGTTTTTGCGAGCAAGGAGCCTGCTACCGCCAGCATCGTAATGATCGAAACATATCGACCGAACAGCATGACGAGTCCCGTAGAAATGTTCCAGAAAGGTGTGTTGTCGCCCAATCCTTCAAAACCGGAACCGTTGTTGGCTGCCGAAGAAGTGTACTCGTACAGCACTTGTGAAATGCCGTGGAAGCCTGGGTTCGACACTGCGGATGATCCCATTTCTGTCGCCAATGCAATAGCGGTTGGCGCCAAAATGATCAGGGGATGAACGAGAATCGCGATGGCGATCAGCTTCATCTCTTTACCTTCGATCTTGCGGCCGAGGAATTCAGGCGTACGCCCTACCATCAAGCCCGCCAAGAATACAGCCAAAATCGCATACATCAAAATGTTAATCGTTCCGACGCCATCTCCGCCAAATACGCAGTTGAGCATCATTTCACCGAGCGGAACCAAACCGCCAAGTGGCGTCAATGTATCGTGCATGTTGTTCACAGTTCCTGTCGTTGCCGCTGTTGTCACGGCAGTGAACAAGGCGCTTTGTGCGATACCAAAACGGACTTCTTTTCCTTCCATGCTGCCCATTACTTGTGACAGGCCAGCCCGTTCCAGCGCCGGGTTGCCGTTTACTTCATTGGCATACGCCGTGACCAGGAACGCCAGGAACATCGCGAACATCGCTCCAAAAATAACCCAGCCTTGCTTGCGGCTCTTCGCCATGAAGCCGAATGTGAATGGCAGTGACGCCGGGATCAAAAACATCGACATAATTTCGATCACGTTTGTTAGCGGTGTCGGGTTTTCAAATGGATGCGCGGAGTTTACCCCGAAGAATCCGCCTCCGTTTGTTCCCAAATGCTTAATGGATACGAGTGAAGCGACCGGACCGCGAGCGATTTGTTGCTCCGTTCCGCTAATAGTTGTCGCTGTTGCCGTCGGCTCCATTGTCTGCGGCACGCCTTGGGACACCAAGAGCAATGTCACGACAATCGCCAGCGGAATCAACACACGTGTATGAGCACGTACTAGGTCTACGTAGTAGTTACCGATGCTGCGCTGCCCTGTCAGCCCGCGCATGAAGGCCATCACGACCGCGATCCCTGTTGCTGGCGTTGTAAACATCAGGTAAATAATGACCAGCATTTGCGACAGGTACGACAATCCGCTCTCCCCGCTGTAATGCTGAAGATTCGTATTCGTCAAAAAGCTAATGGCCGTGTTAAAGGAAAGCAACGGCTCCATCGCCGTAATTCCACTTGGGTTTCCCGGCAGCATCCCTTGCAAACGAAGCAAGAGATAGGCAATGGCTACCATCGAAATGTTGCTGACCAGAACAGCCATTGCGTACTGCTTCCAGGTCATATCTGCTACACGAATGCCAGACAGCTTGTATATCGCTTTTTCCACCCCGCCAAAAACACGGTCCAATCGGGTCGTCTCCAGCGAAAAGGAGCGTACCAAATATTTTCCCATCGGTATGGCGAGCACGAAAAGCACCACCAAAACCAACGCTATTTGTAAAAAGTCCACGACAGTTCCTCCTACTCCCTCTAAAAAATGGTTCCCAATAAACGAATGATTCTAACCCCTAGTATTTTTCCGGGTAAATCAATGCGTGGCACAGGTACATCGCAAGCCCTGCCACAATCAGCAGCAACCAGATCATTTCTCTTTCCCTCCCTGTTCTCTTACCACGGCGTCACAAAACTTGATGAGTGCAAAAAATACACCGAATGAAAGCGCCAAGAGCAGTATGGAAACCACGTCCATGCAATGTCCCTCCTTTTTTGCCGTACTAACTATTCCGTGAAGTCTGGCCGACTCGTCTCTCTCGCTTCCCCCTGCACAGGCTTCCTTTTTTGAAAAAACCTGCCATTTGGGAAAAAAATAGACCAATGCTTACGATTTCCCCGAAAGACCGCCGCATTTGACCGAACTGAAGATGGACAGACGAACGAAGTCGCCCGCATCCCGCGGCAAATAATACGATCCTTTGTATCGGAGAAAAAGTACTCATTGGTCTACCTAACGCCCAGCCGACTTGAAGTTGCCTTCTTTGCGTTTTGTCTCCCGTTTCCTTTTTCCGAAAACAGTTATTTACTTGTAAGTAACAACGGTCATTGACCGTTTTTGAGCAAAACGAAAAGACCTGCATTACGTTTCGAGTCAACCCTTGTCGTCCCTCAATGGATAACAAAAAGGCCTCCTCAAACAGGCGGTCTTTAGACCTCCCTCGCTTTAGCCGACGAAGTTAGCTGACGGGTAGGATGGCGAAAGAGTTTCTCATCCCTCCCACGATTCATGCGTGGGATTAACCCCTACTGATTGGGTCCTCCGTTCCCGAGTGCCTCGGGATTTGGCCATATTTGCAATTGTTGGTTACGAGTCTCATTATACGTCCGGCATAATCGGATGTTAATGTCCTATTTCAGTCTTTTTCACACGATTTTTGCGTTCTTTATCCGTGTAAGCGATTTAAACCTATCAGGCCTCATCCGATCATGATATTTCATCGTTTCTCTCCTTTTTTCATTTATTTTCCCCATACTGCAAGAGCAGTCGTGCCTGATTGTTGCATCCATTCTTCCAATTGCTCCGCAGGTAATGGCTTACTACAGTAGTAGCCCTGCATTTCATCACACTGCTGCTCACGCAAAAAGGTCAGCTGAACTTCGTTTTCCACCCCCTCCGCCAGCACGTTCATTTGCAAGCTGTGCGCCATGGCAATGATCGACTTGGCGATGACGGCATCTTCGTTTTCTGTAATATCATTCACAAACGACCGATCAATCTTTAAGCGGTTAATGGGAAAATCACGCAAGTAGCTTAGCGAGGAGTAGCCTGTCCCAAAATCGTCGATGGACAGCCATATCCCCAGATTTTTCAGCTCATGCAGGATTCCAATGAACCGCGTGGCGTTTTGCATGACGGCACTTTCTGTAATCTCTAGCTCCAGAAATTGCGGTTGCATCTGCGTTTCTTGGAGCACCTGTTTGATCATGCCAACCAAATTCTCCTGCTGAAATTGGCGGGCTGATAGATTCACCGCTATGCGCAGGGAAGGATAGCCTGCTTCTGCCCATGCTTTGTTTTGCTGACAAGCCGTTCGAAGCACCCATTCCCCAATGGGCACAATCAAGCCAGTCTCTTCCGCCAAGGGGATAAATTCGGCTGGCGAGACCATTCCCCATTCAGGATGCCGCCACCTGAGCAGTGCCTCCACCCCGACCACCTGATTTGTTTTGCAATCGAGCTGCGGCTGATAATGCAGGCTAAACTCATTGCGCTCCAACGCCTTGCGCAGCTCCTGCTCGACTGCCAGCCGTTCCGCCGCATGAAGGCTCATCGTAGACGAGTACAGGTTGTACCGATTCCTGCCCTTTTCTTTGGCACTGTACATGGCGGCATCTGCATGCTTCATGAGGGTTTGCGTATCCTCTCCATCTCTCGGGAAAATACTGATCCCGATACTTGTCGTGACAATGCATTCCCGATCCTCTACCTGAAGCGGCGATTGCAAGGACGCAATGATCCGATCTGCCAACGCAATCACCTCTGTCTCGTCAGAAATCGCAGGGAAGATCATCGTAAACTCATCTCCGCCCATGCGAGCCAATATGCCTGCCGATCCGACATTTTCCTTTAATCGATGAGAGAGCGACTGGAGCAAGCAGTCCCCGAAATAATGCCCCAAGGAGTCGTTGATGTATTTAAAACGATCCAAATCAAAAAACAGGATTGCCATCATCTGTCCTTGCTGCTTCGCCTGGGATAGCGCAATCGTCAGCTCCGCCTCGAAAAGTCGACGGTTCGGGAGATCAGTCAGCGCATCGTGGTACGCCATGTGATTGATTGTCTGCTCTGCCTGCCTGCGATCCGTCACGTCGCGGATAATCCCGCGCAGCCCGGTGACACCGCCCGATTTTTCGCTAATTTTCACAATGGAGCCCTCCACTAAGCGCCTCTGACCGTCACGCTGGACAAACGCCCAGTCAATTTGCTGGACAGGCGTCCCGGTATGCGACACCCACCGAAACGCGTGCTTTAGCTTCAAAGCATCTTGCTTGCCCACATACTCCTGATAGCTTGCTCCCAGCAACTCATGCGCAGGTGCTCCAAGTATTTCAGAGAGTGCAGGATTCACAGCGAGAAACCGACCTCGCTCGTCCAATTCGTAATAACCGTCTTTGATGCTCTCCAATATCGAGTGAATCTTCCTTTCCTCGTTCTCCCAATACGTTTGTTCCAGCTGATGCGTATCACAGGCGTACCTCAGAGCCATGCGATAGCAGATAGCCGTGATGATCAAGATAGGCACTAACCCAGCCAGCCATACACCTCCTCGCGTTTCCTCCGTCAAGAAGAGCAGCAACAAGACGATGACAAGCATGAGCGCGGCAACCGCAGCAGCCAGCTTTAGCGCCGTTTGTTTTTGCCTCTCGATCCGTTGCTGCTCTAGCCATAGTCCCATACCCATCACCTATGTCTTGAATCTGCGAATCAAACTTTTTTGCTGGTGAGCCAGCTTGCTGAGTGAATCAAGGCACTCACGAAACGCCTCCACCGCACTGTTTTGCTGATAGGCCGCTTGTGCCACTTGATCAGCCCGCTCAGACGCCGCCTTCGCGATATGTGCAAGCTGACCCATTTGGGCTGTCACTGTCACCGTTTTGCCCGCGGTATGATCCAAACCTGTCGCGACTTGGTTCATGTGCATGGATACTTGCTGGACCGCCAGACTAATTTTTGCAAACGCATCCCCTGCTTCCTTTACGACCGTCACGCCAGAAGCGACCTCTGTATTTCCTCCTTCGATAGACCCTACTGCCCGGGCAACGTCCTGTCGCATCTGTTCGAGCATGTCAGCGATCTGCTCCGCCGCTTGCCTGGATTGATCTGCGAGCTTTCTCACCTCACCGGCTACGACGGCGAAGCCTTTGCCTGACGCTCCCGCTCGTGCCGCTTCAATCGCAGCATTGATCGCCAAAAGATTTGTCTGATTCGCCATCGCCTTAATGATAGCCACACACGCTTCAATCTCCCTTGATCGCGTGCCCAGCTGCATCACAGCTTTCTCTGTTGTGGTAAAAGCAGCCGCAATGTCTGCCATCTGCTGCACGGTGTTTGAGATGACTTCCATTCCTGTTTCGGCCGCCGCAGAGGCACTTTTGGCTGATCCGAAGACATGCTGCGCGTACTCCTCCATTTGTTTCACAGCTTCTTCTACGTGTTCCATCGAATCGACGGTTTGATCGGAGCCTTTCATTTGCTCCCCAGCGCCATCCACCAGCTCTTGCATCGCTGCGACAACCGATCGGCTGTTTTCCGTTGCTTGCAAGGCATTCGTCGCCAGCTCCTCAGAAGCATTCGCAACATGATCCGCTCCCGTACTGATTTGCCCGATCAAATTGCGTAAATTCCGCGCCATCTGGTTAATCGCTTGCGCTACCTGCCCCACCTCATCCTGCGTGGCGATCTGAATCTCTGCTCCTGTCAAATCTCCTGCTGCCATTGTTTCTGTCGCATCGGCAATGACACGAATGGATCGGCTAATTTTTCCAGAGATGATCCAGCCCAATCCGATGATCAAAACAAACATCCCAACACTCGTCACATAAATGTAGGAAAGCTCCTCAAGCACACTCTTTTCTACTTGCCTGATTGCTTCTTCTCCAAGTCCCAAACTGGCATCATAGCGCGCATTGATTTCAACCAGCTTTGTGTAATAGAGCTGCCCCAGCACTCCGATTAGCAGGGCCGTAGCGACAAAGCCGCACATGATTTTGGAACGCAACGATACGTTCACGTGAGTACACCTCCGTATGTCATTCATAGCTGTTTGGTTACCAGAACAGTTGCAGTCCCATATCAATCAGCTTGATTCCGATGAACGGAAAAATGATTCCTCCTACGCCGTAAATCAACAAGTTCCGGACGAGAAGCTGGTTCGCATTCATGGGCACATAGCGCACTCCCCGCAATGCCAGCGGGATTAAGAGTGGGATAATAATCGCATTGAATAAAAGTGCGGATAGAACAGCACTGGACGGAGACTGCAGGTTCATGATGTTCAAAAGCTGCATCTCGGGTACTTGCTCGACCAGCATCGCAGGGATGATCGCAAAATACTTGGAAAAGTCGTTCGCGATACTAAAGGTCGTCAATGCGCCGCGGGTCATGAGAAGCTGCTTCCCGATGGAAATGACCTGCAAAATCTTCGTCGGGTCTGAATCGAGATCGACCATGTTGGCCGCTTCCTTCGCAGCCGTTGTCCCGCTGTTCATCGCGATGCCTACATCGGCTTGGGCCAGCGCTGGCGCATCATTCGTGCCATCTCCGGTCATCGCAACCATTTTCCCTTGTGCCTGCTCTTCCCGGACGATTCTGATTTTGTCCTCGGGCTTGCTCTCGGCGATAAAATCGTCGACCCCAGCTTCTTTGGCGATGGTGGCCGCTGTCAGTGGATTGTCGCCTGTGCACATGACGGTCCTAATGCCCATTTTCCGCAATTCTTCAAAACGCTCACGAATCCCGGGCTTCACCGTATCCTTCAAGTAAATCAGGCCAAGAACCTGACTGTCCTTGCATACAGCGAGTGGAGTACCACCTTGCAGCGAGATTCGCGCGCTTTTTTCTTCAAGATCTGGTGGCACCATGCCCCCCCGCTCCCTGACATAGGCACTAATGGCGCTAACTGCTCCTTTTCGATAGTAGACGCCTTTGTAATTCAAACCGCTCATGCGCTCCTCAGCAGTAAACGGGATAATCTCTCCTTCGTACGCTTTGACATCGCAGACAACCTGATTTGCTTGGGCGAGCATCATGACGGAGCTTCCCTCTGGCGTATCATCGAACAGCGAAGTGAGCACTGCGACTTCCATCAGCTCCCTCTGGTCGACTCCTGCTACAGGAACGAATTCTGCCGCCAGTCGGTTACCATACGTGATCGTGCCTGTCTTGTCCAAAATGATCGTGTTGACATCACCAGCCGCTTCTACTGCCTTACCCGACATCGCGATGACACCAAAGCGGGTGACACGATCCATCCCCGCAATGCCAATGGCCGATAACAAGCCGCCAATCGTGGTCGGAATGAGACAAACGAGCAAAACGACCAAGACGGAGATATCCAGCTCGATACCCACATACGAAGCAATCGGAACCAGCGTGACGACGACAATCAAAAAAATAAGCGTAAAGACGATAAGAACTGTATTCAAGGCAATTTCATTCGGTGCTTTTTGACGCTTGGCCCCTTCAATGAGCATAATCATCCGATCCAAAAAAGAGTCCCCGGGGTTCGTCGTAATTTTCACGATAATAGAGTCACTAATGACACGTGTCCCGCCCGTTACAGACGTCTGGTCGCTGCCCGCCCTTTTGATGACCGGAGCCGACTCACCCGTGATCGCAGATTCATCAATGGAGGCCAAGCCATCGATAATGTCACCATCTCCTGGGATGATATCTCCTGTTTCGACCAAGACCTGATCACCTTTACGCAGTTCGCCAGATGAAATCACCTGCACACTGCCATCGGCTTTGAGTCGCTTGGCTTCCGTATCCCGCTTGGCCCTTCGCAATGTATCTGCTTGTGCTTTCCCACGTCCTTCTGCCAATGCCTCAGCAAAATTCGCGAACAACACCGTGAATAATAAAACGGAAAAAACGACTGTATTCCACCCTACCTGATCCTCCGTACCAAAATACTTCGGAAACAACAGCATCAGCAAAATCAGAACCGTCCCGAGCTCTACGACAAACAGCACGGGATTCGATTTCATGACCAACGGGTTCAGCTTGCGAAAACTATCAAGTAGAGCCTTTCCTATCAATTGTTTCATAGCTCCTCCACATGCAATAACGCATAGATCAAATAGAGAAAAATACCAACAGCAAAAATGGAGACGATCACCACAGGAATGTTTCCCCCCTCTTTTTTCGTAGGTTGACAGCCCCAAGACGGCTGAGTAATATTAGGCACAATGATAAATTATGGGAGGTATGGCGTTTGGCCATCTCTAACAAAAAAAAGCTGGAAGCCGAAATCAGCGAAGCATTCATAAAATTTCAGCGCGATCTGATTGGACGAGGTCCACAGGAAGCGAAGACCTACATCGTCGGTGATATGGTCATCGTCAGATTTAAAGGTGTTCTCACCGTCGAAGAAAAGCATCTGTCCAGTCACGATAAAGGTCGCCGCATCGTCAAAGAAATGCGCGAGGTTCTCCGTGAGATGTATAGCGAAGAATCGGAAGAAATCGTAGAAAAGCTGACAAGCTGCAAGGTACTATCCAGCCATAGTGATATCAGCACGAAAATGGGTGAACGGATCGAGGTTTATGTATTGGACAAGGACCTCGAAAAAATATTAGGCTAATTTTACAAAGCGCGGCTCCGCCTTCATTTGCAGGCGGAGCCTTTTCTATTCCTCTCTTACCCACTCATCTGTTCGGCCAACCAGCCGTAGCCTTTATACCCGGGCTGGCTCACAATGACGTGATTCGCCCCGAGCGCCTTGTATAACATCGCGTTCCGATGTTCCTGCGTCATCACAAAAATCCGGCAGGTGCCAAGCTGCTTGAACAGTGTAATGAAGTCGCGTCCCTCCGCCCACTCATCGGGAAAGATGTAGACGGAATGGTAGAGCAGCAAGGATTCCTGATCGCGGTAGCACTCGTCAAATGAGATGGGCAAAAAACGCTGAATCGTCTTGTCGCAAGGCCCCGCTGTCAATGAAAAGGCACCGGGATTCCTTCCCCAAAAAGCAGGCAAACTGTCACAGCATAGTGTCTGGACAAAAGAAGTGAAAGCTTCCCCCTTGCCCATTACGAGATAATGCTTCATAGCAGCGCCTCCCTTCCTTATTGGAGATCCTCAATGGACGAGATGTTCATGTACGAAGGAACCACGAGTCCGATTTTGGTTCCGTCGAGATTCGGACCCAAATCCTCGATTTGCCCACCAAACTTTTTCAAATAGCTCGTATCTGTAGACGGCAGCCAAGCCGCAACCATCCCATCTACATCCCCAATGGCCACTCCTGCCCACATCGGTCCAGTCTGCACCTGACTCAATTCGACTTCATACCCCAGCTTCTGCTCCAGCACATGCTCTACAACGTGCGAGCTGGCAATCTCGGAATCCCATGCTACATAAGCGAGAGTCAGCTTCTCTCTTTGGACAGGCTGGATGCCCTCCACCCATTTCGCTACTTTGGCTTCGTTGTTTTTTACCCATTCCGCAGCGGCCACTTCCGGATCTTTTCCGTCAATCATTTGGACCATGACTGACTCCATATCGGCTGGCTCCCACCAGAACTTATCCAGAAACTGATAGGCAGCAGGCTGATCCTCTTTCAGCCCTTTGCGCACGATGGTATGGATTTGTTCCGCTCCGCCAAAGCCGTTCTTCGGGTCCTCCAAATATTTCAAATCCATCTTTTTAAACATCCAATGCGGCGTCCAGCCCGTAATGATAATCGGTTCCTTCGCTTCGTACGCCTTGATCAAAGCTGCTGTCATCGCTGCATCGGAGCCTTCAACAAGCTGCCATTTATCCAAGCCATACAAGTTCATGACTTCCTCTGTCTTCACCATCGAGCCTGCTCCTGCGTCGATTCCGATGATTTTGTAGTCGAGCTTTTCTCCTAGCGCGTTGTCCGACATCTCAGAAGGAATAGGACCGACTACCGTTGCTGTCGGTATTTGTGTGTTTGTGTTTTGACTGGAGCAGCCTGCGAGCCAAGCTGTCGCTCCCATCATCACTGCCAGTAAAGCTGGAACCGCTTTGTTCATCATATGTTTCTCTCCTTTTTTCCTGCATGTTGAGTAAGCCGATCCAAGACGATAGCGATGATCACGATGGATAGCCCCGCCTCGAATCCTCTTCCTATATCCACTTGCGAAACGGCACGATATACGTCTGCACCCAAGCCTTTCGCCCCGATCATAGCCGCTATGACCACCATCGACAGGGCGAGCATGATACACTGATTGACTCCCGCCAAGATCGTCGATTTCGCATACGGCAGTTGCACTTTCACGAGCTTTTGCCACCCAGTTGCGCCAAAGGCATCCGCTGCTTCCTCCATTTCCGCTGGCACCTGACGTATGCCTAAGTTCGTGAGACGCACAATTGGCGGCAAAGCAAAAATAACGGAGGCAATGACTCCCGGCACTTCACCCAAGCCAAAGAAAAAGATTGCGGGAATCAAGTAAACAAACGCTGGCATCGTCTGCATCAAATCCAGTATTGGCGTGACCAGATTGCGAAACGTATCGTATCTCGCGCAAAGAATGCCCACCGGAATCCCGATGGCGATCGAAATCATGGTGGCAGTGAGGACGAGTCCCAATGTCTCCATCGTTTCATCCCAGTACCCCAGGTTGTGAATGAGAGAAAGTCCGATAACCGTAAAGACCATAGACGCTCTCCCTGCAAAAACCCACGCAGCGGCCCCCAGCAGCAAGATGAGAATCAGCGAAGGTATCTCTGCCAAAACCGTGGAACAGTAAGTCACCATCGTAGAAATGACGATAGACACTGGATCAAACAATACCCCTTTGTACTGGCCCAGCACCTCCACGAACCCTTCCATCCATTCGCCAATCGGCAGCTTAGGCACGACGTCCATCACTCATCACCTCTGCTCTCTGGTGTTCTTGGACATTGACTTTGCCTACCAGCCCGCCTAGCACCGCTCCTTTTACGATGACACCCAACAAACGCTGCTGCTCGCCCACTACCGCAATCGGGACGTGCAGGTCTGCCATCATCGGGAACAAGCTGTGCAGACGTGCGTCAGGTGAAACAGTAGGGAGGTCGGTTTTCATAATCGTCTCCAGTGAATCCCCCGTACCGATCGCGAGTGATACGTCATACGCCGTAATCAAGCCGAGCAGTGTGCGCTTTTTGTCCACGACGTACAAGCTGGACACACCGTTATCCATCATGAGTTGCAGCGCCACTCGCGCCCCTTTGTCAGGCGTGATTGCTTCTGCCCGTTTCATCACATTTTCAGCAACGAGCACTCTGGACAGGTCGGCATCCTCGACGAACTTCCGCACGAATTCATCCGCTGGGTCTGCCATGATTTCTTCCGGGCGGCCGATCTGAATGATCTGTCCGTCTTTCATAAAGGCAATCCGATCACCCAGCCTCAACGCCTCGTGCAAGTCATGTGTAATGAACAGGATCGTCTTTTTCATCGTCATCTGAAGCTCCAGTAGCTCATCCTGCATGTCTTTTCGAATGAGCGGGTCCAGTGCACTGAACGCTTCGTCCATCAAGAGAATATCTGGATTATTAGCCAACGCCCGCGCCAAGCCGACTCGCTGGCGCATCCCTCCGCTCAATTGATCCGGGTACGCATTTTCCCACTCGGTTAATCCAACGAGCGCAAGCGCTTCCCGTGCTTTTTCTTGCCGGAGTCCTGGTGGTACTTGTTGAATCTCCAAACCGAACTCGACGTTTTCTCGTACCGTCCGCTGCGGAAACAGGGCGAAGTTTTGGAAAACCATCCCGAGCTTCTTCCTCCTCACCTCGCGCAAAGCCGATGCCTTCATGTCCACGATCTCTTCCCCGTCGATCTCGATGCTTCCACTCGTTGGATCAATCAGTCGATTACACAGTCGGATTAAGGTTGACTTGCCGCTGCCGGACAGGCCCATGATCACGAAGATTTCACCTTCCTCGACTTCAAAGCTGACCTGATTCACCCCGATAGACTGGCCCGTTTGCTTGTAAATTTGTTCTTTCGTACGTCCTTCTGCCAGTAGCTTCAAGGCCAGCTCGGGCTGCTTGCCGAACACTTTTGTCAGTTGATGGACCTTCATTTTGGGCATGGTATCCCTCATCCTTCGTTTTTTCGTAAATGCAAAAAGCCTGCGAAGTTTCCACACTCCAGCAAAACCAAGCAGGCACGCTTGATTTATACTCGTGTAAAAAATCCGCAGGCTTACGTAATACCTGGCATCCCTTTTCAGGACTCCCTGTACTCTGTCTTCCTGATTTCGATTGTCAGCGGTTTATCTCGTACCGACTGCCTCCCAGCGATCCACACGTTTTTCGATAACGTCTGTATGGCGTAAGCTGCTCATCGGTATTTCCATAAAAAATAGGCCGATCCATCCTTTTTCTCCAGAACAAAGGTCCCAAAGAAAAAGCCTGCATCGGCCTATCACACGCCCGCAAGGAATCCCCTTGTTGCGTATTATATGCCTAGACTTTATCCATCCATGACCTTCCCTGCTTTGGCCGACGAGGTTAGCTGACGGGTAGGATGGCAGAGAAGACTTTTCCTCATCCCTCCTGATCACTCAGGATTAACCCCAAAAGATTGGTTCCCCCGCTTCCGAAAATTTCGGAACTAGGCCGTATGTGTTGTTTCTTGATTAAGCTTGATTGTGATTTGATTATACGCTCGCTTCCAGTTATTGTGAACGTTCGTTTAGCACGGTTTTAACCGGACTTTGTCTTTCTTTATGAATCGGATTGGATTAGCTCTCGGTTACTCATTCGATTAAAGGAATCGTGCGTTATTCTCTCTCGCATGTGGGGTGGGGAGGAAACAGGAGAAAACGCTCAGCTTCTTGGAACACCTGCGAGGGAGCATCGGTGCCCGGCTTCGTGAAAAAAAGCGAAACCGCGTCCAAAGTAGTCCATTCAAGATGTGTCTCAGAGGTGGACGCTAAAGGCAGTTTCTCTTTTTTTCACTGCGCCTCGGTAGGTGTGTCCAAAGATCTTCGCTTATTTCTCCTGTTTCCTCTACGAGCTGTTGGGAGTCTACATGCATTTAATGAAGCACCCCCTTGAATGCTGCTTTCAAGATGTAAACAATAGTCGCTTGGGAAGAAGAACATTTCCAGTCCTAGCGCCTCTGGAGCCCAACTCAGCGTAGAAATGAATGGCGGGGGTTGTCAGCTTCAACCTCTGCGAATACATCTTCGAAACTCTACTTTTGAAGCGCTCCCGACATTCATTTCGGAGCGGACAGTCTAACCCCTTGCGGGGCGTAGGCCGAAGCGTAGACTGGAAATGGGCTTCTTCCCATCCCCTACAGCTACTCCAAGCAAAACAGCCAAAAAGCTCCCGCCTCATGGAATCAGGCAGGAGCTTTTTTCGATAGTAATAGCACGATGCTTAAACGACGTCGTAGCCTTGGTCTTCGATTGCTTCTTTTACTGCTTCGAGTGTCAATGTGCTCTCATTGTAGGAAACATCAACCTTTTTATCAGCCAAGTGCACTTTGCCTTCTGCACCCAATTCTTTCAATGTATTCTCGATGCGCGCTACGCATTTGTTGCAAGACATACCTTCTACGTTCAATGTGATATTTGTCATGATCAATCTCTCCTTACATTTTATGTTGTATAGGTAAGGCGGACAAAGCCGCTTGTTACTGTTGTTACAGCTTCACTCGTTGCAGTCTCAGTGCGTTGAGTACAACGGATACGGAGCTGAAGGCCATTGCAGCACCGGCAAGCCATGGAGCGAGGAAGCCAATTGCGGCAATCGGGATGCCCAAGGTGTTGTAGGCCAGTGCCCAGAACAGGTTTTGCTTGATGTTGCGGATGGTGAGTTTGCTCATCTCGATGGCGTCTGCGACACTGGTCAGTTCGCCGCGCATCAAGGTAATATCGGCTGCTTCCATAGCCACATCTGTACCTGTACCGATTGCCATACCGACGTCAGCGGTAGCGAGTGCAGGAGCATCGTTGATACCATCGCCGACCATCGCAACTTTTTTGCCTTGTTCTTGCAGTTTTTTCACTTCTGCGGCCTTGCCTTCAGGCAGGACTTCTGCGATGACGTGATCGATTCCTGCTTCACGGGCAATGGCCTCAGCAGTTTGACGGTTGTCACCGGTCATCATGATCACAGTCAATCCCATTGCTTTCATGCGTTGAACAGCTTGCTTGGAGGTCGGTTTAATCGTATCCGCTACGGCAATCAAGCCAGCGAGCTTGCCTTCGACGACTGCGAGCATCGCCGTTTTACCGGAGCGCTCCAGTGCCAGCATGGTATCAGACACTGCTTGATACGAAATTTGATGTTTTTCCAGCAAGCGGCGGGTACCGACGAGTACTTCTTTGCCAGCGACGGTTGCCTGGATACCGAAACCAGGAATGGCTTCAAAAGAATCTGTATTCGTCAAGGTGATTCCTTTATCTGCAATTCCGCGAACGATGGCTTGAGCCAATGGGTGCTCGGAATTTTTCTCAGCGGCGCCGACCAAAGAGAGTAGCTCTTGTTCTTCGATATCAATGGTAATGACGTCTGTCAGTTCTGGCTCGCCTTTGGTTACAGTCCCTGTTTTATCGAGGACGATCGTATCCAGGTGGTGAGCAGTCTCCAGATGCTCCCCGCCTTTGAACAGGATACCCAACTCAGCTGCGCGTCCAGAGCCCGCCATGATCGAGGTCGGTGTTGCCAGACCGAGGGCGCACGGGCAAGCGATTACGAGTACAGCAATTGCTTTTTCCAAAGCCTCACCGAAATTGCCAGGTATAACGAAGAAGTACCAGATCAAGAAGGTAAGAATGGCAATCCCTACGACGATTGGGACAAAAATCCCCGAGATGCTGTCAGCTACGCGCTGAATCGGTGCTTTTGTTCCTTGTGCTTCTTCCACTACTTTAATGATTTGCGCCAGAGCCGTTTCTTTTCCGACTTTGGTTGCCTGGACCTTCAAAAAGCCGTTTTTGTTCAAGGTGGCGCCGATGACGGTATCGCCTGCGGCTTTATCCACCGGAATACTTTCACCAGTCAGCATGGACTCATCCACTGCGGACTGTCCTTCCATGACGATGCCATCGACAGGTACTTTGTCGCCCGGCTTCACGTGAACGACGTCGCCCAGTCTTACTTCTTCTACAGGAATGGTCATTTCGACGCCATCCCGTACGACTACTGCTATTTTTGCTTGCAAGCCCATCAGCTTGCGGATCGCTTCCGAAGAGCGTCCCTTTGCTTTCATCTCAAACAGTTTACCCAAGACGATCAACGTGATCAGTACCGCACTCGTCTCAAAATACAGCTCCAGCATATGGCCGCCATGAGCACCGATGGAGTTGATCGCGACCCATAAACTGTAGAAATAAGCAGCTGAGGTACCGAGAGCAACCAGCACATCCATGTTAGCACTCTTGTTGCGAAGGGCTTTGAAAGCTCCCACGTAAAACTGTGCTCCGATGATGAATTGTACCGGTGTTGCCAATGCGAGCTGTACCCACGGATTCATCAAGATTTCAGGCAGCCAGATAAACGAGGTGAAGGAAAAGTGGCTCACCATCGACCAGAGCAGCGGGAGCGACAGAATCGCGGAAATCCAGAACTTGCGGGTCTGCCGTTTGATTTCTTCCTGGCGACGATCTACTTTTTCTTCTTCTTTGCCTTCTTCCTTGCGAGTCGCCTGATACCCTAGCTTTTCTACCTTTTGAATAAGGTCCGTCACACTTACCTGTGATGAATCGTACTCGACAGTGGCTGTTTCCATCGCCAGGTTCACGTTTGCCTTCAGAACCCCAGCTGTTTTGTTCAAGCCTTTTTCGATCCGGGTGGAGCAAGCCGCACATGTCATTCCCGAGATGTTTAGCTCCACCTTGTCAGTGACGACACCATAGCCGAGAGATTCAATTTTGGAGCGGATGTCGTCGATGTTCGTTTTCGATGGATCGAACACGACTGTGGATTTTTCCAAGGCCAGATTGACGTTGGCAGTCTCCACTCCCTCCATTTTTCCCAGGCCCTTTTCGATGCGCAGTGCACAAGCTGCGCAAGTCATCCCTGAGATTGCGACTGTTGCCTCTGCTGTTTTGGCACTCATATTAATCCCTCCAAATACCCTAAAGGGGTATATTTTATCGTATCGTTTCCCTTACGTTGTTTCCTGTTCACACCCTTACTATACAATACCCCCTCAGGGTATATCAAGCACTTTTTTCAATTTTTTTCTAAATGGGCTTTACGTGCTGAAAACACAGGGAAAAATGATGGGGTTGGTCCTCTATCCTTGGTGCCGGACGAAGCCCTGCCACATGTTTTCCAGTCGCCTTTTTCCTCACTGCGTTCGGGCGGTCTCCTTCCAAACATATGGCAGTACTTCTTAACAGCGAAGATTTTTGCCGCGCTTTTAAACCATAATGCGAGTTTGTACGGAGGAGTTACAACCAAGATAATTTTTTGAATTGGAGGGAGTCTTCTAAGTAACCCTCTTAAGACAGCTTTCAAGATGTTAACCACAGCTGCGCAGGAAGAAGCGCATTTCCAGTCCTAGCGCCTCTGGAGCCCGACCCAGCTTCGGAATAAATGGCGGGGGTTTTCAGCTTCAACCTCTGCGAATACATCATCGAAACTCTACTTTTGAAGCGCTCCCGACATTTATTCCGAAGCGGACAGTCCAACCCCTTGTGGGGCGTAGGCCGAAGCGTAGACGGAAATGCGCTTCTTCCCCCACTACAGCCGCTAAAAAACAAAAAAAGCCCCCGGATTAACCGGGAGCAATTGTTCGATCTTCGCTCTTTCTTATTTACCTTGATTCGCTTCTTTCTGATAAGCTACCGCGATTTTCGCAGCTACTTCTGCATTGTGCTTCACCAGCGCGATGTTCGTTGCCAAGCTCTTGCCTTCTGTCAGCTTTTTCACTTTATCGAGCATGAATGGCGTTACCTGTTTACCTGCAATGTTGTTTTCTTTTGCTTCTGCGAGTGCTTTTTGGATCACTGCCTCGATTTCCTGGTGATTCAGTGCATCGGATTCTGGTACTGGGTTCGCGATAATCATACCGCCTTTGAGTCCCAGATCCCATTTGGTGTTCATCATCTTACCAACTTCTTCCGGTGTATCGATGCGCATGTCTACGCCAAATCCGCTTTCACGAGCGAAGAAGGATGGGAATTCATCTGTACGGTAGCCCACAACTGGTACACCTTGCGTTTCCAAATATTCGAGTGTGCGGCCAATATCGAGGATCGATTTCGCCCCTGCGCATACTACAGCTACATCTGTTTGCGCCAGCTCAGTCAGGTCAGCAGATACGTCCCAAGTGATTTCACCTTCACGGTGTACCCCGCCGATACCGCCAGTTGCAAACATGTGGATGCCAGCCATCTCAGCTGCGATCATGGTAGCGGCTACTGTAGTCGCACCGATTTTACCACTAGCCAAAATGTAAGCGAAGTCGCGACGGCTTACTTTTGCTACATTTTTGTTCGTCGCAAACTCTTCCAGCTCGCTGTCAGTCAAACCGATTTTGATTTTGCCGTCCATGATCCCGATCGTAGCTGGTACGGCACCGTTGTCGCGAATGATTTGCTCTACTTCTTTTGCCATTTCAATGTTTTGCGGATATGGCATACCGTGCGAAATAATCGTCGTCTCCAGCGCAACTACCGGCAGGTTGTTCTCCAGTGCGTGGCGTACTTCCTCAGTAAAGGTCAAATATTGTTTCATCTCTTATCGCTCCTTTTCGAATTGTTCTACGGCCAGTTCCAATTGTTCTGCTTTTAATAGAGGAGATACGGACTGCTCTGTTTGCAATGTCAGAGCGGATGCTGCCAATCCAAGGCGGCACGCTCTCTGGAAAGACTCTCCGTTTACAATGCCATACAAGAGTCCCGACGCGAACGCATCTCCCGCACCTGTTACATCTACCACTTCCGTTGGGTATGGAGACATATGCTCCTCCACGTCCTCGGATTGATAGTAAATTCCTTCTTCGCCCAAGGTCACGATGACGTGCTTGACGCCTCGTTCCCTGATCTTGCGGCAAGCCTCGGCGCATTCTTCGATCGTCGTGATCTTCATGCCAGCCATCAGCTCGGCTTCTTCGCGATTTGGCAAAATCGCTTCTACTCCGTCCAATTGCTGTGGGAGCTTCTTAGCTTTAATGGAAGAGACCGGGTCAACGAAGAGCAGGATGTTTTCCTCCCGGCAACGTTCGATGATGTAGGCCAAGCAGTCCGCCGGAATGTTTGTATCGATGAAAACCACATGGGCTGCTGCAATGTGCGACCATTTCTCCGCGAACATCTCTGGTGTAAGAGCATCGTAAATATCCATGTTTGCCAAGGAAACAACCATCTCGCCATCAATATCGAGAAGAGCGGTATACGTTCCTGTCCGCTGTGTAGGCAGTCTCCACACTTGGCTGATGTGTACCCCGTGCTTTTTCGTCTCCTGCAAGAGCCATTCGCCTTCCTTGTCCTCACCAATGCTGGTGATGAGTGACGTATTGCAGCCAAGACGACCGAGGTTCTCCGCGATATTCCGTGCCACCCCTCCACACGATTCCATAATCGTTACTGGATTGGATGACTGTAGACGCACCTGTTGCTTGCCGCGTGCTTTGCGGTCCAGGTTGGCCCCACCGATACAAGCAATCATTCCTTCATCACGAAGTACATAAGCCCGTCCTTTGATTTCCCCGCGTTTGGTCAACTGTGCAATGTAGCCAGCTACCGCTGAACGTGAGATGCCAATCAGATCAGCCAGCTCCTGTTGCGTGATAAAAGGATTTTGCCGGATATGATGAAGGATCTGCATGTCTTTTTCCACGGTCATCCTCCTTTCTTCTGTTTCACTTTCACAGCTTGTTTACAAACAAAAGTTTATCACGAAGACAACTGTTTGTACAGGCGTGTTTTTCATTTTATTTTTTATCTCAATTTGACAAATGTAAATACGAGAGGTAGGATTATCTTAAATTAAAGATATCGAAGTTTCGATGAATAGGAGGGTCCATATGTCTGACAAACCACTGCGAAATGATCCCCTCGATCTTTTTGTAGTTTTATCGAGGTCATACAACTGGGTTACCGCTCACTCCAATCGTCACATTCGCGAGCATGGACTTAATCCAACCGAATTCGGGGTTCTAGAGGTATTATTTCATAAAGGTCCTCAACCATTGCAGCAAATTGGCGAAAAAATATTAATCTCCAGCGGAAACATCACCTACGTTGTAGATAAGCTAGAAAAGAAACAACTGCTCATTCGCAAACCCTGTTCGGCAGACCGCCGCGTCATTTATGCGGAGCTCACGGAAAAAGGGCACCAGTTTTTGTCCGAAATCTTCCCTCCTCATCAACTCGCCATTGAGAAAGCGATGGAAGGTCTCACACCAGAAGAACAGCGTCAAGCAATCGAACTGCTAAAAAAGTTGGGACGCACTGCTCAGGCTACATATTAGATGAGCAGTCCCCTCGCTCCACCACAATCGTTTCAAAAAAGTGTTGACAAAAGATCTTAAACGTAATAATCTTAAAATCAAGATTTACACATTAAAAGTTAGTGACTTACTAAATGGAAGGGGAATAAAATTTTCATGAGTAAAGTACTTTTTATTAAAGCAAACGATCGCCCAGTTGAGCAGGCTACAAGTGTAAAGTTGTACGAAGCTTTCACCAAAACATACAGAGAAACACATCCAAATGATGAAATCGCAGAATTGGATCTGTTCGCTGCTAACCTCCCTTACTATGGCAATGACTTGCTCACTGCTATGTGGAAAGCAGGAAACGGTATCGAACTGACTGCTGAAGAGCAAAAAGGTGCTGACCTGGTAAACAAATACCTGAACCAATTTG
Source organism: Brevibacillus sp. HB1.1 (assembly GCF_013332445.1). Classification (NCBI taxonomy): domain Bacteria; kingdom Bacillati; phylum Bacillota; class Bacilli; order Caryophanales; family Paenibacillaceae; genus Brevibacillus; species Brevibacillus sp. HB1.1. The sequence goes on along the minus strand of NZ_JABMIV010000012.1, from coordinate 22,453 downwards.
CTGATGCTGACAAAGTAGTAATCGCATTCCCTATGTGGAACTTCGCGGTTCCAGCAGTTCTGCACACGTATGTAGACTACCTCTCCCAAGCAGGCAAAACATTCAAATACACTGCTGAAGGTCCAGTTGGTCTAATGGGCGACAAAAAAGTAGCTCTGTTGAGCGCACGCGGTGGCGTTTATTCCGAAGGCCCTATGGCTGAAATCGAAATGGCTAACAAATACATGCGCACTGTTCTGGGCTTCTGGGGCATCAGCAATGTAACGGAAGTGATCGTAGAAGGTCACAACCAATTCCAAGACAAAGCAGCTGAGATCGTTGCAGCTGGTGTAGAAAAAGCAGCAAAACTGGCGGAATCCTTCTAAGGCCCGCCAGCCTTTTTGGACAAATATCTTAAACTAAAGATATACTAATTTAAAATAATTAAGGAGAGATGAAAAGTGTTGGATACTGGATTGTTATTGATTCGTTTGGTCATCGGTTTGACGTTTGCAGGTCATGGTGCGCAGAAGCTGTTTGGCTGGTTTGGCGGTTATGGTTTGAAAGGAACAGGCGGCTGGCTGGAGTCTATTGGAGTGAAACCTGGCGTAGCGATGGCCTTTGTCGCTGGATTTTCTGAACTCATTGGCGGTCTGATGTTTGCGGCAGGCGTAGGTATCTGGGCAAGTTCTATTTTGCTTGCTTTCACAATGCTGGTTGCCATTCTGAAGGTACACGGTCAAAATGGATATTGGGTCACACAAAACGGATTCGAATACAACCTGACGTTAATCGCAGTTGTGATTGGTGTGGCGTTGATCGGTCCAGGCGCATACGTTTTGTTTTAATGGTGACTCCTCACAACCCGTAAGCCAGCAATCGTACTAAGGGAGGAACATCAGATGGAAATCCGCGTCTACACACAGAACGAGCAAGCAAAAGGACATTTTGGCGACGGTGAAATCGTAGAAAATAAACCAATTGGCTTCCCTCATGAAGGCTCCGTTGTCAAACGGGTAGGACCACTTTTTTACTGGGCATGGGCAAAATCACTGAAGACATTTGAAATTCCGCTGCACCCTCACTCCGGCTTTGAAATTTTGTCGTATGTCCTCACAGGGACAGTCGGACATCGGGACACGCTCGGAAATCTTCAAGAGGTGTCGACAGGCGGCGCGCAGATCATGCAAACCGGGTCTGGCGCGTACCATGCAGAAGAACTTGGCAAGGATACGGAAATGTTTCAAATCTGGTTTGAACCGCATCTCGCACAAACGACGAAGCAACCTCCGACTTACCATCAGTATGATCATGAGGAGTTTCCGTCTGAGGATGTTGATGGTGTGAAAGTGAAACACATCATCGGATCGTCTGCGCCCATTCAGTTGGTCACAGATTCCTTGATGAGCGACATCACGATTCCCGCTGGAAAATCGTATGCAAAAGAACTCCCGGCTGGTTATGCTCACGCAGTCGTCATAGTGGAAGGAAACGGGAGCGTTGCAGAGAAAGCAACTGTCAGCGAGAACCAAACCGTTGCAACCAAAGGTGACTTTGTCGTTCTCTCCTCCGAGGAAGGCAACACAGCCATCTACCAAGCAGTAACGGATGCTCCGCTCCGCCTGGTGTTGATTCAAGTACCAACTGAGGTTGATTATCCACTCTATCGTAAATAATCCATTCTTCCAAACGTCCTTATTTTATTATCAAGCCCGACCGTCACATTTTTGTGACGGTCTTTTTCGTATAAAAAGTGGTATGCACTACTCCGGCTAGTTAAAAAATATTGACAAATGATCTGATACGTAATAACCTTTAAAACAAATATTTTATTAATAAAAGTTAGTAACTAACAAAACAATATAGGAGATGAGTATTTTTATGAGTACCGTACTTTTTATTAAGGCGAATAATCGCCCGGTTGAGCAAGCTATAAGTTTGCAGTTGTACGAAGCTTTTGCGAAAACGTACAAAGAAACTCATCCGAATGACGAAATCGCTGAGTTGGATCTGTTTGCTGAAAATCTTCCCTACTATGGAAATGAATTGATCACAGCTATGGGAAAAGCAGGCAAAGGTATCGAAATGACTGCTGAAGAGCAAAAAGATGCTGACTTCGTGAACAAATACTTGAACCAGTTTGAAAAAGCAGACAAAGTGGTTATGGCATTTCCGTTGTGGAACCTCACAATTCCTGCTGTTCTGCAAACTTACTTTGCTTACCTCACGCAAGCAGGCAGAGCGTTCAAGTACACTTCGGAAGGCTCAGTTGGTCTGATGGGTGACAAAAAAGTGGCTCTGCTGAGCGCACGCGGTGGCGTTTATTCCAAAGGCCCTTTGGCTGACATGGAAATGGCAAACAAATATGTTCGGACCCTTTTGAACTACTGGGGTATTAGCGATATAACGGAAGTGATCGTAGAAGGCCATCACCAATTCTCAGACAAAGCAACTGAGCTTGTTGCAGCTGGAGTAGAAAAAGCAGCAAAACTGGCGGAATCCTTCTAAGGACCGTCGCGTCATTGATACAAAGCTGATAGACAAAAATAGAGAGGATGAAATTTTCATGAGTAACGTACTTTTTATCAAAGCAAATGATCGTCCTGTTGAGCACGCTATAAGTGTTCAGCTTTACGAAGCTTTTATGAAAACCTATAGACAAACGCATCCAAATGACACAATTACTGAGTTAGATCTGTTCGCGGAAAACCTTCCTTACTATGGAAATAACTTGATCACTGCTATGTTGAATGTAGGCAAAGCTATCGAAATGACTGCTGAGGAGCAAAAAGATGCCGACTTCATTAGCAAATACTTGAACCAGTTTATAGAAGCAGACAAAATTGTTATCGCTTTCCCATTGTGGAACCTCACAATTCCTGCTGTTCTGCAAACTTACATTGCTTACCTTTCCCAACCAGGTAAAATGTTCAAGTACACTCCAGAAGGATCAGTTGGTCTACTGGGTGACAAAAAAGTGGCTCTCTTGAGCGCACGCGGTGGCGTTTATTCCGAAGGCCCTTTGGCTGACATGGAAATGGCAAACAAATACGTTCGCGCCATGTTAGGCATGTGGGGTGTCAGCAATATAACGGAAGTAATCGTAGAAGGCCACCACCAATTCCCGGACAAAGCAGCTGAGCTCGCTACAGCTGGTGTAGAAAAAGCAGCGAAACTCGCGGAAACCTTCTAAAGCCCGCCAGCCTTGGATACTGGTCATCCTCGACCGTCACATTTTTGTGACGGTCTTTTTCGTATAAACTCCGCCTCCTCATGGGACATTAACGAGGAAATCGTTAACAATTTTTGGTGCTGATCAGAAAGGACGTTGAACGTGGAAGATATCGTGATGACCAGAGCCATATTCGGGACGACTATGGCCTTTCACATTATTTTTGCGACCTTGGGCGTTGGTCTCCCGCTCATGATCTTGCTGGTAGAGCTCCTCTTTTGGCGGACGCGTGACCGCGATTACGAGATGATGGTCAAACGCTGGACAAAAGCCCAGGCGATCTTGCTAGGTGTCGCGATCCCGTCTGGAACGATTGCTGGGGTCCAGCTTTCCCTGTTATGGCCTGGGTTCATGGAGATTGTCGGCAGGGTGATCTCGCTGCCTTTTCAGATCGAAATATTCGCTTTCTTCGTGGAAGCCTTATTTATGTCCATCTACGTCTACGCGGCTCACCGCCTATCTCGTAACATGCGTTTGTTGAGTTTGTTCATGGTTTTGCTTGGTGCAACGGCCTCCGCAATCCTGATTACGAATGTCCACGCCTTTGAAGGCACGCCAACTGGGTTCCGGATGGTCGATGGGCAGATCGTCGACGTGGACCCGTGGAAAGCTTTTTTCAATCCCAGCTTTATCGTGACGGCAGGTCATGTAACTGTCTCTGCTTATATGACGGGGGCATTCATCGTCGCTGGAGTAGCAGCGTGGAAAATGCTACGCGCCCAAAAAGGCAGTCGGGTTTACTTGTATCATCAAAAAGCACTCTTGGCCGGCTTGATTGTGGGTGGCACCTTTTCCCTTTTAACCGCCTTGAACGGTCATGAATCCGCACAGCTTTTGCATAAATACCAGCCGGAAAAGCTGGCGGCTGCGGAAGGACTGTTTGAAACACAAGCATACGCCCCACTCGCGATTGGTGGCTTTACCGATCCCGAGACAAAAGAAGTCAAATACGCCATCGAGATTCCATGGGCGCTCAGCTTCCTTGCAGCCAATCGCTTTGACGAGGTCGTGGTCGGTCTGGACGATTTTCCACAGGAGCTGTGGCCTCCACTTTACGTCCATACGCTGTTTAACGGGATGGTCATCATCGGCAGCCTGTTGATCTTTGTTGGTTTCATCGGCTTCGCTTGGAAGAAGCTCCTGAAACGATCTCAGTTTCCGCGGTGGGTTCTCTGGGTATTTGTCGCGAGTGGACCGCTCGCCTTGTTAGGCATCGAATTCGGCTGGATTTTTGCCTGCACAGGACGCCAGCCGTGGGTGGTTTATCGTGTAATGAAAACAGTAGATGCCGCTACCCAAGCAGCAGGCATCTCTACCCTGTTCTGGATTTTCCTCTCGGTGTACGTATTTTTTGCGATCGTCACCCTGCTCGTATTCCGTAGCTATTTTGGCCGCCACCCCTTGGAGCTCGATCCGCCAGAACAGCCGAAAGTGGACGGAGGAACGGCATGACCGACACGATTATTGCCATTACGCTGCTCTGGATTTTCGTCGTCATCTATTCCGTCGCTGCCTCCTTCGACTTCGGTGCAGGATTTTGGTCGATGATCTATTTGAATCGGGAAAAAACCAAAGCCACCCAAATCGCCAATCGCTACCTCTCGCCCTCTTGGGAGGTCGTGAATGTCTTTATCGTGTTAATAGTTGTCGCGCTCGTCACCTTTTTCCCTGGCGCGACCTACACATTGGGGAGCCTGCTGCTGGTTCCCGGATGTCTCGTGGTGTTATTGATGCTGATTCGCAGTACGTTTATGGTGTTTTCTCATCTGATTTACAAGTATGACAAGATGCTCAGCATCGTCTCTGGCGTTACCGGGATATTGGTGCCGGCTCTATTAATCAGCGTACTTCCTGTGACACAAGGCGGGTTGTCTCGAACGATCAATGGTGTGGAGTATCTCGATTGGGGACTGTTTTTGACCAGCCCGCACGTCTATTCTTTCATTGGTCTTGCCGTCAGCAGCACACTCTTCCTCTCGTCGCTGCTTCTCGCGGACTACTCCTTTGTCGCAGGTGAAAAGCAAGCCTTCACCGTCTACCGCCGGGATGCGGTGTTTCTGGGGCCCATTACGTTGCTTGCAGCATTGGTTACCGTGCTCACGATGCAACTGGAGGCAAAATGGCTATATGACCGCATGCTCGACTATTTACCGTGGCTTATTGCATCGGCGGTCTGTTTTTTCATTAGTTATATCACTCTCTTGCTGCCCCAAGACCGTCGATACTTCGGCATCCATCTTCCGCGGATTGCGGTTATTGTCGCCACAACGCAATACCTGCTCGCCAGCTATGCGTACGGTGCAGCGCGACTCCCCTACATCGTCTATCCCCAAGTGACGATTGAGTCCAGCTTTACACATCCGGATACGTTCCACGCTCTGTTCATTTGTTATATGGTCGGCTTTGCGATTCTCGTACCCGGTTTTATTTATTTCTGGCGTCTGTTCATGAAGGACGAGCAGTACGTACGGCAAAAATAACATTTTCGCTATACGCAAAAGTAAAGAGGCTTCGCCCTGATACGGCGGAGCCTCTTTTTTGTTCGGCCAGAAGCACAATCAGAAGATTTTCTCTTCCTCGAGCATCATTTTTTGCTCAAACGGCGCAGTTAGCACGATCAACGTATAGGAGAAGCCGAAATCCCCGGTGCGTTCCGAGAAGGCAACCAATTCCTCCGTCGACCTTGTTACCACTTTCAGCATGTAGTTGTACTCCCCACTGATCCGGTACATGTCCGTCACTTCCGGCGATTGCTTGCAGAAATCGATGAACGCCGCACATTGCTTGGTGCGGAACATGACAAAAGCAGTCGTGTGCTTGCCCAGCTTTTCCTGAGAGATCGACGCGTGGTAGCCCGTAATGATTCCCTGCTCCTCCAGACGGCGGACCCGCTCCTTCACAGCGGGCTGCGTCATCCCGATGATTCTCCCCAGCTCCGCGAATGGAATCCGCGAATTTTCGTGCAACAAGCTAATGATTTTGTAATCGATTTGGTCCACGCAGATCACCCTTTCAAATCCATAAGTGTCTCCTGCCAAATAACTTGTATATAGAAAGCCATTTATCGTAAACACCTTGGTTCATGTATGTAAATTATAGAAATCGTTTCGTAAAATGTCACTACATCCATTTTGTTAGCTCAAGGAGTGAACCACCTTGTCCAAAAAATATTTAATCCTATTGCTGGCCTTGGGAGAATTCATGATTGGCACGGCTGAGTCAATCGTGACTGGAATCATCGGCATGATCGCAGATGACACCCATGTCCCCCTCTCCCTCGCTGGTCAGTTAGTGACCGTCTTTTCCCTGGCCTTTGCCTTTGGTGCTCCGGTCTTGATTGCGCTCACCGCGGGAGTAGAACGCAAAAAACTCATCCTTTGGACGCTGTTTTCTTTCATAGTGGCAAACCTGCTCGCATCCATAAGCCCAAGCTTCTCCCTATTGATGGTATCCCGCATTCTGCTGGGGCTTTGCGGAGGCATCTACACCGTGGTAGCTCTCGCGCAAGCGGCTAACATGGCCTCCCCAGAGAAAAAAGGCAGCTTCATCGCGATCATCCTTATGGGCTTCAGCCTCTCGCTCGTGCTTGGGGTTCCACTTGGCACCATGCTGGGAGACATCTGGGGATGGCGCCCTGTTTTCGCGCTCATTGCCGTCCTGACACTCATTCCCTTCTTCGCCATCTTGGTCTATTTGCCAAAGCAGCAAGGAGAAGAGGCCGTCCCGCTACGCAAACAGTTGGCAGCACTCCGCAACAAACGGGTGATCCATGCGCTATTTATCTCTTTGTTTTTTGTCACAGGGTATTCCACTGTCTATACCTACATTACTCCGCTTCTACAGAGCACCTCCGCCATGACGACTGCTTGGGTAAGCACCACGCTTTTCTTGGCAGGACTCGCTAGTGTGGCTGGCTCGCGGATCGGAGGCGTCTCCACCGACAAATGGGGGATTCGCCCCACGCTGTATGTCAGCTTGCTTCTCCATGCTGCCATCTTGCTCATTCTGCCGCTGTCTTCGCAACTGTTCACGTGGGCAATCATCACTGTTATGTTCTGGGTAGCTGCCGTGCAAACCACCGTTCCCGCCCAGCAGTATTATTTGATCACGCTGTCCCCTCACTCTTCGCAGGTGGCCCTTAGTATGAACACCTCGGTTTTTCAGCTAGGGCTGGCGCTGGGTGCAGGACTTGGTGGAGTGATCGTAGACCATGCAGGTATTGTCCACATCAGCTGGGTCGGCGGCCTACTCGTTCTCGTCGGCTTTGGCTTTGCGTGGGCTTCGTTTGCTCAGGAAAAAAGGCAGGAAAGCTTACAAGCGTAAAAACGTAAAGATCCTTCATCCATTGCTATGGAGACAAGAAAAACCCGCCAAGGCTTTCATGCCCGAACGGGTTTGTTTCTTTATCATTCAATCGTTTTAAACCAACGCTGGCTTTTTCGCAAGCATCGTGCCTTCTTGCGCGTAACGTACGTGCCAGGAGAATGCCTTTTCCAATACATGCGGGGTGTGCCCGCCGCGTGTGAGTGCTTCCTCGTAGTACGCCATCAATTGATCGCGGTACATCGGATGCGCACAGTTCTCGATCATTTTGATGGCTCTTTGACGCGGAGCCAAGCCTCTCAAGTCAGCCAAGCCTTGCTCGGTCACGATAATATCTACATCGTGTTCGGTATGATCCACATGGGAGGCAAACGGAACGATGCTCGAAATGTTTCCGCCTTTGGCAATCGACTTGGTTACGAAGATACCCAGACGTGCGTTGCGAGCAAAGTCACCAGAGCCGCCGATGCCGTTCATCATTCGCGTACCCGATACATTGGTCGAGTTGACGTTTCCGTAGATGTCCGCTTCAATCGCGGTATTGATCGCAATCAGACCGAGGCGGCGAATCAGCTCCGGATGGTTCGTGATTTCTTGCGGACGCAAAAGCAGCTTGTCACGGTATTGGGCGAAATTTTCGGTGACATGCTTCATCTTTTCAGCCGTCAGCGTGATCGAACAGCCTGAGGCAAACGAAATTTTACCTGCATCAAGCAAATCAAACACCGCATCCTGCAACACTTCCGAGAAGACAGTCAGATCCGTGAATTCCGAATCCAAAAATCCGTTGAAAACCGCATTCGCTACCGATCCGATTCCCGATTGCAATGGCGCGAGATTGTTTGGCAAGCGTCCCTCTTTTACCTCTTGACGCAAAAACTCGATCAGATGTGCCGCAATCTGCGCCGTTTCTTCGTCCGGTTCCACAATCGTCGAGGGGGAATCCAACTGATTCGTCAGGACAATCCCTTTTACTTTATCCGGGTCGACGGGAATCCCTGCTGTACCCATTCGCTGATCCACGGACGTGAGTGGAATCGGTTCACGCTCTCCTTGTTTCGCTGGTGTATAAATATCATGGATGCCTTCCAACTCCACCGATTGAGCCATATTCAGCTCAATGATGACATGCTTGGCATTTTCCACGAAAATATTGGAGTTCCCCACGGACGTAGCCGGGATGATCATGCCCTCTTCTGTAATTGCAACCGCTTCCACAATTGCGTAATCGATTGCGTCTATCGCTCCCTGGCGAATCGCTTCTGCTGTATGCGACAGATGCTGATCAACGAACATCATGCTGCCATCGTTGATTTTTTTCCGCATGACCGGATCTGCTTGAAAAGGCAATCGCTTGTTGATGATCCCCGCTTCCGCCATCACTGCATCTACATCGGAGCCGAGTGAAGCTCCCGTATATACGTTTACGCCAAAAGGCTTGTTCTCTTTTTTCGCCAGCTCAGCCAATGCGAGCGGCACGACCTTGGCATCACCAGCACGCGTGAAACCACTTAACCCGATCGTCATGCCATCCTCAATCCATCCTGCTGCTACCTCAGCCGTCACGATTTTATCTGCCAGTCGTTTATCGCGTAAGCGCTCCCACATCATTGTGACCCCCTATGCCATCTTTATTGCCTTTACACTAGCACAGGGATTCTGAGCGGGCACTCGATTTTCAACAAAACAGAATATTTACGGCCTATCAAGAAAAAACGACAGCGAACCGTTCTCATTTATCAGATATTTCAGAAGCCGAGCAATTGCCGAAACGAGCTGGCGTACGACTGACTTACAGGAACTCTCGTCTTTTGCTTGTCCTTCATCTCTAATAAAAACGTCGAATGAAAATGCGGGTGAATAAAGCCGATCGATTCCATATTGACGAAATACGACCGATGACAGCGCACAAATCGCTCTTGCGGGAGCATATACTCCAGTTCAGCCATGTTGTATTTGTTCGTATATGTTCCACTAGCCGTATGCAAAAGCGTTTTTCCTTCATGAGAGCTGATATAGACGATCTCCGTTAACGGAATGGGCAGCCAGCCGTCCTCCCCTTTTCCGACCAAAAACGATAGACGCGGCTCCGGATTTGTTAGCGGAACGTTTTGAGGTGGATAGATGGCGGTAATACAGCCCATGACCTGACCATTTCGTACTAATGGAAGCGAGAGTCCGTAGTACGGTACGCCAAAAATACGACTCTCCACCTGATGCCCTACTTTTCCCATTTCCATGAGTGCTTGATGTGTAGCCGAGCCTATGGGAACGAGATCCCCCGGCGTAATTTTCAAGTCAATATTGGAACTCGGTTGATAGTACAAGTATTGTGAGCCGTCCGAGATCGCAATCGATACCCCGTCTGGCACGACTTCCCCAATCATTTGCAGCACCTCTGGAACCACTCTGTCCCCCATGCTGATTCCTCCTGTTATTGCTTTTTGATCTTCTCTACCTTCTATTAAAACACATTTCCCTGCCCGCAAATCAATCCTTGTCTTTCCTCTCTATACAAGCGAATCCATCCGATTACAGCCAGGCATTGTGCTATCATGAGATTACAAAACATTCACGATTGTTTGAGCAAAGGCGGTGCAGCATGGACCACACCATTGTCTTGATTGCAAAAGGAACGGACACTCTCGAATTTTTGTTAAACGAACTGCGGGCTTATTTCGAGCCGTATTGCAAAGTCATCGGCTATGCCAGCCATGAGCACATTCCCGATTTAAGCGGAGTCGATCATGTCTTTATCACAACCAAATCCCCAGAGCTGTACACAGTTGCCCGTCAAGCTGTTGCTGACTCCGTACCCATCACGGTTTTAAACCGTTTTTTCGAGTTGCGCAAAATGAAAGCGCTGATGCAGATTCCTCCGGGGACGACCGTCCCTGTCATGAACAATTCACCAGTTTCCGCACAAGAGGTCATCCAAAACTTATTAGAGGCGAACGTCGATCATTTGAATTACGTTCCCTTTCACCCAGGCTGTACATTTGATGAACTCGAATTTCAATACGCCATCATTATGAGCGTTCCTGACGTACCTCTTCCACCTCATGTAGAGGTGATCGATCTCGGGTTTCGCAAAATCAGCATTCACGACCTGATAGATACCGGTCGCAAGGTAGGCGTACCCAGTGAATGGGAGCGCGAGTACTTGTCTGCCTTCATCGTAGAAATGTCTGAGCTCGCGAAAATGCTCGGCACCTCCTACGCAGAAGTACAGAAGCTCAACAGCCAGCTGCAATCTACCTTTCAGGCAGTCAAAGATCCCGTGATCGCTTGCAACGAACAAGGTTTGATCACGTTTATTAACGACGTCGCCGTTGAGTTGTTTTGTCCACATGCATCCTCTATTGTTGGACAACCGTACACGGTGTTGAAGGAGCACAGCTTGCTACAGCCCTTTTTTGAGCAGGAAGATCAGGAGGATGCCCTCGTAACCATTGAACACAAACAATTTATCGTCAGCAGTCAAAGCATCCGCCGCAGGCATGAGCATTTAGGCTTCGTTTGTACATTAAAAGACGTGACCGAAATCCAACGCTTGCGCACCACGCTTACGTTGCGCGGTCATACAGCGACCTACTCCTTTTCCGATATCAAAGGACAAAGCCAACCGCTGCTCCAAGTCATCGAGCTCGGCAAAAAGATGGCAAAAAACAATCAAACCATCCTGCTAACAGGCGAAAACGGGACGGGAAAAGAGCTGTTCGCCCATGCCATTCATCAGCACTCCCTCCGCAAAAACGGCCCCTTTGTCGCAATCAACTGTGCCTCCTTGCCGGAAAACCTGCTGGAGAGCGAGCTGTTCGGCTACGAAGACGGTGCCTTTACAGGAGCACGAAAAGGCGGAAAGCCCGGCCTGTTTGAGCAAGCGGACGGTGGGACGATTTTTCTCGATGAGGTGGGGGACATCTCTGGGGCCATTCAGGTCAAGCTACTTCGCGTGCTGCAAGAAAAGCAGGTCATCCGTGTAGGCGGCACGGGAATTCTTTCTGTGGATTGCCGCATCATCGCTGCTACCAATCGTGATTTGGAAGACGCTGTTTCCCAGGGAAGCTTTCGCGAGGATTTGTTCTATCGTTTGGCTGTCCTGCCGATCCAGATTCCCGCTTTGCGCGAGCGAATCAGCGATATTCCCCTTCTCATCGATGAGCATCTGGAGCAGCAAGGCATTCGTAAAACCTGGTCGCCAGAAGTAATGGAGCTATTCTATCGCCATGACTGGCGGGGGAACATTCGCGAACTGAAAAATGTCGTCGACTATGCCATTACGGTAAGCGAGCATCCTGTCATCGGCATTCAGGACCTCCCTAAACGATTGACGGATAGCCTATTTCAAAAGCACCAGACGGCTTCTATCCCTAAATTGGACGACAACCGCGACTTGGATATTTTGTATTGCTTGCATCATTATTACGTATCCAACAAACCAGTCGGGCGTTATCAATTGGCGCACTCCCCTGAGCTACAATCCGTAGGCTGGACAGAGAGCGCACTGCGTCACAAGTTGAAACTGCTGGAGCAACAAGGTTTGGTACGTTCAGGAACAACCCGACAAGGAACCTCCATCACCCCCGCGGGTATCGAATTGTTGCGAAAACACGGGCGGATTTAGCTTCCGCCCAATGAATAATAGGATGTATTAGGCTGAATAAAACCTAATAAACATTCCTAAAGCGCATTATATTCCCTTCCCTTGCCTATGAAAATCCACTGAAAACGCTTATATTCGGGAAATTTCGACACTTGGCACGACCCTTGCTTGTCATAAGCAAAAAAAAGCGAGGTGACCTCATGTCTACACATCCATTGAAACCTGCAAAGAAACGTTTTTCTGTGCCGCATACGTATGCCATCCTCTTTATCATTATCATTTTGGCAGCCCTAGCATCTTACGTACTCCCGGCTGGTGAGTTCGAACGCGTCAAAGACGTTGCCTCAGGCAAAACCGTCGTCGTCAACGGCAGCTACCATCCTGTAGAAAGTAATCCGGTCTCGTTCTTTGACATGTTCAAAGCGATTCCAGAAGGGATGCAAAAAGGCGCGCAAATCATTTTCTACATCTTTATTGTAAGCGGTGTATTCGGAATCATCCGCCAAACGGGTGCGATTGAAGCCGGGATCAATAAAGGTGTCCGACACTTGGAGGGTCGGGAAAAGCTGCTCATTCCCGCTTCCATGTTCCTCTTCTCCATCGGTGGCTTCACCATGGGAATGGCAGAAGAAAGCATCATCTTCGTTCCAATCGGTATCGCGCTGGCTCGTGCAATGGGCTTCGATGCCGTAACAGGTACAGCCATGATCACCATGGGGGCTGCTGCCGGCTTCATGGGCGGGATGATCAATCCATTTACGGTTGGGGTGGCACAGTCGCTCGCACAATTGCCGCTCTTCTCTGGTCTTACCTTCCGTGCTGTTGTGTATGTCTTCGTTCTCGCTTTTGCCATCTGGTACGTCATGCGCTATGCGTATCGTGTCAAAGCAGACCCGACCAAGAGTGTGCTTTATGGCGTAGAGAATCACGCTAGTCAAGAACAGGCAACAGTAGACATCCCAGATCTGAATGCACGCCACAAGCTCGTGTTCCTCGTAATGGTCTGTGGTCTCGCATTCAACGTATACGGTGTATTCAAGTACGAATGGTTTCTGACAGAGCTTACTGCTTCCTTCCTGATCATGGGCCTGGTTGCTGGTCTCGTCGGAGGATTGTCGGTCAATACGCTGTTTGATTCCTTCGTCGCTGGTGCGAGAGCCGTTACGTTTGGCGCACTGATCGTCGGTTTTGCTCGCGCGATCACTGTCGTCTTGGAAGACGGAAAAATTATCGATACGATGATTAACAGTCTGACTTCGGCAATTGGTCATTTGCCAGATGCCGTTAACGTCCTGGCTATGTTTGTGATTCAAGCCTTTCTCAATCTCTTTATCTCTTCTGGTAGTGGACAGGCAGCGACAACCATGCCGATCATGGTGCCGATTGCGGATCTGCTCGGCATCCAACGTCAGATAGCGGTTCTTGCCTTCCAATATGGTGATGCGGTAACCAACTCCATTATCCCGACTTCTTCTGCGTTGATGGGCTATCTGGCTGTTGCAGGCATTCCGTATGAGAAATGGGTCAAATTCATTTGGAAGCTTCTTCTCGGCTGGGCCGTAATCGCCTCGATCGCGCTCATTGTAGCAGTGACAATCGGCGTTTCGTAACCAATGAGCTTTTCACAAAACTGGCTGCGTCAAGTAGATTGGCGTAGCCTTCGCTTCACTTATCGACTACACACGAAAAAACCGATGGAGGAACCATGCGCACAACGATCAAACAATTGCAGCCCGCCATTTTTTCTCTATACGAGCATTTACACCAGCATCCAGAGATAAGCTGGGAGGAAGTACAGACCACCTCGTTTATCGCTGACTTCTTGAAAAAACACCATTGCCGCGTCACTACCTTTGACGACGTGACGGGAGTTGTTGGCGAATGGGGCGATCTGACGCCGGGAAAATTCACTGTAGGCGTGCGAGCAGACATGGACGCACTCTGGCAAGAAGTAATCGGCGTCTTTACCGCGAACCATTCCTGCGGACACGATGCGCATATGACCATGGCATTAGGCGTCCTGATGGTATTGCAAGAAATGGACGTCCAGCTCCCAGGGCGCCTGAAGCTCATTTTCCAACCAGCAGAAGAAAGCGGAAATGGCGCACTAGCGATGGTGAACAAGCAAGTAGTGGATGATATTGATTTTCTGTACGGTGTCCACCTTCGTCCCATTCAGGAAATCCCTCGAGGCACAGCTGCTTCTGCCATCTTGCACGGGGCGGCTGGTACGATATTCGGGCAAATCAAGGGTGCCGATGCTCATGGCGCACGGCCTCATCTCGGAGTCAACGCTATCGAGGTAGCCGCAGCGATTGTTGAGCAGTTAAAAGGCATTCACCTCGATCCGCTCGTTCCTTATTCCGTCAAAATGACGCAGCTTTCCGCTGGCAGCAAAAGCAGCAATATCATTCCAGGCTCGGCGCAGTTCCACTTGGACCTGCGGGCACAGACGAATGAAGTCATTCACGCCCTATTTGCACGTGTCGAGCACATTTTGCAACACGTTTCCCGTCTCTATGAAGTTGAGCTGTCTTATGAGATCACCGAACGCGTCTATGCAGCGGAAGTGAACGAAGAAGCGAGACTGATCATGGCGGATGCCATTACCCAAACCTTGGGAGCAGAGAAGCTCGAACCGCCAATTCAGACACCGGGCGCGGAAGACTTCCACTACTACACGAAAGAACGGCCACAGCTTCGGGCGACCATGCTTGGATTGGGCTGTGGCCTGACACCAGGACTTCATCATCCGCAGATGACTTTTGAAAAAGAAGCACTGCTAGACGGCATCGAGATTTTGGCAAGAACGGTACTGAATACGTTTGAGCGACAATCCAAATGAACGGTTAAGGAGAGATGAACATGAAAATCGAACGCGTGGACCTGCAACGAATCAAAATTCCGTTGAATTCCCCTTTTGAGACGAGCATGGGGGTCGAAACCCACAAGGAATGCATTCTGGTGCGTGCATACAGCGGTGCCCATGTCGGGTTAGGCGAAAGCGTCGCGATGGACGTCCCTGTCTACAACGAGGAAGATGTCGATACGGTCTGGTACATGCTCGAAAAGTATTTGATCCCGCAGCTATTTTCACGGGGTATCGAGCATCCTGATGACGTATCCCGCCTCTTCTCCTGGATGCGCCGTAACCACATGGCCAAAGCCGCTTTGGAAGGTGCCGTCTGGGATTTGTACGCCAAAATGAACGGCCTCTCCCTCTCCCAAGCATTGGGCGGAACTCGTACGACGATTGACGTCGGTGTGAGTATCGGAATCGAGCCAACCATCGAAAAACTGCTGCAACGCGTAGAAGGCTTCATCCGTGACGGCTACAAAAAGATCAAAGTGAAAATCAAACCGGGCTTTGATGTCGAGCCAATGCGTGCCATCCGCAACACATTTGGACCAGATGTTCCACTGATGGCGGACGCAAACTCTGCATATACGCTGGCAGACATGGAGATGCTGAAGGCTTTGGATGGCTTCGGTTTGATCATGATTGAACAGCCATTGGCTCATGACGACATCATTGACCATGCGACCTTGCAAAGGGAACTAAAAACGCCGATCTGCCTCGACGAAAGTATCCATACAGTGGAAGATGCCCGCAAAGCACTCGAGCTCGGCAGTTGCCGGATTATCAACATCAAGATCGGTCGCGTGGGCGGTCTAACCGATGCCAAAAAGATTCATGACCTGTGTGAGACACGCGGCGTACCAGTATGGTGCGGAGGAATGTTGGAGGCAGGGATTGGCCGCGCCCATAACATCGCGATGGCTTCGCTTAGCAACTTCACGATTGCTGGCGACACCTCCCCTTCCCATCGCTACTTTGCTGAAGATATCGTGACACCTGTCATCGATTTTGCAGCACCTGGTATGCTGGCTGTACCGAAAACTCCAGGAATCGGTTTCGACATCAATGAGTCTTCCATTCGCAATGCCCTGATCGAGCATAAAAGCTACTATGCAAATCGGGAGTCTACTACGACTGTCATTCCTACCTGGTAGACGACTCATTCGAGATGAAAAAGAACAGAGAGTGCCTATTGGCCTCCCTGTTCTTTTTATTTAGGTGATTGTATTAATCCGTAATCGTCAAAAGCTTGCACAAATTTCGTTCGGCAAGAGCTCTCTTCTCTGGCGGAAACCGCTTTAGCAGATCCAACGCAGCATACGGAAGCTTCAATGCATGAGGATCGCTGTATAGTCTATCCCAGTATAGCGGTGAAAAAATTTCCTCGAACGCTGGCTCCTTCACCTCTTCCTCCAAAACAAACGGAGGAACATGGCGATTCAAATAGATTTGAAGACGATGGTTTACGATACCAGGCTTCACAATATCCTCATAACCGAATCGCTCCAGATCTGTTAACGCATGAGCATGTGTGATGTTATGGACGACCTCGCTCGCCAAATGATAGCGTACCCCGTTAATATCACGCGGCGGTATAACCAAATGTAGCTCCTCAAACGCCCGCTCTGCCATCTCTGCCGTTGTATGGTAAGGCGTAACTTCGTCTCTGACATCATCAATCGTCATGCCATGGTAATTCTCGATGCCCCAATAACGGTCTATCCTGTCTGCTGTCGTCGCTTGGAGAATCTTGACCAGGCCGTTCACCACAGTCGGAGTGATCATATCAGGGCGTTCGCGCAATGCTTTTAATGCCAACACACCTAGTGCTAGTCCATGACCTGAGGTCCGCAGCTGCTTCACATTTTGCTGGAGGCCATCGATGACGTGCTGTAACAAGGAGGGATCAGCTTGCTCGTCTTGATCTAGTGGAACAAACCATTCAGGTTTTTGCTTGCGGAAGGACTCACATGTCCGCTCAATGCCCTCTTTTACATGTTCAGGGAGATCGTGCTCACGATCCATGAAGTACCCTGCCAATAAGGCTGCCCCATAATGACCATCGAACCATCCCGCTACAGCTGCACGTGCCATTCCCGTAATGCCAAGCTCCAAGTAAGAATCAAGTAAACGCATATAACTTCCTCCTTTTTCGATTTGGTATGTATTCATAATATAACAAACATTTTTGTTTGTTAAGTATAAATTGAAAAATATCCCATAACTTCTTTTTATCGAATGCGGCCGATCCAAATGGCTGTTCCAGATGAGAGAAATGCAAAAGGGGCGTCTCTAAGCCGAAAAATCGACTTATGAGACAGCCCCTCTTCGTAATTCAAATAGTTTGTGCCTTAAACGGCTGGATCCCGTTTCAAGGCATGGTTGGCTGCAATCATTTGTTTAGAATCCCCACCAGTAACGGTGCATCCCGGTAGCGTATTGGGTGGCAAGCGTTTGACGGAAGGAACTTTGCGCAAGCTGGGATGCGTCACTCGCATTCGTAATAAATCCGGTCTCTCCTAAAGATGCCGGCATGTTTGTGTATTTTAATACGTAAAACTCTGCTGCTTTGACTCCCCTGTCATTTGAAAACGAATTTTTTAATTGGTTGTACGTTTCCGTTGCCAATCGCAAGCTGGTTGTTGATCCGGGGTAATTGTAAGTTTCTACTCCATTGGCCGAGGAAAGGGATGCGGCATTGATATGCATGGAGACAAAAAAATTGGCATTCTTGGAATTGGCATAAGAGGCTCGGGTAGACAGAGCAACCGTTGTATCAGAGCTTCGCGTCATGTAAACCGTAGCCGGATAGTTGGCAACGATGTAATTTTTGGATCGAAGGCCTATGTCCAAAGTCAGGTCTTTTTCTTTCAAACCGTTGCCCAATGCTCCTGGATCATTTCCACCGTGTCCAGGGTCGATCACGATGATTGGATTTGCGGCAAGAGTGAAAGATTTTTGGTTAATAACCATCTCTTCGGCTGCTTTCTTCTTTTCCGGGCTGTAATTTTTTGGTGCGGGCGCGCTGTCCCACATAGGCTCGTCGGCAATTTCATTCTCCGCAAATGCGGGAGCGGTCATCCCCGTCAAGCTACAGCAAATGAGTGCAGTCAACAACAGTTTTCCTACTTTCATGGTAATTTCTCCTTTATCATTTTTATTTATTCGAAACGACTTACGAATTGAAAAGAAGGCGTAAGTCACTCCAAAACGCCAAAAATTTATTCCTTTGCAAATTCTCAGGCAAAAACAGGTAATTGTTAGATTTCTTCTGTGACTCGAGCCACTTGCGGTACACCACGGATTCTTTCTCTAGATAAATGATTTGCTGTATCTTTTGGCTTACTTCCGGGAGGGTCTGTGTTCTTGGCGGCATGACTTCAGCAGGGAAA
This sequence comes from Brevibacillus sp. HB1.1, assembly GCF_013332445.1. Taxonomy (NCBI): domain Bacteria; kingdom Bacillati; phylum Bacillota; class Bacilli; order Caryophanales; family Paenibacillaceae; genus Brevibacillus; species Brevibacillus sp. HB1.1. The sequence continues at coordinate 4,061 of NZ_JABMIV010000012.1, read as the reverse complement.
AACCAATAGGTCCACTGCTGGCTCTCAAAAGGGCCAACAATCCGCATTACGGGAGAGTGAAACACGGCCTTCGCAATCATCTCGTTATAATTCTCGGACATTTGGGACTGAGCGACCAGTTCATGCAATCCGGCACGCCCCTCGGGATCTTCGCCATATTGCTTCAGCAGGGACTGAAAACGTTCCGCTGATGCGGCTTTCAGCTTGTCCAACAAGAGCTTGTCGCCATTTTTAGCCCGTACATAATAAATGGTGCGCAGTTCGGGAATGCGAAAAGACTCGATTTGTTCCCGGTAAAATCTTTCTACTTCTTCTTGTGTCACCACTACATCCCGAGTCACGATCTTTTTTACTTCAAAACCAATCATCGCCCGTCTTATGTTTTGAATGCTGTCCTCTTCCTTCATGTTCATCTGGCGCAACGTTTCTTCACGCTCCGCTTTCGTGCTACCCAATTGTTTTAATTGTTCTTCAATCAGACGCTCATCCGTCTTCACCCCCATCTGTTTTCCAATATCAAGGATCAATTCTTCCAAGCTCAGTTGTTCCAGCAGTCTTACCTCCTCGTCCGCTGAGTACGCTACCCCTTGGAAATACTTGGGCTTTATTCTTTCCCAATCGTCTCTGCGGAAAATTTGATCGCCGAAAACAAAAAGAAGGGGCTGGTACATCAAAGCCGCATACAGAGAAATGACTCCCAGGAAACCAATCGGTACAAATAAATAAAGCCATGTTCTTCGTCTTTTCATGTGTTCAAGCCATCCTCTCGTAAAACAGATGAGGCAAAGTAGATATTCATCCAGAATTTACTAGATACTTTGGAATATAATTCTATTTTATTGAATATATTTCCAATAGAAGAATATATCTACATGTATTAGTGCTATTTTTCCGATTTTTTTCATAGGTCTTAGGAAATGATTTCGTCGATTGTTTTCAACACCGATAGTCCTTTCACACCACAAGCCCGTCATCCAAGAGGACAACGATACTTTGGCGGAGTGAACAATGGTTGGCCAGCCAAATAAGAAGGGGTTGTCCCAAAAGGGCACATCGGCTGAAATTTAAAAATCAGAAAACATGGATATATCAACGTTTTTGAAATGCAAAAGGGGCGTCTCTAAGCCGAAAAATCGCCTTATGAGACAGCCCCTTTTTGTGAGCCATTCTAAATTTTCGAAGCAGTAACCTGATTCCTAATAGCGTTTTTTGTAAAGCCTTGAAACTACAGGCTGTTGAGCTTCTCCAGGCGTCCAGTTATCTACTCCATAGAGGCTTTTAATCAGCTAAGCATTAAGGCGATCTCTGTTACCTTACCTTTCATGCGAGTCTGTTGGTCGTTTCATGTTCTCCTCTCCATGTCTTTTATATGCCCCATCTCCGCTACTGGCTGGCCTACGGAGTATGTTCTACCATTTTCTTTGCTCAATCCAGCTTAAAATCTACTTCGTCTGTCTCTGGCCGATAATCGACAATCAACCCTCTTCCATTCATATACCACAGCTCATCTTTTTCCATATAAAATGTGATGCCATCCTCTACTGTCGAAATGCCGATTTCATTCGGCAACTCTTTGGCAATCCCCATCGAGAATGAATCCTGAACCGTACTAACGCCTCCATACCGGACAAAAAAACGAATGCTGTCTCCTTCTATGCATCCCCATTCTTCCCGAAACCATGCTACCGCTGCTTTAGTGATCGTCATGTTCATTAGTACGCCACTCCTCTCTACCTCTAGTTTACCTCAATTTAGATATATTTGAAACATAAATGTATGTTAAATGGAATTGCTCCACTATTTGAAAAAAGAACCGATTCCCTTCGACGGGAAAACGGTTCTATCCATCTGTTTAAGGCTTTATTGGAAGTGTAACCAAAAAACTCGTTCCGATACCTACCTCACTGCTGACCTGAATCTTTCCGTGGTGCGCATCCACGATCCATTTGGCAATGGATAGTCCCAAGCCTGTTCCTTCTGTCGCTCGAGAGCGCATTTTATCCACCCGATAGAAGCGATCAAACAAATACGGAATATCCTCTTTGGCGATCCCGATCCCACTGTCTTTTACGAGAATCGAAACGCGACCGCCTTCCTTTTTGCAAGAGACATAAATCCGGCCGTCTTCGTTCGTGTACTTCAAGGCATTGTCCAGCAAGATGACCATGAGCTGATGAAGACGCTCTTGGTCCCCCACCATCTCAATGGGTTGCTGAATGTCTGTTTCGAGACGAATTTCCCGTGCGATGGCAAGTTGTGCAAAAACCTGGGTGCATTTCATCGCGACTTCGTCTAAGCGCAGCGATTGATTCATGATCTGCAGCTCGTTAGAATCACTGCGAGCTAGTGTAAGCAAATCAGAGACGAGCTTGCTCAAGCGCTTGGCCTCTTGCATCCCAATCATAATTTTTTCGCTTTCCTGCTCGATCGTATGATCCGGATGTCTGAAAAGCCTCTCCAAATTGACCATGATGGCCGTGAGGGGCGTCCTCAGCTCATGAGAAGCATCGGCAATAAACTGCTGTTGTTTTTCCCACGAAACTTGGATCGGGATGAGTGCCCTTCTCGCCAAAAACCACCCAGCCACGATCGCAATGACAATACTGATAATGTCGCCGATGATGACAACGTACAACAAGCTGTCCAGCATGTTTTGCTCAGGTGCCAGATTGTAAATCAGTTGAAACTGGTACGCGGTCTGTATCCGATTGCCTACAATGACCTTTTTCGGCACGGTAACTGTCTGCACGCGATAGACTTGTCCATTCACAGTTTTCGTTTCGATCCCGTCTGCTTTTCCGTTATGCTGGAATTCTGCGTATTCCTCTGGCTCCAGCCTGTCACCAAATGCGGTCCCAATGACACGACCAAAGCTATCCCAGACGAGTAAAACATACCGGCGATCCAGATCGTTAAACTTTTTCCTCTCCTGACGGTTGAATGGGAAAGGGTCGTCTTCAATCCGATGGAGACGAGGCAAAGAATCAACTGCCAGCCTTTGACTAACTTTGGTCATTTCTCGGTCCACCTGCGAATAGAGACGATACTTCATCGTGTAGTAGACCGCACTCCCCAGCCCATTCAACAAGAGCAGCACCACTACTACGTTCAACGTTACGAGCCGAATCCTCGTTTTTCGAAACATCATTTGTCTTCCTTTTTCAAAATGTAGCCCACATTGCGGATTGTTCGGATGAAGCCTTCGTAAGCACCCAGCTTCTTGCGCAGGTAGTGGACATACAAATCGACCACTCCGTAATTCGCTTCTGAATCAATTCCCCATACGCGGTCAAAAATTTGTTGGCGCGTCAATATTTGCTCCCGATTTTGCAGAAAGTACTTAAGCAGCTCGTACTCCTTCGTTGTTAGCTTCATCGGCTCATCATCAACAAAACCGTCATATTCATTTATCTTCAGAGATAGAGGACCGTATGCCAGATCGCCTTCTGTGTTCTGTTTCCCTTGTCGGCGCAAGAGGGCTCTCACTCTCGCCGTCAGTTCTTCGGCCGCAAAAGGCTTGACCAAATAATCGTCGGCTCCGGCATCTAATCCCTCGACTCTCGACTCTACGCTATCTTTTGCCGTTAAAAATAAAACCGGCGTCATTATCCCTTTTGTACGCAACGTTCTTACCAGTGAAAGGCCATCCATTCCTGGCATCATAATGTCCAGGACCAACAAATCGTAGATGCCGCGTTCCGCCAATAACAAGCCGTCATCTCCGCGCTCTGCCGTATCCACCTGATAACCCTCATCGGTCAGGACTCCTGCAATTGTCTGAAGCAGCGCTTTTTCATCCTCCACTGCAAGAATAAGCATATTGATCCCTCTTTCATTTGAAAAAGCTGTATGTCATTCAGCATAGCATAATCGACTGGAATCACAATAATGACCACACTCGTCACTCTCGGCTGTGCACACGCTCCTTTTATTAGAGCACGTATTTTTTTGAATCAGATTTGTAGGTGTTGGCGGAAATACAAAAAAAGCTGCATTCTCCATTACTTTTTACAAGTAATCGGGAATACAGCTTTTCGTCTCATTCCTTCAAAACTGAATAC
>NZ_JABMIV010000011.1:0-242479 GCF_013332445.1 Brevibacillus sp. HB1.1 | reverse complement strand
TCCTGTTGTTCCTGTTGATCCTGTTGATCCAGTCTCTCCCGTGGTTCCAGTGGCTCCTGTTGATCCTGTTGATCCAGTCTCTCCCGTGGTTCCAGTGGCTCCTGTTGATCCTGTTGATCCGGTCTCTCCTGTTGCTCCAGTGGTTCCAGTCGCTCCGGTTGATCCGGTTACTCCGGTGGATCCAGTGGTTCCCGTCTCTCCTGTTGCTCCAGTCGTTCCACTTGATCCGGTCTCTCCTGTTGATCCGGTGGCTCCGGTCGCTCCCGCTGTTCCCGTTTCTCCAGTCGCTCCAGTTACTCCGGTCTCTCCGGTGGATCCAGTGGTTCCCGTTGGTCCGGTGGCTCCAGTTGATCCGGTAGCTCCGGTCTCTCCTGTTGCCCCCGTCACTCCAGTTGTCCCAGTCGCTCCCGTTGTTCCAGTTGTTCCAGTTGCACCAGTCTCTCCAGTCTCTCCAGTGGCTCCCGTTGCTCCGGTGGTTCCAGTTGCTCCAGTTACTCCGGTCTCTCCCGTTGCCCCAGTCACTCCGGTTGATCCCGTAGTTCCAGTTGCTCCTGTTGATCCAGTCACTCCGGTTGATCCCGTTGCTCCGGTTGCTCCAGTCGCTCCAGTCGCTCCAGTCGTTCCAGTCGTTCCAGTCGTTCCAGTCGTTCCAGTCGTTCCAGTCGTTCCAGTCGTTCCAGTCGTTCCAGTGGTTCCAGTCGTTCCGGTTACTCCGGTCTCTCCCGTGGTTCCGGTCTCTCCTGTGGTTCCGGTCGCTCCCGTGGCTCCGGTCGCTCCCGTGGCTCCGGTATCTCCGGTGACTCCGGTTACTCCGGTCTCTCCTGTTGATCCGGTTTCTCCGGTGACTCCAGTCGCTCCAGTCGTTCCAGTCGTTCCAGTCGTTCCGGTGGCTGCCGTCTCTCCAGTTGTTCCCGTGGCTCCTGTTGGTCCGGTATCTCCGGTTGATCCAGTCTCTCCCGTGGCTCCGGTCTCTCCCGTTGATCCAGTCTCTCCGGTTACCCCGGTGGCTCCAGTCTCTCCGGTGACTCCGGTGGTTCCAGTCACTCCAGTCGCTCCAGTCGTTCCAGTCGTTCCAGTCGTTCCAGTCGTTCCAGTCGTTCCAGTCGTTCCGGTTATTCCGGTCTCTCCCGTGGATCCAGAAGCTCCGGTTGATCCAGTCTCTCCCGTAGTTCCGGTTGCTCCAGTCGATCCGGTGGTTCCGGTCTCTCCCGTTGCTCCGGTGGCTCCAGTCGCTCCCGTTGCTCCTGTCGTTCCTGTGGCTCCTGTTGGTCCGGTCTCTCCGGTTAATCCAGTCTCTCCAGTGGATCCAGTCGCGCCTGTGACTCCGGTCTCTCCGGTTGATCCAGTCGCTCCCGTTGCTCCGGTGGTGCCAGTGGATCCCGTGGATCCTGTAGCTCCGGTGGTTCCGGTCTCTCCCGTTACTCCGGTGGTTCCAGTCGATCCAGTGGATCCAGTCGCTCCGGTTACTCCGGTCTCTCCCGTTGATCCTGTCGTTCCTGTGGCTGCCGTCTCTCCAGTTGTTCCCGTTGCTCCGGTTGGTCCGATCTCTCCGGTTGATCCAGTCACTCCGGTGGTTCCGGTGGTTCCGGTGGTTCCGGTGGTTCCGGTGGTTCCGGTGGTTCCGGTCTCTCCAGTTGCTCCAGTTGATCCGGTGGCTCCAGTCGCTCCAGTGGCTCCAGTGGCTCCGGTGGTTCCAGTTGATCCCGTTGATCCGGTCGCTCCAGTGGTTCCGGTTTCTCCAGTCGCTCCCGTTGCTCCGGTGGTTCCTGTTGTTCCTGTTGTTCCTGTTGTTCCTGTTGTTCCGGTCTCTCCTGTTGCTCCGGTGGTTCCAGTCGCTCCGGTTGATCCGGTTACTCCGGTTGATCCAGTTACTCCGGTCTCTCCTGTTGCTCCAGTTACTCCGGTCTCTCCTGTTGCTCCAGTCGTTCCACTTGATCCGGTCTCTCCTGTTGATCCGGTGGCTCCGGTGGCTCCGGTCGCTCCCGTTGTTCCAGTTGCTCCAGTGGCTCCGGTCTCTCCGGTCTCTCCCGCTGTTCCCGTTGCTCCAGTCGCTCCAGTCGCTCCAGTTACTCCGGTCGCTCCGGTGGATCCAGTGGTTCCCGTTGGTCCGGTGGCACCAGTTGATCCGGTAGCTCCGGTCTCTCCTGTTGCCCCCGTCACTCCAGTTGTCCCAGTCGCTCCCGCTGTTCCCGTTTCTCCTGTTGTTCCAGTCGATCCGGTTAATCCGGTCGCTCCCGTTACTCCGGGCTCTCCCGTTGATCCAGTGGCTCCGGTCTCTCCGGCGGCTCCAGTCTCTCCCGTGGCTCCGGTTGTTCCCGTTGCTCCCGTTGATCCTGTAGCTCCGGTGGTTCCGGTCTCTCCAGTGGCTCCAGTTGCTCCGGTTACTCCGGTCTCTCCAGTCGTTCCGGTGGTTCCAGTGGCTCCGGTCTCTCCTGTGGATCCCGTGATTCCAGTTTCTCCAGTATCTCCCGTTTCTCCAGTGGTTCCGGTGGTTCCGGTGGTTCCGGTGGTTCCAATTGATCCAGTGGCTCCCGTTTCTCCAGTCGCTCCGGTTACTCCGGTTACTCCGGTTACTCCGGTCTCTCCAGTGGTTCCCGTGGTTCCAGTGGTTCCGGTCTCTCCCGTTGCCCCAGTCGCTCCAGTGGATCCCGTAGTTCCAGTTGATCCGGTTTCTCCGGTTTCTCCAGTCGCTCCGGTGGTTCCAGTGGCTCCAGTACCTCCCGTTGATCCGGTGGTTCCAGTCTCTCCCGTCGGACCTCTCGCCCCGGTAGCTCCGCTTGGTCCCCTCGGTCCACTAACTCCTGTTGCTCCAGTTGCTCCAGTTGCTCCCGTCGGTCCAGTTGGCCCTGTTGGCCCCGTAACCCTCTTTACCGGACATTCAGTTGCATCCAGCACCGCCTCCAGCTTCTGTTGCAAAAGCAGGTCTTGCTTTGTCGTTGCTTCGAGCATGTCCCGCACACTCTTGTTTAACGCGAGCAAATCCGAAATGGTGGCTCCTGGTCCAGATAGCCCGGGAATTGTCCCGAGTGCATACTGAATTTTTTCAGCTTCCGCATTTAAAATATGACTAAGCCCCAACTCTTCCATAGCTAAAGAAGACAACATTAAATTGAGCGCATCGTCACGCCCTATCTGAATAGTCGGGGTGATATTCGGTATATTTGGAAATGACATGATTCTCCTCCTCTTTGAAAAGGATGTTTCCCCTCCCTCATGAGTTGTTACACAAGAAGCCGTGGCATACTGTTTTCCCAATCACCTGAAAAAGTATTGGACAAAAAGAACGTCACTTACAGACAACTACGAGAAAATAGAAGGAGAAAGGAAACCGTTGCTCATTCATTAGAGGAATCAATACGAGGAGTAATCGTTATTGAAGTGCTTTACGAAACCATAAACGGGGTCTTTGTTTTCATTCATCCTCTTCCTCCAAAAAAGAAGCCATCCCCCTTAATCTAAAAAGGGATTCCAACAAACTGACATGCAGCTCTTACCAGTAACGGATGGAGAATCTCCTTCTTTAATCAACGGGGATCGATTCCATTTTTGTAGAGAAGGCCCGTGCAAATAACAATTTCCCAAATACAATACCTACAACCAAGAAGGAGTATAGCCATCTACTGTTCTACCCAATCCAGTTGCTCCAGTTTTGCAAAATAAGCTTCGTTGTACGCTACACTTGGATGCGTCGGGTAATACAGCTTTGCCATGTCGTGATGAATTTTTGCCTTTCGTTGATCCCCGATCCGATCGTAGCAGTAGCATAGTTGTATATGCGGCAGCCACGTCCATGCTGATTCATCTACCTTCCCCATGGAACCTTGTGGCCGCTCCAATAATGTCGCTTGCCGGTACCAATAAATGGCCTTCGGGAAATCCTGCTTCTCCACAAAAAAAGCCCCCATCCTGCAGCAAATCTCCGCACGCGGAAGGTCAATCGCGAGTGTCTTGGTCAAAGATTGAATCTGTTTTTCAGGTTGCTTCAAGTGAGCGTAACACTCTGACTGCTTCTGACACGCCCATATTTGATCCTCGATCCAACCCAAACCTCCGTCCAAAAACAACTGATACTGCTCAGCCGCCTCTTCGTACCTCGCATGATCGAACAATTCATTTGCAAAATAAAATTGGTCACGCGGATCAAAAACTTCGCCTTCTTCCTTGCGCCTTACATAGATTTGCAAATTCCGGTCTGTATACGGCTTATTTTTTTCGTGAGTAATGGCGATTTCACTGTGCAGAATTTCCCCCGCGACAGCCAAATACTCATGGACCGCCCCATGCCAAACAAAGTTACACTTCCGTCTGACGAGGCGATTTCTTCGCAAATAGTGAACCGGCTTCCCTCGCTCATCTACCATTAAGTGGTACGGCATCGAGACACTGTCGTAATCAAAATTGTCCAAGGCCTTCAGTGCTGCAAATCGTTCCCGATCCACTTCCAAAAGCACATCATCCGCATCCAGCCAAAAAATGTACGTCATCTTGGCTTGCGCAAAAGCAAAGTTACGAGCTGCTGAAAAATCGTCCACCCAGGTAAAATCAAACAGATGTGCACCATAGGTCAATGCAATTTCTTTGGTTCGATCGGTCGACCCTGTATCGACAATGATGATTTCATCCACCAAATCGTAGACCGTCGACAAGCATCGACCGAGTGATTCTTCCTCATCCCGAACGATCATGCACAAGCTAACCGTGAACATGCAGATCGCCCCCTCCCCAGAAAATCATTTTCTCAACATCCTATTTCCTTCCTTCCCCCTTTATGTATCCGTACTTTCATAACCATCACCTCGCACGAATATGGTGTAACAATATGTTCTGACAACACCGAAAAGAAGGTGATCATCCGAATGAGCCCGCCTCTCCTTTCCCTATGCATGATCGTCAAAGACGAAGCAGACCAGATCGAAGCTTGTCTGTCCAGCGTGCATATGGTGGTAGACGAGATCATTGTTGTCGATACAGGATCAACCGATGGTACACAGGATATTTGCCGGAAATACGGAGCGAAAGTTCTGGAGATTCCTTGGGAAAACAGCTTTGCGAAAGCGAGAAACGCCGGATTGCAGGTTGCCAAGGGAGAGTGGATTTTATGGCTGGATGCGGATGAAATCGTACAGGAAGAAAAAACGGGGGTGCTTCGTCAGGCTGTGAGTGCGAGCAAAGGTGACGCCTTTTTTATGAAAATGATCCATTACACTGGATCGCAAAAGGTTCAAGCTTCGCACCACTCCTCCTTCCGCTCCGGGCAAATCCGCTTATTTCGTAACAAAAAAGGGTTCCGATTTGTGCGAGACATTCACGAAGTGCTTCAATGGCCGACCACCGTTTCTAGGGATCTCGCCGTCCCTTTGCTACCTGTACATATCCACCATCTCGGATATATGGAAGATGCCGTTCAACGAAAACAAAAAGCTTTGCGCAACTTGAGGCTCTTACGTCACGAAAGAAAGCAATCCAAACAAGACCCGTGGTGCGATTACCATCTTGCAAACGAATTTTTTCGCGCTAAACAATTGGAGCATGCATTTACACTAGTGAATCAAGCAATAAAAGGCTTTTTGACCACCAAACAGCCTCCCCCGTCTATTTGCTACAAGCTGAAATTCGATATTCTTTTCCAGCATGGCAGTATGCGCGGAGCATGGCCGGGGATTGCACGAGCTATTCAAATCTACCCCAATTACGTAGACCTTCATTTTTACAAAGGCGTTTTCCTGATGGAGCATGGTCTGTATGCCGAGGCGATAAAGGCTTTCGAGTATTGCTTAGAGATCGGGGACAATCAGTGGGAGCATTTTAGTGAGCAAGGAATGGGGAGCTTTTACGCTTTTCACTTTTTGGGACGATGCATGGAGCGCATGGGCAAGGCACATGAATCCCTTGTCTACGATTACACAGCAAGCTCCCTGCTTACTTCGCACTTCGCACAAAAGCGAGAGGTGGTGCTATGAGCGTGAAAACAAGTGTGCTAATCGGAAGTCCAGTTTGTCAGAAACCAGATGTTCTCCGGATGTTTTTGTTTTCGTTAGAAAGGCTGTCGACCTCAAACTTGACGTTGCACTATTTGTTCGTAGATGACAATAACGATCCACTTTCGAGCAAAATTCTTCAAAACTTTGCAGAAAAACACACGGGACAGGTCGACATTATCCCCGCTGCTGGCAGCCTGCATCCTTACACATGCGATGAAACGACCCACTACTGGAGCGACGCACTCGTCTGGAAGGTCGGTGGATTCAAGGACGAAATGATCGCCCGCGCCAAACACCATGATTACGACGCCCTCTTCCTCATTGATTCGGATTTGCTTCTCCAGCCAACTACTTTGGAAGTTTTGCTCGCTTCTGACAAACAGATCATATCTGAAATCTTCTGGACGAGCTGGACACCAGATACTGTCCCCGTCCCACAGGTGTGGCTCAAAGACGAATACACCCAATTCGAATGCGCACGCCATGAACAAATTTCCTTAGAAGAACAATACTTGCGGAAGTACGCTTTCTACGGACAACTCCGTGTCCCCGGCGTATATGAGGTAGGTGGTTTAGGGGCTTGCACCCTCATTCGCAGAAAAGCGCTGCAGGCTGGTGTCAGCTTTAAGCAAATTCCAAATCTGAGCTTCTGGGGCGAGGACCGTCATTTCTGCATCCGGGCTCAGGCTTTGGGTTTGTCCCTTTTTGTGGATACACACCATCCCGCTTTTCATCTCTATCGGGAGAGTGACTTTGCGGAAGCGCGAACCTGGATGAAGCAAATCTACGGCTCCGCTCCTTTACGCGTCAAAACCACTCGCTCTCCTGTCGTCAACAATACAATCCCCCTTGGAAACTAAACCATTATATGGTATATTCATTCCACGTCTATTTGGATGGAAAGGTACGGTAACTACGTATGCCAACAACTACTTTGTAATGGCCTAAAAAACTGGATAGCTGGCCCTTCGGAAAACAAACTGTTTTTCGCACAGGTGCAGTCTGCCCTTTTTTCCCATTACAAAGGAACGTAACGAAATCTGTAGGTGGTTATCCTGACGGAGGTTCGCTATGGGGAATCTCCGTTTTTTTGTGTCCAAAATTAGGCCTGCCCTACAGGACATCCAAATAGCAGGTGCGTTCCTTTCACTTTTTACACGAGGTGAAGGACCATGCATATCATCGAGCATACGTGGGTTTTACGTGAAAATCATGAAAATCAGCCAGTGCGGCGACATTGCAGCAATTGCGGGCGAATCGTTCTCTTTTTCGATACCAACATCCGCCGCCACAACGCTAACGGCAAAAACATCTATCGCTTCGCTATCTATAAATGCGAAAAAAATCATACGTGGAACGAAAAGCTAGCCATCTACAAAGCCTTTACGGATCATCGGGAGGTGCCAGATACGGAGTTTAGTGAAGAAATCGCGCCGCTGCCTACTCTCCCCTTGCATGAATACCAGGAAAAGGGCGTTCAGGAAGTGACGATTCGGATTGAGCGCGCAGAAGCTCGGTTCAGACTCGACAAGCTGCTGTCTGAACAGATAGAAGGCTGGAGCCGCAGCGAGATTGTCCGCAAGATCAAGGACGGGCATATTCGTCTGAATGAGCAGGAGACGAAGCCAAGCGCTGTATTGAGTGCAGCGGATATCATTCAGATTTTGATTGAGTAAAAGTATGTATAGAAAAGTCGCAGACGGGATCTGCGGCTTTTTCTTTTATTTCTTTAATACGACCATTTTTCTCGGCTCGTCCCACTCCACTTGCAATCCAAGTAAGGCAGCCAGCTCTCTTGTTTTCGCAAAAGTAGTTCCCTGGTCGTTTACATAGGAGACTTCCTGTCCGTTCACGGTCACTTTTTGCGTGGAAGGCTCCCATTCCACTGCTCCACCCACTGCCTCCGCAATCATTCGGATGGGTACATAGGATACATCATCGATTAATTTTCCAGTGGAAGTAAGTGTCAGCTCAACTGCGCACTTATCCACATCAGGCTGTGGTTTTTGTGGATAAGCTGTGAGAAACCTGTGGACATCCTGTTGAAACTTTGCCCATGCGTCCTTCGCTGACATTCCCGTATATGTTTGAGCGGTCGTATTGACGACAAAAAAGGCCGGACAGTTTTTCCCCGTAATGTCGTAATGACGCCACAGGTGCTCGACTCCCCAGCCATGTCGTTTCAAGATATCCGCAGTCAGTGCCACTGTTTGCTCGTACATTTTCTCATAGCTTCCATCTGCATTGACGCACATTTCAATCCCAATCGTGCAGTTGTTCGGGTAGTTGCTCAACTTGCTCAAGGCGGCCTGTGAATAAGTTTTCGCCCCGACGTGGTAGCCCATCTCGTCCTCGGGGAGGCAGCGAATGATTTCTTTGTCATCCACGATGTAGTGTGCGCTCGCGACTGTCGTTGGTCTGTTGAAGTAGTTTCGGTTGGCGGCGGCATTTGCACCGCTGCGTTCGTTGGCCGTCCAGTGGATGACGACTCCTTTTGGGACGATTTTCTTTTTCGGGCGGGAATTTTCGTTGGTCAGAAGCATCTCGGTGATTTTCATAGTTTACTAGGACTCCTTTCGTTTGGCTCGCTCAGCCTTTGCCTTGATTTCGGCACTGACTAATTTCTCGACGGATTTGGGCATCGGCCAGCCTGCGCGGTGGGCATTGGCGGTCAGGCTTGTCCAGGTGTGGTAGATGAGGCCGAAGGTGACGCCGTAGAATAAGAAGCCTGGTGTACCCATGACGCGGTCTAGGAGGTTGGCTACGGCTGGTAGGGCCATGAGGAATAGAGTCCGTGGGATTCGGGACAGGCCGTAGTCGGATGAGTAGGATTGGTCTTTTTTGGCGGCGGAGATGCCTGTGATCCAGTCGAGGGCGATTAGGAAGAAGAGGACAACTAGGATGTCTTGGCGGTTGGTGCCGTATAGATAGTGAAAGGCGGGCGACACGATTGCACCTGCTGCTGTCGCCCAGGCGTTTGCTGGGGTTGCGATGCTTTCTAGGCTGTGTAGGGATTTCATGGTGTGTCTCCTCCTATTAATCCATTATGAAGGAATAAAAATAGCCCCGCTAGGAACGGGGCGAGCTGTTGGTCTTCGTGATAGATAGCTGAGTTTTCCATGAAAAAGCGCCTCTCCTAATTAGGATAAGGCGCTCTACATGCTTTTTTGTGGTTGTGTCATAATCTCTGTTTTTTCTGGATCTGTGATGTGCTTCTTGGTGACGGCTATTGTCAATTCAGCCTCTGTCCACGCTCCATCTTCCCAGCGCATTTTGCAATAAGCGTACAGTCTACTTGCCATTGTCCAATCCCTCCGTGTAGTTGATTATGTGAGCAAGGTGGCGTCAATCGCGTCTTGTGTCACTTTGAGTTTCGCTTTAAGGTCTGCAATCTCTTCGTCTTGTGTTAGTGGTCGGTCTGCATACTCGTAATAGTATTTTTTTGTGCCAAGATCGATATATATGGTTGCTGTTTTTCCTGTCACAGCCTCCGGGGATGGCTCATTCTCAACGATAACCCCGGAATCAATAACCTCTTGTGGCAAATCTGTTGCAACGTCAAGATTAATAATGCTCGAAACCATGTTTTTGTCATTGATTTTCTTGTGCAAAACCAAATACATAACACTCACCCTTTCAAATGTACTTTCACAAGGCTTTGACCTGCCATGAAATCACCTTGTGTCTTTTTAGCAGGAAAATAAATAACCTTACCTTGTTCCTCGTAAATGGGCTGCTCCAAAATATTGAAAGCAGATATGCATGGATTTATAACGGCGAAATTGGCCGGATTCACGGTAAACATTTCACCATAACCCGCCGTACCCGCATAGCCACACACCAACATTTCCGTATCACTAATTTTGTAAAAAAAACTTACGCCCTTGACTGTACGTGCGGGTGTTTGAAGCGTATTGTCAGTAAAAACTCGGTACTCATTACCGCTATTCAATACAAAATACTCCGAGCCGAATTTTCGCATTGTCCCAATCGTTTGCGTGGAATAGGATGTAACCATTCGCTCGGCCTGTTTCGCCCCGGTTGTCATATTGTAATATGACATGATGCCATTTGCGGAATGCCCTATATAGACAAATCCATCTTCAAACCCAGCAATGATAGCGCCATTGCCATTTGAAGTGCTAATGAGCGTTGTCCATACGATATTTCCGCTTGTGTCGATTTTTCGGAGATTCGCATTTTCAACGGTATACAACGCGTCATCCGGCCCAATCCTCCAATCTATCCAACCGTATCCCGCGCTTAGATTCCTGACATACGCGCCTGTCGTGGCATTGTAAACGGGTTGGTGTCTGGTTGATCCGTTGAAAATACTCATGACTAGATAATCACCAATGAAAGCGCCTGAAATTATGGCTGATGTGGTATCCGGGTAAAACCCTACGCCGAATTGACTTGAAAGGTTAATGCTGCAAATAAGTTGTTTTGTTCTGTGGTCATAAACATCAACCACCGAAAAAGACTCGCTGCGCCTTTGGGCGACTTTCGTTTTTCCTACAGCGACCACGGGGTCGGTATCTGTCGTTTGTCCATGAGTAGTCCGCCGCATCCTTGTTGCGGAAACTAACATTTCTTTTTTAAAATCAAATTTTCTTCCTCCCACACCTACACCATGTGCAGCCATCAAGTTCGAAATGTTCATCGTTTAACCCCCTTTCTTATCCAAATGATGTGTAATCCCCGTCACTGTCATAAGCGAGTGGCATTACTACCGAAATAGCCTCTGTTACTCCGTCATTCTTGTATCGTTTGATCGTCATAGATGGGTAATTCCCGTTTGCGTCCGGTGTTCCGTTTAGGGTCGTTCTCATGAAAAGTGTTGTTCCGTCGATTCTGTAATGATCCACCTGACGAAACTTCCCGTTTGCGTCTTTAAGGCTACGGACAGTCTTGTTGATTCCTAACATATCAAAGTTCATGAATTGTATCGCCGCTATTCCTTCTTCGGCGCGAAGGATGAATCTTTGTCCATTTTCCGAAACTACATCCAGACGATCTGATTCGGCATTTATCGCCGTTCTCTGTCCGATTGTTTCAGAAATTTTAGTCCCGTTCAATAACGCGAATTCTTTGATGGCGTCGATTGATCTCCCAGCAACGTGTAGGGCTGTTTCGGTAAAAGTAAAACTTCTCGTCCAGTCCCAATCTTCTCCATCAACTGTACCAGACGGAGCGATAACGAAATCATTACTGTTTTCTGTTTTGTGTATCACCCAACTCTTTCGTCCTGCTGCCTTGACGATGAACGGAAGAAAGCTAGTGCTTTTGATTGAGCCTGTGAAATTCGCTCCACTTTCTAGCGCATATTGCGTGTGCGGGTCGGCAGCTGCAGTATGAGCATCCAATTTCGCTTGAGTACCTGTAGCCTCACCAGTAACGCTGAAAGCTCCTTTCCCTTGAACATCCAACCGAGGAATCTTATTTGCCCCATTCGCAGCAACTTCCGTTTGCTTAACAAACATATCCTTCGACACGATGTTTCTACTATCAACCGAAGTAATGATAGAATTCGCATCGGTGGCAAAGTACCACAGTTTGCATTTAGCATCGGCGATTGCCTGAGAAGGAGTGTTTTTCAAAACCCCATCTGAATCCAAGTAAATATACTGACCTTGCGTGGCACTTAACTTAATACTCCCTACATTTACTTCAAAACGCACACCATTTACATAAGCCACCCCTGCTGTCCATTGAGCTGTTAATCCACTTGCTGAAAACTCCAATCCTGAAATCACCGGACTACCAATTACTGTCTGCGCCAAGGCCTCAGTAAGTACTTGTGCGTCAGCAATCCCTTGCTCCATTTTATTCATCCGTGTTGCCGTTACCTTTGTTCCCTGCTGTACTACATCCCCCGTTACGGGGTCAACAATATGGTCAACCCAGGTCGTCTTTTGATAAGCCACTTATACCACCTTCACTTCCAGAGAAAATTCAAAAGCAACCAACAGCCCGCTGTCACCCTTTACCACCTGCATGTTTTTAATGGCTAGAGCGTTGCCCTCACTATCCACTAATACCGCGGACTGAATGCGCCCTTGTGCCTGTACATCGTCTAAGTAAATATATTTGGTTACTTTGAAGCCATTTTTAATTGTTTTGTAGATCGGATAGGATCGTAGCGTACCGTCTACGTTAATCAATGCTCCTTTAATCTGATTACTTAAATCATCTCGCAACAATTCTAGTAACCGATTTTGGATGATAGCCAAGCCTTACACCTCCCCTTCTGGATACATCATGTTTGTTAGCGGATAGTTCACCGCATGAAAACGGGTAGCCTCAGCAACCTGCACCGTTTCTCGGAAAATGCGTCCTTCCATGTCGTCTTCTGGATAGAACATTCCACAGATTGGATATTCAACCTCAATAAACCGAGTTGGAGCCGAAATAAGGATATCTTCACCTCTGCTGTTAACTGCCACCCTGCTACTATTGACATGCAAAGGCCGTATCCACTCAAAATCCTTGGACAATCCAACAGCATTAATTGGTTGTTCCGCTGAGAATTCGAAAACAATCTCCTTATTCGGGAAATCCTCTGTTACTTTCTCTAGTTCTCCAGCAGCTTGCCCCATTGCTTCTAGTACAGGTAAAGTAAATGGCGACCTAGCCCAATGCTTTCTTTGAATGTTTTTACGTCGCTCTTCAATGGTCTGCAATTGCTTACTGCCAAAGTAGATCCAATCCCAAACATCCAGTCCCCAGGTTGCTGACCATGGGCTAAACTGTTGCAGGAGGTCCTCGCGCTGAGAATGGAAAGCATCTACCGCTGTACCCGCACCTTCCAAGTGGTATTCCGCCACTTCATTCTCATACCATTGCGGCGGAAGCATCCGCCGATAGCGCTCTGGAATCATGTCGTCACCACCACGGTTAACGTCGCCACAGAATCAGCAGGCACCGTCAAGTTCACTTCCCCGTCATTTAAGGTGTAGCCTGTAAAATCCGTCACGCCATCCACGAAAAAGAGCGCACCGATCTGCTGGTATACGATCTGCGAACGCCCTTTTAAATAGGTTTGGATTTGCTTGATGATCTGTTCTTGAATCTTTGCCATATCTATATCTGGACGCGTAATCACTTTGACATTAACGGCTACCGGAAACACTTTTGCAGGATGGATTTGGAGATCGTGCAGCGCGCGTCGCTTGTCTTCCAGCTTCGTCCGTACTTGTTGTGCCAGCGCAGGTGTAGCTGGCTGACCAGCCAAGTCCGTAATGTACACATCAATAGACAAATCGTGTCGTGCTTTCTCGACGGCGACTGCTCCCCCTACACCCTCAACATTTCGGGTCCAGCGTTCATAGTCTTGCCTGCGTCCGTCCCCTTCTTCTGTTCGAGCCCTGTCGATCAGCCTTTGTCTGTAGACATCGTCCTCTTCTGCCACATTCCTTTGCAGTCCAAAGAATACGCCGATTGCATCCAAAAACTCTCCGTCCGCCCAAGGAAGGAATCTCTGTAGAAATCCATATTCCAAAAGCTGCTGCTGATCGCTGATTTCCTCCGCAATCGGGTAGCCCAGATCATAGTAGATTTCCCCTTCCTCCGTAGCAGGCGGCGTATTCCCGCGCTGCTCAGCCAATTTTTCCATCCGGTTCGCCATCCGTTGATAAATCTGGTCCGGCGTCTCCCGAAGTATCGGCATCTCCGGCTTCTCTAACGTTGCCATGCATCCACCTCCATTCTCGTCGAACCACGCATCCCGGTAATCTCCACATGCAAAATAACCCGATTTCCCTCAAAGCGGATATCGAGTACCTCCGCATGCTCAATCTCACTGTGCGCCTCCAACGCTTCTTGCACCTGTGCCTTAATCACAGACAAGGACAGCGCAGACTGCATTCGCCCTTTGCCAGACAAAAAATCCACACCATACCGCTCCGAAAAGATCGCATAGCGAAACCGCCGTGTATGGAGGATCTTTTTCACCGTCTCCTCCAAGTACTCCACGTATGTCTTGGTGCGCAAATATCTGCCGTCTGGTCCCTGCCTCAACTGCTTCGTTTCCCAATCGAACCGATATGTCCACGGAATCGGCAGTTCGGTTCCTTGCGCCAATATCTCTTCTCTCCCTTGCAACTGCGGAAACATCATTCCACCACCCCAAGCAGGAGGTATTGCTCGTTGGTGCATCGCAACAGGGCTACTTTTTTGCCCACATCTTCTGGCTTTAATTGGGCAGAACGCAATGCCGACAGCTCATACGGCTCCAAGGGTGTCGGGTCCTCGTCGAGCTTTACAGACAAGGGCGAGAACGACAAAAGTTTGCCGAATTCCCCTTGCGTATTCTCGATGCCGTCCTGTGCGTGCCCTCGCAGTTTTGCGATAACCGAATGCATCTCTTACGTCCTCCTTTCCAATTGGAGATCCATTGTGTATTGACCGCCCTGCCAACGCGCTTGGCAGCTAGTGACGATCCAATCTGTAATAGTTTTATTGTCTTTTTCCATAATCTTGATGAGCCAGCCCGCACGCAGCCTTGCTGCATTTTCATCCTCGTGCCTAACCGAAATGGACCTTGTCTTGGGGATTTTGGACAACTCCGCGAGTTGCTTGGCTGCCAATCCGGCCACGTTTTTGTCCTCTCCTGCATCGATGACTTTTTGCATGCGTCCTATTTGTTTGACCAGGCTATCATTTGATTTCGTTGCACTGCTCACGACCCGATCATCCCGGTAACGCTCCACTGTCACAACGGTGTATACATCCTCGATACTCTCTCCCGTCGAGCTGCTTGTGAGCAAGCTCGCCTTGAACATCGGGATGATGCTGTTTTTCCCCTCGGGGAGTACCGTCAGTTTGTCTCGCTGGTATTGCACGAAATAGCGGATGCCTGTCTTTTCGTACGCTTGCTCGGTTAGCGAAGTAAAGAGAGACGTGTATGATTGGGACGAGATTCTCTCCTTCACCGTAAAGCCGAACGCCGGGCAGCTAAAATGGATACCTGCCGACTTGATGATTCGTGCAAGCTCTGTCCCTGCATCTCCATCCAGCTTGAGTCTGGAGATTTCGTTTTTTTGCAAATACCAGCCAAGTTCGTATGCTGTGGCCGATAGATCGCCTGTTCGATCGTCTCGGTCAAAACGAACGAGTGGACCATGGAAAAGCTGCTGGGATTCCTTGAGCTCTGCACCCGTAAAGAGCATCAAAAAACCCGCCGATTGCAACGGCGGGCCTTCCTTGATTCTCACATCACAATTTTGGGCGATTTGTCCTCTGGCCGAGGACCAGGAAAGCTCGGTAACGGCTGGGGTCAGGTCATAGCGGGTCTGTTCTTTTCCGTAAATGACTTTCATTTCGTCTGCCCTCCGTTACATTCTATTTTCTCTTTCTAGCTTTTCGTGAATCTCTCTTTTCCTGTCTTCCAACCTTTTACTGTCTATCCGTGGGGCCGCTTGCTGCTTCTGCGTCTTCTTTGCTACCTTCCCGCTCGTATTCGGACGAGCTGGCTGCTGTCGCGTGATGACCGCACCCGGGGATAGAAGCTGCGTCTGATTGCTCCACGTAATGAATTCATCTTTGACAAACAACGGTAGCTCAATCGAGCCGTGAAAATCGACGTTTTTTCCAAGAAATTTGCCGTCGCAAGGCCCAATGAGCACATTCCAAGCCAAATCAAGCTCATCTATAGTCAAAAGTGCTTCAGAGCCCGTTAAGCGATCCAATCCAGCAAGCCACTGTCTAGGCCCTTGGTAGCCTTGCACCTCGACATAGGGAGCCGTACTGTCTCCAGGTAAGATGAAGTCAAAAGAGATGGACTTTGGACGTCTGGAAGAGATGCGATTGCCGGACAATAACGTAATCGATGTCGAGCTTTCGATGTCGTTGCCATAGCCGCGAAACTGGATTTCCGCAGGAGTTACCGGAAACGTCAGCCTGTATTTGCCTTGTAGACGGATCATGTCGTTACCCCTCCCCTCGTCTCTATTGCATCCAGCAGGGAGCGCTCGATGATGTCCTTGATCCTCTGCGCGACAGATGGATCGCTGAGCATTTTTAACATGGTCGGGATATCTTGCAGTACGCCTTGTACGTGCAGTGGAATCGAAACTTGCGGAATAGCAATGGAGACAGGCTGCGGATTCCCAGTTGAGTTACCAACAGGCGAGTGATTCGGAGCAGGAGGACCTGCTTGAATTGCTGGTTTCATAGCTGCAGATGGCGCAGGAGTCTTGTTCTGCCACCACGACTTGATCCCATCGTATAGGGCTCCACCCGCCGCTGATCCACCCATGCCACCAATAAGACCACCAACTATCCCCCCGATTGCTGTACCAATCCCAGGTAACACCGAACCAATAACTGCTCCAGTAGCCGCTCCCGCTGCTGCCCCTCCCCAGCCACCAAGTGCTTCTGCCCCTACTTGTGCTGCAGTATCCAGCTTGTTCTCTGAGCCTGCAATAGCTGTGACGCCTAATAAAGTTCCCAGAAGAGGAACCCTTCTGAGTCCTCCTTTCAGCAATTGTTTCCAGCCACCTTTGCTGGCAGCTTTACCAGCCTCAGCATGATTGCCGCCACTATCTGATCCGGGTTGATTTCCTGCAGAAGAGGGAGTTGGCGCACTATTTTGATTTTTGTTTTTGCCGTCAGTTTTCTCTGCTTCTTTTTGCGAATTACCGCCACCAGCGTCCGGTTGTTTTTTTCCTGCCGTAGAAGTTGTTGGAGCATTGTTTTTTGTTTTCCCGGCTTGTCCTTGGGGACCACCACTATTCGAAGCAGATTTTTCTCCTGTTGGAGGGCGGCGATCCGGAGAACTTTTTTTCTTTGATTTCTTTTTAGAAGAAGGGCTTTGTGTGCCATCGCAACAACAGCAGCAGTCTTTTCCACCAGTCGCTTCTTGAGGAAACTTTTCTTTGGTTGTCCGAAGATCTTTGATTTTTCTCAGTTGAGATATTATATGGTACAGAGCACTGCCAAGGATTAGTAATCCTCCGGTAAAAATCGCAGTACTTTTTATCGACTCGTCCAAAGAGTTAAACGAGCCCATTACTCCTTCAGCTGCTTTCGAAATCCCTGTATTTATCCCAGACATTTGTTCTGCGTACAGAGTCGCGATCTCCATGGCCTCGTTTCTCGCCATCGCTTGTGCCTGCCCGGGTTTGAAATAAACATCGTTCTGTGCAGACAGTTGATGTGCATTCACCGCTGCATTTCCGACTTTATATTCGCTCTCTTTCCCCTGTTCCGGCACAAAATCCCCTGTAGTCATATCTCTTACTTCTCGCAGAACCTTCGCCATGTCATCTCCGGCATCGCCTGTCAAAGTATCGAATGCACGTTGTTGTAAAGTCTTATCCTGGATGCTAGAAAAAGTCATCAGGAGTTTTCCGAGGGCGATATTTATTGTTTCTTTCTCCCCCGTTGCGAGACTTCGATTCAGCGTTGCTATATCTTGGGCGGCCTTAGCCTTTGCATCCTTCTTATTTTGAGCCTTGTAATGCTTCTCAAGGATTGTGGCAAGATCACCACTGTCTGCCATCTTCATTGCATTCTCTTGTAAAGCGCCATACGTTTTAAAATCATTCAAAAGCTTTCCCATTGAGACAAAAGTAGCGGCCATTTTTTCAGGCGTATTCAGCAATTTGCCATTCTGAAGGTTGAAGTGAGCCATGGATTCCACAAATTTTCCGGTCGCGGCTCCCCCTCCCAAGTTGCTTAAATGCTGAACGGCGTTTGACTGCCTAACGGTACTATCAACTCCAGTAGAAAACTCAATGGAGCTCATCATTTTCATGATTTCATCTTCCGTAAACCTCGTCGTGTTTTTCAGCATGCCTGCTTTTTCTGCATACTTTAAACCATTGGTTGCATGCACAAGTTCGGCTTTGGCGATGAGGACGTATGCTTGATCTTTCTTTATATCAGGATTGAGTTCACGTATGGTTATGGAAGTCTCTTCTACCTTCAGGAGTTGCTCATTACTTTTGCCACCAATTTCAAAAAGCGTCTTTTCTCTTTCAGTCGCCTGAGCTTCTTGGGCAACCGAACTCAGCGTTGTTCCAAGAGACTTTTCGATCATGGGAGTTAGTGAGCCCAGGAGTCCTTTTGCGAAACCGTCATATTTACCTACTAAATCAAACGTTTCCATCATTGTTCCTGCCATTCTTTCACCTCCTTGTCCTCCCAGATGTCTACACCCAGCAGAACCCGAAAAAAGCCGGGAGACCTACCCCCCAGCTCTTTCCTCGTCCTCCGCCTCAATCATCTGACAAGCAAAAATAAACAGCTTCTGCTTGTACAAATCGACTTCGTACTCGAGTAGATCCGACGGGCGGCCTCTGCCTTTTAAAAAGGCACGGCAAATATGCCAGGCCTCGCCGTCAGATCGGATTAGTTTTTTGCTTCTTCAATAGCTTCTTCTTCCGTCTGGGTTGCATTGACTTCACGGACCGCATTGAGCAGCTTGGTGTATCCCTCTGGATTGTCACGGAAAATTTTCTCGACGAGCTCGTACTTGGTGCCGACCTTGTACGCTTTCTTCAGCTCTTCCTGATTCCAAGGAAAATCGTGCTCGGTGGCTTTCACCAGACGTGCATCGTTGTACAGGAACCAATCCGTTTTCTCGCCTTTGTCAGCCATGCGTTCGCAATCACGCAGCTCGGACAAATTCAGTTGGCGTACCTTCCACTCGTCACCATCGATGGTGACGGTGATTTCTTTTCGCGGAGCTTGTTCATTAGCCTTGGCCAAAAATTTCTCGAGTTTGTTTTTGTTCATATGCAAGCACTCTCCTATTCCGTGTAGGTTGGCAATTCATCCAGGTAGTCCGGCTTCTCGATGGACATCCCTTTCAGGTCGTAGGTCGCATGATCGTTGCCGTCTGCTTTTGCTTCCCACAGCGTAATTTCGTCTGGGTTCAGCACGATATTGGAAATGCGGACGCGTTCGGAGTTGCCTGCTTCCTTGTCCAGCGTCTCGCCGATCAGGAATGGGAGGACTGGGGTTTTGCCTTGCGTTAATTGATCGACGCAGTAGTATTTCAACGCAGCGTTGGTTGCGGTAATTTTCAACGTCACTTCTACATGCCAGTCGTTGACGGTCTGGATTTTTCCTTTTTGCAGACGATTCGTATCGCCGTACTCTACCTTGAGGACCATTTTTCCTTCCAAGGTACCGAAGATCGGGTCTCCGTTTTCATCGTAAATTTGGCAGTTCTTCAGTTTAATATCGCGTGCAATAGCCAATTACAGCACCTCCCAGTCAATGTCAAAGTATTCGATGGCATCAAGCGGTTTCGCAGACAAGAGGAAGCCACGGCGATCCCCGATGCCGTTCTTTTGATCCGTAAACGTCCAGCCTGTATCAATCGCGCCCTGCTGTTCGCGGACGGTCATGTACGCGTTGACGGCAGAGACAAACACTGCGCCGCCCAAATCGTTGTTGCCGAGCTTGCCTTTGTATTTCTTGCCGACTTGGCTAATGTCGTTGACGATCTGATCCAGCGTCATGCTGACGCGGATTTTGCCGTAGTCCTCGCGCTCATGCGTACCCAGAACAGCCAGCGTATTGACGGCGCTCTCGATGATGTACACATCTCCGTCGCGAGTTGCGATCAGCGTACCAGAGCCGAGCGCACTCAAAATATCGGTGTGGCCCCAATCCTTGTGCGCTTTTTTCAACGGAACGACGACGGCTGTCAGCGATTCATGCGCAGGAGTTGCTGCAATCATACCCGCTACCCATGCGGCCCACTCCAGGCTGCCGTATACTTTTCCGTTGTTGTGTTGACCAGCAATGGCACTATTCACGACAAAACGGGCATTTTGTGCCACAGAACGCTCGATGTGCTTCGCCATGTTCTCGTCATCCGCTGCCTTGCCGCCGATCACCAGCGTGCTGAGCTTCTTGTTTTGCGTGCGACGATCGTTCATGAATTGCTTCGCTGCCGCTTGTACAGCCGCATCGTCAAAAGGCAGATACATCGTGTCAAAATCAGCACCGGAAACCGCCATGAACAGCTTAGTCGAGTCAGCTGGTGCCAGCGCTACTGTGCCACTTTTCGCTCCTGTCAGCGCTGTTTCTGGCACGATTGTAACGGCAGTCTCGCCCAGCTTTTTTACACGCACGTAGTTGGATTGGCTTGTTTTCGCTACCAGCTCATTCGCATCCGCAAACGAAAACTTCTCGGTTTGCAGAGGGCCTGTTACTTGGAGTTCTTTTTTGCCTGGCTCGGACGTTGAGGAAGTGATGGCAACCTTCAGCTCGTTACCCACCAAGCCTGGATACAGAGCCTCGACTCTGATCGCATCGGCTTGCTCATACGCTGCTTTTGTGGCCGTGCCATTCGTCATGCGGTACGCGAGAATCGTCGCGCCGCCTTCTGCTGCCAGCTCCACGGTATCGACCTTGCCAAATGTCTGAGCAAGTCGCTCCTCAAAGCTACCCAGCTTCACCAGCTCATCTGGCGCGCCCCACTCTGCTTGATACGGCACCAGTACGACTCCGCTCTTCGGTACTACACGTTCTTTTGCTTTTGCGATTAATTCGACCGTTACACCCGGACGTTCACGTTGAATGGTCATGCTTACACCCCGCCTTTGTATTTGGTCAGTCGGCTCTTCACTTGTCCTTCTGCCAGTAGTTGATCATCTGCTTCAGAAAAAAGAGCACCTGCTACCTCGAACCGTTCGGCTCCAAGGTAAGCGGCGCTCTTGATCCACTCTTGTTTGGTTTGCACAAGCTCTGGGGCCTGTGCTTGTTGTTCTTTTCGTGCCACTATGATCGGGCCCCCTCTACATCAAATTCGTTGATTTTGTCTGTGACTGCTCTCTGCACCGCCACGTTGTAGGTGAACTGAAACGCGATTTCCGTCCGGTCCTTTTTATCCCGCCAAATACGCAAGGTGGAGCTGTCGATCTCGATGGACACTCCAGACGTCTTGCCTTGATAGCTAAATTGATTTTGGCGAAGGAGCTCACGCAGCGGTTCTGCTGAAAGCGGCTGGTAAACACCTGCTACCTTTGGATAGTGGAGTACGATGGCTGCTTCTGAGACCACCTGATAGGAAGTGAGGCTTCTTCCTTCTTCACGGATCCCTTGCGTCAACAGAAACGCGATTGGCGGTTGGAATCTCTGCGCCATCCAATCGTCCACGTTTACAACTGTAGCGAGCTTTGGATACGCTTCATTCACCAGTTCAATGAGAACGGCTAGCTCACGATCCATCCAGCTTCACCTCCCATACTTGCGGTATCTCTTCTGTCTTCGTCACATGACTCTTCCCCCCACTATTTCACTTCATTTGGCAAGGCATTCACGGCAAATGCCCGCCGAGCAGGGAGCGAGTAGCCTATAGCTTTGAACTCGCCATCGTGTGGCGCCAATCGCCGTTTTCCCCGCTCGCCGAACATTTGAGTCGTCGGCGTACATAAAAAGCCACCCGACAGCTTCATCGGATGGCTCTTATCTCTCTTACTTGTTTCGCTTGACTCAAGTATAACCGAACTGGAGGAAAAACTGGGAAAATGACCCGATGTGTCAGGAAGTGTCAACCTTTGTCAGATTCAACATGCTTGTGAAAATGAAAAGAAGCTGTCTTTATCAGACAGCTTCTCGTTTAGTAAGCCAGTTTCTGTTTTTCATTATCCAGTCTGCAGAGCCTGATCGCCATACATCGCCCATGCCATCTTCATCACGGCACTGCGCTTGATTTCATAATACCGCTGTCGGGACACGCCGATTTCTTTAGCAATCAGATTGTTCTTATCGCCATCCAACAAAGCTTCGACTATCAAGCGTTCCTGCTCCCCCGGAATCGTCTCGACCGCTTGGTTGATCCGCTCGATTTTATCCTGCAGATTTTGTAGCCTCTTCCATTTCCGCTCCCGGCGTGCAACCTCTGCGTGCGTCTTATCTCCATTGCTGCCTTTTCCTTTCGGCATCCCTGCATCCAGTCCGTACTGTGCGACCATTCCTTCCCCTGCTTCACGCAAAAACCGCTGGATGCGCACGATCTCGATTTGCATATAATTGTAGTCGCGAATTTCTTCTTCGGCCTTTTGTAGAAAATCTACGATGGGTGCTTGCTCACTCAGCCGGACGAAGCCTTCTTTTCTAGCGGATACTGTCTTTTTCTGCCCCTTTGCCTCTTGATCCCGCATGTACTTGTCCCACTCCGGGCAAGAATCGATTTTTCCTACGTGCTTATCATGAACCTGGCAATGTGATTTCTTTCCCCAGCACGTCGCCGGACACACCTCGCATACTGCTTCCATGAAAACATCTTTGCTGATCAAGGCACTATTCCCCCTCGGTCATATATGAAGTCCAAATGATTGCTTAACGGTTTTCGTTGACTCTTGCGCCTTTTCTTAATCTTTGAGACAAACCGATCTGTCCGATAATGACTCCGATCAATAAGACAGCTGCTCCGATTAATGCTGCTTCTATCATTTCGTACGTATCTCCTTTGCATAGACATTTTCTTGTATAATGAAAGAGGGCAAAGAGGATACTCACCAGTTGTATTCTTTGCCCCAAGCCTTTAATGGGGATTCCGATCGTCAGTCGGAGTCTCTTTTTTTTGTTCCAGTTGCTCTTTCTTTTTCTCTTTGTTTGCCTTTAATTGCAGGTTGAACAGATTATTAATCCGAATCTGCAAATCTACCTGCTTAAACGTGACGATTAAAGCAAGGAAGCACACGACAACCGCGAGAACCTGAACGTAATCAATCGTCATCATAGCATCACTTCTCCACTGCGGATCGCTTCGAGCATCGCGGTTTTCATTTCTTGCATGCTCTCTTCGCGAGGTAGTTTGATAAAGGAAGCAAGGTACTCCATGTCGGGAAGCAGAAAGTCGAGAATCGTCAGTACAGCCCGATTATCCCCTGACTGTGCTTTTTGGAGGGTCAGGCTGAACGAGTCAGCTTCTCGGCCAATTGGCGCAAATATTTGTTTTTGCATTTACTCACTCCTTGTCTGGTCATATTCAGTTTTTTGGCTACCTGTTCTTCTGTCATTCCTTGAAGGACGACATGTTTGATAATGATTCGGGCTTTTTCTGGGAGTTGCATCAACACCTCCTGAACATACAGGTGCGACAGGTTGTCCTCGATCGCTTCCGTTCCCCGCATCCCCTCTTTGATCACCGTCTCCCTGTACAAACGCTTCTTGGCAGCGTACTGCAATCGCCAAGCAATCCTCTTGAGCACTTTTCTGCAATGCTCTTTCAACTGCTCATCTGTCACATGCTTCACCTTCTGTCTTTTTCATCCGGAAATAGGAACGTTCGTTCTCTTTGTAGTACAAGTATCTCATACTACGGTAATAAGTTCAAGTTCTTTCCACCAGATTTTTGGAGATAATTTTTTGGTCGATTCTCTGCAAAAACTTCAAAGAAGGCATCAAAAAACACGATCTCAAGTGGAGATCGTGCCTGTGTAGAAGTATGAAATTATCCTTACACAACTGATGTCCCTACTCTTCAAAAGTACATATTTCTCATACTTTTTGAGTTTTATCTGCCCATCACGCAAGAAACACCTTAAATGAAGAAGGACCTTTTTTTATAAATAAAAAAGCAAGCCCCTCTCGCATTCACAACAGAAGAGCTTGCCTGCTTTTCTATCTTTCGCACTCATTTAATCCCATATATTCGGACGTTCAACACCCATCGTTCGCATATAATCTAACAGTTGACCGGTATGTACCGACTCATGATAGGCGATTCGCAGCAGCATGTCTCCAAGCGTGCGGACATAGCCTACATCGGATCGATCGATGCGGACACTCTCTAGATCGCTCTTGGACAACCCTCTGACGAAGCGGAGAAATTCTTCTCGATACGGCTTCGCAAAGGCCAAATCTTCTTCTACGGTCGAAAACTCTTTGGTTTCATACGGATTGGGGATAGTAGACAAAGCGGCGCTTCCCCGTTGGATCAAAATCTGGTGATACAAAAACTCACCCTCGATGACATGGCGAATCATTTCCCCGCACGTGAACGCTTTATCGTCAGGCTTCCAGTTCAGCATTTCTTTAGGAATTGCCTTCCAAACTTTGATGCTTCTACGTCTTACTTCCTCAAAGTTTAAGAGTAAGAGATCATTTTCGTTCATGCCATTCTCCCTCTCTGTAAGCTCGTCCTAGTTTTTTTGATAGAGATCACATGTCGCTGCGTGATCATTGACCATGCCGACTGCTTGCATAAAGGCGTAGCAAATGGTTGAACCGACAAACGTAAAACCCCGCTTCTTCAAGTCCTTGCTCATCTTGTCGCTGATTTCGGTAGAAGCAGGTACATCCTTCATTTCCTGAAAATGATTATGAATCGGCTTCCCGCCTACAAACGACCAAATATAGCTGCTAAAGGACCCAAACTCCTCCACAACCCGCAAATACGCGTGGGCGTTCTTCACGACGCCGCGAATCTTCAGCCTGTTTCGAACGATGCCTTCGTCTGTCAGCAATTGCTCGATCTTGGCTTCATCATATTGAACGATTTTCTCCGCTTCAAAATTATCAAACGCTCTTCGATAATTTTCCCGCTTCTTCAAGATCGTGTACCAGCTCAGTCCGGCTTGAGCGCCTTCCAAATTCAAATATTCAAAGAGCAAACGATCTTCATAGACAGGAACTCCCCACTCGTGATCGTGATAATCCATATAGATAGGGTCTTGATTCACCCAGCCGCACCGATTCATGGAAAGCAACCTCCTTCACATAATACGAACGTATATTCCTATACAAAGAATATACAATCATTGGCTATTCTGCAAGTTTTTCTTCACAAAAAAAGACCTCATCAATCTGAGGTCTCCCTGCAATCAAGCTGTTAAAATAAGTGGCTTCCCCTTCGTTATAACGATGGTGTGCTCGTATTGAGCTACATAACTCTTATCAGGCGTAATGATCGCCCAACCGTCCCTGCCATCCTCCACATATTCCGTCCCCGTTGAAATAAATGTTTCAACCGCCAACACGAGACCTTCTGTGAGCAAGCGTCTATCCTTTTTGTCATAGTAATTCAAAATGTAAGCAGGCTCTTCATGCAAGCTTTTGCCGATGCCATGACCCGTAAGGTTTTTGACGACTGTAAAACCTTTTTTCCTGGCCTCCTGGTGAACAACGCGACCAATCTGGCTTAGCTTCGATCCCGCCTTTACCGCATCCAATGCTTTATACAGCGACTCCTCGGCGCATTGGCATAAGGATTGCTTTTCAGGCTCGCCTTCTCCTACCACGATAGAAGCACCTGTATCGGCAAAGTATCCATCCAGCTCTGCCGAGACATCAATATTGATGATATCGCCATTTTGCAGGACGGTATCATCAGGGATGCCATGCGCAACAATGTGATTGACGCTGATGCATGTATGCCCTGGAAAATCATAGGTGATATTCGGTGCAGACCGTGCTCCGTACTTTGCCAAGATCTCTCCGCCAATCTGGTCGAGTTCTTTTGTAGTCACACCTGCTCGCACGGCCCTAATCATCGTCTCTCTTGCCTCTGCCACAATACTACCGATCCGTTTCAAGCACAGCAAATCATGTTCATTTTGAATCGACATGTGTCTCCCTCCTGTCTACAAATATAATTATTTCCCATATTCATACTCACATTGGAACATTTTTCTTCGCCAATCGCAACCGAAGAAAAAACAAAGAACCCCAGAAGCATCCTCTGCGGCTCTTATCTTACGAAGCTATGCTGGATTCCATACATACATTCCTTGCGCTATTGTCGACTGATTTTGAATAAACCCAATAGAAATTCGGTTAAATTCTTCCGGCTGATCGACATTGACGACATGACCGCAGTCAGCGACTAGACTCAACTGTGCAAATTGTCTTTTTTTCACACGCATCTGGACGAACGGCAAAAACATATGGTCTTCGTCACCCATAATGAACAAGGTAGGGATGGGAGGCTCTTTATCAAAGAGGGTTCCTAGGAAGCGATTAATGCCTTTTGTCAGCTTGAACCATCTCTTGAATTCTTTTTGACAAAGCTTTTTGGCTTCGCGGATAAACAAGGAGCGCGATTCTTTATGACGCTTGCTCGGCATAATCACCCATGCAAACAGTCGATACAGCCACATGTACGGGATGAAATGTTTGACCATATTCCCCAGTGTGATTAGCACCCGCGACCGCACGTTCATGTGCGTCACAGCTCCTGCCAAAACCATTGAGCGCATTCTCTCTGGGGCCTGCTCCGAAATAATCTGCACAATGATCGTCCCCAAGGAAATCCCCACAAAATGGGTGGAAGTGATTTTTACATGATCCAAAACCTCAATGATATCTCTGCTGACATCATCAAAGGTGTATGTTTTGAACAGCTTGCCTGGGATGTCTTTAGATTTTCCGTGACCACGCATATCTACTAGAAGAACATTGAAATTCTCTTTGTATGCCTTCAGTTGTTTATACCAAATCGATGAGCTGCCCCCTGCCCCATGGACAAAAGTCACCCATTCGCAATCTTCACCACGTATGTATGTCTTATAATGGATCACTAATATCCCCCCACCAGTATTATATAGGAGGGATGTCTCAGGTGAAAGGATTACCATAATATTGAAATTCAATCACCTGAGTCTCTCAACCAAAAACCAAACGAGATTGGAAATGAGTAACGACTGTCCGACACCAAAACTAAACCCTGTTAAAAATCGGAGCTTGTTATTGCTTGTCCGCCACTTCCATTGTTGGGTAAAGCCGTCAATGAGCATTGGCAGTAAAAGCAATCCAATCAAATAGTAAGAGGTCACGAGATGCATCCCTGCAAAAACTGGCGCGATCAAGTATCCAGCCAATATCGAAACACATCTGGCACATAGCGGCATTTTTTTACCCGCTATATAGAAGGATCGATCTGCGCGCCGATGACATGGAATCCACTGCGTATTGATCTTCATTAGCCACCTCAATGTGAGCAATCTGGCTTGCAATCACAATCAGGTATACCGCAAATCACCTTGGTATAGAAATACGCCTCCCTCTATCCATGCGATCATGCAAACCGTTAATCCAAGAAAAAACAGATACATCCTCTTCCTTCTTTTCTTTCTACGTGAAAGAGTATCAGCCGTTTCACTTTGCATTACGTCCGGGTCCGGGGCTTAAATTGATTGGTTACGGCATCCAAATATTGATATCGCTCTGTGCGTGCGTATTTGAGCTGATAGACCGGGAACGGAACAGGAGACTTTTCCCTTCTACTTGTATTTCTGTCCTCCACTTGCACATATTCCAGCTCCACGTCATACAAGCTCATGAAGCTCTCCGCAGCTTCCCTGGTAGACACACACGAGCCCGGATCGGGAATTATTTTATTTTTACGTACATCATGCTTGTAAAAACCAGTTACTTGGCCCGTCCAAGGATTAACTTTCACGGAGTACATCCGATTTGTTAAAACGATCCCATTTCGTCGCTCATAGAAGTAATACGTATTTCCCGTGCCACGTAAATAACATAATTCATAATAGTGCAACTCGGTAATCCCCTGCTCGATGTATGTTTCCAAATAGCGCGTGGCTATTCGCAGAGCATCGCGGTCCGACATCCGTGGCGTTATATACTCCATTTTTTGATTAAACGTAAAGGCAAGTAGCTCGTTGGTCTGGCGATTGAGAGTCACACATACAAAATCAGGATCGTAGACGGTTTCCGCGTCTTCTGCTTCTGGCAGCGACCAGAAGTAATGGATCGTAGAAGGCCAGTCCGGCTTTTTCGCAGCATCAATATGTTTGAAATAACCGCTCCTAGGATTATAAGTGACCCCATCCTCGTTTGGTGTCACAAGCGTTTCTCTTTTGATATCCGCTTCGATTACATCAATTTGAAAAGATTCCTTCACCCACAACTCAATCTCTTGCACGTTTGAAAAAATTAGAGATTTTCCTTGGGTTACTACTGGAATAATCTCTGAGTGTTTTTCCTTAGGGTGTCTACCTCCTATCACGGTCTTAGTGATTTGCCCTGTCTCGGCATGAACAACCGCATAGGCCATCGGTGGCTCATCAGGGAGATACTGGAGTATCCCTTCTTCCTGTTCGTCGCAGGCGAGCATCAAATTTTCCTGATACAAAGTAAGATACGCTTGTTTCGCCTCCTCTTTTGTTATCACTTCTGGCTTGGAGGGCTTGTTTTTCGGATCAAAATCATGAAATCCTCGGTAGTAGATGTCAGTCAAGTTCCCCCACTCGTCTAACGTAATAAACAGATACACGCTGGCAAGCGGATTGTCGTGAAAACAATAACGATAAGAAAGTTTCCAATTCTTTTCTTCACGATACTCCGACAAGCTCGCCATTTCATCTCTCACCATCCCACTCAGATGGTCGCCATACAGTGCTTCTGCAACTTCTATGATACGCTGCGTTGCTGTCTTGGCATCGATTGGCTCTCCAGAAGCAACCCAATCTTGATGAATTTCATCCTCCAAACGAAACTCCGTTATATAACCCGTTTTTTTGTCGATTTCCAGCTTTGTACGCTCATGACCTAATTTTATCTCCCAAGTTCTCCAGTTATCGCGCGTTTTGATTCGCTGCTGAGACAATTCACGCATACCAGGAAAAATAGCAAACCATTTCTCCATCGTCTCGCGAACCGCTTCTGTCGGATATGTCACCATCTCTTTTCCTCCCGAACGAAAAAACCGTCAATGCAGACACTGACGGCTTTCTCTATTTGAATGCTAAATCTTAATCATCATCACCATCATCCAGTTCATCGTCGTCGGTATCGATGGTGCTCGTGTCATCACTTGAAGAGGTATCCGCCGGAGCACTACCATTTTTATCGGCTGGTGTCGGATCATCATCGTCATCATCATCGGTAGAGCTATTATCGATGGTGGTCGTCGAAAGCACCTTTCCGGTAATAGCATGTACGCGTACATCTACCGTTTTGGAGTCTTTTTTCGTGATCACCCGATAGACTGCTCCACTCTTTGTCTCGATTAAATCAACATCATCGATCTTGCCGCCACTTGTTCTTTCCGTCGCAATCTGTTTCGCTTGCTGCTCGGTAATTTTGGTCTGTGGCTGCGCTGGTGGTTTCACGCTTTGATTCGGTTTCGGCTGCTGTGTTTGGGTTTGGGTTGTAGCTGGCTGTTGTTTACCTGACGCAACAGTCCCCACCGTCCCCGTCCCTGCTGGCTTGGTCGCGCTGCCTAAAGCATCCTTCCCGCCGTTATTCGGTTGCGGCGCTGTGCTAGCTGTCGGATTTGAACCCGGCTGCGTTGGATTCGTCGCCGTTTCGTTTGCCTTCGGCTGCGCAGTGGCTGCGACCAAGGAGAGTTCCTTCAAATCAATAATTTCACCTGTATGTGCATTTACCATCACACTATATGTTCCGCGCTCATTAAGGAGTTGGAGATTGTAAATACTGTTTTCCCCTACATCCGTCATGGAGATCGATTCAATCTTTCCCGGGTAGCGGGTCGTCACGATCTGTTCGACTTCCTCCTCTGACAAGGACTGCAAATCCATACTCGCGAAGATCCGTTGCATGCCAAATGCCGTAGTGACCAACAGAAAACTCGCCAGCAGCCCTATTTTCCATTTTTTATTCATACGTACCTCCTGCTATTTCTTAGCCTGCCCCGGCAGAAAAACGGTCACGAGCGTCCATTTCCCTTCTTCACTATCGAGTGCAATATCGCCTTGATGGGCATCGACGATCTGTTTGGCAATGGAAAGACCGAGTCCTACACCCCCTGTTTCGCGGCTGCGGGCTTTGTCTACACGGAAGAAACGATCAAAAACATGCTGCAAATCTTCCTCGGGAATCCCCATTCCGTAATCCTTCACTGAGAAAAATGGACGATCTCCTTGAATCCCTACATCCACTTCCATTTTATTCGAGCTGTATTTCATCGCATTGTCGAGTAAAACGACGAGCACTTGTTTTAGTTTTTGTTCATCGGCCATGACAGGAACCGATTCATGGTTTGCGCTCAGTTGAAAGGACCTGCCATACGCATTGGTCAATTGTGCAATGGTCGTTTGGCACATTGGGATCAAGTCGATTTCTTTGACATCCAGATTCCATTCGGCGCTATTGTTGGCGAGAAGAAGCATTTGATTGGTCATATCCTTCATGCGCACGGCTTCCGAATAGATCGCTTCCACCGACTC
Source organism: Brevibacillus sp. HB1.1 (assembly GCF_013332445.1). Lineage (NCBI taxonomy): Bacteria > Bacillati > Bacillota > Bacilli > Caryophanales > Paenibacillaceae > Brevibacillus > Brevibacillus sp. HB1.1. The sequence goes on along the minus strand of NZ_JABMIV010000011.1, from coordinate 212,379 downwards.
TGCCAGAACCTCCGGCTTTTTCGTTCCCCAACGCTTCAATAGCTTCGCATAGCTTTCTACTACTGTCAGCGGCGTTTTCAATTCATGGGAAGCATCTGAGACGAACTGCTGCTGCTTCTCGAAGTTTTGCTGTAATAAATCCATCATCTTGTTAAAGGTACTTCCTAACGCGTGCAATTCATCTTTGGATGTGTGCTCAAGCGGTATTTTCTTAAAAATACTGCGCGCTTGAATGTCTTCCATCGTTTGAATCATCGAGTTGACTGGTCGCAAAATCAGATTGCTCAACATGCGTCCGGCAAAAAAAGCAGGAATCAGCACAACCAGCGAAGCAAATAGCAGGACGTTTTGCAACAGGCTCAAATTTTCTTGCAAACCCGCAATACTTTCCATGACTTCTAACGTGACAATTTTTCCATTCGTCCAAATGATCGGGACCTTAACGTACGCGTATTTCGCTCCGTTGACATCGAAGACACCGTCACTCGCTTTTCTATCAAAGATGGGCTGCGGTGCCGGGATTGGCTGCGTGTTGTCTACTTCCTGCGTGACGATGGCCCGCGATTGCTGGTCGATAATCCGGATCATCCCGTTCGACGGCAAATACGGCTGCAGCAGCGTGGCAGGGTCGAAACTTTCTACACCGATCTGATTGAGTCCACTCTGGATATGCAGAACTTCTCGCTGCAAACGGTCCAGCTCTCCGTCTGTTGTCACTTTGTAGAACATGAAGTAAATGAAGCTATTGACCATGAGCAACAGGAGCAAGAGTGCGACCGTGGAGAACAAATGAATTTTATTTTTGATTTTCATAATCTACCCCTTCAGCATATAACCAACGCCTCGTACTGTATGCAAAAGTGGGGTTTCATACCCTTGGTCCACCTTTTTACGCAAGTATCGGATATACACGTCAACGACATTTGTGTCTCCGAAATAATCAAATCCCCATACGTGTGTTAGAATCTGTTCACGATTCAGAACTTGGTTTTTATTCTGCATCAGATAAAGCAACAAATCGAATTCACGCGGCGTCAGCTCGATCTGACTGGAACCTCTCGTCACTTCCCGCGATTTTTCATCTAGGCTTAAATCCGCTACTTCTACTTTGGAGCTGGCTTCTACTTTCCTCGTCATTTGGGACAAGCGGAGGCAGGAACGGATGCGAGCCAGCAGCTCTTCGATTTCAAAAGGTTTCGTGATGTAGTCGTTCGCGCCTTGATCGAGTCCATTTACTTTGTCCACGACAGCATTTCGGGCCGTCAACAAAATGACTGGCGTCGCAGAGTCCTTTACCCGAATCCGACGAAGCACTTCTATACCTGACAAACCTGGCAGCAGTACATCAAGCAAAATCAAGTTCCATCCGCCTTGATTGTATTGTTCCAGCGCCTCGAGCCCTGTTTTGGCGATCTCGCTTTCGTATCCTTCGTATTCCAGCTCTAATTGAATCACACGAGCAATTTTCTCTTCATCTTCCACAATTAATATTCGCTCCGACATGTAATCCTCCTAAGCCTTGCATCCATTATCCAGTTGAGTTTAGCAAATATTGGCTGTGGATCAAAGAGCAATCCGTACGAAAGATATAATTTTTTACTTATATCGATAACCCCACCCACTGCCAGTACGCGTAATAAAAGACGACCATCAGGATCGCGTGGGCCGCACCTGCGTACAAGCTCAATCGCAGCAAATCCTTAGGCAAAAAGGTCTCCTTGCCGCTTTCCTGGAACATGAGCAATGCTTTGGAGCTGACAGGGAAGGTCAGGCAATAGTTCATGCCGACGATTCCTACGAACAACACGGTCACTTCATTTAAATCGAGGCTACTCGCAAAGTAGAGAAGCGGCGGAACCAGAATGACGGCTCTCGTTGTATGCGATGTAATGTACAGATGGGAGGTCAGTGTCAGCAAAGTAATGACCACAATGATCAACAGCGACGATTCCCCTTCCAACTGCTCGGTGATCGTGAACAGCTTCTTCATGATCCACTCTGCTGCGCCGCTCTCCAACAACGACTTTCCGAGTGCAATGGCTGCTCCTACAAACAGAATCAGGTTCCATGAGACAGACTGAACGCCATCCTTCCACTTCATGACGCCCACATTGGGGAGTGTCAAAAGAAAGGCGCCGACGACTGTCGTGGTAGCAATCTCGATTCCGTGAAAACGCTCTGTCAGCCAAAAAATGACCATCGCCCCAATCACAGCAACCGTATATTTTTCATTGCGGGACAAGGTGAGGGAAAGCTTTTTACTCGCGAGTGGGCGCTTCATCTCTTCTTTGGTGAGAAATAGAGCCAGAACAATCCGACAAGTAATGATGCTGGCCACTACCCCGAACGGCAGTCCCCACAGCAGCCACTCCGCGAAGCTAATCCCTTCCCCATTGAACTCCTTGAGCATATCGAGTGCGATAAAATGGGAGCCGGCTCCGATCATAGTGGAGCTCGTCGATACTAAAATAATCGTCGGAATCAGGATCGCCATGGCTTTCGTGATTTGCTTATTCTCGATTTCTGAGGTCAGCGAGTGAAAAACAGGCAGTAGCACCGCTGCGCGTCCAGAAGTAGATGGGATAAAGAAAGCGAGAAATTGAACGACGATCGTCAAGAGCCAAAACAAGCTTTTGACGTTCTTTGCCTTGCTCACGACGAGATCTGTGAGTTTGCCTGCCAAGCCTGTCACTTGAAGAGCACCGCCGAGAATGAACGAGCCAATCATTAACCAAATGACATCGGAGGCGAGCGAGTCGAACAATATTTCCTGGTCAGCCGTTCCTGTCACGACGAGGAGTAATACGGAGCCTATCGCTACATAGGCAGAGTTCAGCGAGGTTGTCGTCCACAGGATCACAGCGACACAGAAACAGAACAAGCTCCATTTGGCTTCAAATGTCAGGGAAGACGGCAGCATGAGCAATAATTCAACGAACATAATTAGGACAATTGGAAGGACCCAGGCAGGTCTTTCCTTTGCAACAGTCTGTGCAATCACGATACTTGCTCCTTCGCCATTAAACGATTTGCGAGCTGCAGGCCCACCATGATGGTTCTCATGGAGCTTTCCGAGCAATCGGTCAGCCATTTCTGCGCATGCATGAACGCTTCCTCCAACGTAGACGGCATCGGCAAAATACTCGTGTACGCATCAATTCCGTGCTCATAATTGAGTCGGGCACCTTTGCCAACAGTCCCCACCAAAGCCACTACCGGCAGGGCATGCTTTTTCGCTCGCTTTGCCACTTCCACGGGAATTTTTCCTCGCGGTGTTTGAAAATCAATGCTGCCTTCCGCCGTAAACACAAGGTCTGTCTCTTGAAGCATCCGATCCAAATCAATGTACTTCATGATGATGTCGTAGCGTGGATACAGATTCGCACCCGTCAGCGCATGCAGACCGGCACCCAAGCCACCCGATGCACCACTGCCCGGCCTCTCTCTGACGTCGATACCGAAGTCTCGCTCGATGATAGCCGCGAATTGTTCGAGTGCTTCTTCCAGCTCAACCACTTGCTCCGGTGTTGCTCCCTTTTGCGGGCCAAACACGCGAGCGACTCCGTTTTCCCCACACAGCTTGTTAAACCAATTGCAAGCCACATCGATTTGCACCTGCTTGAGTCTTTTGTCCATGCCGGAAACATCGATTTTCGTTACTTTTGCCAGCGAGATTCCGCCTTCAATACGGATTTCTTGACCGCTTGCATCCAAAAATTTCGCGCCAAGTGCTTGCGCCATGCCTGCCCCGCCATCGGAAGTACCGGAATCGCCGCAGCCTAGCAAAATACGATCTGCCCCCATGTCCAGCGCCGCTTTGATCAATTCACCGACGCCATGTGTCGTCGTTTTGCGCGGATCACGCAAGCTTCTTGGAACCAGTCGCAATCCTGCTGCTGCCGCCATCTCAATCACAGCCGTTTGACCTGTCGTCTTTGATCCGAATATCCCGAAATGAGAAGGAACCTTTTCTCCTACAGGGCCAGTTACTTCCCTATCGATAATCGAGCCATTCGAAATTTTCACAATCGCCTTTGTAAAGCCTTCTCCTCCGTCCACCATCGGCAGTGTCTGTACTTGGGAGAGCGGGAGTACGCGCAGAATTCCTTCTTTCATGCACTCAGCTGCCTGCTCGGCATCTAAACTTTCCTTAAAGCCCGAAGGCACAACGAGTATACGCATAAAAACAACATCCCTTCTCTTTATTTGAATTTGCTTTCGCATTGGTCTCACTTGAGTAAGACCAATACTAAGCTTCAAAAAAGAGAAGGGAATAATAGGAAGATGAGAAATTGATGAGAGAAAAGTAAGAAGAACGTTACGATCCTAAGCGTTTCGTTTTCTGCGCAGTTGATAATAGGTCACAGCCAAGGCGAGCGCCAAAACCGTCCCCTTAATAATATCGTAAGCGTAATACGGCAGATTGAGCATCGTCATGCCGTTGAGCAGCACCCCGATCAGGATGGCTCCCACAAATGTACCGAATACGTTTGGCTTTCCTGCACCGAATACGGAGAATCCTACGAAAGCAGCCGCTACTGCATCCATCAGCATAGAGCCGCCACTACTCACCTGCCCGGTACCGATCCGCGCTGCCAAGAGCATCCCACCCAAGCCTGCAAAAAGAGCGGAGAGCACATAAGCCAAGGTACGATAGCGATTCACAGGAATCCCCGACAGACGGGCTGCTTCCAAATTGCCGCCTGTCATGTACAGCATCCGTCCCTGTCTCGTATAGGTCAAGTACACATGCGTGATCGCGACAAGTAAAAAGGTCAGGATAACGGGAACCGGTACAGAGAGAATTTCCCCTTGGCCCAGCCAGAGGAACCATTCCTGGAATTTTCCCGGAGCCTGTGAGCCGTCCTGCATCGGCATGTTTGCGTAGATCGAGTAGCCTTGGGAATACGTCATATGAATACCGTTGACGATGTAGAGCATCGCCAGCGTAGCCAGCAAATCAGGAATGCGGATTTTCACGACCAGGAAGGCGTTGACCAGCCCGACGAGCAGGCTGAGTACAATCGGAACCACCAGTGTCGTAAAGACTCCTTGTTCGTACCAAACCATCATCGAAGCAGAAACGACTGTGGTCAATGAAACTGTCGATCCTACAGACAAGTCAAAGCCTCCGACAATCAGCGAGAACGTAACGCCAATCGCGACAAATGTCACAATCGAGATGGAGCGAAGAATGTCCGTCAAGTTGTCGTACGTGAAGAAATACGGGTTGGTCAAACTGAATAACAACATGACAATGACAATGACGGCAACCGTTCCGTATTTATAAACAAAATCAAATAAGCTAAACTTTTTATCTGCCACGTTATTCACCTCCGCTTGCGTAGTACATAATCAGCTCTTGTGTTGCTTCCTCGCGACTCAATTCCTTCACGATTTTGCCCTCGAACATGACGAGAATCCGGTCTGCGATCCCGATGACTTCCTGAAACTCACAGGAGAAATACAGAACGCCCTTTTTCTGCTCGGCGAGATTTCCGATCAGACGGTAAATATCGCTTTTCGCGCCGATATCCACCCCTTTTGTCGGCTCGTCAAACATAAAGAGGTGAGCGTTTGTATCCAGCCATTTGCCGATAGCGACTTTTTGCTGGTTTCCGCCGCTGAGAAAACCGACCAGCTGCTTGATATCGGCTGTTTTTACACCAAGGCGCTGCACCAGCTCTCTTGCGTTAGCCGCTTCCGTCCCTCTTTTGATAAAACCGAGCCAGGACTTCTTTTTCAACGAGGCGACAGACAGGTTGTTCTGTACCGACTCCTCTACGAAAATTCCTTCTTTTCGCCTTTCCTCCGGGACGAGTACGATCCCTGCATCGACGGCGTCTTTTGGCGAGCGCAGTTGGATACGTGTTCCATGCAATCGAATGGCACCGGCCTTTGCCTCATCCGCACCGAAGAGCAATCGGGCGAGCTCAGTCTTCCCTGCCCCAACCAGACCGACGACACCAACGATCTCTCCCTCGTGAACTCGCAGGTCGACTCCGCGTACTTTGCCACCAGCCACACCTGCCGCCTCAAAAATCGTTTCGCCAATCGGCACTTCCATCTTCGGGAACTCCTCGTCAAAGCTTTTGCCCAGCATGTTCGCGATCACTTCGTCCATATTGGTCTTCGCCGTGTCTGTGGTCACGACATGTTGTCCATCGCGCATGATGGTGATCCGATCACAGATTTCAAAGATTTCCGGCAACCTGTGGGAGATATAAATGATCCCGACTCCAGCATTTTTCAACTGCGCAATGATTTGAAACAGCCGTTCGCTCTCCTTCGTGCTCAATGGCGCTGTCGGTTCATCGAAAATGACGTACTTCGCCTTTTGAACGGTAGCCCGTGCAATCAAAATCAATTGCTTTTCCGACAGCGTACATTCTTCGACGAGCATCCTCACCGGAATAGAGAAGCCGAAGTTTTTTAAAATCTGCTCCGATTCGTTGTACAAGCTCTGCCAGTTGATTAGTCCCTTGGTTCTCGCCTGGACGAGCTGGCCCGCCAATATGTTTTCAGCAACACTCAAATACGGGATCAAGGCGGTGTCCACTTCCTGATATACACATTGAATGCCCTGTGCTTTGGCGTCCTGCGGAGATTGAATCGACACCGCCTGTCCATCGATGGTGATCGTACCTCCATCTGCCTGATACGCTCCCGTGAGAATTTTCATCAGGGTACTCTTTCCCGCACCATTAGCACCGAGAAGTGCATGAACCTCTCCAGCGCGCACCTCAAAATCGACGGATCGCAGGGCAGGAACCCCAGAAAACTGCTTCGCCATCCCTTTCATCTGCAATGTGGACATTTTTCACACCTCCTGTTTACCTGCGTGTTCCAACCTCTATAAGGAAAAATCCCGTTGACGGATACAGATCAACGGGAAAAGTCAATTTGGTTCTTACTTGCCCCAATCTTGTACGTATTGGGACAGGTCGCCCATCGTTACTTTCTTATCCTTCGGCAGGTCTTCCTGTTTCACCAGCACTGGATTCAGCTTCACGTTGTCTGGCACTTGCTCGCCTTTGATTTTTTGGAACACGGTTTGGGCATGGATGCGCCCGATATTGGATGGGTCTACCGCTGCCGTCGCTGTCCACGGAGAGTTTTCCGCCTGGATCATTTGCAGATCCTCATCGCTCAAATCGATGGAGTATACTTTGATTTCCGTACGGCCTGCTTGCTGGATGGCACGTGTCGCCCCTTTGGCAAATTCATCCCATGCCGCCCATACTGCTGTGATGTCGCCTTTATTGGGATACTTTTTCAAGATCGCTTCCATCTGCGTTTGTGTATCGAGTGCCGTATTATTGGTAGCAGAACCGAATGCAGCAATCTCTTTGATGTCCGGGTATTTCTTCTGGAAAGCTTCATACGTCACTTGGCGTTTTTCCATAGGCGCAAAGCCAGCTACCCAAATTTTTACGATGCTGCCTTTGCCATTTGTATCTGCAGCCAGCTTCTCCAGGCTCAGCTCTGCCAACTTGTTGTCATCCTGCGCCACAACTGGCACACCCGGAATGTTGATGTCTGTATCAAACAGGACAACCGGAATTTTTTTATCCACGGCCTTTTGCGTACCCTGCTGCAACGCTTCTGCCGTACCATGGTCGATCAGAATGCCATCAAACTTTTGGTTCACAGCCGCATCGAGGTTGGACGCCATTTTTGCCAGATCGGTATCCGCGTTGAATACGGTCAACTCACCGCCGTTTTTCTCCACCTCTGTCTTCACGCCATTGATGTATTGTGCGGAGAACGTTCCTACGTTTTGACGCATGATTAATGCGATTCTCTTCGCGTTCTCCCCACCTGACTGGTTCGTGCTACCGGTTCCGGTGCTTGTTCCTCCGCCGCATGCCGTAACGAGAACGGACGCAGCCACAATAAGTGAAGTCAGTAATCCCAGTTTCTTTTTCATCGCAAATGTTCCCCCTTTTTCTCTTTGAAAACAAATGATAAAAGCAAAAAATCCTCTTTCACAGAGAAAGAGGACAAAAATCGACAAGATTCTCGCCTCTTATCTGTCAGGTATTCTACCTGTTGGAGTTAGCACCTTGGCTCGAAAGAACACAATCTCTCGTGCTAGGTTGCCGGGCTTCATAGGGCCATTCCCTCAGCCATCTCTTGATAAGAGTAGTTTCTATTTTCGGAACGTTTGTATAAGTATATACAGAATATAATCTGGCAATTACCTATCTGTCAACTAGGTTTACCGAAAGAATTTTCTTGATAAATATTCCATTTTGTTCTGTAACAACGAGAGGGATTTTGTTGTGTCTTGTCGAATTATCGTAGATTGATACAAGCCTAGCAAATATTTGCGATGGGGATGCTACATGAGTCTATTAAAAGAAGTTATTCTTCAATGGTTTTTCGCCATTATCCCGTTTGTGTTTTTCAACATCTATTACCGTGACAAAATGAGGAACTACAGCCGTTCCTTTATTGTCTTCACCAGCTCAGCCTGCATGTTTCTCGCGATGACCTTCGCCCCGAGCGTCACCAATGGCATGTTCTTTGATATCCGACATGTCATCATTCTTTTCGGACTGGTTTATGGCGGAATCGAGATTGCCTTGCTCCTTCTGATTGAAGCCTTGGTTTATCGGTACTACCTAGGTGGAGAAGGAACATGGGTTGCGCTGCTGATCCTTACAGTCAATTTTGTCTTGTCACTCTTTTTGTATCGACACTACAAATCCAGTTATCGGAAAACACTGTATCTTTTTATGACGAGTGCGATTTTTTCTACGGTTGCTTTAGGGACTACTTATTACTTTTTTCCCACGTATGTAACTCAACACCTCGTTTACTACACCATAGTGATTCCTATTCAGAACTTTTTCGGCCTCTGGTTGTTAATGTCGCTTTTCAGCAAATGTGTTTCGGATAAGGAGCTGTTTATTCGCCACGCGCAAAACGAAAAAATCCAGACGATGAGCCATGTTGCTGCATCGCTCGCACACGAGGTTCGCAATCCGCTGACAGCTGTCAAAGGCTTTTTGAAATTAATACAGGAATCCCCGGAAAATTTGGTGAAAATCGATCAATACATTCGCATCAGTCTCGACGAGATCCAACGGACAGAAGCCATTTTGACCGAATACCTTGCGATTTCCAAGCCGCTCAAGGAACGACATGAGATCATTAATATTAGCGAGCATCTGCATGCCATCCGCGAAGTGATGCTCCCTTTTGCCAATATGCACAACGTAGAGCTTACGCTGCAAGACTTTGAGAGACCTGTGACGATCAAGGCCAATCCAGACGAGTTCAAGCAAGTGTTGGTGAATTTCATCAAAAATGCCATCGAGGCGTGCTCGGATATTTCGGAAGGAAAAGTCTCCCTGGACTTGCTCATCGAGCGAAACAAAGCACTGTTGGTCATCAAGGATAACGGTGTCGGCATGGATGCAGGACAGATCAGCCGTCTTGGAACGATTTACTTTTCTACGAAAACAACTGGAACTGGTCTTGGTTTGACGTATTCCTATCATGTCATTCATGCGATTGGCGGAACGGTCAATGTATCAAGCAAGCCACGAGTAGGAACCAAGTTCACCATTATGCTCCCATATAAGGCACAGTAACTTCTTGCAGGTTTTGCAGAGGGACTGTGCCTTTTTCCATTCGAGCGCTTGCCCATGAACAAGGTGACCAGCAGTAATAAAGGAATAATCGTACATACGCGCCCGATGACGAGCATGCTTTCTCCGAATCCTTCCACGTTTGTCCCTCCCCTCACGCTTTACTATGCAATTTCTGGGAGGGCATTATGCCAAAACAAAACACCAGGAGTCTCCCCCTGGTGTCTCTCTTTATTCGTATGGCAGCCATTCTCCCGTAATGGCATCCACATCCCCATTGCTCTTCAGTATCTCTGCCGAATAGACCAAGACCGGTTGCTCTTGAATCCTATTGTTTTCAAGCGGGAATAGATAGCGGGGACTGAGCCGTTTATGTTGAAGATAAACCTGCGCCGCCTCTTCCGCTGAAATCACCTTGGACGCATCTGGGAAGGCATCCTGCTCATGCGGGAATGTCAACCTTGCCCCGATAATTTCTCCTGTCTGCCCGTCGAGCATGACCTTATAATACTGATCACGCACCAAAACGCCGTTTACTTCCCGGAAAAAGTTCAGTTCAACCTGTCTGCCCATCACGTAAATTTGCTCCTGCATCCGAACAGACTTCACCCTCGTATCCAAATACGGCTCCAAAAAGAAGATCGCACGCTCCTGCAATTCTGCGACGGTGAGTGTCGTATCACCTTCTTTCAGCTCAGGATAAGAAATCTTGAACGCTGTCGCCCGACTATCAACGGTAGTCAGCTGCATGATTCGCTGACCTTTTTTGGCAACGTATTCCCGTTCGTTGTCTCCCATCATATAAGCGGGCACATTGCTCCCCGTAAACGGATAGCCCTCTACCTTCTGACCGAAAAACTCCATGGCAGCCGCAGCCTCTTTTGCCGACGCAGCCATTGCCTTCTTGCCCCCTGGCTTGACGGCGATACTGTCGCTAAAGGACTCCCCACCCCACAAGGTGGTTTTCACTTCCTTGCCTGTCTGCGCGTCAAGATACCCGGAGAAGTTTTCTTCATAGCGAAGGACGTAGTCCACATCCTTCTTTCCAACTCTTTGATACGTCAACTGCATGACTTCTGCAAGCCCACTCTCGGCTTTTTTCGGCGAAGGTAACTCATCTATGGCTTGAAACTGCCCGATGTCCAGATTGATTCCCGTTGTATCGCCTGAATTGATGTAGCCAATCTGACCCACATCGTTCATGCCGATCACATAGGAATCGCCTTCTACCTGTACATCATTTACGTAACGTTGCAATCGGACGGCGGCGTGCGAAACGGCATCTGCTCCCTCTTGCGTATCTAATGGTTCGAACCGATACTGCTCCATATTTTTACCCAGGAATGATTCCATGAATGCCTTCGCCTGTTGTTCTGTTCTCTCCTTGGAAGGCGCTCCCTCGATTTTCTCTTGCCCTGGAATTTTCTCTGCATCGAATCCAAGCAAGGCCCCGCTTTTGGCGTCTAGCTTCGCTCTGGCATATAGTGACACTTCTGTTCGTTCCTTATTGCTGAACGTGCGAAAATCTATGTTGTATACCTCTCGGGGGGCTTTCGTTACATAGACCGATTTTTCCGCTTCCCGAAATGGAGGATATTTCTCGTAAAGCTTTTCCAGCGTTCTGATCGCCGCTTGGCTTAACTCGCCTTCTTTTATTTCTGTCGATAAGAAAGAGCGGGGAACCAATTGCGCTTGTGATTCAAAACGAGATTGTGTGAACAACTCCGGAGTTACACCCAGCATCCATACTGCTGCTGCCACCGTTGCAGCGGAAACCGTCCATGTCGCCAGCTTGATGCCGACTCTATTCGGACGATTCATTTTTTTGCGCGCCCGTTGCACCAGCTTGGCTTCCAGCGCTTCTACGAATTCGCTCCTCGGCTCCGCATCCTTTGACTGGGGAAGAGCCGCGAAGAATTGCTCGTCATTTGGAGTATTCATAGGCCAACCCTCCTATCCAGTCGACATGCAAAACTTTTTTGAGTTCTTTTGTCGCTCGGTGAAAATCTACACGGACTTTGGCTTCGCTGGTGCCGAGGATTTCTGCTGTTTCCCGGATACTGTAAGCCTTGATGCCGCGTAAAATCAGTACATTCCGATGATGTGGCTTCATTTTCTGCATCGCCTGCTCAATTGCCAGCTGTTCTTCCTTGGAAGCCAGCTCCGCTTCCGGCCTACCTAGAAGAGAAGGCAGCCCTTTTAACAATTCCATGCCAAAGAGCGTTTGCACCCGCCTCTTCCGGTAATCATCGATGGCGACATGCTTGGCAATATGCAAAATCCACGTCTTCACACTGGAACGCTCCTCATATCTGCCCAAGGCATCCAAGACCCGGATAAACACTTCCTGCGTCAAATCCTCCGCATGCTCGCGCTTCCCTGTGAAGTAGTAGAGGTATTGATAGACATCTCGGTAGTGCTCGCGATAGATCGCTTTGATCCGCGACTCGTAATCGATTGTGTCCTGCACTGGATTTCCTCTCCCTGCTCCCTACTTGATGGATTGACCCGTAACTGCGTCAACCTTTCCGCCTCTTTCTTTCTGTTCATAGACAAGGACAGGTGTTGCCTGGTACCGTCCGTTAGAGGAAGGAAATACGTAGCTCAGTGTAAGCGGATTGGCTGTCAGCAATGCTTGTACGGCTTGCTCGGGCCCTACGACATTGGAGGCATCATCATAGGATAATTTACCAGTAGCTTCTGGAAAACCGGCGGATACAATGTCTCCCGTATGCATGTCAACTTTTACCGAATAGGTCTGGCCCTCCACCATAATACCTTGGTGTACGGGGAAAAATAGAAACGTTTGCTTGCCTTCTTCTTTGTTAATCATTTGTGGTACCAGCTCCGTTACTTCTGCGTCCACAAACGGTTGCAGAAACGCCACTGCTTTTTCCTCGGCAGCTGCTTCTGTAAGCACCTTCTGCTTTGGTGGGTTTTCTAATACATGAAAGTACGTGATCTGATCATTCATTGTCCTCACCAAGAACCTTTTGTTACCAACCACGGCATCATACTCCTTCTCCCCTTCGAGAACTAGAGCACCTTTGGTCATTTTAAACACAATTCCTTCAGGCAATGGAATAAAAGTGGAGAGTGCGGTGACTATCTCCTCATTTGTTTTGGCGAAGACCCGCTGGTTTCCAGGCGTTACCGTGATTGGTTTCCCATACTTATTTTTCTTGGTCCATCCGGACTCTACCTCGGCTCCTGATCGTGCATCCAAATAGCCTGTGAAAATTGGGCTGTAGACAGGGCGAAAGCCAGCGGTAATGTCCTTTGCTTTTTGCTCATAGCTGAGGTGCAGCAGGTCTCCTACATGCTTGCCGATTTCATCTGGTTGCTTAACCCCTGACGGAGCGGCGAATTTGCTCGTGTCCATCTGCAATCCTGTTGCTTCGCCTGCGTTTATATAGTCCAGCTTTCCTGCGCCATTGATCGCCACTACGTACCAATCTTCTTTTACCGGAATCTGATTCACGACACGGACGAAGCGTACGTTTGCTACGGCCTCTGTGCCCTCACCATCAACGGTTACCTCTTCTATCCGGTATTGCTTGATGGCGTCACCGATGAAATCCTTCAGGATTTTCTGCGCTTTTTCTTTTCCCATCGCTTCCGTAGGCCGCGCAGTAGGTTTCTTTCCGGGAATATCCCGGGCAGAGAAGGACAGTAGTGCACCGCTGTTTACATCGATTCTGGCATCCGCATACAGGGATACCTTCGTCCGCTCCTTGTTGCTGAAGATGCGGAATTGGATGTGGATGACATCTCGCATCTGATTGTTTCGCGAAATGGTTTTTTCCGCGTTTTTCAATTCCGGGTAGTGTTTGTTTAGCTTGTCTACGGTTTTCTGGACTGCTTTGCTCAACTGGGGTTGCGTTGATGTGGCTGTCGCGGCTTGTACGGTTACTTGTGGTTGCGTAACCCACAATGGGCTTGAGAAGAGCAAAGCAGCAGCTCCTACTGTGATCATCAGCTTTTTGGTTGCGTATGGTTTCATTTTGAATATCCTCCTGGCTTCCTCTTTTTACGTTCTTAGCCCAATAGTCGAAAGCGAAAGGGAAATGTTACAAATGAACCCAAAATTTTTATAGGGAACAAATGGATTTTTTCTGAGTTGAATGTCTAGAATCGAGGTTTTCGTACTTCGTTCTTTCTTTTGGAGTTTCTTTTGCTGCAAGGGAGGTCGGTCCTAGTGATTGGCCCGGAAGCAAGAAAAACTCGATTTCCCCGGACTGTTGGGTAGATCGAGTTTTTGCTTTATGTCGTTTGATGATTAAAAAACCCACGCACATATGAGATCGAAAGCCACAAGAGCTGTTACCACCATGAATATTTTCGAAAAGCTAATCTTGCCTCCTGTTTCAGCATTTTTTCCATAATCCATTTGAAATCCCAATAGGTTCAAAAATCCATTTATATAGGAAAACAATATCGTAAATACCCCTCCGAGGATTGATTCCAACAGGTTAGCCCCTCCCGTTACTTCTTGTTGCACTCCCTTTGAAGAAATGTCATTTTTTTCTACGTACAATCTTCACGATTGGTTTCATCAAAAATAAAAAAGGCCAGTCAAGCCTTTGACAGGCAGCCTAGCCGTTGCGAGGTTTTGTGAGCGACATCCTTTACTCGTTCAATCAAATACTGGAGTCGTTCCTCCTTCAAATCATACGTAACAATTCCAATGCTTAACGCCCCGATTACCTTTTGGGTGTAATCAATCACAGGTGCTGCGACGGACGCCGTATTTTCCGTCCGCTCCGCAAAACTGACCGCATGACCAGCTGCTCTGATCTCCTGGAGCTTCTCCATAAAAGCAGACACCTGCTCTTCACCCACGAGCTGCACTACGGTTTGTCGTGCTTCTTCCAAAGACATATGTGCCAGCACGACTTTATTGGCCGCACCGATATGCATCGGAATCCGTAAGCCTAATTGGTCGTAGATACGGATATTGTGCTGACTGTCTACGCGATCGACGACAATGGATTCGAGTCCGCTAGGCTGACTGAAGTAAACACTTTCGTTTACTTCTCTGGCGAGCTCCTCGATCATCGGCTTGATCACCTTCCGATAATCGATCCGATCGAGCACGCGTAAGCCGAACTCCATCCATTTAATCCCCAATGTATATTGCTTGGTCGCAGCATCCTGCTCTACCAGTCCATGCTTCATCAACGTGTACAACAGTCGATAAATGGTGCTGACCGGGAGCTGGCATTCCTTCGCTAAATCATTGATCGTCCACCATTTTCTATGCTCATCCGACGAAAGTGCCGTTGCAATCGCCATCGCTCGATCAAACGATTGAATCACGGTCATCCCCCCCTTTTCTATCTATCTTCTCACATGAAACTATGTTAAACCATTTGCTCTAATTTTGTGAATCGCAAAAAAACTCCATTGTGGAATCACAGATTGACAGTCAGAAATCAGAATGTGTAAACTAATGGTGAACATTTCGAAATATGAACAATATTCTGTAATGTGGAAAAAGGGAGGCAACTATGTTCCAAGGCAGCCAATCCATGGTTAAAAAGATGAAAACCGTCATCATCAAGCATCCCCATCAAGCATTTATCAGTCAAGAACATCTCGATCAATCGTGGAAAACCTTCAACTATACAGACCGCCCTGACTGGGACCGCGCTCTGCATGAATACGCCAAATTCGAATCGCTTTTGCGCGAGCATGTAGAAAACGTCCTGCACTTGCCACAATCCGATAAAACTGGACTGGATTCCATTTACGCCCATGACCCGGTGAAATTTACTTCCAAAGGGGCAATCATCCTCAAATCTGGCAAGGAGCTCCGTCAGGGAGAAGCCGAAGTATACAAAGCCTTTTTAGAAGAAAACAACATCCCAATTTTGGGACAGCTCACAGGCGACGCGTTGTCAGATGGCGGCGATCTCGTATGGCTGGATGACAAAACACTCGCGATTGGCCTTGGCTTCCGTACGAACGAAGCGGCTATTGCTCAAATTACGGAAATGGTCAAGGATTTTACAGATGAAATCATCGTGGTACAGCTCCCGTATGATCGCGGTCCTGCGGAATGTCTGCATCTGATGTCGATTATCAGCATGGTCGATCATGATTTGGCAGTCGTCTACTCCAAGCTGATGCCAGTATTTTTCCGCCAACTGCTCATCGACAGAGACATTCAGTTACTTGAAGTACCGGATGATGAGTACGATAATCTGGGCAGCAATGTTCTCGCCCTCGCTCCACGAGTGTGCATGGTCGTGGCAGGCAACCCGATTACCAAACAACGCCTTCTCGATGCAGGTGCGACTGTGTACGACTATGAGGGCGAGGAGATTTCTTATAAGGGAACAGGTGGACCTACTTGCCTGACAAGCCCGGTGGAACGCATTTAGCGGGTAGATATACTTGATAGTAGACCATCAAGGTCAAACTGTACCCCCATTGTTAGAGCATTAACGATTGGAGGTGCAGTTTTTTATAACGAAAAAGTTTCCTTAAGCAAAAACTTTGTTGCCTGGGAAAGAATCTTACCTTAAACTAAAATCATGAACATAACGACTACTACGTGCACTTTTTTTTACCTTCATTTTTGCCCTAAGCCAACAGTTTGTCCTTAACGAAAAAGGAGAGTGAACATCATGCCATCTATCAGCATTCCTTTGTCTGATGCCTTGATGGGTAGCCACATCTGTCTGGATCGTATTGACGTTCAGGGTATACTGCGCAGGCGATTGCTGGATCTCGGCTTCGTCCCCGGCAACATCGTGGAAGTCATGCAAAAAAGTCCGCTAGGCGATCCCATCGCCTTTCGGGTAAATAACACGATCATCGCCCTGCGCAAAGAAGAAAGCTCCCTCATATTCGGGGAGTACGTGGGAAGTGACGAAAAATGAATTCTTACACGATTGCCTTAGCAGGAAATCCGAATACTGGTAAGAGTACGTTGTTCAATACATTGACGGGGCTTCGCCAGCATACGGGAAACTGGGCAGGAAAGACAGTCGTAATGGCTGAGGGAGAATTCTCTCGGGGAAATACGACTTTTCGGATCATCGATTTGCCAGGTACGTATTCCTTGTATTCCAACTCGGCGGATGAAGAAGTGGCGAGAGATTACATTATCTTCGAGCAACCTGACGTCACCATTGTGGTACTGGATGCAACTTCATTGGAACGGAATCTCAATTTGGCCTTGCAGGTATTGGAAATGACCCCTCGTGTTGTCGTATGCATCAATTTGATCGATGAGGCGAAAAGGCTTGGCATTCGTATTGATCTGGAAAAAATCTCGCAAAGATTAGGCGTTCCCTGTGTATCTATTTCCGCCAGAAATCATATCGGGATCGAGAATTTGCTCGATCAGGTGGAGAAAGTAGCGAACGGAACCATCGTGCCCAATCCTGTACAGATAACCTACAGTGATCAGATTGAATCCAAGCTGGCACAGTTGGAGCCGCTCATCGAGAAAACCTTGGGTAGCCGTTTTCCGACAAGATGGATCGCTCTGCGATTGTTAGATGGAGATGAAAGCTTGTTGCAAACCTTGAGAGAGCGCATGCAAGATCCGGCTACAACTGCAAGAAAGGAGCCTTTGACCCATGGCCGAACCGTTTGCCACTAATGCTTCTGATTCCCTTGATGCGCTTCTTTCCGCAGCCCGGAGCTCAGTGGAAGGAAGTGCGATTCGAGACACGATTGTGAGTGACATTTACCGCACCAGTCGCAGTATTTGTAAGGAAGCTGTGACATACGAAGACAAGCAAAAGCTTTCTAGTGCATATAAGCTGGATAAAATTGTGACGTCCAAAATATGGGGCTACCCCATCATGCTGGCGATTTTAGGCGCGGTATTCTGGATCACGATCGCCGGTGCCAATGTTCCATCCGGAATGCTTGCGGACATGTTCGGTGTTGTCGAGGGTTATCTAACTGCTGGCTTTCAAGCTGTACATGCACCTGATTGGCTGCACGGGATTCTGGTTCTCGGATTCTTTCGCGGTACCTCATGGGTTGTCAGCGTCATGCTCCCTCCGATGGCTATCTTTTTCCCAGTCTTTGCCCTGCTCGAGAACTTCGGATATCTGCCGCGTGTCGCGTTCAACATGGATCGTCTGTTTAAAAATGCAGGAGGACACGGAAAACAGGCATTAACCATGTCGATGGGGTTTGGCTGTAACGCAGCTGCCATCCTTTCAACCAGGATTATCGAATCTCCTCGGGAGCGAATGCTGGCGATTCTGACCAATAATTTCGTCCCGTGTAACGGTCGCTGGCCTACCTTGATCTTATTGGCGTCTCTATTTATGGCGACCAGCACGACCAGCGGATGGCAATCTCTGATTACTGCTCTTATCGTCATGGGTATGGTACTTTTTGGAATCGTTATCACTCTTACCGTTTCCTGGACGCTATCCAAAACAGCTTTGCGCGGAGTACCGACACACTATACGTTGGAGCTGCCCCCTTACCGCCGTCCGCAGATTTGGAAAACGATCCTCATCGCAAGTAAAGATAAATCGTGGAGCGTACTGAAAAGGGCCGTCATTGTAGCCGCCCCTGCTGGTATCATCACTTGGGTATTGGGCAATATCTTTGTCGGTGGGGATAGCATCCTTGCCCATATGGCTGCTTTTTTTGATCCATTTGCGCAAATCATTGGTCTCGATGGCTATATTCTCATGGCCTTTATTCTCGGCTTGCCCGCTAATGAAATCGTGCTGCCGATCCTTCTGATGGGGTATATGTCCTCCGGTGCCATGGTGGATGTGGAAGGGATCGACAATATCAAGGATGTCTTCTTACAGCACGGGTGGACTTGGTTGACAGCACTCAACATGATGCTGTTCTCTCTGCTTCATTACCCTTGCGGCACAACCTTGTTTAATATTTACAAAGAGACGAAAAGTGTGAAATGGACAGTGCTTTCTGCACTCATTCCGCTCGCCATTGCGATTGGAGTAACGTTCTTGACTGCCCAGGTGACAAGGGCACTCGGTTGGGTGTAAAAAACAGTAAAAAGCCTTTGCACAATACCAGACCTCCTGGTTCGTGCAAAGGCTTTCTTATTTTGTAATAGGTATTACACCTTTAAGGGGAAATCTCTCAAACTCCAGTCCGCTCATCTCCAGCTGATACGTATCCTGTTTCGGTACCTTGTAAGCAAGCGAAACGGTCTCCAGATTCTCTGCGACAATGAAATCCTTGTAGTACTGACCATCTACACGCAAGTTAATCTCTTCTGGTCCCTTGTTCGGGATGACGATGAAAAGCTTGCCTTTGTCATAATACACCTTTTCTATGTTCAGCTTTTTCTTGTTGCCAAATGGAATGCTTTGCGGATATTTGGCATTCCGATCCAGCACGATGTTTTCTCTAATGGATTTATTCGCAGATACCTCGTCGAATCGAAGCTCGAGTTTTTCCGGTACGTCTTCAAAGAAGAGCGATGGGAAAAACTGCATGGTATACTTGTCGCTGCCCTGAACCCGGGTAGCATCGCCACCTCGAACCCGTTCCAGATTCTCATTGATTCGGTCATCCATTGCCGGATATTCCTTTCCATTCCCATCTACCAGCTTCACATTCTCCAAGCGATACAGCTCGAATCCATCCTGCAAAGCAGCTTCCAGCTCCGCTTCCATCACCGTCGGAGAAGCTACTATCTGGTTTACCTTCAGACTCGTCAACAGGCTGTCTGTTTCTAGCACAGCCTCTACTTCTGCGTCCGGTTGAATTACTTTTTCCGCTACGGTGACAGACTTTGGAAGAGGCAACAATAATTCTGCCACCACTGCATCATCTTTTCGCATATCTACAATTTGCACAGGCAAGACGGGCTTCGTCTGATTCATGAACTCCCGCATTTTTTTCTCGTCAATTCGGTAATTCGGTGTGATGATAAGATAATGCACACCATCGATTAATTGAAATTCTTTCGGAGCATGCCCTGTTTCTATCAGCCCCCCCAAATCTACACGAAGACTCCCATAGAGCATCTCGCTTCTTGTCGATTCATCCGGAATTCGCGCGATCTCCTCCATTTTTTCACCGGAGATTAACAGCGTAAACGTAATCCGTCTGTGATCGACCATGGCATCCCTGATCTGATAAACAAAACCGTCCTTCTCCAATTTCACCTCAGGCAGAATCGGATAGCCATTTTTCAAAGCATGCATGAAACCTTCATCTGGTGTGATCCATTCAAAGGATTCCTGTCCTCTCTCTGCCCCCGTCAGTCCCCACGAGCTTCCCTCAAAGGGCTGAACAATCTGGAAGAACAAAGTAGCAGCAACAGCTACTCCAGCTGCCCAAGAGGTTACCTGCCAGCGACGGCGACGCTTCTCACGCTGAATTTTTGTGAGTACTTCCTGCTCGAATTGTTCCAAATGAAACGGATATTTTTCACGAACGGATTGCTTTGCTGATTGGCTCCATTCTTTCCACATGCGATCGTCGCTCATCCTTTTACCTCCTTCGACATGGTCTCCTTCAATTGCTTCCTGGCTCGATGCAAACGCGTACGGACGACCTCCTGCGAAACCGCGAGAATGTCCGCCACTTCCGCAATCGACAGGTCTTCGTAATAATGCAGGAGGATGACTTGCCTGTACTTCGGTGCGAGGGATTGAATGTACGTGACGACTTCTTCCCGCTTCACCCGGTTTATAATCTCTTCCTCTACCTGATTGTTTGCCTGCCGATCCATCAGGTCGCCCAAATGATCATCCATCGTCGGAAAAATGTTGCGAAACGACCACGACCGAAAATGCTTTTTGCTTTCATTCATCGCAATCTTGTAGAGCCAATGCTTGATCTGTCCGTCCCCGCGGAACTGATCGAGATGCCGATATGCTTTGATAAACACGTTTTGGGTAATATCGTCCGCCAAGGCATGATTCTTTACCGTAAGACTCACCAGATGAAAAATCTTCTCCCCGTATTGCTGCATCAGCCATTTCAGTCTGGCTTCCCGTGTAACCTCCAGACTCGCTGGCATTATTTCTGCTTCGTTCAACCCGTTCACCTCATCCGTTGATTGCTTGCTATTAGGTATGATCCGTCTCACGGCAAAAAGGTGACAGAAAATGCAAAAAGAAACCGCTGTGGTTTCCACAACGGCTACTTCGCTGTTTGTTCTTCCTTTTCCAAAAAACCAGACCTTTTGGATCGCTCTATAAAAAATGCTGCATCCAAATATTCGGCTCGATATATACGACTTCTTTCTTTTCTACGTCAACCTGCACGGGAACTAATGCGTCTGGAATGATGTACGAACCGGACTCCGGGAATTTCATCCCTGTCCAGCCTTCCCATTGCGTCAAGCTTCCTCTGATCAGCATGGATTCCGGCGCCACCTGCATGATCGTCGCTCCCAGTTTCCAATGTGTGCGCACCCACGGATCAAACGGAGCGGCATCGGTCGTTTTCCACTGAACATACTTGTCCATTGGCGTGAGTGGGTACTTGTGCTTGAGTGATGGACGTACAGGCGCCACCAAGTACGCCAAACCATTTTCCTTGGCGATATCCTTCATCGCCGTAACCATCTGCTTGCTGAGACCGAGGCCGCGATAGTGGGGATCGATGGAGATAGAGAGTGCCGATAACGCGTTTGGCTGTTTTTCTTGGCGGTAGTCTTCAATCCCTTGCAGAAAGACATCATCCCAGCCTTTTGGCAGCCCTTCCGCAGTGCCATCCCAGTAAAATGGAATCGCATTTCCTACAGCCATCAGCTTGTCAGCCTCGTCCGTCAGCATGAATTGATAAGGAGAGAACCAGTCATACAGATGACCGTAATATTCGTTAGCCACTTCGTCATTCAGCATGAAGGCAGACCAGCTTGCTTCGATTAGTGCATCAGCTTGATCGTTTAAATCCGATCTTTGTGCGAAAGTGTAGATGTTGTATGACATGCTTAGAATCCTCCTACGAACTCAGATGTCTATCTTCCCATCTATTCCCTATTCGTTTTTTTTCGACATTTTCCTCTTGCGGTGTGTCACACAATCGCTCCCATGATCGTTATATGGTCAAACCAAATGAGGAGCTGATTGGCATGAAAGAACGAACATGTGTGATTGTCGGAGGCGGGTACGCAGGTATCAACGCGCTAAAAGCCGTTCGCGATACGTGCAAAGGACGCCCGATCCGCTTCATCTTAATCGATAAAGAGCCTCATCACCTTCGCAAAGTCCTGTTGTTCAAACCAGCTGCTGCCAAAACGGATATCTCGATTCCGCTAAAAAGCCTGTTTCCAGAGGGCGTCGAATTCGTACAAGGTACAGTCACATCGATCAAAGGGCAAGAGAAAACCCTCTTATTTCGGAACAAAAATGGTCAAGAGCACGCATTGCCCTACGACATGCTCATCCTGGCAGTAGGAAGCGTCATTCGCCAACCGGAGCCAGAACAAGGCGGCATCGCTTTGACGGGCGTCGAGACGGCCGAGGCGGTTCGGGAAAAGTGGCTTGCCAACATGCGCCAAGCCGTCCATGAGAAGCAGCCGTCCGAACGCGAGCGATTGTTGACCATCGCCGTTGCAGGAGCGGGCATCAGCGGGATGGAAACCTCCGCGGAGCTGGCTTTCGCTATGCACGAGGAAGCGAAGAACCTCGGCATCCATCCTGATGAAGTCAAAGTCTATCTCATCAACGCACAAGATCGTTTGTTTACCGAAGGCCCTCCCAAAATGGGGCGCAAGCTGGAGAGTGCACTCACGGATGGCGGTGTAACCATTTTGCATGGTCAAAAGGCACTTCATGAGCAGAATGGACTCGTAACACTATCTGGAGGCCGCACGCTTGCTGTCGGACTATGCGTCTGGTCGCTCGGATTGCAACCCAATCCCGCATTGCGCAGCATGGGCGTGCCACTGACCACACACGGCCAGGTGGTCGTCGATGAATCCTATCGTGTAGCGGAAACGCCGGGGGTGTACAGTATTGGCGATTGTGCACGCATCGTAGATCCAGCCAGCGGGCAAGCAGATACGATGACATGCAAGGAAGCCTCCGGACAGGCGATGCGTTTGGGCAAAATTGTGCTGGCCGACTTGGATGGCACCCCTGCCCCCGCACACAAAAGCTACATGGACATTTACTGCGTCGGACTCGGCCCTGAACGCGGAATGGTTTGGACGAGAAAATGGGGACTCGATATCATTTTGACAGGGAAATTGGGGTGGAAGCTTCGCCAGTTCACCTGGAATGTTGCCAGCATGATAAAATAGGAAAAAATAGGGACGTACGAAGACACAAGAGGAAGTGACACAGCCATGGAGGCTCTGTACAAACAATATAAGGGGCTCATGTTCCACCTCGCCTATCAGATGCTCGGCTCGGCCACGGATGCGGAGGATATCGTGCAGGACGTATTCGTGAAGGCCCATGCTGTCTCGCTGGAACAGATGCCCGAACCGAAGGCTTACCTGTGCAAAATGACCACAAACCGATGCCTCGATTTGTTAAAATCGGCCCGCAAAAAACGGGAGCTGTATACTGGACCATGGCTACCAGAGCCCATCTCTACCCCTGATGCAGACGGCTATGATTCTGTCATTACCAAAGAGTTGCTATCCTACGCAATGCTCGTCCTGTTGGAGCGGCTATCTCCCCCAGAACGAGCGGTGTTCGTCCTGCGAGAAGCCTTTGATTTCCAATATGATGAGATTGCCGAGCTGGTTGGAAAAAGCGAAGCGAATTGCCGCAAGATCGTTAGTCGGGCGAAAAAGAAAATGGGGATGGACCCTGAGGCACCTCATTTCACCCCAGAAAAAGAGCTCGGCGAAGAATGGATCGGCCGTTTTCTGTCTGCGCTGGAGCACGGAAATGTCGAGACATTGCTCACTCTGCTTGCCACAGATGCCGTATTGCTCTCCGACGGCGGCGGCAAGGTCACCGCAGCCCTGCATCCGATCTTGTCTGGCAAACGCGTGGCTTCCTTCTTACTCGGCTTGATGCGCAGCTTCTCGAAGCGTCCAGATTTCTCTGTAGAGCTCGCACCTTTGAACAACGAGACCGGGTTTGTGATCAGACAAGACGGCAAGATCGACACCGTGGTGTTTTTGCATATCGAACACGGAGTTATTCGTAACCTCTACTTTGTCAGAAATCCTGATAAGCTAAGATTCATCGTGTCGTAGTCATCAAAACGAAAAGCCACCATGATCAGGTGGCTTTTTTTGTATGTGTATCGATCGGTCTTATTCGACGTTTACCTCAATCGTCACTTCTTTTCCGTCGTAGCTGGCTGTCAGTGTTGTATTACCAGTAGAAACTGCCGTCACTTCACCATTGTCTACAGTTGCAACCTCAGGATTTTCCGATACCCATTCTACCCCTTCGGAAACCAATTCTGTATACCCTCTCTCATATTCGGCATGAACTTGGAGGGTAAAGGTCTCTTCTGGAGAAAGACCTAGTATATAACGATTCAGCTTTAACTGTTTCGTCTCTTTTTCATCGACCACCAAAACTTTTGCTCGCATGTACTTATTGTCGTACTTGGCAGTCACATAAGCTTTTCCGTTCTTTCCTGCTCTGACCTCACCGTTACCAAACACTTCTAGTACATCTGGATCGCTAGAAGTCCAAGTGGCTTTTTCTGTTACATCCCTACTACTCTTGTCCCGGAAGAAAGCTGTTAGGGTTAACTGCTTCTCCTGTTCTGGTTCCAACACAAGCGTTTGCTCGGACAATTCGATAGACTTGACAGTCAATCCCGAAATGCTCACCGGAATCGTAAGCTCCTCCCCTTGATACTGGACGGTAATGATAGATTCGCCTTCTGTTTTCCCAGCAGTAATACGTCCTTTTTTCAAAGAGATCAGATCATTGTCGATGTTGTACGTAGTTTCTTTGTCTTTCGAAATATCCTTGCGCTTTTTGCCGTCTACCACATACACCTTGAGGTTTTTAGACTGATTTGGCTTTATCGTCAGTTCCTCAGGGGACGCTTCCAGGGTAAAGGTTACTTTTCGCTTCACGGTCACTTCTGTAGTTGCTGTCTTGTTCCCGTCGAGGGCTCTTACGGTAATCGATGTCTTCCCTGCGCTTTTTGCTGTTACGTTGCCTTCCTTGTCTACCTCTGCTACTTCAGGGGTGCTACTGGTCCACTCTACAGCTTTGTAGGAAGCGTACGTTGGCTGGATCGTAGCATGCAGCTGGACAGGCTCATCCCCGAGTGTCATAGTGAATGCCTCTTCCTCCAGTGTTACTTCAGAAACCGGATAGTATGAAGGCTGCGGTGGTGGCGTCGGCTTATTCACGACGTTCACGATGCGTGTGACAACGTCAGCATTGTTCCCAGCCGAATCTTTTGCGTGATACTTCAGTGTGTACGTCCCTGTTTGGATAGGATCGATGTGACCTTGGACCTCAGCCTCCAAGCCACTTTCTCGGTCTGTGATGGTTACGCCAGGATCAGTGAATGGGGTTCCTTTGTACAGCGTCATCGTCGCATCGCCCTTTAAGGTAATGACCGGTGCTGTCTTGTCGATGCGAACCTCCACTTTTTCCTCTTCACTCATTTTTTGCGAACCGTTAACCTGAACAGCGACAAGCTCTGTGATTCCTTCGGTCGACACTTTTATTTTGTCGGTGTATGTTTGCCAGGAGCCATTGTTCAGCTTGTACTGAATGGTATTTCCCAGCTCACCCACCATGGTTACTTCCACATCCTGATTCGTCCAGTCGTTATGGCTAAGGGTCATGACTGGCTTGGATGGAGTAGCTTCGACAGGCGTAATGGCGTTGGAAGGTGCAGAAGGAACGGATTCCCCTATTTCATTTGTTGCGGTGACTGTAAATGTGTACTCCGTGCCATCGCTCAATCCTTCAACGGTAATCGGGCTGTTTGTCCCGGTAGCCGTCAAGTTTCCAGGATGGGAGGTAACCGTGTAGCTCGTGATTCGTTTTCCATTTGGATTACCAGACTGGAAACTTACAATGGCACTGTTTTTTTCGAGCGTTGCCTCCACATTTAATGGGGCCTCAGGCTCTTTGAAGTTGAATAAGCCAAATTCCATAATATTTGGATTGTAACCATCATTCGTATCTGTAAAATTGACTCTGACATAACGACTCTTAACAGGAGCAGACAATAATAGAGATGTATTGTATGACTGATTTCCTTTTACTTTCGCATTTACATCTGGAATATCAGAAAAATTGATTCCGTCACTGCTTATTTGTAAGGAATAATCCTTGTTACGATCAATCGCTGCTTCTACTTCCCATAAACGAAACTCAGTCTCTTCCCCCAAGTCTACCTGGAACCATCCCGTACGACCTGTATCACTTATCCAACTGCTCTCAATCCCCACCTGACCATCTACAGCTTTGTCTGGTGAATAGGTTTGATAGTGCCCGCCGGATGTAACGGTTTTCCCAGTAGCCAAATTCTCTGCTCCAAAAGCCGCAAAAGCAGGACTCTCGATCCCCAACGTCAGAAGAACGAGACAAAGGAAGGTAGCCAATCCTTTTCGAAAATGGAGAGGTTCTTCCTTTCGCTTCGATTCTCTGTCTTTTTCGCTAGTCATTTTTATGCCTCCTCTTGTACTTGTAGTCGGCACCTAGCGTATCAAACGATTCTCACAAAAATCTCACAAACCTCCATCGAAATCAGCTACCTTCATTTCTTGTCTCTAATATATAGTCAGTCCTTCCATAATCGCGTAGTTTCCACGAGTACCTCATCCTCAAATTCCATTTTGTAAATATCAGGCTTGGACGTCTTTAATAAAAAGGCCAAGTCGTACTGATTGTCAAAGTACCCCATTATTAGTGTCATAACGGCGCCATGCGTTCCTATTACAACTTTCTGTCCCCTATATTGCTCTAAAATCTTTCGCAACGTTCTTATCGCACGATTCTGGCAAATACGGACGGATTCCCCCCCAGGCAACGAAAAGTCTGGCTCAGCAAACATCTGCTTTACTAGTGGGTATACTTCGTTATCGGCCATGATTTGATCATTTCCTATAAAAACGAGTTCTTTCAGCTCTTCAAAAACGACGATCTCTTTCCCTACGGACTGGGCTAGTTCTTCTATAGTTGCCATTGCCCTTTTATACGGACTTGAAATGAACGCATCTATTCTCTCGCTTTTCA
This sequence comes from Brevibacillus sp. HB1.1, assembly GCF_013332445.1. Taxonomy (NCBI): domain Bacteria; kingdom Bacillati; phylum Bacillota; class Bacilli; order Caryophanales; family Paenibacillaceae; genus Brevibacillus; species Brevibacillus sp. HB1.1. The sequence continues at coordinate 185,678 of NZ_JABMIV010000011.1, read as the reverse complement.
ACAATTGAGAAATGAGATGGGCATCTGACCTCCCCTTATCAGTCAGCCCTCGTGTTCTCTCGTCACCTTCGGTTTTTGGTGATTCTCCATGCCTGACCATGTAAATAAAGGTTTTCATGAGTACCCTCCCGTGAAGTATTTCCAATCATTTCTTTCTGGTACTTTCATCCCTGTACATGTATTACGAAAAATCCCCCTCTCCGTTTTCACCAGAAAGGGGGACTCTCTTACATTTTGAATCGATGCACGATCTCTTCCATCGTCTGCGTCAAGCCGACATTCCGTTCGGAAATAGACGTAATCTGTTGATTATTGTCCGCGATTATGCGAGATTGCTCCGTAATCGCCTCCACACTATGTGCACTTTTCTCCATGGAGTTCGTTACTTGCTCCACCACAGTAACCACATTGCTAATCGTTGAATTCAACTCTTCAAAAGAAGCACTGAATTCCGCCAGCAACGTATGGAAACGGTGTGCATCCATATTGTACTTCTCTGATGCTTCCATCATGCTATCGTAGTCAGGACTGACCCGCGTTTCAATGAAGTCCAATACGCTCGACGAATGAGTCGCCAGATTGTCTACGGATTCGCGCGCGACCTGAATAATGCGTTGAATATCAATCACGACCTCAGACGATTGCGTCGCCAGTCTGCGTATCTCATCCGCTACGACAGAAAACCCTCTACCGCTGTCTCCCGCACGTGCAGCTTCAATCGCCGCATTCAATGCCAACAGATTCGTCTGCTCAGAGATCGTGAGTATCGCCTCTGCCAACAGGTTGATCTTTCCCATCGATTCCTTCGAGTTGGTGATCGCAATTTCTGTTTGGGCCTTCACATTCATATAGAGCTCTGTCGTCATTTTATCCGCAGCCAATGCATGTTCACGCAAAGCAGTTGCCCGCGAGCTGACATCCTGCGCGGTCGCAGCCGCTTCTTCCGTTCTTTTCGTAATCGAGTGAATGACGGTCTCCATGTCGTTCAAGGTTGCATTCATCTCTTCTGTGGCCGCCATCGTCTCCTGCATATGGGCGAGCAAGATTCCCGTAGCCTCCGCGGTTCCGCTAGACTGCTCGCTTACTTTGTCAGTAGACTGCTTCGCGCTTTGCGCATTTTCAGCGACCGAGCGAGACACGGCTGTCAGCTTGCTCACAACCTCGCTCAATTGCTCACGCATAACAATGATCGACTGTGCCGTCAATCCTATCTCATCCTGCGTGCCCTGCTCGTTCACCGCCATTTTTTCCCGCAAATCAAATTGAGCCGTCTGCGTAATGATCTCCCTCATTTGATCAATCGGGCGGGTAATCCAGCGACTCAGCAGGAAGGATAGCAGCAACGCTCCTGCCACGGAACATACCAGCTTCCAGACAACGGACTCCAGATTGTCCGCCAGCTTCTGGTTCAGCTCCATATTGTCATACACAATCTTGATGACACGTGATTGGCTGAGATCATTGGGATCTTTGCCTAGCTTGTACGGCACGAGGCGATAAGTGAGATCTTTCTCCTCTGTTTTTTCATGAAACTCTCTGATTTCTTGTGATTGGTATGCTTCCGTAAAAATCGGCAAGTGATGATCGATCACCCGCAAGGCTTTCCCGTCGCTCCCTGTTCTCCCCAAAGCGTAACCATCATGAGAAAAGACCAGAATGTCTTTTACCATGTCGTATTTCTCCGTGATCGCCTGCGACACAGCCAAGAAATTAAAGGTCTGGAAAAGAGAGCTGTCCTGCAAATTCACACTGACTTCAAACAGGTACTTCTGGTCAAACGTAGGGAGATAAGCGAATTTTTTAATTTGACCTGTATTGACCGCAACCTCCATGCCATCAGCAGAAAACTCATTTCCATTGATTCGCTTTTTCAACAGCTCCGTAAATGCCCCGGCATTGCTGAAATCAAGCCCAATATCGGTTCTGACGCTGGAATGAACGACCTTGATATTTCGGTCAATGATGAAAATATCCATCCCATACTGCTCACGCAGGACTGCATAGTCCCACGTCTCCACCGCTGGATTTTGCCGATAGTTGTTCGTTAATACTTGCAGTGTTTGCTGCATGCGGGTTTCCATGTCGTTCTCAAAAACGCCGTATGCCATATCCACATTCTTCACTGCATTCGTGACATGATCCTCTACCAGCTGGTACTGTATCGCTTGGTCAGAAATAATATTTGCCTTGAACTGAACATAGTCAATAATAGACAACACAATGGCTACCAGCATCGTAAATAGTGAAATCATCAAGGTAAGCTTAGTACGAAAAGACATCCACATTCGTTTCATAAGTCTGCTCCAAGAAGTTATATTTTTAAACATAACTTAACATAATTTACCACACTTTAACTTGTCAATCTTTCCATGAATTTACTGTATTTTGGCAATATATACACTAGGATTTACCATTAACACCGTGCTTATAGTGTCAATGAACACCGTATGAACTTATGCCCAAAACCGCACTGCACCACCATTTCTTATGGTAAAATCGGCTCGAACGAAGATGTTCAAAACGTATGTAGGAGGACACCCACATGCAAAATCGTCAAAATGAAATTATTATTCCTGAAAATCCTGTTTCACACTTCCTGTTCACCAGCACGAAATCGGCTGCGATCTGGTTGATCATCAGACTGTATGTCGGCTATGCATGGATTACTGCCGGATGGAAAAAAGTCCAGTCCGATAGCTGGACTGGAGATGCAGCTGGCGGCGCGATTCAAGGGTTCGTAAAAGGCTCCTTGGCAAAAGCAGCCGAAGGAAAGGACGTAACGGGGTGGTACGCCTGGTTCCTGGAAAATATGGTATTACCAAATGCCAAGGTGTTCGGCTTCCTCGTTGCTTGGGGTGAGGTACTCGTCGGACTCGGCTTGATCCTCGGTTGCCTGACAGGAATCGCAGCGTTTTTCGGCGGCTTGATGAACGTCAGCTTTCTGTTCGCAGGAACGGTCAGCACCAACCCACTTCTTTTTGTTTTTGCCACTTGGCTCGTTCTGGCTTGGAAGGTTGCCGGCTGGTATGGTCTTGATCGCTGGGCGCTTTCTTATCTCGGAACACCTTGGACGAGAAAAGCGCGCGATGGTGTTTTGCCGATGAACAAGTAATCCTGTCTTTCCTCTCTAATGACAAAGCCACCTTTTGCGGGTGGCTTTTGTTGTTCCTACAGATCGATAGTTATTTAAGTAACGGACAAATTGTATGAATTTATTCCGACAGGTAACCGTGATTTCCGATGAATGTTTATACATTGTGTTGAATGACTGTCTGATTGCTGTGCATTATTCTTTTGAGGAACTATAAATTTTCTTATTTTTCAAATAATTCAACAGGAGGACTGTATGATTAAGTGGCTACTAGGCATTTCTACTGCTGTTTTGTTGTTTAGTCTCTCAGTCGGCTGTAGCTCGAAACCCGCCGACAATATCCAATCCCCTCCAACGCAAGCGACAGCAAAGCCTACTACCTCAGAGCCAATGGTCTTGCACTGGAGCATCACCGGGGAGCCGTCTACGATGGATGCTGGCATTGCAACAGATTCAACCTCAATGGACATGATCAATCTCACCTTCGAAGGACTGACCAGCGTCGACCGTCAAGGCCAGATGATCAACGCCATCGCGGAGAGCTACACGCATACTCCTGACTTCACTCATTTTACTTTTACCATTCGAAAGGACGCCAAATGGAGCAATGGTGATCCTGTTACCGCTCACGATTTTGAGTACGCCATCAAGCGCAATCTCGACCCCAAAACCGCTTCCGGCTACGCGTATCAGCTCTTCTATATCAAAGGGGGCGAGGACTTTTACACCGGAAAAGGCAAGCAAGAGGACGTCGGGATAAAAGCAAAGGACGACTACACACTAGATTTCACCTTGCGCTCACCAACACCGTTCTTCCGCGAATTGACCTCATTCACTACCTACTACCCTCTTCATAAAAAGACCATCGAGAGCAACCCCCAGTGGGCAACAGAAGCCAAAACGATTGTCGGCAATGGCCCGTTTGTGATGGATAAGTGGGAGCATAAGTCCAAGCTCACCTTCAGCAAAAGCGCTACTTATTGGGACAACGCCAACGTCAAGCTAGATCAGATCCAAATTGTCATCATCGAGGATAACAACACCGCCCTGTCCATGTTTGAAAATGGCGACCTGGATTGGGGAGGCTACCCTTCCTTTGGCTTGTCGCCGGATGCGGTCGGACAGATCAAGGAAGAAGGCAAGCTGCTCGTCGCAGATAACCCCGGCACCAAAGCCGTCATCTTCAATACAGAGAGGCCCCCTTTTACCAACAAAAAAATTCGCCAAGCGTTTTCGTATTCTATCAACCGACAGCAATTGGTGGATAACATCCTGCAGACCGGTGTCCCGCCGGCTTATGGCTGGGTTCCCGTCTCCATGGGGTTGAATCCAGACGGCTACTTTAAGGAGGATGTGGCGAAGGCTAAGCAGCTCTTGGCAGAAGGCATGGAAGAACTCGGGCTATCTCAATTCCCTAAAGTCACGTACTACTATGACACCGGAGAAACGGACAAGAAGTTGGCTCAAGCACTCCAGGACGAGTGGAAGAAAACACTGGGAGTCGACATTGACATTCGCACCTCAGAATGGAAAGTGTTCAACGAGGATGTCCAAAATGGCAAGTATGACTTCGGCATCTGGCTATGGGGAGCCGATTTCAACGACCCGATCAATTTCCTCGAAATGTACAAGGACTTGGGTGGCAACAACGTCGTTCGCTTCAACAACAAGGAGTACCGCGATCTGCTGAATAAAAGCTACTATGAGACCGACGAGCAAAAGCGCAAGCAGCTGTTGTTTTACTCTGAAAGAATTCTCATGGAGGAAATGCCGCTGGCACCACTGCACTTCCGCGGCAACGCTTATGTGAAAAACGACAAGGTGAAGGACTTCGTGATCTTCCCTCTCGGCGGTTCCTACTTTAAATACGCGTATATTGAACAATAATAGAGCGCGGGCGTCCTCTCTATGCGAAATAGATAGAGAGAGATGCCCGCGCTTCCATCATAAATACCGAGCGATCATCCGAACTAACTTTGCAGGGAACTCATGCAAATTGGTAATATCCAAAAATCTTTCATTCCCATAGATTTCACTTATCACATCCTTGTCTTGACCGATTGCCGCTGCTAGAAAAGTAACTCCTTTTCGTTCATATTCCTGTATGGTCTGTTTCATATCTGTAACAGCGTAACTTCCGGTATAGTCATCCATTGCTTTCGGTTGTCCGTCACTTATGCTAATCAACAGTTTTGTTTTTTGGGGGGACGCGGCTAATCGTTCCGCCATCAATCTAAGAGCCATTCCATCGCGATTATTACTTCTCGCATGAATTCTCATTAACCTGAAGCGATCATTGGCATCCGCTTTATCGAAGTCGACATAGGCAAAGATCGACATTTGCTCCAATCTGGAAACATCCGCCGTATCGCCGTAGATCAAAATGGGGATATGACAAAGCTGACAATATTCATATACGGCGATCACTGCTCGTTTTGCTGCTTCTAATCTCCCGTAAGCTGACATCGATGCGGATTCATCAACCCTTAGGCCAACCACAAGCGTAGGGGATTCCGTTGGAGGACGTTTCTTGGCAAAATACTTGTAATCCCTGTAAGCAACGCTGTCTGCTTGAAATTTGCTGCCATAGTAACGATTCCTCGCAAAGTCGGAAGATACCTCATGTTCCAGGTACGGAAGTGTCTTTCTGGCAATCTCTTGCACGATAGGCATGAGTCCTTGGCAAAGACGAACATATTCTTGTTGGTTTTCCTCATCGTAGTCTGGACGGTGAACAATGAGCTTTACTTTTTTATGAATCGAATCGGAAATGACCTCTCTTGCCTCTCGATTCAGCTTTTTACGGAAATCGCGTTCCTTTTGTTTCGCTTCCTCTGACATGGATTCAGGATTTGCCTGATGATAGTTAGGAGAGCCTTCTTCCCCCAAACCTGAACGCTCCATATGGGTAGAATCATCAGAGACACGGGAAGAGCTTTCGTCACTATCGGCAGATTTTTTCAATGCAATTCCCTTTTCCTCTCCATGGTTGTCTTTGCCAAAACCAGTGTCGTCTATATCTCCCCATGTCCTGATCTCTATGGCGTCGTCAGATTTTCGTTTTTTTTTAGCTCAATCTCGGCTTCTTCCAAGCTGGCAAACAAACCTTGACGTTTTAGTGCTTCTTCCAAAAGCTTTATTTCTTCCGAATCGGTTGTTATCTTGTAGATGACCTTATGATAAAGGGATTCTTTTGCGGAAGCTCCTCCAGCAATTGCATCTGCCCAGTAGAAAAAGGAACGCATTCCAGCCACGCCCTTGATCGCATTGGCCCGCGCTGTTCTGTCTAAAACCATAATCATGTCCGCTAAAATACCCAACATCTTTCCATCTTGAAAACCAGTTTTGGCTATGACACGTTCGATCATGATTTCTTTGGTCGGCAGGTCCATCTTTTCCGTATGCTGAACCCTGTCACGCAGCGCTTCGTTTAACGGTCTGGTTCCCGCATAACTGCGGTTTGTTGTGATAACCGCGATGAAGTCTGGGTGCCTGCGTATGATCTCGGTGGGAAGATTGATGCAGCCATCCAGCTCCAAGGCAGAGTTTAATGCCATTAACACCGCAGCATCACGAATCACGTTTGGTTCTTGGATTTCCAGAAGATAACCCTTTTGATAGGCTCTGACGATCTCCGAAGGGTAAAATCGATACTCAATCGCTTCACCATCGGTGTTTTCCGCTGCTGCAAGCTTCAGTAATTGCTTCATTTTTAAAGCTGCCTGTTCCTGTGTAATCCCCAGTGCATCCATCAAAATTTCAGCTATGCTTTGAAACCCATCGCTCTCATATAAAGCTTTCCATACCGTTTGCTCAGCAGGCTCCATTTTCTCTAAACGTTCAGAAGAAATTACGGGCAAAATAGCGCCAATAATATCCGATTTATCCATATCAGCAAAACAAGTCACTTTCGTATACGGCAACCCGAAATCAGCAGATAATGCTTTGGCTAGTTGTGTTTTACCAGAACCGGCATCACCTTCTAATAATATATTGGCGATTTTCATTTCCCCGCGATTCCAGTTGCGTTTTATTTCTTTACGAATGCGCTGTTCTTCTTCACTGACCTTATGAGTGGAAGGCTTTTTCCAAACAAGCTTTTTTTCTGCATCCGTCAGCTGTCTTTCGGGTGACAAATCATATTTTTCATTTTCAATCATCACATTTCTACTCCCCTCATAGTGCTGGCCCACTTTGATCTTTGTTCCTTTTCTCACCAAGAAGAGGAAGCAGCAAAGACGCACCGATCATAATCAACACACCGCTCACCACATATATCCCAACCAACGAGAGCGTCTCCTTGAGATAGCCGGATAGAAACATACCAATCACCATCATCCCCATAAAAACTGGCGTGATCGCACCAGATACCCGGCCAATAAATGCCCCCTCCGTGTTACGTACAATCAGCGTCTGGATTCCGCCTTGAATAAAAGGGAAGAAGAAACCGCTGATCACTAATAGAACAATCATCAACCAAATCGTTGTGGTAGCGCCTACTACCATCGTACATACGGCAGAGACAAGCAAGCCTACTATGAGCAGCATCTGTGGACGTACCTTTTTGGCTATCCCGATTATGATTGCTCCTCCTGCCAACATGGCTAACCCATTGGTCATTACCAACCACTGCAAAAATTGTTTGTCCTGCCCCAAATTCTCGATGACAAGAAAAATCTGAAGCGGTTGTGTCAGACCTGACGCCAATCCGACAGCAGAGAAAGTCAAACAGAGTGTGCGTAAGGATTGATTGGTCCCAATATAGCGCAGCCCCGCCTTCAGCTCCTTTATGAAGCCGCCGGCATAATCAGACTTCGTTTCCTCCGCGTCACGGGGAAGCGTCGCTAATACAAGGGAAGACCCTAAGAACAGAACAGCAGTCAAAATCAGAGAGGCTGTAATTCCAAACTGGATGAAAATAAACGTACCGATGACCGGACCTAAAACCGTAAAGACAGCGACAAGCGTTTGGGACATTGCCATCACGCCTTGTAGTTGTTCAGTTGGCACATGCCTCTTGTACAGTTTCATGGCTGAGGGTTGGGAAAATTGAGACAGGCTGGCGGAAATAAATGTTCCGATGAGAAGTGCCATCCATCCACCATTCATGAGTGCAAGCAGCACAGCCCCGACGGACACGGCAGACAGCAGATCGCTCCAAACCATTGTCCGCTTCGGCAGCCATCGGTCGGCAAAGGTCCCGCCAATAAGGCCAAATAGAAAGATCGGAGCGAATTCCGCAACCGAAATCAGTGATACATAAACCGGATTATTATTCGTCAATTCGCTAACGAAAAGAAGAACGGCATAATTCCGGATCCAAATCCCCAAATGCAAAAGCACGCGGGAGAGGATAATCGTACGAACATAACGATTGGAAAACATTTCAATACCCCATATCCTTTAATAGTTTTGATAATGTGCGCAGACGTTCACCGATCATCTCATCGTCGTTGCTCAGCCCTTGGCTAAACAGCTTAATGTCTTCATGAAGACTCTCATTGTCCGTGCATATCGCCACGGTCATTGCATCTCCTTGCAGGGCAACCCGGTCGATGACAGGCTCCTGCGGGTCATAATAATGCTCATATCTGTATGCGTCGCGAAAATGGGCCAACGACCGACAAATCAGTATGGACATATCAAGAACACGATGGAGAGGCAGTTCCTCCGATTGTTTTGACCATTCTTCTCCCGTGTATCTCCATACCTTGGCAGATATATCGACCTTTCTTCTGGAGTTGCCCTCTGCCACTCCCAGAGAAAGTGCTTTCGCATCTGTGTTCCTGGCTAATCGGCCATCAACGCGCTCATAGTTATCCGACACGACAACAGGCTTATGGTTCAAGTTCGTAGGTATTTTCATTTTCTTTCCCTCTTTTCGTTTGATTATTGTTCTTTCTGTTTTTCCTGGTTGTATCCGCGCTCTCCGTACGGCTGGAGCTGGTCGAGCCATTTTTGTTCCAGTTTCTTCAGGGCATCCTTTTCATCAAAGTATCCGTCTTCCTTCTTTTTCAAAATCTCCAACACTTCAAAGACGAATGCCTCTTCTCCGTACTCATTCCATTCCTGTTGAAGCTGCTTGTTTATATGCGAACCCATTTTGAGACTGAACAGCTTTCCGTTCATCGTCTTCAGGTTGCGGGTGGCGCTGATCCAGATTTTTTGGTTTTGGGTGTTTTTGATCTGATACACCCCTGCCTGCGTTTTCGATTCTTTATACAGTTGTTTCAGTTCTTCTCGATTCATGGTTTCTCCCTCACTTTTCCACCGACTAAATTAATAAACAAAATTCATTTTCGTTTGTTATTTAATAAACATAATGATTCATTGTCTTTTAATTGTCAAGTAAACAAAAAAGCACCGGAACATGTCCGGTGCCTAATTTGGGTCGGGTAACAACGAGTACAGGGCCAATGAATCTCCAATAAACAATAGAGAGAAATGTCTACGCTTATGCTTGTTAACTGGATGAAAACCGGTACGTATGGTACGGCGTATTGCAAGGTTGACCCTTGGACAATTCAAACTGTCCTTCTGTCAGATTCATCACGATGGAAAATAACGTGCGACCGACCAGCTCTTCTGCTCCAGTCGACTCCACGTCTCCATGTCGGCATATGGCTTCGGGAAAACTCATATGGTCACGAAAGATCTCCTTGATATGGTCAGCTTCGATCTGTCCTTGCGCTGCCGCCAACAGCTTCAGGGCCCGCCCCATTCGCAGATGCGTATCGGCTTCCCCCATTTTCGCTTGATCATCTACAGCTATACGGGACCCGACAAAATGATTGGCATGCGCGATATACCCTTCCATTGGATAGAGGACGTCGTGCGCTCTTGAGGTCGCTTCCACATCCACCGTCTCTCCTTCCCGATGCGCAAGCAAATAATTGGCTGACGTGCCACGTGGTAGACGGGTGATTTGCCGGATGGCTTGTGAGAGCGTCCCACTATTCAAGATTCCCCGCAATACGATATGAATAGGAACCCCGACGGTTCGCTCCGATATTCGCAAAAAATTCAGACAAACACCCATGCCTTTGTCGTTCATTCCGATCTTACCTACGATCCCCGCTTCGGTAATCATCAAAATGTTCGGACGTGGCTGTTGCTCGATCTCCAGTACAACAAGCCCCTTTTCCATGAGGTGTATCCAATCCCAGTTTTGCCCGATGATGGTCTCTTGGTTTTTCGTCACAGGAGGGACAGCCGCCACACTCGTGCACCCATCTGTTTTTCCAAATGGATCGCCTAAGTTGGTCATGATTTCACTACGAACATTGAGCGTCACAATATCAAGCAGATCCCGCTCCGCCCCTTCGCTAATTCCTCTGATTTCCTCCATAATCTCCTGGTCATACCGCTCGATCCAGGGGATGAACTGAGTAGCATATTCGGTTGCGTCCTTCCAGTGAAGACCTGCTCCATCTCGAAAGGTTCTTTCGTACGCTTCGAGATTGATCCATATTTGCTCTTTGGTGAGTTGGCCCATTTGTTGTCCCCGTTCTCGCGCTGTCCCCCTGATCCGATAGACAGGAAACCGTTCCATCGTAAGCGACTCCCCTCTATAGCGTTTTCACCATATAATAGCGATCGTTTCCACTACCATATTCCGCAATCCGTGTCTCGATAACCGCAAAGCCTGCTTTTTGATAGAGTCCGACTGCTCCAGTATTATCAGGGCTTACGGTCAGGCAAATCTGACGAAACCCATCCTCACGCAGCTGCTCTAGCAATCGGTTCAAGAAAGAGAACCCATACCCCATCCCTTTACGATCTGCTCGGATGTAATACCCATACATGTAGCACTTGTCCGGCTGACGAAAATCCCTCAGGAGCTGACATACCCCTACAGGACGCGCCTCCTCTGCTTCCATGAAAAGAGCAACGCAGCCATGTCGCACAAGCGGTACGAGCACCCATTCATCAATTGCTCCATGTACGCCAAAAGCCTCCTGCTCCATTGCCTTGATCATCTGAAGCTGGTCTTCTGTCAATGCCTCGACGATTTCTACGCGCGTATTTTGCATTCAGTCCTCTCCCTATACGGGTTGCCGCTTCGCTCCGATGACCTGCTCTGACCTCTCCGTTATGTCGGCAAGCACCGCTTCGTCTAGCTCTACACCTAACCCTGGCTGATCTGACACGACAATTTGACTTCCGTGAACCATAAGCTGAGCTACGTCCCGCGAAATGATCGCTGGTCCTGCCAATTCGTTAGAAATGATGTTCTTTTTCGCAAGCGACAAATGTGCACCAGCTGCACTGCCAATCGAAGACTCCAGCATCGAACCAATCTGACACTCCATCCCGGCCATCTCCGCCTGGTTTACCAATTTGAGAGCAGGATATATCCCTCCACTTTTCATCAATTTGATGTTTACTTTATCTGCAGCTTTCTTCGCGATGACTTCTCGCATTTCCTTCGTCCCGTGCAGTCCCTCGTCTACCATGATTGGAATCGTTGTTTGCCTGCGAATTTCCGCGAGAGCATCGAGATCATCAGCCAGGACAGGCTGCTCCATCCAATCAATGTGACAATCCTCGATCTGTTGCAAAACAAGCAAGGAGTTCGCACGGTTCTCCCAACCTTGGTTGGCGTCCACCCGCAACCCTACGCTAGGACCAACTGCCTGCCGAACAGCCCGGATTCGCTGGATATCTGTCTGAAGATCAGCTCCCACCTTTATTTTGATCGAGCCATACCCAGCTGCCACTGCTTGCCTAGCTTCAGCTGCCATGACCTCTGGCTCTAAAATACTTAACACATATGGGAAGGAAAGAGTCGTGTGATATTTTCCGCCCAAGAAATGATAAACAGGTTGACCAGCCGCCTTTCCCATCAAGTCATAGCAGGCAATATCAATGGCGGCTTTTGCTGCTGGGACTCCCCAAACAGCCTGGTTCATCTTCTCATGGATTCTCTCGATATCAAACGGATTCTCACCGATCACAACAGGCGCCAGATTATGAACGAGCATCGTATAGGTAGACTCCCACGTCTCTCCGGTGACATTTTGATCCGGTACCGCTTCGCCTAGTCCCACCAATCCATTGTCTGTCTCCACTTTTACAATAATGGACGGCATATCCTCATAAGAGGCGTACGCGATAATAAATGGGCGTTTTAGCGGCAGCTTAATGGCATGAACACAAACAGACGTTATTTTCATACTCGACTCTCCTCCGCAGCTGCTACTCGTGGAATGATTCGATAATAAAGGGACATGGCAGTGACAGAGCCGTCTTCGCCTGTTACAAAGCCAACTGTCAGCTCGCTCCCCTCCCTTTCTGTGATAAATTGATGCTCTCCAATTGGTCGCAGTAGATAGTTCAGTTGTTTTCCACCAAACGCATCCAACGTCTTATCTATCATCATCAGGACATCCTCTACCACATATACGATGATATCCATTCCTTCCCCACTAGCGTATCGACCGACATACTCTTCTAATTGGGAAAGAGGGACGCTATATGTCTCGACTTGGTACTGTGGCGTATTCAATGGACGTCCTTCTACGGCATGGAGTGCTGTCAGTGTGGCTTTTTCGACGGGACTTCCGGTTAAATTGGCCAAGGCCATGGATGTAATCCCCCGCTCCGGAACAATCGCTAAATGGGCGGCGACACCTTTGATCGCTCCACCGTGCTTGATCAAGGTACCCCCATAGTAGTCGGGTTGAATGGATAAGCCATACCCGTAGTACCTGCTGTAGCTGTTCTGAACATGCGGATAGATCATTTGTTTGACGCTCTCCTCGGATAAAATTCGTTCCTTACCCACGCATCCGCCCGTACGGAATATTTCAGCGTAGTTTAACATGTCTCGTACAGTTGAATTCAAATGCCCCGAGGCGGCTACCAGTAATCCGTCCTCCCACAGTGGATCTGGGTAAATCTCGGACACTCCATTATTCTCTTTCAAATGGTAGATGGTGGTGACATCCGGCAAGTGAGGCAGATCGCTCAGAAGAAAGGTGCTGCTCTTCATGTCTGCTGGTTCCAAAATATGCTCTTTGACATAAACGTCATACGACTTCCCACTCACTCTGGCTATGACCGCTCCCAGAAGAGAATAGCAATCATTCGAATAGCTGAACAATTGTCCTGGAGAGCCCACCAGCTCATATTCCGCCAGAGCGAGAGCTTCCATCAGCTCTTCGAACGTGTAGATCGGTTTCTGGTACTCCTTTTTCAAGTAACGGTGAATCGGGTTATCCTCTTCAGCCATGTCTTCGAGCATGGAGTTGCGGATCGCCAGGTGATCAATCGGCAAGGGCGGAATGCCCGTCGTGTGCGTCATAAAATGATGAATCGTCATCTGCTCCGTTTTTTGACGATCCGGGGTACGAAACTCAGGGAGGTATTTGATCACTGGATCATGAACAGAGAGCTTCTTCGCTTCCTGTAGCTGCATGATCGCCATGCATGTAAAGGACTTCGTAACGGAGGCCAAACCCATCACGGTATCAGGAGTGATTTCGAGTTCCTTTTCACGATCCCGGTAGCCAAAGCTTTTGCGAAACAAGCTCTGCCCATCCAGATTCACACCCATGACGAAACCCGGAACGCTGCCTTCCCTCATTTCTTTTTCAACCAGGTCTTCCCATTCTACTGACCAGCCTTGCTGTCTCATTTCTTCCACCTCTTTCGAATGTTGTCATGCCATGCCCTACTCGTTCACCCACATGTCCTGAATAATCAAGGATGCTAATGGATTTGGCTTGACGCCTTGAATCCGGTTACTGACGACCACGAATGTTTTTGCGGAATAGAGCGGAATCCAATAGGCCTGTTCCACGACTCTTTTTTGAATGTCTGCAAAAACCTGCTGTCGCTGCGCTTGGTCTGTTGTCGTTCGTCCTTTGTCTAGCAGGTTATCGAGCTGTTGATCACTGAGGCGCAAGAAATTCAAGCCCCCGATCTGACTCGAATGCAGTAACAAGTTCAAAATATCTGGATCAACGCTGCCATGACCCGTTGAGAACAAATCGAACTCGCCCTTTAGTGCCTGTTCATGAGCTGTCGCCGATTCATACTTTTGGATATGCAGTTCGACACCAATCTCTTTGAACATGCTTTGCACCAACTGATGCCCGGGATTTGTATCTTCGACGAGCATCGTCAGGCTGAGCGTTTTCCCATCCATTTCTCTGATCCCTTGCGCGTTTGGATTCCATCCTGCTTCATCCAGCAATTGTCTGGCTTGCTCCGCATTGTACTTGTAGCCGTACTGCTCTACTGCCGCATCATATCCGATCATCGTAGGCGGGATCGGTCCGTAGACAGGCACCCCCTCTCCTTGCAAATCCGCTATGATCAATGCATCTTTGTTGATCGCCAGGTTCAGTGCCTTTCTCACGCGGACATCCTGCAAGATTTCATTTTCCAGATTCATCCCAATAAAGTACTCTGCAGGCTGCATCCCTTCCAACACCGTAAAATCTTTGTGATCCTTGTATTTCTTCGCGTCTTTTGGCGGTACAGTTGCAATATCAATCGTTCCACTGTCGAGAGCAGCCATCATGGTCTGGTCGTCTTGAATAAATTTCAGAACAAACTTGTCGGGTCTTACAGGTCCTTGATTCAGAGCAAAGGGAGCTGCCCACTTATAATCGTCGTTTCGTACCAGTGTGATCGATTCGCCTGTTTTCCAGCTCTCGAATTTCCACGGACCTACCCCGACAGGATTGCGTCCCAGCTGATTTCCGTATTTGTTTCGTGCCTCTATGGAAATGGGCTGCTGGTAGCCGCCATATGATAAGTTAGAAAGTAAGGAAGCGGAGGGCTCATCCAAATGAAAGATCAATGTGGAATCATCAGGAGCTGAAATGGATTTGATCGCAGATACATCCGGTCCCGTAACCGGTGAGGCTGTTTTCGGATCGAGTGCGCGTTCATAGCTTTGCTTAAAAACTTCCGCTGTGAGCGGTGTTCCATCATGGAACTTCACGCCAGGGCGTATCTTGAACGTCATGGTCTTGCCGTCTTCCGAGATCGTGTACGATTCAGCCAGATGCGGCTTCAACTCAAACGTAAAGGGATCGAGGATCAGCAGAGCTCCCCCCAACATGCCCCCAACAAAATTTCCCGCTGGCAACGACGTCTTTTGCGGGTCCAGCGTATCTGGCTCCATCTGGTAGCCCATGGTGATCGTCCCACCCTTTTTGGGCTGGGAGTTTTTTGCTGGTTGATTTGCTTGCTTCTCGTCTGTAGGCGGAGTGGAAGCAGAGCTGCAGCCAACGATGGAAAAGACGAGTACACACATAAGTAAAACACTGCGAATTTGGCTCTTTAACCGTTCTGATAGCATGTCGCGACCTCCGTTTTTCGAGTCATTTCCATTTGAAGCTTGCTTTTGTCGTTATATAGTCGCTAATTAGGTCGGATTGCTTCTTACATGAGGGATGTGGGGGTCCCGGATTGCCTTCGCAAACGGAAAACCGGGACAGGTTGATGTTACATGAGGAGAGTCATGAATAATTAAGGCGATACACAGCCCGCGGGCGTCCTTGCTGATACGGCTGTTCTTCTCCGACGACCTCTACGACCTGATGATCGATCAGTTTTTTCAAGGTTCTTTCTGAACTGCGGCGACTGATCTGGAGGTACTCGGCTAAATCGGAAGCGGTGAAGCGGTTATCGCGGCGAAGCTTGACATACTGCATGATTTTCGTGATGGTAGCGACACTTGCGCCAGTCTTCTCCGCGATCTCCAGCACTTCCTTGTTCTCGCTTTTTAATTGGAACGTCTTCGCTTCTGTATTCAACGGACCGATCACTTCTTTTTCATCCGTCACCAAATACGCACTGCTTTCTTTTGTTTTCTGGGCATGATAGATCGCAATGCGTGCGTTCGCTTCGGCCTCTTTCGCTGTTAGGCCAAAACCAAACCCAATGGCAACCGTCACTTTGGCAAGCAGATCGACATTGCCCACTACTTGCATGATCTTCCCGTATTCAATCATTTGCTCGATGCTGCCTCTCGTGCCATAGATGATGAATTGATCTAGTCCCAATTTTTGAATGGAAGCGTCCGTCTCTTTGACGAGCTCCAGCAGCTCTTGCAACAAAATAATCGTCGCATCTTGCCATTGTGTTTCTACTGGCGGACCATCATTTTGCTGGATCGCTGCAATCCCCACAGCTATCTGCGAATTTTTGCTAATTTTCAATCGGCCGTAAGCAATAGCTTGATTGACGGCATCGCGAATATTTTTATCGGGACTAACGAGAGAAGCGGAAGGGATATTCATCTCACGTAATCGACTGTATACGTAGTCAACGCCAGTCAAAGCAAAATGGCTCTTTTTCTGTTCCCAGCGCTCCTTGTGGAATTGAATAATCTCCTCCACGTCAAATCTCGTCCCGCCTTCTTCAATAATCTCACTGTAGTCTTTTACATACCAAGGCGTAGAAGTAATGCCCAATTCTTCAGCAACCTTCTCAATATACTCCGCTTTTGGCAAATCTATCGAGATGCGGTCCAGTCCTCCTGGAACGTTCAGCAAGGTATGAAACAACGAGAGGGAAATGGTATATTCATCGAGCGGAATGTACACCGCAGGCAGCTTCTTTTGCTCTACCTTTTCCTTGGCAAAAAAATAAGGAAGTGGGCCAGCAAAAAGCAGCACGTCGCAGTCATGGATTTGATCAAGCAACGCAGCACTCTCTTTGGGGTTCTGGTATGTATACGAGGTCAGTTGAATGTAATCGATGGATTGGGTATGCTTCAAGATCCTTGGCAAAAATTCTTCCGAAGAGATTACCGCTATCGTAATGGTCAATGTTCCACTCCCTCATCTCTCTATGATTTCCACACGTCCTTGAACACGCGAATGAAGTTTTTGCCCAAAATACGCTCAATCGCTTCATCCTTGTACCCTCTTTTGGCAAGGGCACGCGCAAGCTCCGGAACCTTGGTATGTCCTTTTACGACATCAAAATCTTTGCGTCCTGCTTGAATAAACGCATCGGGAGAATCGTATTTCATAAATGGCTCGATGATGTCCAGACCCAGTCCGACGTGTTCAATGCCAACCAGCTTCACGATGTGATCGACGTGATTGATCATGTGCTCGATATCAGCCTGGTCGTCTGTGTCCGCTACAAACAGATTGACGCCATTGATGCCGATTACGCCGTTGGTGAATGCGATCGCCCTGATTTGCTCATCCGTCAGATTGCGCATGGAGCTCGCTAATGTCCGGCAATTGGAATGCGAAGCGATGATGGGCTTTCGTGCTACCTCGATCAGATCCCAGAAGCCTTCGTCATTTAGATGGCTGACATCAATGATGATTCCCATCGCTTCTGCCTCTTCGACGACGCGGATGCCGAACTCGGTGAGCCCGCCCTTGCGCCCTTCTCGTACCGGACTAAAATGACTACCGTCTCCAACGAAATTCCGCCTGCTCCACACAAGTCCCATTAGGCGCACGCCCAGCTCGTAAAAAACACGGAGCATACTCAGATCATTATATAACGGTTCCGCGCCCTCCAGAGAGAGTACAAAACCAATTTTCCCCATTCGCTTCGCGGTCTCGATGTCTTCCACACTTTTGCAAACCATAATCTTCTCAGGCGATTCATCTGCTTCCGCGTGCAACGCGCTGATTTGTTGCAGTGCTTTTCTCAAGCCCATCTCCGGCAGGAATTTGTTGTCGATATAAATCGCTGCGACAACCGTCTGCACCCCGCCAGCCACGAAATCAGGTAAGTATTCCGATTCTATTACTTTTCGCCTGCCGTGCTCGCGTTGAATAACGACATCTAGCAAAAGGTCAAAATGCGCGTCGATTCCATGTGTCATGTCTCATGCTCCTCCTACTCTTTCAAGTTTTCCGGATTAAGTGGTGCAAGCTCTGGCAAGAGAAAGCGTCCGTCTCTGCGAATCAAATGGTCGTCGAACCAAATCTCACCGCCACCGTACTCTGGGCGTTGAATCATGACCATGTCCCAGTGGATGTTTGATTTGTTACCGTTGGATGCCTCGTCGTAGCATCGTCCCGGGGTAAAGTGGAAGCTGCCGTCGATTTTTTCATCGAACAAAATATCCTGCATGGGCTCCCGAATGAACGGGTGCACCCCCAATGCAAACTCCCCAATGTACCGGGCACCTTCATCCGTATCCAAAATGTTGTTCAAGCGCTCCGTGTCATTGGCTGTGGCGTTAACGATTCTCCCGTCCACAAACTCCAGCCGTACCTTTTCAAAGGTAAAGCCTTGATAAGGCGAAGGCGTGTTAAACGATATGACACCGTTCACCGAATCGCGAACAGGAGCCGTAAATACTTCACCGTCTGGTATGTTATAGTGCCCCGGACACGGAATCGCAGGAATACCTTTGATTGAGAAGGTCAGCTCTGTGCCAGGTCCCGTGATTTTCACACGGTCCGTTCGCTCCATCAGCTCCTTGAGCGGCTGCATGGCTTTTGCCATTTTGGCATAATCCATTGTGCAGACATCGAAGTAGAACTGTTCGAACGCTTCTGTACTCTTATTCGCTAGCTGCGCCATGGAAGGCGTCGGATAACGGAGATAGACCCATTTCTTTTTGAGACGCACGATACTTACTTCTTTGAAAAAGGACGTAGCCAGCTTCATCTGCTCATCAGGGACATCAGACACTTCATTGATGTTCAGCCCACCCTCGATGATGATGCACGCTTGCATTTTTTCCATTCGCTCTTTGTCCATCTCCGTTTCTAAACGAAATTGCTCCTCTGTTCCCGCTAGCAATAACTGACGGCTAATCGAGGATTCACGCAGGTTCACAAAAGAATGTCCGCCTGCTCGCGAAACAGCTTTGACGAGCTCCTTAATCAGAGCGGCGTCCACCTCCATCGCATCGATCAGCACGTTATCTCCCGGCTGCACATTCGTCGAGTAATTCACCAGCACATTCGCCAGCTTCGTAAGACGTGGGTCCAACATCTATCTATCACTCCTGCTCCCTTATTTTGTATAGAGATGACACGCAACGAGTCTGCCGTCTGCTTCTGTGAATGGAGGAGCTTCTGTCTTGCACACGTCCATACACGCCCAACAGCGCGGGTGAAACTTGCAGCCCTGCGGCGGATTCGATGGAGACGGCAGATCCCCCGTTAAAATGATCCGTTCTTTTTTCTCGTCAGGATCAGTGATGGGAATGGCGGAGAGAAGCGACTGAGTGTAGGGATGCATCGGGCGCTGAAACAGCTCCTCTTTTTTCGCCAGCTCAATCACTTCTCCCAAGTACATCACCGCTACTCGATCGGCGATATGCTCGACGACACTCAAGTCATGCGAGATAAAAAGATACGTGAGCGAAAACTGCTCCTGCAAATCCTGAAGCAAATTGAGAATTTGCGATTGGATCGATACATCCAGGGCGGACACAGGCTCGTCAGCTATGATGAGCTTTGGCCTGAGCATCAAGGCGCGAGCGATCCCGATTCTTTGCCTTTGTCCTCCGGAAAACTCATGGGCGTATCGCGACAAATGACTTTTGTTCAAACCGACGATCTCCAGCGTCTCTTCGATCATGGCTGCTCGCTCGCGCTTTGGGATACCATGGGCAATTAATGGCTCTGACAAAATGTGCTGGATCGTCAGCTTTGGATTGAGGGTATCAAATGGATTTTGAAACACCATTTGCATATCACGCCGCAGCTTTTGCATGTCTGCCTTCTGTAAGCTGCGGATATTTTGACCCTCGAACACGATCTCGCCGTCTGTCGGCTCGATCAAGCGCAAAATGCATCTGCCCAGTGTTGACTTGCCACAGCCTGACTCTCCCACGATTCCCAACGTTTCACCTGCGTTGACAGTCACGTTCACTCCATGGACGGCATGCACGTAACTCGGCTGCTGGAACCACCCTTTGCCGACTAGGAACTTCTTATTCAGGTTCTTCACTTGCAAAAGAGGCGTCTTCATCCATTCACCGCCGTGCTTTCCCTGTTCTCTCGATACAGCCAACAACGGCACTCCGACTGTTGATCCACATCCAGCAACGGGGGATTTTGCTCCAAACAGACAGGCATCACCTTCTCGCATCGCGGTGCAAAACGGCAGCCCTTCGGATAATGATCGGGGGCCGGCACACTTCCCGCGATACTGTGCAATCTCTTCTGGCCTTTGGCATTATGTGGCGTTGACTTGATCAAGCCCATGGTGTACGGATGCTTGGGGCTTCGGAGCAGTGTGCGAACGTCCGCCGCTTCAATGACCTGCCCGGCATACATCACCAGTACCCGGTCACATGTCTCAGCGACGACGCCCAAATCATGCGTGATCATGATGAGCGACATGCCCAGTTCTCTTTGGATTTTTTTCATGACATCCAATATTTGCGCCTGGATTGTTACATCTAGGGCAGTCGTCGGTTCGTCCGCTATCAGCAGCTTTGGATGACAAGCAATCGCCATCGCGATCATCACGCGCTGTCGCATCCCCCCTGACAGACGATGCGGGTACTCATGATAGATTTCATTGGCACGTGAAATACCCACCTGCGTCAACAGCTCGAGCACTCTTTGTCTCGATTGAACTCGGTTCATGCCCTCATGCTTTTCCAGTCCTTCGCTCAATTGCTTGCCGATGGTCAGTACCGGGTTTAGCGAAGTCATCGGCTCCTGAAAGATCATAGCGATCTCTTTTCCTCTAATCTTCTGCATCTCTTTTTCGCTATAGCGCAAGAGATCGGCTCCGTTCAGTTGAATACGGCCTGCAATGCTTCCGTTTTTACTGAGCAAGCGCATCACGGATAGAGAGGCAACGCTTTTTCCACATCCTGATTCTCCGACGATCCCGACCGATTCACCTCTTTTGACCTGTAAGCAAAGATTGTCCACCACCTTGAAAGCCCTTTCATTTTTTGAAAACGTGGTAGTCAATCCTGTCACTTCCAACACATTCGTCACGTTACTCACTCCTTTTTCGGGAACGGAAGCTCGCCAACTATGATTTGGGATCAAAGATATCCCGCAAAGCATCCCCGAGCAGATACACCGTAAAAACGACTGCCGTAATCGCAAGACCGGGAAACGTAGCGAGCCACCAAGCTTCTCGCAAGTAATTCTTCCCTTCATTCAGCATCGTTCCCCACTCCGGTGTAGGAGGCTGGGCACCCAAACCGATAAAGCCCAGTGCCGAGGTCCCCAAAATGGCACTGCCAATAAACATGGTCGTATAGACGATCAGCACGTTCGAGATGTTCGGAATGAACTGGCGCGTAATGATCCACCAATTCGAGCTGCCGATGGAGCGACTTGCTTCCACATAGCCGGATTGCTTGATGGAGAGTGCCGCACCACGAATCAGAATTGAAAAGGCCGGAATCGATGATATTCCGATCGCGATCATCGCATTTTCCTGACTCGGTCCGAGCACAGCTACAATGGCTAGAGCAAGCACAATACCGGGCAACGCCAGCATGATGTCCATGATTCTCATGATCAGATTGTCAACAATTCCTCCGAGGTAAGCGCATGTCACACCTATCAGCGTTCCTGCTACAAACGTCATGACAGACGCTAGCACGGCTACGGTCAGTGTCACTCGTGTTCCGTACAGCATCCGGGATAAAATATCGCGGCCAATCGCATCTGTCCCTAGCCAAAAGTCTTTCGACGGCCCTTGCATAAATGCTTCGTAGTACGTTTTCGTAGGATCATGTGGAGCTATCCACGGCCCGATGATTCCCAGCAAAACGATGCAGAGCATCATCAGGAAGCTGTATTTCGCTTTCTTTTGCTGCATGATCTTCTCCCATAATTCCAAACGAGGCATGGACCATTGCTTGCTCCAGAACACGCTACACCCCCTCCTTCGCGGCGTAGTCAATACGAGGATCGAGAATCGCGTACAAGACATCAATCAAAATGACAACGAGGACATATACAGCTCCAATAAACAACGTCGTTCCTTGAATCATCGGAAAATCCCGCGAGCTAATCGCTTGAATCGCCAAAGTACCCACTCCCGGCCAGCCAAAAACCTGCTCGACAATCACAGCCCCACCCAGCAAGCCAGCCAGCTCCAGGCCAATGACAGCCACAATCGGAATCATCACATTGCGAAAAGCGTGCCGCAGCAGCACAATTCGTTCATTCATCCCTTTCGCACGTGCTGTTCGGATATAGTCATTGGACAAAACCTCTACCATGCCAGCACGAGTGAGTCGGCTAAGTGCCGTCGCCATCAATGTCCCCAAGGTAAACGCTGGAAGAACCATGTCTTTTAGCCCCGTCCCTCCCGCAATCGGAAACCAGCCCAAATGGACGGAGAAAACAAGGATAACGAGTAAGCCCAACCAAAAGCCGGGTATAGACATACCAAAGGTGGAAAAGGTCATAATCGCTCCATCGATGGGTGTATCCTTGTATTTCGCCGCTAGGACACCCAGCCCGATACCGATCACAACTGCCACCACGAGGCTGGCTACTGCCATTTTTGCTGTCGCGGGAAAACGATCAGCAATTTCTGTGCTGACAGGCCGGCCCGTTTTCAGGGAAGTGCCGAGATCCCCTTTCAAAACGCCAGAAGCATAGTCGAGATACTGGACGACCAAAGGTTTGTTCAAGCCCAGCTCTCCGCGAAGCGATTCGATTTGTTCCACAGTCGCCCGCTGCCCTAGCATGATCCGCACAGGGTCACCCGGGATGAGATGAATGAGCAGAAATGTAAAAACGGAGAGTCCAAACAGGACAATGATGCCCGACAATAAGCGCTTCACTATATACTGCTTCATGAGGTCTTCACCCAGATGTGAGAAACCGTATAAACTAGCTTCTTCCTGTTGCGTTCCGACACTTTGCTCTCCTCCCTTTTTCATCACTAACGACACTTGTCGTTATAGTGTCGTTATTAGTTAAAAATAGTCTATTTCAAATTTACAGAAAGTTCAACTTGTTTTTTTCTTACTTCATTCAAAAAGAGCATGGTCCCTTTCTACCATGCCCCTTCTGAAGAATCGTTCCGTCCTCATTCCTTGCCGTACCTCATCTGTAGCAATACATTTGCCGTTAGCTGTGGATGACTGAGCGGAAAATGATGCGCGACGGAGAGCCTTTCGATCTCTACATTTGCTCCCCTGAATGCATCCTCTGTTTCTTTTGTCAGCTGATACGTTTTATCCTGTGTTCCCCATACGATCTGGACTGGAAAAGGGAAAGGCTGTGTCGCTCCCATTTGCCGGAATTCATTCATCAAATAGCGCAGAACGTCTGTATGCGTCTTGCTGATGCGTGGGGATTGCAGGAGCTTACCTGTCCTGTCTACATAGCCTTTTGGCATTTCCTCCGTGGACTGAAATACCCCTTGCTCAAGCATTGCTTTTTCCAATTTGGCTGGCGTTACCTGCTTTTGCAAAAAACGCTGAAGGAGGGCTGGACTTTTTCCCAATCCCGCCAGCAGCAAAGAATACTTCGGCGCATGCAGGGGCGGCTGCAAAAGGTATAGCTTCTCGATTTTTTCCGGTACTCGCTTTGCTGCCTCCCACGCCAAAAACCCGCCAAATGAATGTCCTGCAAGATGAACCGGGGACGGTAGCTGCCGCAATGCCTCGGCCACTGCCTCGATAAAGCCCTCGATCGGTTTTTCGTGATGGTGATAGGGCGATCTGCCAAACCCGGGCAAATCCAATAACCATACTGCCTGTTCGCCCAGCTGTTCAGCGAGCGGAAGTAAATCGCTCATCTCACTGAAAAGCCCATGCACGAGCAGCCACGGAGTACCCGAGCCTTCTTTCTTGTACGCGGCCATGCCTGCGATTTGCTCTCGGTGAAAGTGAGGAGGCACTTTCTGATCCTTGACCGACAAACGATAGTCCAGATCGGCAATCACACTGGGAAGATAAGCCGCTACGTCGTAATCATCGAGGCCTTTTTTCGCTTTCATTTGCTGAAAGGGAGCGAGCGGGAAGTCTTTCTTTACGATAAAATCCATCGAATTGGCAGGTACCCCGAGCAAGCGGCTGCCGCCGTTATGGAGAATTTTTTTCAAGACCGATACCGGGAAAGGAATCACTGGTGGCTTCATCCGTAATTCTTTGGCCATCAACAAAATTAACTCCGAAAAAGCTGGCGTCGCACTACGCTCATTTAAGGCGTAATACGTTTGATGTTCGATGTAATTTGCCTCTACAATTCCCACAATGACCTCGGCTAAATCGTCGACGGCCAGCAAAGGCAACCACCACTCCTTGCCACCGGGAAGAACAGGGAACTTACCACGCCGCATGGAGCTGATCACGAGCCCCAATCCATCTGTTTGTTCTGTGGTCCCGGTGCTTCTTGGGCCTATGATCGTACTCGGATTCACCACGACCAGCGGCATTCCTTTTTGGTACGCCTCTTGTCTAAGGTATAGATCGGCCAGAAACTTGTATTTCTCGTAGCCCCCTGCCTCTCGTAAAAGATCGGTTGGCGCAAAAACATCTGTCCCCAACTTCCCGCTCTCATCGTCAAACGGACTCATGTAGCCAACGATATGAATCAGCTTTTGCAGACGCTGTTGTTTATGCAATTCGTTTGCTACTGCTGTGAGATGAGTTACTCCTCGTAAAATCACGTCTCTCCCCACCGTTTCATCCATCGAAATATCCATCGGGACACCTGCATGGATGATGACAGTTGCGCGCAATACCTGGCGGTAATCGCTCGCTGATAATCCCAAGCCCTCCTTTCGCAAATCACCCCGCACGGCCTTGCAATTAGACCTCTCTGTAGGTGTCATCTGCATCAGCAATTCATCCCACTTCTCAGGCGAACGAACCAGCGCCAGCACGGTATGACCAGCTCGTGCCAGCTGTTTTGTTACCTCCTTGCCGATAAATCCAGTCGCACCGGTTACAAAAACGACAGCCATTGTTTCTGCCTCCTTTATATTCATAGTACTAATCAGTACTAATTCACTTCAAAAAAATCCTACACTTGAATCAAGTGCAGAAGTGTCTGACCTGCGCCTATGAGTACCTGTGCATGACCCTGCGATTCAGCCATGAGCATCGCTCCCTCCACAATGGTCACGAGCAAGACTGCTGTTTGCTGAATCGAGATATTTTCCTTGAATTCCCCACGGGCGATTCCCTCCACGAGCAGCTTTTCCGCTAGGTTCTGCCATTCGATCAGGAACTCGTTGATTCGCGCTTTGACCTCCGGTATTTGTGCCGACAGCAAGGAAAGGATCGGACAGCCTCCTACACAGGAGCGGCCCTCCAGTTCTTCTGCGATGGTGGTAAAAATCAGCCCTACCCGTGCGGAAACAGACAGGTCTGTCCGTTGCAAAATGACTTCCAGTGCTCCTCTCAGGACGTTGATTCTGTAGCCGAGTACAGCTACGACGAGCTCCTCCTTGCTTTTGAAGTGGTAGTAAATGTTGGACTTGGAGACTTTGCTATGTGCTACGACGTCATCCATGCTGGTATTCATGAGTCCTTTTTGCAAAAACAAATTGGATGCAGTGGCGATGACATGGTCACGGTTTGAGGTTCGTTTCATAATTAGAACTATATAGTACTAACAGGTGATTGTCAATCAGTGGAGGAGAAGAAAAAGCGCAGTTCTCTTCGACTCTGACACGCCCGCAAGGGAGATTGACTGTCCGTCTCCACTTCAAAAAGGGGACCGTCGAGCCAAAGCCACCCTACGGGCGGAAGGTTCTCGAAGAAGAAGTGTTCGACAAGCAGGTCCCCTTTTTTTAGTTCCGACTGGGTAGGCGTTGTCAAGGTCTACGAGCCCTGCGCTTTTTCTTCTCACCAGCTTTGTTGGTTGACCGCTACTTTTAAAACTTAATATAAAAAAGAAAAGGTTGATACCGTCTGTCACGGTATCAACCTTCATCCATTACGTGATCGCAAATCTGTTACATTTCGTTACGGCAGTAAACATGGCAGCCGCCAGATCATTTTCCCGGCTATCTCGTGCCCTTCTTAGATAAAGACAGCGCAGAAAGTTCTTGCTGTTCACTCTAGTGATAACTTGAGCACGACTTTTTGGAAGCTCGGCACAGCTTGCTAAACTATTGATCCAGTCAGCGAGCTCCTGCTCGGTAAGCAAACCTTTGTCTATCATGATATCTACGATGCTCGCGAGTCGTTCGTCCTCTTCCTCATTGAAAATGTGCTTTTCGTTATGCAGCACGCCCTGGATCGCACGAAGAACGTCTCGCTGTACGGCTTCATCGCTTTCTGGGCACTGTACCAGCTCTACGAATACGTCTGCACCGTGAGCTGTACTGTGAGCCCAGCCTCCCTCGAACAAATAGCCGCGCAAATCCTTCTCCTCTTGAAAATAGCGGAGCATGGCAGTTCTCACGTGTTGGAAATCAGCTAGCGCCAAAAAAGGCTTCTGTCTGTGACGGCGCAAAATCAATGCAATCGGCAACGAAGAGAATGTCCTCGTAAATACGGATGGGTTACCGTCGCTGCCGACCTGATAGAACAAATGCTTTTCGTCGGTCAATTCTCGCAGGAGGCTGCGCAATTGTGCTTCTGTCAGCTGGTTCTCATCGAGAATCCACTCATAGAATGCCGGGTAGATGAGGTTATCCCGCAATTCCGGGTCAGGGTCACCAATATATTGCAGCAATCGTCCGACGAAATCTTGCAGTTGTTCCCCTTCACGCAACTGGTATTGTTCCTGCTCCAATCTTTGCAGATCCAGCATGAGCTGGGTTCTTGTATCGCTGACGTGTTCAACCGCTCTCAACATGATCAAGATTTCCTCGATCACGATATCTGGTTCATCGTGATGAATATAATGCCCGCTGCGAGTAGCCATTCTTTGCTTGCTTGAGGTTGAAAGTCTCTTGAAATCGGCTTGCAGACGTTGTTCAATGGTTAAGATTTCCTCGTTCGGCCATTCCTCGTCCCACACGTCCGGTAAGCCTCTCGTGATAATCGAGACAGGTATGTCACTTTGCCGAAAATAGTCTACGATCTCTTGATAGCTCCGTATCTTATCGATCTTTTCTCGATTGAGCATCGGATTCTCATAATATTCTCTATTGGCTGCGATCAGGTTGTCAGGCAGAACCTTTTCATATGCGAGCTCCTTATATTCGGGAGCAGCATCAACCAAAACTATCCCTGAAACAAGCTGCGGATATAGACTAGCAAACAGTCTAGCGACCAAACCGCCAAAAGAATGTCCGACTAAGATACAAGGCGCCTCCACCTCAATCTCCTGCAACAAATCGTATAGCTCCTCCACCAGATCGCGACAAGTCCGGGGGACGACCGCTACCGCTGGACTCCTGCCAATACCCGCCCGATCGTAGGATAAGGTAGACGCTTCCTGCGAGATGCGGTCTTGAACGATCTGCCATATCTCACCGCTATCGCCCATTCCTGCTAAGAAGATCACACAAGGTGCTCCACTTTTTCGCGAATATAGCCTATGTATCCATCGACACATGATCCCAGTCATCCTCCATGTAACGAACCAGCCAATTCAATGCTCTGTGTCTTTCTACGACTACTTCGTCATTCAAACCGCCTGCAACCGTGCGATTGTTGATGCGCGCATCCACGCATGCCCAGTCATAGCGATAGATTAAATCTGCTTGGTCGAGAATCTCCTGTTTGCTTCTCACCACCGCATTGCCGTAGAAGGTGTCATAGTCACCTGCGCTTCTGAGAGCATCAATCGCGGTGTTCACATCACAAATTTTATCAGGGAAATGGAGCTCTTCCACATACCCGAGCGCCCACAGCAGTACCCAGTAGCATTCGTACATCCATACCATCTGAATCATATCGGTTCGGTCTGGCTGAGGATCCTTCAAGAAGTCTCTCTCTTTTTCCGTAAAGAATTCAGCAGCGCCAAACTGCTCAATAATTCCCTCGATGAACTCCCGCTCTTCCTTGATTTGTCCGTTTTCGGCGATCCCTCCGGCATATACCGCAATCAAGCATAGAGCAATCGCTCGCTGGACCATCTCATCCTTGCTCCTGATGACAGCGTCCTCGTCGCCTACGATGACAGGAAGATGCTGGATGTACGGAATGCCTTGCTCCTGCAATAGCTCGATGCTCCGCTCCTTGCGCGCTTCTCCTGACTGGGAGGGCTGAATATGTCCATCGATCAGGTCTACGCTGACCGTCACCAGAAAATCGTCCACTTCGGTCTCTCCTGCCGTATTGAGAATCAACCTTCCTTGCTTATCGAGCATGTCTCCGGTAGGGAGAAAGACGATCCCGTGTACTTCTTCGGCAATCGCCATAATGGCCGCAAACGTCTTCTGGTCGATTTCCTTACTCGCTACAATTCCTACCGCCACATTGAGCGCTGTAATTTGGTACAACAGCTTTTGCTGGACCTTCTCGTGGGCCGTTTCAATCTGTGCGAAGTAACCGTACATCCCTTTTTTCATCTGAAGAAAGTCTTCTTGGTCATCATCCTCGCGCATAAGATTGAAGGTGATCTTGCTCTTGCTAAACCATTTTTTATCTGTCACGGTCACGGCCCGCTCGTCTGCGGATACCTCTACCAATTGATCACGAAAAGCCTCGACAATCGCAGCGACGACTTTCTCGCATTGTTGGATGGAGACATAGATGGTGCATTGATTCATCTGGCAACCTCCTTTGCTGAGCAAACATTTTCAAGGTACTGAATTTTGTAATCAATAGTCAATTATGGTATTCTAACCCTGTTTAATCAAGCACGAATCTTTATAGTTATCGGCGAATCTACCACGATGATTGAAGGTGAAACCTATGAAAAACATCCTATTAGAGGAGTTCTCTCCCATTTGTCCGATTCAAGCCTTTGTCGAAGAGGATGAGAACGGCGTCTTTTTTTATTTGTGGGATTATCCCGGTGAGGAGCATGCCAGCATTCGCTCTTGTTGGGTAAGAAATTACGGACCTGCACCGGACTCGATCGATTTCGATGCCATGCAGGATGGTCAAGCTCCCATGCTGCCACGCGATTGCTGCGCTCATCCGGATGGAGCAGACAGGCTGGACCCGGAACGGCTCTCGATCGTTTGGCTGGAGGAAGGTGATGCAGCGGCACTTTTGTATGAGGATGAGGTGCTGTGTGTGATTCCCAGCTGGGCTGGCCCTTCCCCGGACGGCTCGCACTATCCTTCGTATGCACGAGATTGCACCGGAGAATCTCATTTATGCTTTCCACTGGGAACACCAGAAACGAACGCCATGTTTGCCCGTATCGAGGCTGCCCAGCATTTTTGGACGAGCTGGGATGGCAACCCTTGGCCTGACATCCAGCAGCAGTTCATGGACGCGATTACCTCGACTCTCGGCCCAGTTAAACAGTATTACGGCATCGACGGCGGTCACTGGCCCCCGAAAGCATTGGTAACCATCGAAAAAGGTGAAGTTACCTATGCGATGACCCTCGGCGTGTCCATATTGCGCCAGCCAAAAGTCGAGCAGTATACAGAAGAGCCAGAGCAATTACGCCGATTCGAGCTAGCCTTTGCCTGCGAAACCAAATGGCTTGCCCAAAACGAACAGCAATTGCTGGCCTACATCAGTGGCCAAACCTCTCTGCCGTGGTCGTATATGACCTTCCTCGCACAAGGTCACACCATTCCGTGCCAGGAAATCAGTCAAATCAACAGCCGCTTCTCCTCCATGCTGCTCGCAAAGCCTGAGGATGCACCAACCATTCCACTTCCGCTCATGGCAGGCGATCCTGTGAATCTGTTATGGATGATCCCGATTACCGCAGAGGAACAGCAGTATGCAGAAATGAACGGTTCTGAGCAATTGTTTCAGCGCTCCGCGGGAGATGGTGCGGAATGGATTTTTAATGGGGTAGCAAAATTTATGAAATAAGCGTGAAGCTTGAAAACAGTTTCTGCGGAATACATTCTGTGGGGACTGTTTTTTGTTTTCTCAACACTTTGAGACGGGAAGATATTATATGGATCCCCGTGAATCTGCTTTTAAGATGGTTCACAAAAGCCGCATCAGAAGAAGCGCATTTCCAGTCGAAGCGCCTCTGGAGCCCGCCCCAGCGCAGGAATAAATGGCGGGGGTTTTCAGCTTCACTTATGGAATCCTGCATCGAATATTCTACGTTTGAAGCGCTCCCGCCATTTATTCCGGAGCGGACAGTCAATCCCCCCTTGCAGGGCGTAGGCCGAAGCGTAGACTGGAAATGCGCTTCTTCCCCCACAACAGCTACTATTATCAAAACAAAAACCACCCTATTCAGGTGGTTCCAGTAACTACAAATCAAGCAACTCCATTCTCTCCATCTCTTTCTTCCTCTTCGCCTTCATCGCTCTTCTGCCTTCCGACCAAGCCAATGATAGAATCGCGATCCCTCCAATTGCTACCAAGACCAACGTCAGTTCACTGCCTTCTTTAAATAAACCAGTAACATAACCGTAGACCAGGTACGCCAAAAAGAAGCCTGGGAAAATAGCCCCCCAATAAGCGTGATTCAGTCTGCCGAGTAAATTTTGCATCCCCACAATACCGAGCCCAACCAAAAATTGAATCATCCCCATACTCATCTGTTTTCATCTCTTTCTTGTTTGTATTTTTCAATAACGAGCTTGGCTACCTCCAAACTCATCCGTTCGTCAATGACTAGGTTTTTGATCATTTGCACGAACTCTACTTCCGCTTCCTTGCTATGTAATTCGATCTTTTTAATGATTCGGTCGAGCTTGGCCCTCACTGTTGGGTACGATACACCGTACTCATCAGCCATACCCTTGAGAGAGCCCGAACTGATAATAAACTTCCTGATAAATTCGAGGGTCTCCTTGTCCAGAGCTAACACCCAAGATGGAATTTCGTCGCGTTCCATGAATCGCCTCGCCTCCTGTCTTTCATTATATTAATGAAAACCTCAATTTTATTAAAGTATTTTTTAATAAAATGAAAATCAACCATAAAAAAGGAGCATCCTCACCTGATGCTCCCGCTCGTGTCCTCATCCTTCTATTCAACCTTCGTTAATCGAATATCCATCCAATGTGCCCAACTCTCATTATTGCCCAAATACATTGAGTTCGGCCGCACTTGTCCATGGGTTATTGTTTACCTCGCTTAAGGCACGCAGTTTAATATAGCGACCTGTCTTGGCTGCAAAGCTGACTTCTTTTAACGTCGTATCATTTGCAAAGGTACCTATGGCTACAGCTGTTCCCCAATTCACTCCATCACTACTGACGTAGAACTCATAGTTCTTGATCGTTCCGTTCACTTGACCATCTTGTCTGGGCAGGTAACTGAATTTGGAAATGCTATACGTTGCACCCAAGTCAATTTGAATCTCGTGCGGCATTGGAGCTACGGGGCTCCATTTCGTGTGCCAAAACGTGCTGTTGTTTCCATCAAAGGCTTTCGGGGCTTCATTGTACAATTCATCGCTGTCTACATATTTTAGCGTCCAATTCGTTTGCGGAATCAGACTAGCTTCTCCTGCTGTGACTGCCACATTCACATTCATGGCAGAATTACTTGTGCTTGTCGTCGTAATCGTTACTCCCGATTTTTCTCCAGTGTAGGTATTACTGTTCGGATTGGTGTCTGGACTAAAGGAAGCAGCATGATTATTATTCGTGTAATAGAATGGGTCTTGGTATTCGCTCACGGATTGCTCTATGTCAATGAAAGGATGAGGATCATTCGTGTTATTATTCATGGATTCATCAATGTGCCAAACCGCGATGCCACCAGAATCTGTTTGCAAGCTAGCATCATATCCAACTTTTTCGCGATTCTCAACTAAAAAATACGTATTATCCTTTAAAGGAACCTTTAAAACATTATAATGATTCGGGATGGCTTGTAGCGTAAAATTGTTAGTGGCATTTACTACAGTTGGTGTGACAAATCCTAATTTTCCTTTTGACCAGGCATCCATATGAGTAGGTGTAGTTCCAGGATCTTCCCCTTGGAGATTATTCCAGGTTCCATTTGCCATTATACTTAGACCACCCACATGATTATTAGCACCATAGAGATCTGGAAGGCCCAAGGAATGACCCAATTCATGAGCAGTGATACCCATCGTTGCCATATGACCAAATTGTTTTTCACCCTGCGTCGTATACATACCTGATACTGTAACACCATCATGATTTGTGTTGGGAGCATACCACTGATGTGCCCAAATATTTGGCACTGCACCACCACTAGCCTCTTCATTACCAGCCAGAACAGTTACAATGTAGAAGCCATCTTTGAAGTCGATGACTTGATCATTATTGGTATCAAAACTAGCAAAGTTCACCTGAGGATCTGCTTTATCCAGTGCATCTGTTATAACCGTCCTAATGTCTTTTCCCGATGTATCCGGATGAGCGTAATCTAATCTTACTTTCACAACTCCATCATTTTGCGTACCATATATTTCGGATGCTGGAGTGATCTGTGCTTTTCCATTACTCACTTCATTATAGTAATGCTTTACTGACTTTTGATTTGCAGAAAAGAATTTGTTGCTCCAATCGTTGGCGCTATATGCGATATCAACATCTGTAAACCCAATTAACAAAACAAGCAATTTTGGGGTTCCTGAAACTGGCGTGACACTTCCGTCAATATTCTCTGGCAATCCCGAAAATTCATTTTGCAGCTCATTCATGAACTCCTGTTTTTTATTTGCTTGAGGGTCGTACTTATTTATCCATTTCATCAATTTGTTCTCACTTACCGCTTTTGAAGGCTTTTTGTCAATTTTATATTTTTTCCCCGTCGATTTCAGATCATCTGATGTAAGTTCAGCGTAATTCCAATACCCCTCCTGATCTTGTAAAAGTACATCGCCATCCTTTGTGCTTGCCCAATGGAACCATTCATCTCCATGCATCACGGCTTGAAACGATTCACCTGACGGTTGCTTCATTTTGACAACTCCATCGTATGCGGGTGCGGCAAAAACGTCCGTTTGAAAGTACAAAACACAAATCAAAGAAAAAACAGACGTGATCAGGCATTTAAAACTTTTTTTCATAGCCATTCCTCCTGTTTTAGAAGTTGTTCTCCTGTGGGAATGGTTCCCTCTATAGATTCATGAAGAACGCCCCCCTTTCTATGGCAGGCGGAAAATTCTGTTGATAACTGCACCAGATTCATACATAGGATGAATGGACAGATCATCTATACAGAACAACCAGAATACCCTTACCTACAATATTGGTAAATTTTGTCAACATGTTAACTTTTTCTATAAATCGGGGATTTTTTTATAATTAGCCAAAAAAATCCCGCCCCTCATGATGAGAAGCGGGATCACCTATCATTATTTGAATGCCCTTCCTGTTACTGCATCCAGCCTAAAGCCAGAAATCGTGTCCACCGTATAAACCAGAAGTGGCTTTTGTTGCAGCTTCCCATCTGCTACTGGAAGCACATACCCCAATTCAACCGGATGACTCTGCAAAAATCGCTTGGCTGCTTCTTCCCTCGATAGGACTGTATCCAATTCCGGGAAGGATTCAGTCGGACTCGTGAAGTAGTCCATGAAATTGACAATCTCCCCGTTCTGCCCATCCACATTGACGAGGTAATGCTGGTCAGCAACGATCACGCCATTATGAAGGGCGTAAAAAGTGAAGCTGTAAGCCGTTGCAGAAGGCATCGACATCTGGGTCTCATCGATTTTCAGTTCCTTCACACTACTGTCCAGATAAGGCTGCAAAAACTGAACAGCTTTTTCCTTGGCCTCCTCATAGCTAAGCTGGGCATTTATTGGATGGTTCTGATGCAGTGTGGAGCTGGCCGTCTCTTTACTGCGGCGCACCTGAAAGCCTGTGATTACCCCGTCGTTTGAGTAGACAGTGACTCTGCCTAGCCCTTCCTTGGCCTTGTAGGTCGTCATCTGCTCGCCCTTCATCGTCTTCCTACCACCAGTGAGGAGAAATCCGTCCAGATTCACCTGAAACTGTTCCGTCACAGCCTTCGCCACTTCTTCCTCTGTTTGCACAGCGACCTTCTTACTTCCAGGCGTTACCGGGATGGCAGCGGAGTACCGGCTTTTATGTGACGCTTCCCCCCATACTTCTTCTCCTGTCACCGCATTCACATATCCAGTCGTCTGGAGAGAAAACGTCAGCGATGGCTTCCCATTATGTCTCGAACTCGCAAAATAGGTAAGCTCCATGAGCGACGCCACTTTCGTTGTGATTTCTTCTTCGGACAATACAGCGTCCGGTTCAGCAAACGACTTCGACGATATTTGCAGTGGCGCAGCTTCGAACGTATTGGCATATGTGACGATATTACTGTTGACGCCAACGACGTATCGGTCCGAGAAAACGGGCAGCCCATTTGCATAGCGCGTATAGGTCACCGCATCCCAATCATTGCCGCTGGTCTGACTCGATTGGTACTGTTTGAATTCGTCTCCCAACAGCGCTTGTAAAAAGGCAGCAGATACTTGCTTCGCTTGTTCTTCTGTAGGCGAAGGTGCCCCTTCATTCAACGCTCTCTCATTTTCGTAGCGGCTCATTTTCCCCGTGGCTGCCACCATCTCCACAGATGCATACCGTTGTTCCTTTCCTTGCTCCTTTTGATAGAAGACAATTTCATAGATCCCATCTTCTTTTCCGATGACGTTGGGTTCCATCGTCTTTAGTTCCGGAACGAGATTGAACAGCTTTTCCAAGGTTTGCTTCGCGGCAGGGGATACTTCCGCCAGCTTCAGCTGCTGACCTTTCAACACGAGCGGAACTTCTGGCTGCGTCGTCATGATGGATTCCGGATTGGTAATCAGCCGGGTAAAAATCGGCGCCAGCAAAAAGACTGCTAGCAGCACCGCTGCGGATAATCCCAGTCGAATTGTCGTGCGTCGCGTTTTGCTTCTGCTGCGATGCTGTTGATCGACCTCGACCAGCTTTCTTTCCAATGTGTGCAAAAACTCGCTGCGGGGGACTGCATCCGGTCTGTTCCGAAATTCCTGTAACACTTCTTCATCGCTAGGAAATTTCATGCACACCATCCCCCTTTTCATAAATGTGTAACGCCGTTTCTTTTACCATCTTCATCGCGCGGTGAAAGTCTACCTTGACCTTCGCCTCTGTGCAGCCGAGAATTTCCGCTGTTTCCTTCACCGTATACTCTCTAATTCCCCGCAATACGATGACGTTTCGGTACTTGGGCTTTAGTTGCAGTAGCGCTTTTTCAAAATGAGTACGTTCCTCTTTATCCTGCAACTCTTTTTCCGGCAACCCCTCTGAGCTGGGCAACAGCTTTAGCAATGTCCCGGCAAAAATCGTTTGCAGCCGTTTCTTTCTGTATTCATCGATGGCGACATGCTTGGCAATATGTAAAATCCAAGTGCGCATACTCGAGCGCTCCTCAAATCTGTGCAAGGATTTAATGACGCGTACAAACACTTCTTGGGTCAAATCCTCTGCGGCTTCCCGACTTCCGATAAAATGATAGAGATACTGATAGACTTCTTTGGAATACATCCTGTATATCCCTGATATGTCTTGCTGACCTCGATCTTCTCGAGCATCCAAGGCTCTTCCTCCTCTTCTCGCGACAGGACATGATGGAATCCCGCTTCTCATAATGGGAAGCGGGATCGAATACGATTATTTGAATGATTTTCCTGTTACCGCGTCAAGCAAGAAGTAAGAGACCGTGTCGATAGAATAAACCAGACTTGGCTTTGCTTCCACCTTCTCGTTCTGAACAGGGAACATGTACCCGAGCACAGCAGGTCGGTCTTTCAAAAACTGTTTGGCGGCTGCCTCTTTGGAAATGGCGGTCTTTTTGTCCGGGAAAGGAGCAGCAGGCTTCGTAAAGTAGTCCATGAAATTCACGATTTCCCCGGTCTGTCCGTCTACGTTGACGAGGTATTGCTGGTCTGTCACGACCACACCGTCATGCAAGGCGTAGAAACTGAAACTGTATGCCGTTGCAGAAGGCATCATGATCTTGGTCTGATCGATCTTCAGCTCTTTCACACTAGCGTCGAGGTACGGTTGCAAAAACTGAACCGCTTTTTCCTTGGCTTGCTCGTATGAAAGCTGGGCATTCGCCGGATTGTTGCCATTCTGTATGGTATGGGCCATCTCGACTTTTCCACGGACCTGGAAGCCGGTCACTTCGTTGTTGTGCGTATAGACCGTGATACTGCCGTCTCTTCCCTTGGACTTGTAAATCGTTTCCCCTTCCCCTTTCATTTCCGCTGGGGTATGTGTATCCGTCTCTAACGTGATTCCATCCATTTTCATTTGAAATTCTTCTGTCAGCACCTTCGTAGCTTCATCGGCATTGCTGACTGTGAACTTCTTGCCGCCTGGCTTGACCCCTATGACATCCGAGTAACGGCTTTTAAGGGAAGAGGCACTCTCGATTTCTTCTCCTGTCACAGCATCCAAGTATCCGGTCGACTCCAGCGAGTATTTTAAAGTCGGCTTTCTTGTCTCCTTTTTATGAGCGGAATAAGTGAGCTCCATGAGCGCAGCGACTTTCCCAGTCACTTCTTCTTTGGACAATACCTTTCCTGGCTTGGCAAACAAGGAGGAGGCTGCTCGGAGCGGGGCACCTTCAAACGTGTTCAAGTACATGACACTCGAACTGTTGACTCCAACGACATAACGATCGGTGAAAACAGGTACACCATGCTCGTGGCGCGTGTAGGTGACAGCATCCCATTCGCCCTTGGTTGTTTGGGTGGCTTTGTACTTTTTGAAATCATCGCCCAGGAGCTTCTGCAAAAATGCCGCGGATTTTTGTTTGGCAACCGCCTCCGATGGCTGATTGTTTTGCTTTTGCATTTCCTGTTCGTTTTCGTAGCTATGCAAAGCACCTGTCGTTGCATCCAGACCCACCATGGCATACAGCTCCATCTTGCCTGGGGCAATTCCTTTGTCATAGCGCAGCTCGTACACACCGTTTTTCGGTCCGTTAATCCTTTTGTCCATGCTTTTTAATTCAGGCTGGATGGCGTAGAGCGTCTGGAGTGTTTTTTCTGCTGCTGGTGAGAGCTTCACTCCCTGCCCTTGATTGGTCGCAGCTTGTACGGTCATTATTGGATGTTGCAGCCATAGCGGAGTTGTCGCCAACAGACTTGCCATGAGTAACGTACTTGCCAATTTCTTTGTATGTTTCACAGTTGTTCCCTCCCAAGGAATTTTGTGTTTGTTTTTTGTCCTATGTAATAGTCGGAAAAACCACAGGGAGGTTACAAAATAAAAAAACCACCCTTTCAGGTGGCGGTTTTCATGACCCGTGAGCAGTAGATAGAGACTCTTCTGTAGCATCTGTTTGAAAATGAGCTCCCCACTCTCGCAAATAATCAATGACAGGTCCCAAGCCTTTCCCTAGCTCGGTCAGTTCGTACTCTACTTTTGGTGGAACGACAGGATACACTTCACGCTTGACGATTCCTGCTTCCTCCAACTCCCGCAATTGTTCTGCCAGCATTTTATGATTCACACCGATTATATTTTTCTTTAACTCACCGTACCTTTTTTTCCCTCGGAGCAACTGACAAATGATCGATATCTTCCATCTTCCCGCAAAAACCGAGACGGCAAGCTCGATCGGGCAAGGATATTCCTTGCCATTTAATAGGTACATCATCGATGGCCTCTTCATCCCACTCACTTCCCTTTTCGTAAGTATTAACCGAAAAAGTGCGTACTTACTTTTCTTTAGTGTATTCGGTATGCTCAGTTTTGTAAAACACCCATTTTCTATCAACGGTTTCATAAACTTATTCGAAAGTAGGTATGACATCATGCGTAAAGATCAAATCATAGAAGCTTATCAATTCAGACATGCCTGCAAGGAGTTTGATGCAGCTAAAAAAATTGCGAATGAAGACTTTGATTTTATTATGGAGACTGCTCGCCTGTCGCCTAGCTCCTTTGGCTTTGAACCATGGAACTTCCTCGTGCTGCAAGATCCGGTTCTTAGAGAAAAGCTGTTACCCGTCACATGGGGTGCGCAAAAACAACTGCCGACTGCAAGCCATTTCGTCATCGTACTGGCGCGGACCAAACAAGAAATGACCGCTGATTCCGAATATATCCAGCATATGATGAAAGACACGCAAGAATTGCCGGAAAACGTCGTACAACAAAAAGGCGCTGCTTACGATCACTTCCTGAAAAATGATTTCGCCTTGTTTGACGACGAGCGAGTCATGTTCCAATGGGCATCCAGACAGACCTACATCGCACTTGGCAATATGATGACGTCTGCTGCCATGATCAGCATTGATTCTTGCCCCATTGAAGGCTTTGCAAAAGAAAAGGTCGAGGATATCCTAGCAGCGGAGGGACTCCTCGACAGAGAACGCTTCGGCGTCGCTTGTATGGTGGCATTTGGCTACCGGAAAAATGAACCCCGTGCGAAAACGAGACAAGCGAAGGAAGAGATTATTCGTTTTATAGGGTAAAACCAATGACTAGCTTCACGTAAAAAGCATTCGTATTGCGAATGCTTTTTGTCGTTTTATATAAATTTCAGTGAGTCTTCCTTATCACTAAATGTGAAAGATTAGTGAACATGACTAACATATATTTACAATTATCCAAATAATTGATATCTTGTTCTTGTCCCAAATTTTACATACTCAGGAGGAATTTACATGAAAAAGTTTGCTACTACTGGTCTACTTGCCCTAACACTCGTATTAAGTGTATCTGCATCCGCATTTGCTGCCGTATACCCTGATAATGAACCAAACAATACCAGAGACACTGCAAATGTTTTTCATGTAGCTGATGGAAACCAAATTAACGGTAAACTGGATAGACATAACGGAGACCAGCAAGATTACTTCAAGTTTACTCCTACCGTAAATCAAAAAGTCCGTTTTCAAATCGCCTACTCCAAAGCTAATAAGCAAGAATTCAAACTAATATTGGGTTCAAACGAGACTACTTTAACGAAAGACTATTTCGATGTAAATTTAGTTGCTGGAAAAGAATACACTTTTAAAGTTGAAGGACACTCTTACGATTACGATAATAACAACTTCAACTATTCCGTATATACTTACGTGTTGCCAAACTAATAAACATAACAAAGTCGCCAGCAATGGCGACTTTGTTTCGTATGAAACATAAAAACAACCATCGCACAAAACGACAGCTGTCAGGTTGATACTTAACCTTATTCCCCGTACTGAAAGCCTACAATACGACCGGCTTCATCCACAGAAATGGTGATCCCCTTGCCATCGGCTGGACGGAACGTCACATCTGCTGTCACAAAGCCATAATCGTAGTCTTCAAAATTGGCACCACCACCGCCCTGCTCGACCTTTGCCTCTTCTTTATACTGGCTCGCTTGATCGCCCACCAGCTGTTTCAGGAAAGCGGCTGCTTTCTCTTTTGCCCTCTTCTCGGCAGGGAGCTTTTTCGACACCCAATCTGGATTTTGGATCATTACTTTACTCAAATCGTTTGTACGGGTATCCATGATAACGAAAGCTTCTGCTCGAGGGGTCGGACTGTACACCCGTTTTTGCGCTTCAAACATTTTCAGGAGCTGCCAGTTACCGTCGATGCCGTAATCATCATAATCGGAAAACTTTGCAGTGTCTGGGAAAAGCTTCGTCACCTCGGCTACTACCTTTTCCACCTCAGGGGAAAACTTGCGCTGCTCCACACCCGCTGGAATGCTCACTTCGAATGTTTTCTCATTGAAAACGGGTTGGAAATCCACCTTGTCTACGGTGTACGAAAACGCTTGCGCTTGATTGTGGATGAAGGTGCGTTTGAGCAGCAGCCCTGTTTCTTTATCGATCCACAGGTCATCCTGGTAATGGTGAAGCTTGCCATCGATTTTCGCCTCTTCTTTTTTGACCACGTGATACACGGCTCGATTCAACAGTTGTGCTTCCTTCACAGTGATCGCCACCTTCGAATCTGGCAACGCTACTTTCAAGCGCTGTAGCTCTCGCTTCGTCTTGTTGATTTCATTATCGTATGTGCCAATGGTTGCGGAGTGGACAAATCCTCTGCCGCCTTCCTGATACGCCGCCACCTGTCCTGCCTTCCCTACGGCATGCTGAACCCTTTTCCCGTCTGAGATTTCCTCTCTCCATTCTCCTTTGATCGTGTTATCCCATGTTTTTGCCTTTTGGGTCTCGGTGCCCTGCTTCGCTTTCGATGTGTGCGTGGATTCGATGTACATGGAGACAGGCTGTTTTTTGTCCATTTCTTTGACGAGCTGATCAAAAGTGATCGCTTGCGCTGTATTCGCAGCGACTACCATGTTAGTTTGCGCTTGTGCGCTCCCCAATGGGGATACCGCTGAGAGAAAGAGTACTGCCATGCTAACGGTAACAAGTGCTTGCTTTTTCATGTCCGTTCATCCTTTCGACTCGTTGATTGCTGTTCACTTGTTACGATCCTTGTCATGCACAGCTTGTGACACAAACCCCTAAATAAATATGTTTTTCAAATTTCTGTCACGTTTTTCTCCCCGGCAGGATCATCCCTTTTAGCAAATCGCTAGAATACATAGGGAGAACAATTCACATGAAATTTCAAATGGTCAACCACGCTTCATTTCTATGGGAACACGATTCCATCAAATTATTGACCGATCCTTGGCTTACGGGAACTGCCTTTGATAACGGCTGGGGCTTGTTAGCCAAGACCCACTTCACCTCTGAGCATTTTGCCGAGATTACGCATATATGGTTTTCTCATGAGCATCCGGATCATTTTCATCCACAGAGCCTGCGAACCATACCCGAGGAGTATCGCAAGCGAATCACAATCCTCTACCAGCAGTCAGCCGATAAAAAAGTAATCGAATGGTGCCGTGCTTTTGGCTTTCAGCAAGTCATTGAGCTCTCCCGGGACGAATGGTACTCCTTGTCCGACGATGTCTCTGTCTTGTGTCGGCCGTTTCCTGTCGGCGATTCGTGGCTATGCATCAAGACGGCTGACATGACGATCTTGAACCTGAACGATTGCGAGGTCAGCACCACACAAGAAGCCAAGGATATCCTAAACCATGTCGGTGACATCGATCTATTATGGACGCAATTCTCGTATGCAGGCTGGGCGGGGAACAAGGAAGACTTCCTACTCCGTAAAAAACGAGCCATGGAAAAGCTCGCCCGGGTGAGAAAACAGGTGGAAGTCCTTCAACCTCTCTACGTGATTCCCTTCGCCAGCTTCGCCTGGTTTTGTCACGAGGAAAACTATTACATGAATGATGCAATCAATAAAGTAGACACTGTGTACCGCCTCCTGCAAGAAGAAACGGATGCCGAACCCATTATTTTGTATCCCGGGGATACGTGGACGCCACATGAAGCTCATGATCCTGCGAAGGCGCTCGCCCTCTACGCACGAGACTATGAGAAGATGGCTTCCTCTCCTACTCTTCTTTCTTCTGTCAAAATCGAATGGGACAAGCTCACGCGTGCTGGCTTGGACTTCAAGCAACAGATTCGGAAAAATAATCATTCGCTGTTTCTCTCTATCGTTAGGCCCGTTACCTTTTATTTGTCAGACTATCAAAAGACCTTTCGCTTTTCCCTAGCAGATGGGTTGATCGAATCCCCATGCGATCCAGTCAATTGTGATGTGGAACTGTCATCTGAGGCCCTGCATTATTGCTTCACCCATTTGTGGGGTTGGAGTACGCTGCGCATCAATGGCAGACTACAAGCGCCGAAAGGTCGGAATGCCTGTTTTAAGCGCTTTGTCTTGCTCGGACATGTTGCACAACTGAACAATTTCGGTATTTATATGGGATGGAACTGGGCATTTGTCCGTTTTGCGGTTCAATATTTGGGAGAGAAGATTCGCAACCGCTATATTACGACAAACAATATATGAAAATAGGAAAATACACCCATTTTATTTTTGTTTGAATGGGTGTATTTAGTCCTAGTACCCTTGATTATGTAAGAGAGGGAGTTTTTGTTGGAATATTCACAATTAACCTACCCTATTTCCAGTATTATACACCCCATGATAGAATCGGAAAGGAAATTCCGTAGTTTTCCAATTATGTATAAAAAGGTGGATCTATTCAGATGAAAAAACTAGTATCCGTAGCTTTGTTGCTCTCCATTTTGGCTGTCTCTGCTTGTTCGAACAAGCCAGCTGATACAAAGCCAGCTGAGCAAAATGCAGCACAAACCACAGAAGCCGCTAAAACAACTGATGCTCCAAAAACAGATTCGGCTACACCAGCGCCAGCTGCAACAAACGACAAGCTGGAAGCGAAAAAGGTTCTGAACGACAAAGTGGAAATCTTGATTCCAAAAGGCTTTACTGTCATGTCCGAAGAGATGGCAAAAGCAAAATACCCAACGGAAAATCGTCCTTCCTTGATTTATACCGATGAAAAAGGTTCCATTAACATTGCGTTTAGCCATACAGAAACACCTATTCAGGACAGCCTTCTCAAAGACATGAAGGACCCAATGAAAGAAGCGTTCTCCAACATGTACCAAGATGCGACCTGGTATCGCGATGAAGTCATCCAAATCAACGGGAAAAACGTTGGTGTGTTCGAGATGCTGACTCCTGCTGCTGATACGAAAATTTACAACCTCATTTTCTTTACAGAGCTCGATGGCAAAATGCTGATGACCACTTTCAATTGCACCGAAGCACAAATGGAAGAGTGGAAGCCACTTGCGCAAGAAATTTTGATGTCTTATAAAGTGCAATAAGGAAACAACGATTCCCCCTCATAGAGTAAAAGCACCCTTCCATGGGTGCTTTTTTAGTTTTTTCTTTTTGCTGCATCCAACTCTTTCTTCCGACGAAGCAAAGCCTCCCGAGAAGGATACGGATTGGGAAACTGCAATGCTCGCTCGATGGATTGAAAAGCTTGAGCATGCATCCCTGCTTTTCTTTGCGCGTCACCTAGGTAGTACCAATACCTCGCCGAATCGCGCTCTTCTAGGACAGACTCATAGTAGGTAACCATCTTCTGAAAATAATAGGGATAGACATCGTCTGCGATTACCAAATTTCCTGCGTCCCACCTATACACCTCTACTTGAAACGCTTTTCCGCTATCATGTAGCCACAGCGCAAGCTCAGCGTTGCCATCCGTTCCATTAACCCCCGGCATGTCTTCCACCTCAACCCTGCTTGCTCGAGTCTCCTGATGGAGCATGTGCATAAATCCATTCGCCGTCCACTGCAAAATATCTATATTCGACCATACCCCGCCTATTTGCCACCCAATCAATAAGCTATTCATTTGGGCATCGACAATGGGAGCAGCCAATAAATCGGAAACCGTATAACCTTGTCCTTTGAAATTGCCGATTGGATGCCAGCGATTCTCATCCTGCTTGGCGACCATGACGTACATTTCGCCCTGGTTGCGATAAACACAGGCTATTTCCTGATGATTATCTCCATCGAGATCAGCGATGATAACAGCTGGTTGATCGTGCGGCTTTGGCATGACTACTAGTTCTGCCGTAGGAGGTAACAAGCTCTTTATGATGCTCCAATGCTGCGTTCCGATTCGCTTCATATTGATCTCACCCATCTTTCCAGTCTCATCAAAATATATGCTACTTTTTTCACCACATGCTCTCAGTATCCACGCTTGCACTCGCTCACAAATAAAAATAGACATTTCATTTAATTGTCTATTATAATCAAAACAATAATTGCGGACGTTTGCATTTATTTTAAAGGAGGCCTATCATGAACCATTTTGAAAACAAAGTAGCCGTTATTACTGGAGCCGCCAGTGGTATTGGTCGCGCATTGGCAATGCGCTGTGCTGAGGAGCAGATGAAGGTTGTTCTTGCCGATGTAGAAGTAGCGGCGCTCCAACGAGTAGAGCAGGAGTTAAAGGCAGCAGGAGCAACTGTCCTCGCCGTTATAACGGACGCTAGCAAAGAAAAAGATATCCAGGAGCTTGCACAGAAAACGCTAGACTCGTTCGGTGCTGTCCATCTATTGTTCAACAATGCAGGGGTTGGGGCAGGCTCGACAATCTGGCAAAGCACCGTCGCTGATTGGCAATGGGTCATGAATGTGAACTTGTGGGGAGCCATTCACGCTACACAAATTTTCGTACCCATGATGTTAAAACAAGGGACTGAATGCCACATCGTGAACACCGCCTCTCTCGCTGGCCTTGAATCCGGACCAGGGAATAGCATTTATCGTGTAAGTAAGCATGCGCTAGTCAGTCTGTCGGAAACCCTCTACCACGAATTGAAAATGATCCAAGCCAAAATCGGTGTTTCCGTTTTATGCCCCGGCTTTGTTCAGACGCAAATATGTGACGCCCATCGCAATCGTCCAGCCGAGTACAGCAAACCAGGAGATATCGTGGAGCCCTCACCAATGACTACCGCCATCGACCAGTTCATTCGTTCAGGTGTCGAGCAAGGAATTTCTCCGAAAGAAGTAGCTGATCACACCTTCCTGGCGATCAAGAGCAATCGCTTTTACATTTTGCCAGATCCCTCGTATAAAGAGACTGTGCGTCAGCGAATGGAAGATATTTTGAACCAGCATA
This sequence comes from Brevibacillus sp. HB1.1, assembly GCF_013332445.1. Taxonomy (NCBI): domain Bacteria; kingdom Bacillati; phylum Bacillota; class Bacilli; order Caryophanales; family Paenibacillaceae; genus Brevibacillus; species Brevibacillus sp. HB1.1. Next base: position 141,168 of record NZ_JABMIV010000011.1, on the reverse strand, counting down.
ACCCGACATTCGTGATTCCCTCGCATATTTAACTCCCAACGAAAAATGCGATTCAAACCAAAAAGCCACGCTCTCAAAGGAACGTGGCTCTAATTTTACCTATTCTGTTAATTCTCGATCCCGTAAAGAAACCAAAATCACGAATCCAATCATCACCTCTGTAATGTTAAACGCTACCTGCTGACCATTCCATACTTGTGATTGCCACATGGCGAACCACTCTGCGCCCACAATTACAAATCCGAAAAACCAGATACAAAAAGCAACCATGTAAGCCATGTATGCGAATGTTTTAGAGTTATTGAACGTTTTTGCATCCTTCTTTACATTCCGCAGCATATTTCCTGTAGCGATCCAACCAAAAAGTGAGAACAATCCTTCCGCAATGATGATTCCGATATAAGCTATGGTGTGAGCAGTAGGATCAGTAATCGCTCGCCACATAAGTGCGTTCCCCTCAAACGTGGTATCCATGGACAGAACATGTTGAACAAATTGATAATTGGAATGGTAGTCCATGAGATTCCCTAAGAAAATGGACGTCCCAAATGCTGCGGATAGTGCTACAACTAAAACCTTTACATACCGTAATGTCAAATTACTCAATGCTAATCACGCCTCTTTTCCCTCGCTTTGTGTCTTTACTCATTCTCGATTGGATTGACACACCCTTTCTCTTTGCAAGAAAAATCTATCTATTTTCATCACGAGTATTCATCACCACCAGATGGAAACCTAATCATACTCATTCGGAAATGAAACCATCCAATTCATCATTTTTTTACCCATCCATGTTCAACAGTTTGGAACGGTTTTGTCACATGTATTTTTCTTAACAATGTTATGATGAAATGGATTCCCCCCATATAACAAACAATGAATATGTGCAAGGTTGTGATTATCATTTGGAAGCCTGATCGGTCGAGCAGTCAAACACTATACCACCAAATAGCCGATGAGATTGAACGCAGAATTTCATATGGAGAGTTCCCCCCTGGGAGCCTGCTCCCTTCTGAGAGAAAATTGGCTGAGCAATTAGGGGTAAACCGAAGCACTGTTATTTTAGCGTACGAGGAGCTTCGGGCATTAGGCATCATCGAGAGCAGAACAGGAAGCGGTACTCGTGTGAGTAAAAATAAATGGGAGGCAACTCCGAAGCATACACCGAACTGGCATCGATATGTAGAAGGTGGTCAATTCCTCCCGAATTTGTCTTATCTGCGGCGGATCAGAGAGGCCTTGCAAAAAGACAGCAGCCTCATCGATTTTGCGAGTGGAGAATTGTCTTCCCAGCTCTCACCAGGCACGGAAATCAGTACCCTGATGAAGGAAAACCCCTTCACCGAATATTTGGGATACGACAATCCACAAGGCTTTACGCCTTTGCGTGAAGAGCTGGTCTCGTATTTGTCACGATATCGGAATGTGCAGACAACCGACTCTTCCATTCTCATCACGTCGGGTTCTCAACAATCTCTGTATTTGATCACACAATGTCTGCTTGCACCCGGCGATGCAGTTGCCATCGAAGATCCCTCTTATTCTTACTCGTTGCCTATGTTTCAATCTGCTGGCCTTCGTCTGTTCCGCCTTCCTGTCAGCAATAACGGTATCGATCCAGAAGATATTCGTGCCTTGTATAAAAAACATCGGATCAAGATGATCTTTATCAATCCTACTTTTCAAAACCCGACAGGGGTTTGTCTTGATCCCACTCGGCGCACGCAGCTGTTGGATGTAGCAAGCGAACTCGGTCTTCCGATTGTCGAGGACGATCCTTTCAGTCTGACTTCCTATGACGGCAAGCCTCCACTGCCACTCAAATCATTGGATCAGCTTGGCTCCGTTGTCTACATTGGTTCCTTTTCCAAAATTGCTGCATCCGGTTTACGCGTCGGTTGGATGGTAGCACCTCATTCCGTTGTCGAACGTTTGGCAGATGCCCGCCAACAGATGGATTTTGGCCTGAGCGTGGTGCCACAAAAAATCGCGGCCCAGTTTTTGCATTCCGATAACTTCCTGCCACATTTAGAGCGGTTACGTATGCATCTACAGTACAGAAGAGATTTGCTTGTGGAGGCACTGCAAAAAGAGATGCCCAATGAGCTGTCTTTCACCGTTCCCCAAGGCGGATTACACTTGTGGTGTAAAATTAACCCGGATGTGAACGACAACCACTTATTTGAAGAAGCCCTTCGCAGAGGCGTCGTCTTTGTGCCAGGCAGTGTGTATGGTTCAGACTCCGGCTACATTCGCTTTACCTATGCACGACCAAAAGAAGAGGAAATTACGCTTGGTGTCACTAAATTTGCGGCTGCTTTGAAGGCTGTTTTGACATAAAGATGGTGGTCCGCCAACGATTGTGGTCGGGGGAAGCCCTGCCACATGTTTTCCAGTCGCCTGTATCCTCTCTACGTTCGGGCGGTCTCCTTCCAAACATGTGACAGGACTTTTGTACAGCTTTTGTTTCTTTCAAGCTATTAGAGTGTAGTAAGTTTTAATTCTCTTTTTACTACTTGGATTAACCTTAAAGGATATTTGCCAAAGCTACGCAGGAAGAAGCGCATTTCCAGTCCAAGCGCCTCTGGAGCCCATCCCAGCACCGGAATAAATGGCGGGGAATTTCAGCTTCACTTATGGAATACTTCTTCGAAACTTCTACGTTTGAAGCGCTCCCGCCATTTATTCCGGTGCGGACAGTCAAATCCCCCCTTGCGGGGCGTAGGCCGAAGCGTAGACTGGAAATGCGCTTCTTCCCCCACCACAGCAACTACAAAAAAGACCTCCACCGCTTGTATCAAGCAAATGGAGGTCTTTTTATACTATATAAGCTCTACTTCATCCACTTCACATTCTCTTTTTTCTCTTCATTCACCAACAACGTAAAAACATCCGGTCGCGAGTAATGTCCAACGACATCAAAATCGAATTGGCTATAAGCGATATCGCGAATGTCCAGATCAGCGTAGAGAATCTCCTCCCGACCAAAAACAGGCTCGACGATATAGTCACCCAAGGGCCCCACAATCGCACTTCCACCTCTGCTCATCTCGTCTGGCGAAGAGGCAAGATCGTCGTAGCAGGCCAAATCAGTTGGATACATATCTTTTGTTACGTACTGATTGCTCGATAAGACGAAGCATCTGCCTTCCAATGCGATATGGCGGATGGTAGCTTGCCATGCATCCCTCGCATCAGCTGTAGGTGCGATATAGATTTGAACGCCTTTTGCATACATCGCCGCTCGTGCTAGCGGCATATAATTCTCCCAACAAATCAGGGCCCCGATCTTACCGTAAGGAGTATCGAATACCGGCAAAGTACTTCCGTCCCCTTCGCCCCAAATCAACCGTTCGGATGCAGTCGGCTTCAGCTTGCGATGCACGCCGAGCAACTCACCATCAGGACCAAAAAATAAGACGGAACAATATAAGGTGCCGCCGCTATTTTCATTGTCTCTTTCGATCACACCAATGACGAGATACACGCCAGCTTTGCGTGCTGCCTCCCCGAGCTTGTCTGTCTCTTCACTCGGGACGACAATCGAATTGTCCCAATAACGAAACCAGTCTTTGCGACCTTCTGGAGAACGACTGCCTACCTTTGTCCCAAAAGTAAGGCCTCTCGGATACGCCGGGATAAAAGCTTCGGGAAAAACAACGATTTTCGCTCCTTTTTCGCCTGCTTCCAATGTCAGTGAAACCGCCTTTTCCGTACTTCCATCACGATCCATTATGACCGAAGCAGCTTGAACAACTGCTACTCGTACGTTATGTTGCTGAATTGACATGTTACATCCCCTCCCAAATAGAGCATCTGTCTTGCTTTCCTATTATTCGGCGTACCCGACTGACTCCCCTACTCCTGCAACGCTTTCATATCCTCGATAATTTGATTGTAAGGCACGTCCGTCATTCCTTCATAACGGTTAACCACTATTCCCTTTTGATCGACCAAGTATAAAAACGTGTCGTGGACGATTTGATCGGAATTAGGGTCCTTTTCTATCGGAGTCTTGAATGACTTGAGAATAAACGTTTTGATCTCATCAAATCCATAGCCAGTCAATGCATGCCAATTGGAGAAGTCAGCATTGAATTTACCCAGATATGACTTCAATGCCTCCGGCGTATCTCTTTCTGGATCAACCGAGAAGGAAACAAACTCCACATCAACGCCAGCTTCTTTTGCTTTTTTCTGCAATTCAGCCATGTTTGCGGTCATCGTAGGACAAACGGTTCCACAATAAGTAAAGACAAAGTTAGCAACCCATACCTTATTTTCCAGATCTTTCGATGAAAAAGGCTTCCCTTCCTGGTCCGTATAAGCAAATTCATTAACCGGATAGTTGTAATCATATCTTGCTGGACCACACGCAGTTACCAAAATCATCAGGATACTGAGCATGATCAACCAAGCTGTTTTTTTCATTATACCGCTCCTCTCCTATTCCTTTTTCTCAGAGAGCCACTTCGCTAACTGGCCGATTTCTTCGGCGCTGAGTACATTTTCATAACCAGGCATGCCATTTGCGCCGACCGTAATTATTTCAACGAGTTTTTCCTCCGTCATTTTCGAGCCAACTTGCTGCAAGCCTGGACCCACCCTACCGGATAAATCGTTACCGTGACAGCTCATGCAATTATTTTTGTATAGCTTCATCGCACTTTTATCTGCATCTGCAACTTCTGCTTGTTCTTCTGTTGCACCACTGCCACATGCAGTTACGAGCAAGAACAGAGAACTGATCATTAGATACTTGATAGCTTTCATGGAACTCCCTACCCTTCCTACGGGAATGACTATCCCTTACAAAAAGGGACGGCCTGTCGAATCCATTACCATGCACACAAACACAATCATCAAATAATGAATCGAGATGAAAAAATTCGTCTTCGCCCATTTTTCCGTATTCTCCGACACAATCCCAATAATCGTATGCCCCATCCATACCATTCCGAATAGGAAGGAAACAGCGAAAAAGATAATCCCTACGTAACCCAACACATACATAATCGTTACCGTTGGCAATAGCAAAACCACGTACGGAATCATTTGCAGCTTGGTCCGTTTGATCCCCTTCATTACCGGGAGGAGAGGAAATCCAGCTGCTGTATACTCATCTACACGTCTAATGGCAAGCGACCAGAAATGAGCAGGCTGCCACAAGAAGAGCAAAGCGAACAAAAGCCACGCTCCTGCGTCAATCTCATTCGTATAGGCACAATACCCCATCACAGGCGGCATTGCCCCGGACACTCCACCAATGGACGTGCTCCAAGTGGACGTTCTTTTGAGCCACATCGTGTAAACAACTACGTATACGAACATCCCGAATAATCCGAGCCAACCTACTAACGCATTGACTTTATAAAATAGCACCAGCTCTCCCACAAGACCGAGAACCAGGGCGTACAGCAGTACGCCCCCAGGTTTCAGGCGTCCAGTAGCAAGTGGCCGGTCTTTCGTACGAGTCATTTTTTGGTCAAGCTGCCAGTCCCAAATGTTATTTAACACGCAGGACGAAGCCATTGTGAGTGTGGTTCCAATCATCAGCCATAACAAAAGCATCCAATCCGGCTCCCACTTACTCGCTACCCAATACCCGCCGAATGCCGCTACCAGATTGAGTTGAAGAATGCGGGGCTTGGTCAGCTGTATCCAATCTGCTAGCATCTCCATCCCCCCGACAAAATGTTAGTCATTATAGGGCGACCATGTTGTACATCATGATCCAAATCGAACCGATCACGATGAGGAATACGATAAACAACCCGAGTAAGAGCGACATCAAGTTGTAACGTGGTTTATCCTCTTCTTTCAGATGCATGAAGAAGAATAACTGGACAATAAACTGGAACAGAGCCGCCACTAAATAGATGATGATTCGCTTATCGCTATCCAACCAACCGTTCTCTAGAGCTAGAATGGGAATGATGGTGAGTACAAGCGACAAGACGAAACCGATCACATACGATTTCAGGGAACCATGACCGCCGTGTTGTTCTGTCGTGCCATGCACAGATTGCTTGCTCAATTAATTCACCCCCATCACATACACGATGGTGAAGACGAAAATCCAAACAATATCAAGGAAATGCCAGAACAAGCTGATAATGTTTACTTTTCGTTTCGTTACGGGTGTAATGCCGCGCTTCGCGATTTGCATGATGACGATGATCATCCACCCTATTCCGAGCGCCACGTGCAAGCCATGCGTTCCTACCAGCGTGTAAAAAGCAGTCAGGAATGCACTCGTGCTAATCGTTGCCCCTTCGCTTACGAGGTGCATGAACTCGTTGATTTCCAGGAACAAGAAGGATGCTCCCAAAAATACGGTAACTCCCAGCCAGTTCATCAACGCAAGACGATTGCCTTTATTCATCGCGAGAATGGCAAGACCGCTCGTAAAGCTACTGGTCAACAAAATAAACGTACTCGCGTAAATACCATTCATTTGAAACAAATCTTTTGGACCTGGTCCACCATCCGTATTTCCTTGCAGTACGATATACGTCGCAAACAAGGTAGCGAATAAGATAACATCCGTCATGAGGTAGATCCAAAAGGCAAACGTGCGCAATTCCTCTTGGTCTGGATGATGATCATGATGTCCAGCATTCACATTAGCCATTACGTAATCACCCTCCCTGCTTCAGCCTCTGTACGTTTAATCTCTTCCACCGTAACGTAATAGTCCGTGTCGTAGTTAAACGAGTGAACAACCATACACGCAAGTACCCCGATAAACCCTGGTACAGCCATCCATAACCAGTCAAAAATCAAACCGAATCCGACAAAGAACCAGAACATGGACATCACGATTGGAATACCGGAGTTTTTCGGCATATGAATCGGTTCCAGCTCTACTTTCGCCGGCTTTTCCAAGCCTTGCTCGATGCGCAGCTTTCTTTCATGCCAATCATCTTGAGACGTTACCTGTGGCATTACGGCAAAGTTATAGAACGGAGCTGGAGAAGGAATCGACCACTCCAATGTGCGAGCATTCCATGGATCTCCTGTTGTATCTCTCTTCATGTGCTTGAGGCTGTGTGCAATGTCCCAAATTTGGACAAGGAAGGCAGCTCCCATGATTACGGCACCGATCGTCGATACCAGGTTCATTTCGAACCAACCTTTGTCCCATCCGTACGAATAAAGACGACGCGTCATTCCCATCAAGCCCAGCGCGTATTGCGGCATGAAGCACAGATAGAACCCGATGTTCCACAGCCAGAAAGCCCAACGGCCAATACGCTCATTCAGCTTGAAGCCGAAAATCTTCGGCCACCAGTAATACAAGCCCGCGAAGAATCCAAACACGACACCCGCAATAATTACCTGGTGGAAGTGGGCAACGAGGAAGTAGCTATTGTGATACTGGAAGTCAGCAGGTGCCACGGACAGAAGTACACCCGTCATCCCACCGATGACGAAGTTCGGGATAATACCGACCATCCACAGCATCGGCGTTTCAAACGTAATTTTTCCTCGGAACATCGTAAACAACCAGTTAAACACTTTCACACCCGTCGGAATCGCAATCAACATCGTCGTGACCGCGAAGAACGCATTGACGTCCGCACCGGAACCCATTGTGAAGAAATGGTGCGCCCATACGAGGAACGACAGAACGCTAATGATGATCATGGCAAACACCATGGATTTGTAACCAAACAGTTTTTTCCGAGAGAACGTCGCCACGATCTCGGAGAAAATCCCGAACGCTGGCAGAACGATAATGTAAACTTCCGGGTGACCCCACATCCAAATCAAGTTGATGTACATCATCGGGTTACCGCCGCCATCCAAGGTAAAGAAGTGCCCACCCAAATAGCGGTCGATAAACAGCAGTGCCAATGTAACAGTCAAGATTGGGAATGCGAAAACGATTGCGATACAACTCGACAAAACTGACCAGGAAAACATCGGCATTTTCATCAACGTCATACCAGGAGCACGCACTTTCAAAATCGTCACAATAAAGTTAATCCCGGTCATCAAACTACCTATACCCGAGATCTGAATTCCCCAAATGTAGAAATCCTGACCTGGTCCCGGGTTAAAGGCTAACTCCGAATACGGCGGATAAGCCAGCCATCCTGCATCCGGGGAACCCCCAATGACGAAGGACAAGTTAAACAGCATCGCCCCTGAGAAAAACAGCCAGAAGCTGAGCGCATTCAAAAACGGAAAGGCTACGTCACGTGCACCGAGTTGCAGCGGCACGATGACATTGAACAAGCCAAACATAAGCGGCATCGCCATAAACAGAATCATAATGACGCCATGCGTCGTAAAAATCTGGTTATAGTGATCCCCACTCAAAAACTGCATATCAGGCATAGCGAGCTGAGCCCGCATCAGGAGAGCATCTACCCCTCCTCGAAACAGCATGAGAACGGAAGCGAGAATGTACATGATACCGATCTTCTTGTGATCGACAGTTGTCAGCCATTCGCGCCAGAGCCATCCCCATTTTTTAAAGTAAGTCAGCACCGATACGATTGCGATGATACTAAGCACAATGCTGACGTCCGCACCGTAAATAAGTGGATCGCCTGTTACGAAAAATTCAGAGGCGAATTCTTTCACACTCTCCCACATCGTTGTCTCTCTCCTCCCTCTTTCAATTTCAACCGACTATTCTTTCACCCGCGCTGGCGGTTGCACTCTCGTAGATAAGCCGTGATTGTGTGAAGCAGCATACTTGGTCACAGTCATCTCGTACAATCCTTCAGGGAAAGCGGAGAAATAGCGTACGTCCGAAGTTCCTTGTTTGGTCAGCTCTTTGTAGCCATCCAACGTCAGCCCAGGGGAAGTATTTTTCACCTGATTCACCCATTGATCAAAGTCTTCTTGGGAAGTCGCATTCGCTGTAAAGAACATCTTCGCAAATTCTTTTCCGGTAAAGTTCGCACCAGATCCCATGTACTCACCCTGCTCATCTGCTTGCAGGTAGAGAGTCATAGACATGCCGGACATGGCATAAATCTGACCGCCAAGCTGTGGAATCCAGAATGAATTCATCGGGGCGTCAGATGTCACTTCAAAGCGTACTGGCGTATCCTCTGGGAATTGTACATAGTTCACAGTGGCAATGCCTTGTTCAGGATATTGGAACAGCCACTTCCAATCCAAATTCGTCACTTGAATCGTGATCGGTTTCTTCTCGGATTCCAACGGTTTCGATGGCTCCAAAGAATACGTGTACTGAACTGTCACGATCCCAATTAACGCAATAATGATGATGGGAATGCCCCACCAAATGATTTCCAGTTTCGTACTGTGTTCCCAATTCGGCGTGTACTTCGCCTTTCTTCCTTCTCTGTCACGGTATCGCCATACAATGACAAAAGTAAGAATTAGTACAGGAACAATCACAATTAACGTTAAAAGCGTGGATAAAATCATTAAGTCCTTTTGCTGTTCACCAATGGGTCCTTTCGGATCGAGCACGATATAGTTATCAGCGCAACCGGTCGTCAAGAACAGCAGGATGAACATGAACAAAAATGACATACAGCGTACTGTCTTGGACGTCTTCATGTCCTTGTCCTCATCTCCTATCACCATGCACGGGGTACTATTGAAACAAGTCTTACTCTAAAGCCGGACCAATGGAGTGTCACCAGCCAATGACAAAGTGGATCAACCAGCCATGTTCAATAATCCGCTACATTTTGGACAATTTTTAGACACAAAAAAACCTTCTCACGAAAAGAAGGTCCTTCTCTAGTCGAATGGAATTGGAAATCGATGGGTACCCTAAGATCACTTCCATCTCATTACTGATTAGGTGAAGCGACGTGATCAAAAAGTTTCGGAGAAAGCTATCCATCCATCAATTCAAACAGAACCAGGAACCACAAGAAACTCCCCTCCAGGAGGATCTTCAAGCAAATGTGACCACTGTTCGGAGTCATTTTGGTTTCACGAGTGATCTAGCCGTCCGAACCATTTGGCTTGGGACAAATCCATCACAACAAGCATCTTTGCTGTTCCTGAAAGGTATGTCGAATCAAGACGTAATGGATCGGGATGTCATTAGACCGCTGATGAATACCATTGGCGATCTCCACGAGGACATGATTGATCATATTATGAATGCTGTTCTGCATGTCTCGATGGCGTGGAAGGAAAGCACACTTGATAAAGTGCTCGAACAGCTTGCCCGCGGATATATCGTGCTTTTTATTCATAACCAAAAACAATGCATTATTATCGGAGCCAAATCGCTTGGACAAAGAAGCGTGGAAGAGCCTGCCAAAGAAGCAGTCATTCGCGGTCCACGCGAAGGCTTTATTGAAACGATTGACACAAATCTCTCACTGATTCGCAAAAGATATCACAATCCCAATCTCCAAATTGAAACCTATTGGATCGGTACACAATCGGATACTAGGGTATGTCTCGCCTACGTCCGAGGAGTTGTGAAGGAAGAATTGGTCGACGAGGTGAAAAAGCGTATATCCGCCATAAAAATGGATGCCATCTTGGACTCCGGCTATATTGAGCAATGGATCGAAGACGAGCCTTTTTCCATTTTCCCAACCATCTTCAACAGTGAGAAACCGGACATCCTGGTAGCCAAAATTTTAGAGGGGCGTGTCGCCATTTTGGTGGACGGCAGTCCAGTTGCCCTCATGGTACCAGCTACGTTTCAAGAGTTTTTTCAAAACCCGGAGGATTACTATTCCCGCCCTTTCTATGCCAGCTTATTGCGCTTGCTTCGCTATGCAGCTTTTTTTGTCTCAGCATTTCTCCCGTCTCTCTATATATCTTTCGAAAATTTCCACAAGGACTTAGTCCCCCCCACGTTGTTGTTCAGCTTTATCAATGCCAGAGAAGGGGTTCCGTTCCCTTTGCCCATCGAGCTGCTTCTTATGGCGATCGTGTATGAATGGCTGCGTGAGGCGGGGGTCCGCATGCCTCGCCCCATCGGACAAGCTGTCAGCATCGTAGGAGCTTTAGTCATTGGTGAGGCGGCCGTTAGTGCGGGATTAGTTGGGGCGCCGACCGTTATTATCATTGCCGCGTCAGCCATCACTTCGTTTATTTTCCCTGCCATTTCTGACGTGGTAGTCATTCTGCGATTTGTCTCGATTTTTGCCGCCTCGGCGCTTGGACTGTACGGCAATTTTCTCGTCTTTTATCTGGTTGCTATCTATTTGTGCGATCTGCGTTCGTTTGGGATACCTTATCTTGCTCCTTTAGCTCCTTTGAAACTGCAAGATTGGAAGGACTTCTTTATTCGCTTTCCTCTTTGGTTCATCAAACTAAGCTCTGGTGCTACCCCTTTCCCACTGAAGAAGCAAAGGGAGAATGATTGATCATGAAGACGCTAACCGCTGTGATAGGCTTGCTGACTGTCATTTTAGGGGGTTGCTGGAATAACATCGAGCTCACTGAGACAAGATTTGTCACGGCAATTGGAATCGACTTGAACGAGGAAGGCCGTTATGTCCTTACTGTGAACGTCATGAAGCCAAGCAGTGGAAAAACGGATGGAGGCTCGGCGGAAAAAAGCGCGATTATCCAATCGACAGGCTATACCATGTTTGACGCAGCCCGAAATATGATCGAGTACTCGGGGTACAAGCTTAGTTATCATCAAATGCAATACGTAGCGATTGGCACGGACGCAGCCAAAAAGGATATCATTGGTCCCCTTGATTTATTTTTTCGCGATCAGGAATTATCCGGGCGTCACTGGGTCATTTATGTCGAAGGGAAAGCAGAAGCTCTCCTGCACACAAAAGGAAATACGAACGACATCCAGCCTCTGCAAATCAACGAGAAAATGATAGCCAGTCGAGCCATTGGCAAATATCCACCCGTACGTTCACTCGACCTTATGCGCATGATGGCGAGTAAAGAGAAAGTAGGCTATCTGCCGATCAGTCATCCCATCCAATCAAAGAAAGAAAGCCGTGAAGCTGGAGCTGTCATTATCAAAGGCGGAAAAGCTATCGCTTCGATCAATGAGACACAGGCGCGCGGATTACTGTGGACAACGGGGAAAATAAAAAGCACGATTGTCATCGTTCCACTCAAAAAGCAGGGACAATACGCATCGATCGAGATTATAGGCTCCAAAACAAAAATCCGTCCCGTTCTCGAAAATAATCAGTTACATATCCAGGTGACTGTCCATCCACACGGATATATTGGAAGTCTTAATCATCCCATTCCAATGGACACAGAGACGTATAAATCGTTGCAGACAAAAGTCAATCATGTCATTCGAGATGAAATCCATGAAGCTGTAGCAGTAGCGAAGAAAAACAAGGCCGATATTTTTGGCTTTCATGAATATGTGCATCGCGCGTATCCACAAGTGTGGAAAACCTGGGAAGAACAATGGCCCGCTCACTTTTCAGAGCTAGACGTAAAAGTGAATGTTCAGAGCAAGCTCCTCTTAAATGGACTTCTGGCAGAGCAACTTGGCGAAAAATAAGGAGTGGGATGGTTGGACGTCCGCACGATTTCAAGATTTCAGTGGGTCTCAATCCATGCATTAAGTCTCCCCATCATGGGACACGTCTTCCTAATCGAACCACTGATTCATACCGCTGGCAAAGACGGCTGGATATCTGCTTTGATCAGCATTCCTTGTGGCATTCTATTCGTCCTGCTGTTGAGCATACTGCGAAGTAAACTTCAAAACACCTCGTTGCTGACGGGAACAGAAGAAAAAGCCGGTAGAGCACCAGCTGTCATTTTGTGTGTAATCTTACTCGCCTATTTTCTGTATGCTTCTGCTACGACGATGCGTGGTCTGGAGGAATTCGTCAAAATAACCTTTTTGCCAGAGACGCCTCTCTGGGCAATCGGCACGAGCTTCATCCTTCTCATTTGGTTCAGTCTGCAAAGAAACATCGAATCCATCGCTAGAATTGCCGTGATCTTTTTTTTGATGACGATGATAACGGGACCGATAGTTGGACTGACACTCATGCAAGAAAAAGATTATGCCCGCATTTTGCCGATCCTCGACAATGGTTGGGGACCTGCTCTGGAGGGCTCGCTTTTCTATATTGCCTTGTGGGGGGAACTGATCTTAGTCCTCCTGCTTCAGACAAAATGGGTCGGAGTGCGTCATGATTTCAATGGTTTCTCCTTTCTTGTGTTATTTAACGTCTTTTTGGGCGCCTCGATGCTAATGGGTGCCATTGCTGTATTTGGGCTGCCTCTCTCGGAAAAATTGGACTGGCCGGTACAAAATACAGTCAGACAAATAAAGATGGGTTTTATAAGCCGGGGAGACATTTATGGTTTATATACGATGACAGCAGGCTGTTTCATCCGGGTAGCTGTATTTTTATATGCCATCTGTGAATGTCTTGCCTTTCTCCTTTCCACCACTTACAAAAAGCTGAGCTTGCCCGTCTGTTTGGTTACGCTTTTGCTGTCTTTACTCGTCTTTTCCAATCATCAACAACTCTTGCAGACTAATCACGTCTATTTTAAGTATGGATACGTACTCCTGCTGCTGCCGATTTTTTTGCTGATTCTCTTCCGGATCAAAGGAGGAAAGGCGGTAGAGAACCCTTAAGTAAGCAAAAGAAAAAGGCCACCCCAAGGCGGCCTTTCCTCCTATGATACGCTACGGTTTAACGCAACGGCAATTTGTGCAGCGAGCTTTGCATTATTTTTCACCAGAGCAATGTTCGCCTCTAGGCTTTTTCCGCCTGTTCGTTCTTTTACATTCGCTAACATGAATGGCGTTACTTGCTTACCAGTGATTCCTTGGCTTTTCGCATCATGCATCGCTTGGAGAATAATCGCTTCGATTTCATCGTAAGGGATTGCATCCGCTTCGAGGATTGGATTGGCAATCACCGCTCCGCCCTTCAAGCCGAGTTTCCATTTAGCATCTAGCATCGCAGCTGCCTCTTCTGGCGTATCCATGCTTACAGACACATCGAATCCACTTTGGCGGGAGTAAAAAGCCGGGAATTCGGTTGTTTGATAGCCAACAACGGGCACTCCGAGCGTTTCCAAGTACTCCAGTGTTCTTCCGATATCCAAAATGGATTTGCAACCCGCACATACGACTGCCACATTTGTCTCTGCCAGCTCCGTCAAATCAGCAGACACATCCCACGTCACTTCCCCGTCACGGTGAACACCGCCAATTCCACCTGTTGCAAACATGCGAATGCCTGCCAACTCAGCACCGATCATCGTCCCCGATACGGTTGCCGCTCCTATTTTTTTCGAGGCTAAAATATACGGGATGTCTCGGCGGCTAACCTTGGCCACATTTTTATTTGTCGCGAACTCTTCCAGCTCACTCGCACTCAAACCAATCTTAATTTGCCCGTCCATAAAACCAATCGTTGCCGGAACAGCACCATGATTGCGAATGATTTGCTCTACGTCATTCGCCATTTCTACATTTTGCGGATAAGGCATTCCATGGGAGATAATCGTCGTTTCTAGTGCAACAATCGGTAATTGATGATCAAGTGCATGTCTGACCTCTTCCGAAAAGCTGAGATATTGTTTCATAGAATTCTCCTCCAATGCCTGGTTGTTTGGTTATTCCTTGATGACGCGTATCGTTTGTAGCGTGGGGTCTTCAAAGCCTTGTACAGGTAAACCTGCCTCTAAGTTTTTCTTCGTATAGATGAGATTCTCTTCCGAAATGATCTCACCCGGGATAAAAATCGGAATACCAGGTGGATATACCATGACAAACTCCGCGATGATTCTTCCCACGGATTGTTCGACGGGAATCATCTCCGTCGGTGCGTAAAATGCATCGCGCGGGGTGACAGCCAGTACCGGTATTTTGGGAAGCTGCATTTTCGGGCGGCTTTTTCTGTTTCCTTGATCCCCGGCCCCAGCAGCCAGCTCCTCCAAGGCATAGACAAGGATTTGCAAATCTTCTTTCGTATCACTTGGTGTGATAATACAAACGATGTTGTACAGGTCAGATAGCTCTACTTCAATGTTATAGCGATCACGAAGCCATTTTTCAGCTTCATACCCCGTAATGCCGAGGTCTTTTACCGAGATGACCAGCTTGGTCGGATCATGAGCAAACGCTCCATTTGTCCCGATAATTTCTCTTCCGATGCAGTACAAATAATTAATTTTATTGATTTGTGCTCGTGCTTCGTTTGCCAGCTGAATCGTTTGATCCAATAGCGCTTTCCCGGATGTCACCAACCGCTTTCTCGCCACATCGAGCGAAGCGAGCAGTAAATAGGAGGTCGAAGTCGTAGTGAGCATGCTATAGATAGCTTGTACACGCTGAATCGAAACAAGATTTCCCTGAATGTTCAACAACGAACTCTGCGTCAGAGAGCCTCCTAATTTATGCATACTGCTTGCTGCCATATCTGCACCAGCTTGCATCGCTGATAGTGGAAGCTTGGGATGGAAGTGAACATGTGAGCCATGTGCTTCATCTACGAGTACGGGCACTCCTCTGGCATGCGCAATTTGAACGATACTCTTCAAGTCACCGGCAATTCCGAAATAGGTTGGATTGATGACTAGAACTGCCTTTGCATCAGGATGCTGTTCCAATGCTTTTTCCACAGCTTGCGGTGTGATTCCATGCGAGATCCCGAAGACAGGGTCTATTTCTGGATGTAAAAAGATAGGAGTCGCACCGGATAAAACAATTCCGCTCATGATTGATTTGTGTACATTCCGTGGCACGATGATCTTATCACCGGGATTACATACCGCCATTATCATGGTCATAATGACTCCGCTCGTGCCTTGAACAGAAAATATGGTGTGATCAGCGCCAAAGGCTTCAGCAGCCAATTCCTGCGCTTGCTTGATAATTCCTTTTGGTTGATGCAAATCGTCTAATGGTTCAATGTTAATCAAATCGATGGAAAGTGCATTTTTTCCCATGAACCATCGAAATTCAGGATCCATCCCTTTTCCTTTCTTATGACCTGGTATATGGAATTGGATTGGATTCTTCTGGGCATGCTTTCTCAGCCCGTTAAAGAGCGGCGTTTGCCCTTGAATCAACATTTTTCCCACCTCACTATCCTTCCGTGTTGTTTGAATGAGTGATGTTTCTGGGCTGATTATAAAATAAGCGGCTCCTTCCTTCATGATCCAATCTTGACTTTTATGAACCATCCAATTTGTGTCCATCCTCGTAATTGGTCTGTTTCATCTTTCGCGAATTGGCTGGTTACACTGTTGGAGATTTCACTTACAGTGTTGCTACCATGAAGTTTTGGAGGCCATATAGATGAAACAACTGCCCACGACACAATCGCGAAAAGCATTAGAAAAGATACAATCCTATCAACCTGGAATGCCGATTTGGGAGATTAAAAAAATGTACGGACTCTCTTCTATCATTAAATTAGCCTCAAATGAAAATCCACTCGGCCCATCCCCTAAAATCATCCGCGCCATTCTCGGTGCGCTCCCAGAGCTGCATCGTTACCCGGATGCCCATACAACGACGCTGAAAGAGCACTTGGCTGATCATCTTGAGTTAAGTCCGGAGCATTTAATCGTCACAAATGGCGGTGACGAACTGATCAAGCTCATGTCCGAAACCTATTTGGAGCACGAGGACGAAATCGTCGTGCCTTCGCCGACCTTTAGTGAATATGAATTCGGCGCACATCTCATGGGGGCTGTCATCAAAACGGTTCCACTTGAGGCCGATTATGCCTTCAATGTTTCCGCTATTTTGGCAGCCATTACGGCTCGAACAAAGCTGATCTACCTTTGTTCCCCTAACAACCCGACAGGCACCTATTTGTCTCGTCAGGACTTGACGGCATTGCTAGACCAATTGCCAGATGGGGTGCTTGTCGTACTCGACGCTGCTTACAGTCACTATGCAACGGCTGACGATTACACATCGGGTATTGAATTTGTCCGCCAAGGATATCCTGTTCTCGTCTTGCAAACCTTCTCGAAAATTTACGCGCTTGCCGGTATTCGCGTCGGATTTGGTGTCGCTCACCCATCCGTGATCCAAAAAATCCTGAAAGTAAAAGAGCCGTTTAACGTCAATTCTTTGGCACAAACAGCCGCAATTACCGCCCTTGG
This sequence comes from Brevibacillus sp. HB1.1, assembly GCF_013332445.1. Lineage (NCBI taxonomy): Bacteria > Bacillati > Bacillota > Bacilli > Caryophanales > Paenibacillaceae > Brevibacillus > Brevibacillus sp. HB1.1. Next base: position 124,116 of record NZ_JABMIV010000011.1, on the reverse strand, counting down.
GGACGTGGAGCATTTTGAAAAATCCCTTACGGAAAACACCAAAGGCCGCAAGCAGCTGTATGATGCATTCGATGAAATGAATATCCCCTATACCGTGAGTATGTCTAATTTTATCTTGGTAAAATGGGGGCCAAATGCGGGTAGGATTTATCAAGAGCTGCTGGAAAGAGGAATCATTTTGCGTTACGGAGATACTTGGGGGTTACCGGAGCATATTCGAATCAGTGTAGGTACGCTGGAAGAAAATCAAATTCTCATACAAAACCTCCGTGAGCTATTGCTTATCGTAGGAAAATAAAGCAAAAACACCGGATAGAAAATGTCCGGTGTTTTTGGTTTTGCAAAGTGTTTATGAAGCTGGATTCTCCTTGTGTTTACCCGTCACCAATACTATACTGAATGAAAATTCCCCAGTCATTTCCATCAGAAGGGATGACTGAAATTTCATAACTTCACGAAAGCTTTCTCTCCATAGAAAGGTGGATCAGATGTCACTCAAACCTGAAGATTTACAAAGCTACATCGACTCCCCAGATAAACAGCAAAGATTATACAAACGAACGCTCTGGATTGTAGTCATCTCACAAATTTTCGGCGGTGCAGGACTTGCGGCAGGTGTCACCGTAGGTGCTCTCCTCGCTCAGGATATGCTCGGTTCGGAAAGTCTCGCGGGCATCCCTGCCGCATTGCTCACGCTTGGTTCTGCTGTCGCTGCATTGCTGGTGGGTCGACTCTCTCAACGCTTTGGACGCCGTTTCGGTCTCGCTAGCGGATTCTTAGCTGGAGGTATTGGCGCAATTGGAGTGGTTATCGCAGCCGTCGCAAACAGTATTGTCCTTCTGTTTGCTTCCTTAATTCTGTATGGGGCTGGCACCGCTACTAACCTGCAAGCCCGCTATGCAGGCACAGACTTGGCAAAGCCTAAACAGCGAGCGACTGCCGTAAGTATCGCAATGGTCTCCACTACATTCGGGGCCGTCGCAGGACCAAACCTGGTGGAAGTCATGGGACGATTCGCTACATCCATCGGTGTCCCCGCACTGGCTGGTCCTTTCATCTTAGGTGCCGCAGCCTTTATCCTCGCTGGTCTCGTATTTTGGGTATTGCTTCGTCCGGACCCGTTCATCGTTTCGAAAGCAATCGCCGAAGCACAACAGATGAATCAGAGCTCCCCGTCCTGTCTGAATGAGAATCAGCTTGCAAGCAATAACCGGGGAATCATCGTGGGAGCCACCGTCATGATTTTGACGCAGATCGTCATGGTCGCCATTATGACGATGACACCTGTACATATGAAGCACCACGGACATGGTCTCTCTGAAGTAGGGATCGTCATCGGTTTTCATATCGGTGCGATGTACCTCCCCTCGCTCTTGACGGGGGTACTCGTTGACAAGATCGGTCGCTCCACAATGGCTTATGCTTCCGGTGTCATACTGCTTACAGCCAGCATGACTGCTGCTTTTGCGCCAGCCGATTCGATGCCGCTACTCATCACGGCTCTTGTGCTGCTCGGACTGGGCTGGAATTTTGGATTAATTAGTGGCACAGCACTCATCGTGGATGCAACGCAGCCCGCTACTCGTGCGAAAACGCAGGGAACGGTCGATGTCTTGATTGCCTTGGCTGGTGCATCCGGTGGAGCCCTGTCTGGTATGGTCGTCGCCAATGCCAGCTACGCAACACTTTCACTTGCCGGAGGCGCTATAGCACTGTTGCTGGTTCCTGTCCTGGTATGGTCACACAGAAAAAGCAAACACAGTGTAGAGATTTCCCAAAACTAAAGCCACCTTCATCAGGTGGCTTTTCCTCTATCCCAAGTACCCCGAAACAAAAAATAACACTGCTCACAGGCAGTGTCATTTTCCTCCAACCACTTTATTATCATGTCGCTCATTCGGACTATGTTCATCTACAATCTGTTTTAAGCTAGCGAAGCCAGGAGTAAATTTGCTGTTGGGAATCTTCTTCTTGGAAGAGAGATTTTTCGAGTAAACAGCAGTTTCGTTGCCTCTTTTCGCGAAGAACTCAGCTAATTTCATCGTATCCCACTCCTAACTAGCTCTCTTTAAGGTTTTGACCTTATTCACAAACTTGGTAACAAATCCTAATAATAACATATACGTAGTCAACCGCTCGAACTCCTGCATATTTTCGGGAGTAAATGTGTCATTCTTGTAAACAGCGACCGCGAATCCAAGTCTGAACTTTCCGAAGTTTTTTACAATTGCAAATTGTTCGATGTCCGTGTTTTGAATACGTCCCTTTACTTGTTTATCGGCAATTCGGCAATCCTCTTGAAGCATCGAAGACAGTAATAGAGTACGTACTGTGTCAAAATCTTTCAACTCGGTTAAGTAAAACACTTCAAACTGCTTGTCATTATTCGTAGGTACGATCCAATAACAGCATAGCTCGTCCGGTTTCAATCCATAAATCGTCTTTACTTCCATTTCAAATGCCTTCATGAACGTGATCGCATTCGCATTAATAATAGCTGTTGATTGACCGCTGCCATCCAAACTGTAAATCGCATTGGCCAATTCTTTCTCACAATATTTCACTTCCATCTGGAACTCGATCTCGTTCCCTCTAAGCTTATCGCAGATGAACAAAACGATGAATACCATTCCTGCCAAAATGGCGGAATACAAGATAGACAGGCCTAGAACAGAGCCTAATGAAGCTAGCTTGTTTTCCTCATGTGGCGGTGCTAGGATAAACAGCCATTCGATCGGTTGAAACATCCACTTATGTATGACTGCTATCAAATCTGGCAGCAAACCTTTTAACAATTCAAATACGAGCCATGAGACCAGAACGAACAAGATGCCAAGAACAGAAAAAACAATTTTTACATTGCTCTGCATGAGATTCTTTAGCACCTCTAACCTCTCCTTCTGGTAAAGTTTTACATTATTTTAACATTTTATTTAGATTCTACAAATAGGAAAAAACTACCTACATTTAGGTAGTTTTTTAGGCGTTTCTATCGTAATCGTACTTACTTTTTGATTTCCTATGTACTGTATCGTCTGCTGTACAATCTTGCTGTTCTCTTCAATTCTCTTCAGTGGTTTAAATGAACTCAACAATTGCACGTTCCCCCTATCGGTATACTGGGTGTAATTCGTAACGTAATGCTCCCTTATTGGTCTGCCCATTTTTCACCGCTATCAAACACGGAATGCTCATCATGACCTTCCAACTATCTTGCTAATACCCCATACCTTATGCCGTTCTGATTTTGTTTAGACCCTCTTCTGGGTGCTGCTTTTCCACTGTTAGTGACGGTTTTGTTACAGACAATGTTGCTCCCATTGGCACAATTGACTTCCTCAATTCTTGCCATAATAAAGGATAATCCGAACGAAAAGGAGTTAGTCAGAATGAATTCAGTGATAGCGAAGAATGAAACCATTCTTTCCTATATCATTGCCATAGCGCTTATCTTGCTCATGGTAGCCGCTTCCGTCATACTCGATGATCCCGAAGTGATTCTACCAGAAATTGCAGCGATGGCGATTGGCATATGGGTATACCGAGAACCAGGATGGATCAGACAGCCCTCTAGAATTTTTGTGGCTCCGTCGATTACGGCTGCAATCGGATTTGCGATAAATCAAGTAGACTTTCCATACCTTGGAAAAGTCAGTATCACACTCGTACTCATGATGCTCTTTTTACGAATCATCCAATCGAATTTTGGACCATCCCTTGCCACTGGCTTATTACCTCTGGTCACGAATGCCGTTGAATGGTCTTTTATGATCTCCGTCATCATTTTTTCCTTTCTCATCATGCTCGGCGTTCTCGCCTTCAAATGGAATGACGGCCTGGAGAAGAAAGTGAAGATACCGTATCAGTATATGCTCGTGTTCTTGATTTTGATATTCGTGTGGATCGGTTTATGTTGGATGGCTGGTTACCCACAGGTAGCAGTTATTCCGCCCATACTCGTCGTTGTCTATGAATCTCTTCACAAGCCGATGTTCAATGGCAAGATGGCCTTTAAGCTGGGCCTGGTGTTAACCATATCGGCTACAGTTGGAACGCTGCTATCCTTCGCGATTGATTCGTGGGTGTTAGTCACTTTGCTTGATATGATTTTGGTGCTTATTTTGTTACGTATCTTAGGTATGCGTGTCCCGGCAGCATACGCTTTTCCACTGCTTCCTTTTGTCTTCCCTGATGAAATTGTAGTCATGCTGCCCGTCAGTGCGCTCGTTGCTTCCATATTCTTGTTTGGCTCCGTGCTTTTGTACAAGAACTGGGAGAGAAAAAGAAGTCAGCTTCATGCCCCGAGGAATTAGCCCATAATAATAGAGCCACCCGTCTTGGGGGTGGCTCTTATCCTTACTTCGCCTTTGGGGTTACCTTTTCCACTTTGTTTTCGCCCATCTTCACTTTGAATAGTTCTTTTTTATCATGATCGGAAGCTTGAGAGTCGTAAAAAAAGATGAAATCTCCCCCGATGTTTATTGCTTGACTGGAAATGCTACCTAATGGATACAGCGGGGTTGTCTTGCCGTCCGCCATATTCATTCTGCCTACCGTATGTGCGTCCTTTATTTCTGAGATGTAGTATAGATGCTTCCCAGCGACAATGATCGGATTTTCTGCTGGAGGCAACCCTTTCTTGACGAGAGCGGTTTTCCCATCCTTTAGTCCGATTTTATAAACATCGACGACGCCTGTATCGTTTACCCATTTTGTGTAGTAAATGAAATCACCAGACAGACCGATAAGGGTCAGTTCTTTGTCTTTGCTTACTACCTTTTTCTGCGTTCCATTCCGCTTCATTTTGCATAGTTGACCACTCTTATTGGTGTAAAAAATCCAATCCTGATAGAAATAAACTTCCTCAAAATCATCAAGCAGCTTCTTTTGTTTTTTGCCGTTCATGTCCATCCTGTACAAACGACCGGAATCATCCGCGTAATAAATGATATCTCCCACTACATACAATTTCTGTACGTTATTGGGGTCCCCTTCCGTAAGACTACTGCTCTTGATAACTGTTTTCGAACTGCCATCTGTCTTAATTTTCATGAGCTCCATCACATCTTCATACGTACCATTGATATCGTAAGCGGGCATCTCAATCTGATAGATTTCTTTAAAAGGCTTATTGCGCGTATAGTAAATCCAGTCACCTACCACATTCAGATTATCGGCCCAATCACTGCTCAACTTTTGAAGGGAGCTTCCATCCTTTTTGATTTTGTATAAGCCATCGTTGTTATAAAAAATCCACTCTCCTTGAACGGCGACAAAGCTTCGGTGTGAATTGATATTGACAGGATCGCTACCAAAAATATTTATCACTGGTTTTTTGGTTGGCACAATCGCCATTGTTTGTTGACTGCCAAAACCAAAGACCACAATCAGACACACTGCCATCGCAATGGTGATTATCCATTTTCCTTTATGTTGCACCATGCATGCCTCCCGTTCATAGCCTAATATAACCATAGCGGAGATATCCCCCATTCCGATACAATCCGACAACACTGATTTATATATACCAAAACAAACCCACTTTTTCTAGATATATATGTAATTTTTGTAAAATTATATATCAAACATATATGAACAATGGGACGAGTTTTATTTATGATTTCCAGGAGGGAGAACCGTGTCACAAGCAAATTTGCCGAATATTACTCCAACCATAACACTCACACGTGATGACGCGATTAATATGCTATTGTCCTCTATTGCTATAGAAGAGCTGGCGTTAGGACATGTCATTAACGCGGAAGGGGAAAAGCTTCCATCTATTCTTCGTACGATTCCAGGGGTTACTGGTCTGGCAGGTGGACCTACTGGGGATACCGGAGCTACTGGGACAATTGGAGCCACTGGCGCAACGGGGGCCACTGGGACAGCCGGAACCACTGGCGCTACAGGGGCCACTGGGACAGCCGGAGCCACTGGCGCTACTGGGGATACTGGCGCTACAGGGGATACTGGGACAGCCGGGGCCACTGGCGCTACAGGGGATACTGGGACAGCCGGGGCCACTGGCGCTACAGGGGATACTGGGACAGCCGGAGCCACTGGCGCTACAGGACCACAACTGACCAATAGTGCGCATGTCTATAATTTGACTACGATTATAACAACCTTTGCTAATCAGCCTGTCGCCCTCAGTAACAACGGCGTCATAACGGGAACAGATATTACCCATGTTGCGGGCTCACCTGATATCGTACTGGCAGGTGGCCATACTTACTTTGTCACTCATTCAGTCAATATGACGAATAACACACCTCCTGCCATCTTTCTCACACTGAATGGAGCTCCGGTTCCAGGCTCTGGATATACGACTATTGCGAAAACACCCCTAGCCTCCACCTATTCCGCTATCATAACGACTCCTGCTGGGGCACCCAGTGTCCTTAACCTCGTGGCGGCAATCATCGGAACGGTCTTTTTTGCAGAACCATTCCCTCCCCAAACAGCCAATGTCAGTATTACCGTTATCGAGTTGTTTTGAGAATAGAAGAAGCCACCCATCTCGGGTGGCTCTTTCTCTCTCTATGCTAAAGGAAAATGACACGCGACCTGCCGATCCTGCCCAACCTCAATGAGCTCGGGAATCTCCTTGCTGCATCTCTCCTGCGCCATTGGACAACGAGGATGAAAACGACAACCTGACGGCGGATTGGCCGGAGATGGTACATCCCCTTGCAGGACGATCCGCTCTTGTCGCCGATGCGGAGTAGGCTTCGGAATCGCCGACAACAATGCCGCCGTATACGGATGCAGTGGCTGTGCAAACAAGTCATCCGTTCGTGCAATCTCCACCATTTTCCCCAAGTACATCACGCCTACCCGATCAGAAATATGGCGTACCACATTCAGACCATGCGCGATAAATAGATAGGTCAGCCCCATCTCTTTTTGTAATTTCATCATCAGGTTCAAAACCTGTGACTGTACGGACACATCCAGTGCAGAAACAGCTTCATCCGCCACAATAAACCGTGGAGAGAGGGCAATCGACCGCGCAATACCGATCCGTTGCCGCTGTCCGCCGGAAAACTCATGCGGATACCGATTTCTCCTCGAAGGATCGAGTCCCACCAGACTCATCAGCTCGACTACCCGCTCATCTATTTCCTTTGCAGATGCACGCAGATGAACCCGTAACGGCTCTCCAATAATATCACTTACCAAGAATCGCGGATTCAACGAACCAAATGGGTCTTGAAATATAATCTGCATATCCCGTCTCAGCTTCAAATTCTCTTGTCTGTTCACCTCATGGATATTGGTTCCGTCAAACAGCACTTCTCCGCTCGTCGCCCCTTGCAAATTCAGCACAACACGCCCCAACGTCGACTTCCCGCAGCCTGATTCTCCTACGAGACCGAATGTCTCCCCTGGCCGAATTCCGAAAGATACATCATCTACGGCTTTTACATGACCGATGACACGGCTCAATAGGCCAGCCTTAATCGGAAAATACTTTTTGATTTGTTTTGCTTCGATCAAATATTCCCGGTTCATTGGCGGTTCACCTCTGCTTTGCTTCCAGCGACTGCATTGGCACGCTGATTTATTCTGAAGTGATTGCTGACATCTTCATTCAACCAGCAAGCCACTTGTTGTCCCGTAACAACCTCGCGCAAGATGGGTTCCTCTTTTCGGCATTTGTCGATCGCATGCGGACAACGCGGGTGAAAACGGCAGCCCGTCGGCAATTGGGTAATGCTCGGGATGGTACCTTGGATGGTGTACAATTCTCCGCCGCGCTCCCCTTCAAATCCGGGAATAGATTGTAGCAAGCCGATCGTGTAAGGATGCCGGGGCTCGTCAAATATGCGTTCGACCGTTCCTTCCTCCACAATCGTTCCTGCATACATCACCGCGATACGATCCGCCATCTCTGCTGCTACCCCCATGTCATGGGTGATCAGTAATATTGACATGCCCAATTCCTTTTGCAGCCGTCTGAGCAAATCCAAAATTTGCGCCTGAACCGTTACATCAAGAGCAGTAGTTGGCTCGTCTGCTATCAGCATTTCCGGTTTGCAGGCCAAGGCCATCGCGATGACAACACGCTGGCACATCCCACCAGACATTTCGTGCGGGTACTGTTTCACTCGTACTTCCGGCGCTGGGATCCCAACCAGACGAAGCATCTCGATCGCTTTTTTGAACGCATCTACCTTGCTCATATTTTGATGCAGCATCAAGCTCTCCGCAATTTGATCGCCTACCGTAAACACCGGATTGAGAGCCGACATCGGGTCTTGGAAGATCATCGCGATTTTGTTCCCGCGAATGTGCATCATTTCATCCAAGTCCTTTGCCGCCAGATCCTGACCGTGAAACATGACGTTCCCACTCTGAATAAATCCGCCCGCATAATCAATCAGTCGCATGACCGCAAGTGACGTCACACTTTTTCCACTGCCGGATTCCCCTACCAGGCACACCGTCTGTCCTTTGCCAACGTTGATACTCACTCGATCCGTAGCCTTGACCGTACCGTCATCCGTAAAGAAGCAAGTGGTCAAATTTTTTATTTCGAGGATGTTGCGTTCCACTTGTTCAGCCTCCTTTTCGGGTTCTTCTTTTTCTTCCGTGGGTCGAATGCATCGCGGATGCCGTCTCCGACGAAGTTAACCGCTAGCACCACGAGCAAAATACAAAGACCAGGATAAAGTGCTTGCAAAGGATCGACCAGCATGAATTCCTGTGCCTTGCTCAGCATTAACCCCCAGCTTGTTTCAGGCGGTTGAATCCCCAAGCCTAAATAAGAAAGACCTGACTCTGACAGAATGGCCGAGCCAACCATGAGAGTCGCGTACACAATGATGGGAGCCATTGCATTGCGTACCAGGTGGCGCGTAATAATGCCCCAGTGCGAAACGCCGATCGCTCTCGCTGCTTCCACATACTGCATTTCCCGTAGCTGTAGGAACTGCCCGCGCACCAGACGTGCCACACTTGTCCAGCTCGTCAGCGACAAAATCAGGATCATGTAGATAAATTCCGCTCCGAAGAGAGCCAGAACTAGAATGTTAAAGAACAGACTCGGAATGGAGTTCATCACGTCAACGAGACGCATGAAGCATGTATCAATCCAGCCGCCGAAATAACCAGAAATCGCTCCAATCAGTGTCCCAATGACAACCGCAGCAAAAGCAACGCTGAAGCCGACCAGCATGGACACCCGGCTGCTATGAATGAGGCGGGACAAAATATCACGACCGAGCTCGTCTGTTCCGAGCACATGCCCTTCTGTTCCAGGAGGCAGATTGGTAATCATAAAATCAACCTTTGCCGGATCATGCGGTGCAACCCAATCGGCAAACACAGCAATCCCAATAAAAAACAACAGTACGATCAGCCCACCAACAGCATATGGATTTCGCATAAACTTTTTGCCCGCTGTTGCAAAGAGCCCAGGAGGTTTTTGACCAACAGGATTCGTCGGGAGATGTCCACCCGGTCGATTCGTTTCAACGACAGTGTCATCTTGAAGCTGTACTTGACTCATGCTGCCCTGCCTCCTTTGCGTCCAAGCTGCACTCGTGGGTCAACCAGTGCGTAGATTAAATCGGCAAGCAGGTTTCCGATAATTACCATCAGGGAAATCAGCAACGTGATCGACATCAACACAGAGTATTCACGCGCAACAGCCATTTCCACAAACAGACGCCCCATGCCTGGCCAGTTAAATACACTCTCTGTCAATGCTGCACCTGCTACCAGAGTCGGCAAATCCAATCCGATGATCGTTACAACAGGAATCAGTGCGTTCCGCAGAGCATGGCGGAAAATAACGCGTCTTTCCTTCATCCCCTTGGCACGTGCCGTCCGAATATAGTCTTGCTCCAAAACCTCTAGCATACTGGCGCGCGTATATTTGACATAGGCTGCAATGTTCACCAGTGTTAACACCGTAACAGGGAGAATCAAGTGCAAAATGAGGTCGCTTACTTGTCCCTCATTCCCCATCGTGTACATGTCAGATAGTGGGAGCAGATTCAGCTGCATCGCGAAATACTGCTGTAGCATAATCCCAAACCAGAAGGTCGGCATCGCGAATCCGAGATAGGCAACGATGGAGGCGATCTGGTCAGATAGACCGTATTGCTTTGTGCTGTTGTAGATCCCCCACGGGATGGCGATCAGCATGGAAAGCCCCCACGCTACAGACATGAGCACAAACGTATTCCAAACCGTCGGCCACAAAATATCACCAACAGGAACGTTATTTTTAAAGGTATGACCCAAATCTCCTTGCAGCAAATTACCGACCCATTTCATGTATTGAATATAGACTGGCTGATCCAACCCCATATTCTTCATTTGGATGAGCTGTGCTTCAGGAGACATTCCCGGTGAGAGCATGACTTTTAGCGGTCCTCCGGGTGCTGCATGCATGAGTCCGAACGATACCACTGTGATCAAAAATAAAACAAGCACGGCTTGTAGTACGCGGCGTACTAAATATTCAGTCAATCAACATCCTCCTTTCGTTTGAAAGGGGAAGGGACATAAGGCTGCCCTTCCCCCTTTTCATTTTGCTAACCGCTACCAGCCGAGCTTATTTTTTGGTATCGTCGATCCACCAGTTCAGGAAGCCAAAGGTCTCCCCATATGGAATCATGGATACTGGTTTAAACTCATCCTTATATTTGACGCGAGAAGTCATGCCTCGTGGCGTTCCGTACTGATACATGAATACATATGGCAGGTTCGTCGAGATTTCTTTTCCGACTTCTTTATAGATCGCTGCGCGCTCCTCTTTTTTAACCGTGGATACAGCTTTTTCCCATAGCGCATCCAGCTTCGGATTGTCGTACCAGCCAGCGTTGTTGCCAGGCGGGAATGCCTTTTTCCCGAAAGTAGAAATGCCATCCGGATCTGGGTCAGACAATTGCCATCCGAGTAACAGAACCTGGAATTTACCAGGGTTGGCATACTGATCGACAAGAGCCGAGAAGTCTAATGCTTTTGGCTTCGCTTCAATTCCGATCTCTTTCAGGTTTTGCTGAATAACGACTGCTGCCTGTTCACGACGACTGTTCCCCGAGTTGAAAATGAATTCAAAGGAGAACCGATTGCCGTCTTTGGCAAGGATTCCATCTGACCCGGCTACCCATCCGTCTTCTTTCAGCAATTGTTTTGCTTTCTCTGCACTATATTCGTAATGGACTGCTGCATCGCCCGGGTCTGCCCATGTACCTGGCAGGAACGGTGCATCCATAATTTTTCCGGTTCCTTTCAAGATATTGTCGATAATACCTTGACGATTGATAGCGTGGGCAATGGCCTGACGCGTTTTTTGACCTTCAAACAACCCGTAGTTGTTCGGGAAGTTCTTCTTGTCGAAGTTGAAGGCAAAGTATTCATAGCTAGGACCTGGCTCCGTCGAGATGTTGATCGTTCCTTTCGCCTTCACCGCTTCGAGCTGCGTGACAGGAATGGAATCTACCAAGTCAACGTCACCTTTCATCAGAGCCTGTACTTGTGTGTTTTGATCCGCATAGATTTTGTACACAACCTTTTGGATATGCGGCTTCTTTTCCCCCCAGTAATCTGGGTTAGCATCTAGCACATGGAATTCCTTTTGTTTCCACTCTGACCATTTGTACGGTCCAGAAGTAGGTGTCTTGGCTGGATCTTTTCCGTAAGAATGTGCTTGCAATTCTTTAAATGGTACGTCTTTCAACACGTGGGCTGGTGCCAACTTTTGCATTAATCCAAAAGCAAACGGAGCGTACAATTGAGTCAATTTGATTTCTACGGTGTAATCATCCAGTTTTTTCATCTCTTTAACTTTGTCGTATTTCGTAATTTCTGGTGATCCAGTCTCAGGAGTTTTGATGGCATTAATGGTAAAAATCAAGTCGTCAGCCGTGATTGGCGTTCCATCCGACCATTTCGCATGATTCTTCATCTTGATTGTATAGGTGAGGCCATCTTCGCTTACTTTCGGCAACTCAGCTGCAAGGGACCAAGGGTAAACCGCTAAATCAAAAGCTGGGTTTCGATTGTACAAATACGCCTGGGTGTACTCCATAACGTCGCCAGATGCCGTGTCATTTCCGAAAATCGGATTGATCGTGACGATGTCAGACGTCGTAGAATGCGTGAACGTTCCACCGTCTATTGGCTTCTCATCATCCGTACTGGTCGCCTGAGGAGCCACCTGCTCCACCGGTTTCTTTGTTGGTGCTGGTGTTGCAGTTCCTGGCGAAGCATTGTTCCCGCTTGAGCAACCGACCAACAGCGCGCCGGTTAACGAGAGCAACGCCAACGGCTTCAACCAACCTTTCCCTTTTTTCAAATCAATTCCCCCTCTTTCACATGTTTTTCAAGCCTTTTCCATAATGGGCAATTCATCCCAAGGCCTGTCTTTTTAATATTAAATAATTTTCTGTTATTTGAAAATATTTTCCCTTTAAAATATTTAAAAAAATCAGATGATTTTATATTCTTTTATAAACCTTCATAATAAATCCCCCTTCTTAATGAAGGGGGAGCGTACATGTTTGCTCTACACCGTTTGGAACTGTAACAGTTCACGTACAATGCTTAGCGCCTTGTCGATATCCGCCGTCTCAATACCGGAATGCGTCACCGCTCGAATTCGGCCGTGACCGAGCTCAGCTACTCGCAGCCCATGTGCTTGCGCTGCTTCTATGAAGGTCTGCCACGTATGGATTGGGTGTTCTATCCGGAAGAACACAATATTGGTCTCTACATCTTCCACATGCGTCACGATTCCTGGAATCTCCGCAAGACCACGCACTAAGCGAAGGGCGTTTGCGTGATCGACTGCCAATCGATCCGTCATCTGCTGCAAGGCAACCAGACCTGGCGCTGCAATAATCCCAGCCTGGCGCATACCGCCACCCAGCATTTTGCGAAGACGATACACTTTCTGAATAAAATCTTTTGACCCGACGACAAGGGAACCAATCGGTGCTGACAACCCTTTCGACAAACATATTTGCACGGAATCCGCATAACGCGCAATCTCAGCCGCATCCACGTCAAGAGCAACTGCCGCATTGAACAAACGCGCACCGTCCATATGAACAGGCACACCCTTTTCGTTTGCAAATGCGCGAACCTCTGCCAAATAAGACAGCGGTAGGACACGTCCCCCCATTCGGTTATGCGGGTTTTCCAAGCAGATCAGGGAGGGCAATGCGAATTGTGGATCTTCTGGCTCCAACGGAAAGACCCGCTCCATATCTGAGATGTCCAGCCTCCCATCTGGCTGCGTCGGAATCGGTTCGTACATAATACCGCCGCACACAGCCGCGCCACCCGCTTCATAGATGTAAATGTCGGTCTCATTGCCTACAATTACTTTGGAACCGCGAGGACAATGCGCCATTAAGGATGCCAGATTGGCCATCGTTCCACTTGGCATGAGAATGGCTGCCTCCTTGCCCAGCTTTTGGGCCGCTTCTTGCTCCAATTGGCGAACCGTAGGATCTTCCCCATACACATCGTCACCGAGTACCGCCTCTTGAATGGCATCCATCATCTGACTTGTCGGCAAAGTGAATGTATCGCTTCTCAATTCGATCAACGGTTTCATACCCCACTCTCCAATTGCTGAACTACTTGTACCTTTAGGTTGTCATTTACCTGTTGGATCAGCTCAGCGGTCTCGCTGTAATGCTTCCCTTCCACGATGACATAGCCGAGACGATGCGAGAAATTTTGCGGCGGTTGGACGTTTTGACCAATTTTTGCATGAATCGCTACTTCAGCAATCCCCGGCAGGTTGCGAACGGTATCTATTCCATGTATCCTGCTAAAGGTTCCCTGACTCTCAGACACGAGAAAATGAATGCCTGCATATCGTTGCACTTCGACTGTTTGAGACAATTCAGGCGCAAGTCCAGCCGCACACCGAATCTGTTGCAAAAGCAGATCAATCCCTGTTGAACGGCGAACCAGCTCTGGAATCATTCCACCGGCAAGCCTTGCGTTGACCTCGATGACAACACAGCCTGCTGATGTCCACTTCACTTCTGTATGGGCAGCACCGAACTGGTAGTTCACCGCCGCTAACGCCCTTTCCACTGTTCTCTCAATCTCCTTCTTATCTTCTGCCGACAGCGGTGCAGGGAAAATATGCCCTGCTTCCACGAAAAATGGATATCCTGTTAACCGTTTCTGGGTAATCCCGATGACAAAGCATTGCCCTTGCCACGAGAACGTCTCCACGCTAAATTCAGGGCCCTCGACATACTGCTCCAGAAGAACTGTTCGTGCTGTTTCCTGGCCGCGCGCATTGTACGTGATCGCAAGAATTTCCGCTGCCATATGCTCCACTTCATCCCAGCTAAAGCACAGCCGTACGTTATTTGATCCGCTATCATCAGCGGGCTTCACCACGCAGGGCAGGGAAATGGAAGAGCGCGCTTCCATCAATGCCTCCATAGAGCCTATTGCCAAAAATTCAGGCTGAGACACTTGATGCCCCTGAAGCTTCTCGCGAAACATCGCTTTATTTCGGCAGTTCTCAATCGCCTCCAGAGAATTGCCTGTCCAACCGAATTTCCGGGCCAGCTTGGCTACCGATTCGAGGTAATAGTCGCTTGTCGACATGATTCCGGCTATCTCTCTGCCTTCCTTATTCACTTGTGCTACACTGTCAGTCAGCTCTGCTTGGGAATTCGTATCTGTCACGACTACATGACATTCCAACTCATTCAAACCGTGGTAACGTTCAGGCTTCTCTGTGAAAAATACGGGCGTAAACCCCAATTCGCGCGCCTTTTTAATAGCGAGCATACCTGTCCCCGTCGTATTCGCTTCAACGAACAGAAAGTGTTTGTTCATTCGGATACATCCCCATTAATTTAGAATAGGACCAGCTAGTCACGACTGTCTTTGGTTCCACACATTGCGGCGTGTCTGGCAGGTTCGTTTGCATTAGACCTTTGCTCTCACGGTAGGAGTCGTTATAGATCGTATCGACATACCGATCCCCTCGATCCGGCAATATGGCCACGATATTGCACTCACTCCCGACTTGGCTCGCTAACCAATTGGCTACGGCATACACGGAACCCGAGCTGTTGCCAGCAAAAATATGCTCATTACGGGCCAACTGCAGCGTAGCCGCAAATGCCTCCGCATCGTTCAACCAATGCACTTCATCGATCATGGAAAAATCTACATTCTTGGCGACCAAACTGTTTCCCAAGCCACCCTGTAGACGCGTAGGCTGATCGGGCTGTCCGAATATCACACTCCCCGCTGCATCAACCGCTACGACGCGCAGCTCCTTATAATGACGCTTCAGCTCTCTGGCGGTCCCGGACAAGGAGCCTCCGCTGCCGACTGCACCAACAAGCACATCAATTCGTTCGAGGTCTTGCATCAACTCGGAGGCCAGCGCAGCATATGCACGCGGATTTTCCGGATTATCGTATTGTCGAGGCCAGAACGCTCCTGGATACTCCCTCATTAATTCTTGGAGTCGTTCCAGTCTGGCGCTTTGCCACCCTTGTTTTCCCATCTGCGAAACTACATGAACATGGCAGCCAAGCGAGGTCAACTTGGCATAGGTAATCGGGTCAATTCTCGGATCAGTCACGATGTGTACGTCATGCCCCAATTGGCGCCCAACCAAGGCCAAGCCACACGCCAACGTTCCTGACGAGCTTTCGATAATCGGCATGCCTGCCTGAAGCTCTCCTGACTGTATCGCTGCCAAGACCGATTGCTTGGCTACGCGATCCTTCATACCGAACGGGTTCATTAACTCAAGCTTTGCATATACAGAACCGATTGCTCCTTCATCAAGCCTCAGCTTGACTAGAGGGGTATCCCCGATAGTATCTGCCAGCTGTTCATACCGCATCTATGCTCACATCCTTCCCTTGCTTGCCAGAAAGAAACCTCTTCATGAACCTCTCCCGCCTTTCTTCGATCGCCTGCAATTGCTCTTGTCGATCCTGCCACTCCCGTTGCAGCTTCTCTACATGCTCCCTCTGTGCACTCAGCATCTGCTGTACTTCCTCCGGGTTCGTGGAGCCCGTTGATTTCTTCGCGTACAAGCCCCCCTGCACATCGAAGGAAGCAGCGAGGAGCGAAGCCGTATCCGGTACTTGAAAGCCTGCTTCCGCGCAAGCGTTATCGAGTAGCCGTGGATCTCCCGGCTCCGGCGATACACCGTGTTCCAGCGCGCTAACGATGTATCGGCCTGCGATTACCTGTGCTGTGCGATACGGAATCTCATGCTCCAACGTCAGCAAATTCGCAAGAGTAAATCCTCCAAAAAAGTCCCGTTTACATATATGGAGCAAACGATCCTCATTGAATTGCAAATGATCGATCACCGCTTTTAACAGGCGCAACAACGTTTTGGTTTGTTGAAACAACGTCAGAAGATGAGTGCCTGCCTCTTTGGACGTCTCTACCAAATTCGTGAAAGCTGTATTGCGCTGACCTAGCACCATATCCATATAAAATCCGGTTAGATGCGCACTCTTCCCCCGGATACGCTCCAGGATCGGGAAGTTTCTTTTCTGTGGCATGGCAGAAGATATACCTGATAGCTCATCCGGCAATTGGAGGAAGTTCATTTCGCTGCTGCCCCATTGAATCAAATCCGTTGTAAACCGGGAGACCAATACCGAGAAGGTGGACAGCTCTCCTGCCATCCTCAAAACCCATTCCCGAGACGCGACCGCCGACAACGCACTCATTCGAGGCTGTCTGAACCCAAGCAGCTTGGACAACTGTTGACGGTTCCACGGCAGTTCCACCCCAGCCATGGCCCCTGCCCCAAGCGGGCACTGGTTCATGTCGTCATAGATTTGTATCCATCGATTCATTGCTTGCAAAAATTCACCGTTAATAGAGGAAAGATAGAATCCAGGGGTAATCAACTGTGCGGATTGGTAATGCGTATATCCTGGCATGGGAACCGAGCGATATTGAACAGCCAATGTATGCATCGATTGAATAAGCTGTCCCAATTCCCCCATCGTCTCCAGCCATTGCACACGACCAAACATCACCTGGGCGCACGCTTGAACATCATTGCGGCTGCGATCCATATGCCAACACGGTACTGGTCTCGGGAGTAAACCTTCAATATAACGCTCGAGGGCAAAAGAAATATCAGACATGTTCCGTCCAGGGTCAGGAGCTATTGTTTCTGGTGTAGCACCCTGAAGTGCCTTTGCGATAAGCAAAGCGTCTTGTCGTGTAATCAAGCCCATTCTGACATATTCCAAAAGCATGGCGAATTCAATCTGAATATACCCAGGCAACAAGTAATCGACTTCATATTTGAACTGCGGTTCCAATACTTCATCATGCAAGAGACGGCTTGGTGTCGAAGCAATTCTGCCCGTTAATTTTACACTCATGCAAAAAATACACCTCGCTTCCGACTGAGTAACGATCCAACCAGGAGTTGCACTAAAGAGAGATTCCCCCTGATTTCTGTTCCGCATAATCGTAGTGATGTTCTTTTTTCATTCTCAAGTGTGGGTTCATCAGCATAAGAACCACAATGAGAAGTCCCGCTCCGCCAATGATTCCAAATATCGTAAAGATGGAAACAAGACCAGTAGTCAGACCTACCAGGAATACGGAGACTGGCATGGCGCACATAACCATTACACTGATCAAGCTCGATGCTCTTCCCAAGACTTCCTTAGGCACCATCAAGGTAATCAACGTGCTCATTTTGATATTGACGAATGCCGAGCCTATCCCATTCACGAATACACATATGACTTGCCATACAAGTGGAATACCAAACGCAAACATTCCGATTCCGATACTGAACAGACTAATGCCGCAGCAAATGTAAATAATCGCATCATATCGATTCAAATAATTAATACATAGCGACCCAAGCATAATCCCGATAAAAAAACTAATCTCGAGCATGGCTAATTCGGTAACATTGGTAACGACCAGTGGCAGCAAGATCGCTTCTGGAGCCGTCAAAAAATTGAGGATGGTGAAATAAATCATGCAGTTTCGCAAAAAATCATGCTTCGTAATCGCATGGATTCCATCCTTCAAATCCGTCATGATCATTCTTGCTGTAAACTCACTGACAGATGAAATGACAAGCTCCTTCTCGTTTATCCATAAAATAATCAGTGCACCTAACAAATAGGTGACGACATTCAAAATAAAAGCATATTCCATTCCAAACGCGATCAACCCCGCTGCCAATGCCGGAGCCGCCAAACTGACAATCGTTTGAATCATCTGCGATAAACTTTGGGCTTGCGTCATATGTTGTTCGGGAACCAACGTCCGTATCGCTACCGTGAGTGCTGGCCTGAAGAAGGCACTAACCGTAGTCAGCAAAACGGCAATGATGATCAGTACAGCAGGATGCAGCATGTTAAACAAGAACAACAGGACGATGCATAAAATGAGCGCAGCTCTCAATATATGCGAAACGACCATGATCCTCTTTTTATTTCCTCGATCAACAAAAACGCCCGCGAACAATCCAAATATGATCAATGGGATGGTCTCCGCTGCCAATAAAATCGCCATTAACAAAGGACTTTCCGTCAAAACCTTCATTAGCCAAATAAGCGCTAATCGATATACTCCATCTCCCATGTTCGAGACAAATTGCGAAAAGATTAAATAGCGATAACTTTTCAAGCCAAGCAACGCCCGAAAAGATACCTTTTCATTAACGCTTACTGGCTGTTCCATCTCGATAATCCACTCCCAATACGAACGAAATCAATTTTTGGGGAAGATGACTTCCGAGCATGCCAGAAGCCATCTCTTGGATCTGATCCTCTAGGTGTGGTACACATGCACTTCTTTATTCAGTTCACTTAACCATCTATACCCCAGTTCCAGCTTTTGATAGAAATCAGGTTCTTCTTTCAACAATAAAATACCGAGGCTGGTCCCACTATGTGCCACAACAGTACCTAACCCGCCAATTTTCTCGTTGATCTCCATGACTTCCGGCAATAATTTTTTGGGCAGAATCTTTTGATTCAAGATCGCACTTCGGGAAGAGACGGCACCTATCATGTGGACATCTCTTTCTCTGATTGCTTTCGTGATTTTTTGTAACAACACACTGTACTCCATCTTGTCTTCTTGGGTATAGGGCTTTGTTCGCTTATTGAACTCAACGGTATCGATGGTTCCTCCCTCATCAATACTTAAAATGCATAATGCCGGCAGTTCCCCGATGTATTCTCGCAATCTGACTTCTTTATGGTAGTAAGAAACCGCCCCCTCATACATAACGCCATCCGTCGGCTCAATACTCGACAAAAACCACTCTAGTAAGGAAGGCTCAATGCTTATATCGAAACAATTTCCAACCGCTCTGGAGGCAGCCACCAAATCTGCTGATGAGCTTGCCAAGCCTTTTCCAACCGGAAGTTCTGAGTTGATCTCTAAAATTCCACCTGCCGGCAATCCATAGTGCTGAATGATTTTTTCCGCCAACCTTTTTGATTTTTGCTTGGAGCGTGGCACGATGATGATCTCCTGTAAGGTTGGAATCGAATAAAAAGTAGCGTAGGATGCATTTTTGATAGGCAAAGTCACCAGAAAATCCAGATTATTTTCCTCTAGAATCCCCTGCAGTAGTTCCCCAAAAGTACCGATAGATACACCGATTCCTACGTCATTCGTATTCGGAAAACGACTAATGGAACTAGTCTTAATCATGCTCATAGTGGCCCCCCCGTTTACACGAATATGATTTACATGATGATCGCTTCCGCAGGACGATAGCGCTTCATGAAGTAATCGAAAAATTCAATTTTGTTGAATTGACTTTTATTTGTACTAACAAAGACCCCCATTTGTTTTTCTGGCAGGAACCACATAAAGGAGTTAAAGCCTATGACCTCGCCTGCCTTCGCCAAAATATTCTCATGTACGTATTCTGGGTGGAATTTTACCGTAAATCCATACCCTGTATTTGCCCCTGTTGGATGAGGTACTGATTTACTGGAGAACATTTTGTCTATCGAATCCGCCTCTAAAATTGATCCTTTGCCATCAGCGCCTCCACGTAAGAGAGCCAGCATGAATGTGGCGATATCGTGCCCCGTGGAGAGCATGCTGCCGTCTGGTGAGATTGCAGGGCTGAAATCGTACTTTTGCACGGCCTGATTTTCCAGATCATAGCCTGTGGCCATCTTCGCCTCTAATTCTGGTTGTAGTAGAAAACTGCTGTCTGTCATTTCGAGAGGCGTAAAGAAATGCTCTCTTACATAGCGATCAAAGGAAACTCCCGTCACTCTTTCCACCAGATAACCCGCCAGCATAAAGGCAAAATTCTCATTCCCATATTGTTCGCCAGGCTTGTAAATCACGGTTGGCATATAGCGGTGAATATACTCTCGTAACGTTAGGGAGTCACGCCCGCCAAAATGATAGCTTTGATCATTTCCCGCGTCTGGCGAGTCAAACCCTGTTGTGTAACTGAGTAAATGTTCTACCGTTAGTGGGCCCTCAACCCTTCTCGGTATTTCCATATCGAGGTATTGCTGAACATCCTCGTTCCATCCAATCAGACCTTGCTCCACTAGCTTCAAAATGGCAGCGACTGTTACGAGTTTGGAAATCGAACCTACCTTGACTACGGTTTCATCTGCACTCATGGGCACTTTCTCTGATAGATTGGCGTAACCGTAAGCCTTCTTTACTTTCACTTGACCGTGTTGGACTACCACCGCAATTGCGCCAGGAAGATCACTCATCGTAGAAGAGTCGAAAAATCCGTCTATCACTGCTTCGAAGTCCACCCATTCTCCAGCGATTTCGTGGTCAGGATTGTTGCGCAATTTCATCATGCAGTGTTGGAGGACTTCCCTAAGACTATCCTGAAGGCATGCAGTAAGTCGTTCGATGGTTTCCGTTTTATACTGTGCCTCGCTGTAAGCTACCATAAAGTGAAAGCTTCCATTCAACACCACGCACTCAATGTCAATCTTGCATTCCCGGAACTGCTCCAGACTCATTGATTCTCCGCCTGAGAATGTGGACAATTGAATGTCGTCATCCTTTTCTTTTCGATCCATATCAAATTGTCCCAAATAATTAAAACTGACCTCAGGATGTACATTCATGGTGGTGTTTGGCGATTTTGCAGACAAATATTTCAATATACCGTAGTGAATCCCTTTATGTGGTATTCTTCGTACATCTTTTTTGATTTTAGGAATGATAGCTGACGGATTCATTTCGTTCCCGACATCTACCATCACTGGATATTCACTCGTGAACCATCCCACTGTGCGGTTAATGTTCAGATCTGGTAAAATCGATTCCCTACCATGCCCTTCCATATTCAAGACGACGCGATCGATATTTGCCCATTTTTTAAAGCCCATTCCAATAGCAGCCAACAAAAGTTCATCGATTTCCGTCTGATAGGCACGATTGGCTTGTTTTAGCAATTCCTCGGTTTGCTGCTGATCCATCATGACCGTTTTCGTCCTGGTTGTTTTCCGAAGCGGTTTTTGCTCATCGTAATCGGTTGGCAACGAATGAGTGTCCCTTTCCTCGATTCGATTCCAATATTCACGCTCTTGCTCGAGCCTTTCGCTATTGGCATACTCGTTCAATTGTTGTGCCCATAATTGGATTGAATCACTTTTTAAAGGGAAACGAATCTCTTCATTACGGAGGAGCTGCCCATAAGCTGTTTTGAAATCGTCGATTAAAATGCGCCATGATACCCCGTCTACGACTAAATGATGAACAGCAATAAGCAAGTGATCGCCATCCGAGCATTGGAATAACCCTAGCCTCATTAATGGGCCATCAAAAATGTTAAGCCTCGATTGAATTTCACTGCATTTCAAGTCCATCGCTTGTTCGATCTCAGACCCATTCTTGTTTTGATAGTCCCAAATCTCCAGACGATACATGTCGCTAGTGTTGACGCCTCGATTATAAGCCTCATAACCTGTCTCGGTTTGGCGGAAAATCATTCGCAGTGCATCATGGTGCTGTACGAGCTTATCGACGACTTTGCGAACTATCTCCTCGTCAAACCGCTCTTTGCGGTACAACACAAAAGATTGGTTATAGTGATGGAGATGCTGACTGTGTTCTTGTATCAACCAATGCTGAATCGGGGTCAGTGGTACAACGCCTTCCACATCCTTCTGGTCAATTTTCCTATTCATCAGTTTCAGTTTTGTACTCAGTTCTGCGATCGTTGGATATTTGAAAAGATCTCGAATCTCCATCTTGTATCCCAAAGCTGCTAATTGCGATGAAACTTGAATCGATTTGATAGAGTCGCCACCAAGTTCAAAGAAATGATCCAAAGTCCCAATCTTTTTCTCATGTAAAACGTCTTGCCACACAGCTACCAATATCTTCTCGTTATCCGTTTGGGGCTCCACATATTCCATTTCACTCTGCAAGACGATGTTGATATCCATTAACGCTTTTCGATCAATCTTTCCATTCGGCGTTACTGGTATTTCATCTAGCTGAACAAAATGGGCTGGGACCATAAATGCCGGTAACGACTTCCGCAACGACTCTCTCAATACGTTCGATTCCACAGCTTTTGTAGCTACATAGAATGCAACCAGCCTTTTTTGACCGGATTCATCCGCTCTTGCGATAACGACCGCGTCGCGAATATCGCCCATTTTTCGTAATTCCGCTTCGATTTCTTCTAATTCGATTCGATTCCCACGTATTTTTACCTGATTATCCAATCGCCTTAAAAATTCAATATCTCCGCTGGGGAGCCATCGAGCCATATCCCCTGTCTTATACATGCTTTCACCGATACAAAACGGATTGGGAACGAATTTTTCATTCGTCAAATCTGACCGCTTGAAATATCCTTTTCCTACTCCCAAGCCTCCAATATACAGTTCTCCTGGGACACCCACAGGCTGCACATGAAGATTGGCGTCCAGAATATACATCTTCACCCCTGGCAAAGGCTTGCCAATCGGCAGAAATTTGTAATCTTGCTGTTTATCTCTTTCATAATAGGAGGAATCAATGGTAGCCTCCGTCACTCCATAGCTGTTTAAGATTCTCATTGTGCTTCCGTATCGATCAACAAGTTTGTGAAAGGCATGTAACGGGCATTGATCCGAGCCAAGAATCAATATTTTCATGAAGTCTATGTTGAGCCCATTTTCATAGAGATAGTCCATGAAAGGAATCACAAGGACGGGAGTCGATTCAAACAGATTAATCTCATGCTTTTCCATCAGGTAGTAAAGGCGCTCCAAATCCACTCTCGCATCTTTTGGGCAAATAACCAGTTTCCCACCGTTTAACAGGCATCTCATATAATCACCCGTAAACACATCAAAAGAAAAACTTGCCCATTGCAAACTTCTGACGGGGAATTCATCCAGCTTGTATTCTTGTTTCCATGCCTGCGCAAGCGAATGAAGCTGTCGGTGTTCAATCATGACTCCCTTTGGCGTTCCCGTAGTGCCTGATGTATAAATCACATAAGCAAGCTGATCAAACTGAACAGGTAACCCGAGATTCGTATTCTCCTGATGATAGGACTCCTCATCGTCAAGCAGGATCATTTTTTTGTCAGTATTCACTTTGTTGCGTACCGACTGATGCAACAGCAAAACTTCTGCTCCCGAATGTTCCAGCATGTACCGTATACGCTCTTCCGGATAATCAGGGTCAATGGGGACGTAGGCTCCACCCGCTTTCACAATCGCCAATACGCCAACGATCATCTCTATGGACCGTTCTGCGATGATCCCCACCATTTGATTTGCATGGACGCCCGCAGCTACCAATGTCCGCGCCAGCTGATTCACCCGTTTATTCAGTTCTGAATAAGACAGTTCTTGCTCTTCAAAAGCGAGAGCAATGCGATCCGGGGTTTTCTCTGTTTGCTCCTCGAATAGCTCGATGATTGTTTTATGCTCATCCCCATTGGTAAAAGAAACTTCCTTATAGGCAGAGATCATTGCCTGTTTTTCTTCCACTGACAACAATTCGATATGCTTGAAATGGATATCTGGTTGATTGGCTACCTGTTCGATGATGTTGCCCAAATATTTGAGCATCCGTTGAACCGTTTCTGGCTTAAATAAATCCGTGCGATATTCGACAGTCAAACCCGCTCCATTTTCTAGGTCCATGCATACGAGCGATAAATCGAAATTCGTCATGGAGTTATAGGATTCAACAGCTGTCATTTCCAAGCCATTTATTTCATTTTCCTCTTCCGTTTTTTCAATATATTGGAACATGAAAGAAAAAATAGGATTGCGGCTAACATCTCTTTCCGGATTAATTTTTTCGACCAATTTATCGAATGGATACTCATGATGCATGTAAGACTCCAGTGCTTGCTGGCGCCAAACGTGTAACGCCTCGATGAAGGTATGCTCCTGATTGACTTCTAGTCTCAACGGGAGTGTGTTAATAAAAAATCCAATGACCTGTTCAATATCCATGTGGTTCCGGCCAGCCTCCGGAGTACCGATGATGATATCCTGTTGATTGGTTAGCTTGGACAGCCAAATGCCTATCGTTGATAAAATCACCATAAACATGGAGGCATCATGTTGCTGAGCAATCTCTTTCATGCAGCTAAACGCTTTTTCCGGAATTTGATAAGATTCCGTTGCCGAAAAATACGTTTGTACAGGCTGTCGCTGGCAATCTGTCGGCAAGTCCAATACTGGGATCTCTTTTTCGAATGTCTTCAGCCAATACGCTTCTGATTCTGCCAGCTCTCCATGATGAATCGACTGATTTTGCCAGACTGCGTAATCTTTATACTGGATGCTCAACTCTGGCAATTCGAGGTCTACCCCTTGATGCAAGGATTCGTAGATGGTGCCTAAATCCTTCATCAATATCCCCCATGACCATTGATCACTGATCATGTGATGCATGTTCATTAACAATACGTATTTTTCTTCCGCAGCCTTGCATAACTTCACCCGAAACAATGTATCCCTGTCAAAATCAAAGCTGGTTTCCGTCTCTTTTTGGATAATCAGATCAATTGCTTCTTGCTTCGACGCTTCTGACTCCTTGGAAAGATCGACAAATGCATAGGTGAAGTCATTGCTCGGCAGCACCTGTTGAACGGGGCGTCCGTCTCTTAACAGGAACTTTGTTCGCAGCACTTCATGTCTTTTTACTAGCAACCCGAATGCCTGATGCAGGACACGCTCCTTCAATGGTCCCGTGATATGGTAGATCGTCGGCATATTATAAGCCGTATTCTCAGGCTCTAGCTGCTGAATGAAAAACAGTCTCCTCTGCGCATGTGACACCGGGTAATACGCTTGCTCTGTTGCCTTGGGGATCGTCGATCGATCATGTTGCGTATGGAGCTCACCTGTGGACAGCGCTTCCTCGTGATGAAACAGGGAGGATAACTCCCGAATGGTTCGATGCTCGAATAAGTCCTTGATGGTAACTTCTATGCCCATCTCTCTTTTCATGCGCAAGCGAACCTGAATCGTTTTCATAGAATGCCCGCCAAGCTGGAAAAAGTCATCGTCGATCCCAATGTCCTCTATGTTTAGCACGGTACGCCAGATAGCTGCCAAGCTTCGTTCCAGATCGTTGCGAGGAGCGACGAATGCTTCAGACTTCTTTTGAATCACGTCTGTCTCTGGCAATGCTTTTTTGTCTACTTTTCCGTTGCGATTCAGTGGCATTGCATCCAGAATGACGATTCGCTCCGGAACCATATACTCCGGCAAGATCGTTCTGAGATAGGCTTGCAGCTCATGCTCGCTCTGCTGTTCATGTGTGACCACATAGCAAACAATTCCGTTCTGCCCATTTTCATCTTCCCGTGCAACCGCTACACACTGTCTCACCAGCGTGTGACGTAAAAGGGCATTTTCTATCTCGCCGAGCTCTATGCGATGTCCGCGTACCTTCACCTGAAAATCAGCACGCGTAACAAATACGAGTCTCCCATTTGACAAATAACGTCCCAAATCGCCTGTTTTATATAGCCGTTCTTTTCTACCCTGCAAAAATGGATTTTCTGAAAATGCTAGCTCAGTGCGTTCAGCATCATGGAGATACCCCCGCCCTACGCCAGTTCCAGAAATGTAGATTTCCCCGACACAACCAACCGGAACGGAGCGCATCCATTTGTCCAGCACATAGTGCTTCATATTGGCGATCGAGCTTCCCAAGGCCACATAAGGATAATCATCATGCGCATACGAACGATCAATGATTTCATGCATCGTATCATCTGAGCACTCCGTAGCTCCATACGTGTTCACTACAATCACATCGGGATACATGCTTTGCCACTTTTGGCACAGGGTAACTGGCAATCCTTCCCCAGTAGAAATCATATATTGCAATTGAGGCAACGCATGCTGTTCCAGCGGGAGAGTCAGTGCAGCATTGTGCAATGCTTCTATCATCGCCGGGACCAGCTGAATTACGGTGACACCATCTCGATTCAAGGCTTGGAGCAATGCATCCGGATCAGTAGCCGTCTCGTTGTCGTAAATCACTAGCTTACCCCCTGCCATCAAGGGAGCCAGGAATTGCCACACCGATATATCAAAGCAATGAGAAGCATTCTGCGCTACGATGCTATCTTCATTCAGTCCAAGGACATCCATTTTGGCGTAAAGATGATTCAGCATGCCGCTATGCTCGATCATTGCCCCTTTTGGCATACCAGTGGAGCCTGAGGTAAAAAAGACGTTTGCCAAATCATCATGCGCATGGATGATCTCTGGATTCGATGTATCCGACGCTTGCAAGGAAGAAATGTCCGAGCTTGTCCCGTCCCCTTTGTTCAGGCAAAACACAACTGGCTTGTGCTCCAATCTGTCTGCCAAGGCCATGCTACGCGATTGGAAACGCGCCTCGGTCAGTAAAACCTTCGCCTTGCTGTTATCAAGAATCGTAAGGAGTCGTTGATCGGGATGGGCTGTATCAAGCGGGACATAGGCCCCTCCTGCTTTCAGTACAGCCAGAATACCAAGCAGCATGTCGACGCTTCTCTCAGCAAATAGGCAAGCAAGATCATTTCGGCCAAATCCTTGTCTTCGCAACCAATGCGCCAATCGGTTCGAATCCTCATTCAATTCCCGGTAGGTGATGGATTGCTTCCCATCGATAGCAGCAACAGCGTCAGGATTGCGCTTGACCTGCTCTTCTATGATTTGGTGCGCAAATTGCTCCATACTGCGATTCGACTCCGCGAAATTGCCCATCACCTTCGTCATGATCTCTTGTTCTTCATCCGTCACGATGTTCAGATCGCTGATGTTCCTGTTTGCCTCTGAGCAAATCTGCTCGAGCATATGGATGTAATGGGACTGCAATCGTTCCAGATCGCTCGTAGAGGACGCATTCATATGGAAAATTTGAATTTTCATGAGCTGCCCGACCGTCACCACTATCTCCACTGTTTCGAGGCCGCCACGATAAAGCATGGCAGATTCCTGGTGATCTTCTGCACCATTCCGTATCGTCAATGTCGTTCCAAATATAAGATCAGTTTCTCGGATGCCTGCATAGTTACGGACCATGTCTAGTGTGGCCATATCATTTTGCTGTAGTTGTTCCCAGCTTTCCTCGACATCCTTTACGACATCACGCACTTTTTGATTCGCATGCACGGTCTGGAAAACAGGTAAGCTGTGAGCCAGTGGCCCAATAATGGTATTCGCCTCTTTCCATGTTTCCGGTCTGCCAGAGACGGTAACCCCAATGACCAGCTTGTCCTCGCCACTGTACATATTCTCCAAGAGGAGCCAAGCAGCCTGAAAGATGGCCTCTATGGATACTCGCTGCTCGAATGCCATCCTTCTGATGGACGTGGTTACCGCTTCGGAAAGAACAGCGTTGCAGGTGATCGGATGGCTCGCATCCTTCTGTGCCCCTTGTACTGGATAAAACACATTCTCGCTTTCATAGCCTTGGAATTGATCTGCCCAAAAGCTTTTGACTTTGGAGCCATCTTGGCTTGACTCCCAAGCAACATACTCTTTGAATGAGGCCCGCTGGTCGGCAGATGGCTGATTACCCCGTACCCGTTTCAGCCATTCCGCTACAAGAAGCTCGCGACTGGCATCGTCCATACTTAATGCATGATGAGTCCAGATGAGGACGGATTGATTGGCGTCCATCTGCAAAATCGATACCCGGATCAATGGCCCCTCCTCATACGGAATGGGCTCCTGATGGGCTGTAAGTGTAGAGAGATAGACTTGCTCTTGCTGTTCAGGAGATAATTCCCGTACATCGTGCCAGTCAATAGGAATGGGTAGCTCCTTCAATACGACTTGTACATGTTTATTTTTAAGCTGGCGGAAAACTGTTCGCATCACCGGCGTCTGGCTAATTAATTCCTTCCACGTTTCTTGAATGCGTTCCAGTTCGAGACGGTGCTCGATGAGATAGCGCATGGTTGTCATCTTGTCAGGACGTAATAATTGCTTTTGCACCATGGAAAGCTCTATGACTTCCAGTACGTTCTCTTTTGTTAAATGCTTCAAGCCAGTGCACCTCTTTCGCTACAGAAATAATTGTTCAAAATCATCACTGGTTAGAAATTGGCTGTTCAGATGACTGACAATCTCGCGGATTCTTTGATGCGACTCGGCTGTCACGCTTTCCAACAAGTATTCATATTGGGTGCAGATCCGTTGCACTGTCTCCCTCTTGAATACATTCGATTTATAGGTAATGGCGCCATGTATGTGGTTGTTAGTTTTATGGATGCGGAATTGAAAATCAATCGTGGAGGGATATTCATTCTTACTCATTTCAAATAAGAGTTGAGGCTCGTGAGTGTTAGGAAAGGACGCTTGATGATAATGGGCTTCTTTTAACTTGCTTTGTATTTGCAAAACCAAATCGCCAAGTAGTGGATTGCCTGTCAGATCAGCTCGTAAAAGCAGGGCGCTTGGGACATCCTCGCTCTCGTCCCACCCCGCACGAAATGCCAAAGCCAAATCCTCCTTCTCGGTTTCTGCATACAAAAGTACGAGAAATACGGTCATGAATATCGCATAGGAAGAGGCATCCCAAACTTTAGGCAGATGAGATATCCCAGCCTCCCGCAAGCATGTCCATTCAAACGTCACTTCCTCGAACTTTACTGAGTCGGTAGAGAGTGGGATGACGTCCTCTGGCAATATCTTGAGGGAAGGTAAAGTGGAAAGACTCTCCATCCAATCAGCGGGCTTGCCTGCATGTGCAGGGATGTTTTCACCATCATTTTTCAAAAGAGAAAGACTGGTGCGTTCAAAGTCGGAAACCCATTTGGCAATGGTTTCTTCATCCAAAATATCCGAATTGTATTCGAATCCTGCCAGTATGTCATGATGGTTGTCCTTTTCAACGACCAAACATAAATCATACTGGGATACATCTTTGCCAATCGGATAGGTGCTTACGGTAAGGCCATTGCTATGAAAAGTATTTTGCGCATTGCCCAGCATAATCGCTGCATCTTGCTTAATCGCTTTTTGATGGACGAAAGCCGTTGAAAAAAAGGAAGCATATTTTTTATCGCGCTCATATTGCAATTCAGCTGTAATCAAAGAGATTGGATAGTTTTGATACTGTGAACATAAAGACAATTCTTCATGAATCTGCTTTGCCAATTCACGAAGCGAGCTGTTCTTAGGAATTTTGATTCGCAGGGGAAGCATTACCATACACGGTCCCATGATCGTATGAAACTCTCTTTTTGGCCTGCCGTATCTCGGTACGCCAACAATGATGTCGTCTTGCCCAGTTATCCGATAAAGAAAAGCACTAAAAAGGGATAAATAAATGACATCCGTAGGATATTTGTGATGTTTATGATAAGCAATCAACTCATCCCGGAGTTGGCGGGTAAACGTAAAGAATGATATCCCCCCTTTAAACGAAGGGGTACTCGGACGCTTTTTATCTGGCGGTACTTCTACCCGCTCAAGAGTCCCACCCAATTTCTTTTTCCAGAAACCTCTCGCAGCTTCGCCTTCTGGGCTCGCTATGTAATTCTGTTCCCACTCCACAA
This sequence comes from Brevibacillus sp. HB1.1, assembly GCF_013332445.1. Taxonomy (NCBI): domain Bacteria; kingdom Bacillati; phylum Bacillota; class Bacilli; order Caryophanales; family Paenibacillaceae; genus Brevibacillus; species Brevibacillus sp. HB1.1. Next base: position 94,118 of record NZ_JABMIV010000011.1, on the reverse strand, counting down.
AGTCTGCGTATTGGTGTATTTGTGGTTGCAACACGTGATCATTGCCCGTGATCAGTAGTTGGTAGATCATCGTAAATTCATCGAGGGTGAGCGAAACACTCCACCCATCAAAGCAGATATGGTGATACTTGAAACATAAAATACTGCCGCTTTCTTTATAATCGAGCAATCTGCAACTGAATAACGGCCCCTCTTCCAGCGTAAAAGGCTTGCTGAACTCCTCATTGAAATATTCTCTAATCATCGTGTCGTCCCAGGTAGCGGAAGACACATGTTCAAAATCCAATATGGGCTCGCTATATACTTTTTGGATGGGCTCGTCTTCCAAAACAAAAATGGAACGATAGATTTCGTGGCGTTTCACGATCTCGTAAAGTGTACGGATCGTAACCGATACATCCAATCGACTTTCGAAGTGGAATAGATACTGCTCCTGATAATATGGACTCATTGGATAGACTAAATAGTGTAGATAATAATCTTTTTGAGCCTCAGACAGAGGGATCGTTTTGATAAAAGTTTTATCCATCATTCGTAGTCTCCCCGATACGCAACTGCGTAATGGTTGGGCATGCGGCTCTCACCAGCATGCCCCAACAGCCATAAACTAGTTAGCTGAATAGTTCATTGAAATCATATTCTTCCACCAAGTTTATTTGAGACAAGCGCTGCATTGGATTGTCAATCATTTGGCAAATGACATGCTTTAACTGATCTAGTAACGTATCCATTGCATTTTCGCTGAATGCTTCCGTGTTGTAATGAGCAGTTAACATCAGTTGGTCATGACGCGTGGACAAAAATAACATCATATCCAATTGATCGTCTTGAACAAAGTGACTGCCTTCATATGCTTTGATAATCGTTTCATCCAGAAAACGACGTAACGGACATTCTGTAAAGGTCATTTCATCTGATTCAGGCTGATTGTTCGATACATGTTGTCCAATAAAAACAAGGGAATACAAACTCTTCTTATCGCCTGTGGCAGCTAGTTGATCCTCTACAACCAAATTGTACGGATACTCTTGATTCTCGTACGCACCATATGCGGTTTCTCTTGTTCTGTTCATCATTTCCAATACAGTCGGGTTGCCAGACAAGTCTGTACGCATGGCGACCGGATTGATGAGCGGTCCAATAATTCCTTCTAGATCCGTCTGCGTGCGGCCAGATAATGTCGAGCCGACAGTTATGATGGTTTGATCTGTGAGGAGTGACAGCCAAATGTTGATCGCCGCAAGCAAGCTCGTATAGACGGTACCACCAGCCATTCGAGTCAATTCTAAAAGCGATTGTCCCTTCACTTGCTCGATTGGAAGCGAAGCTACGTTTGAAATTCGGTTGCCGTGTGTGAACGATTGTGTTTCTCGCGGTATGAACGGTGCATCTACATTTTGTTGCAGTTGTTTTAACCAATAGTCCCGTTGTCGGTTCAGTTCTCCATTTTGCAACCGTGCTTGCTGCCACAAGGTGTAATCCATATAATCCAATGGTTTGGAAAACTCCTGTTGCACCCCACTCTTTACTTGTTGATAAATGCCCGCGAGATCATTCATAAACACATCTAACGACCAGCCATCAAATCCAATATGATGCGCGCTCAAGATGAAGAAGTGCTTCGTTGATGAGATTCGATACAAAGTCATCCGGAAGAAAGACTCTCGCGAAAAATCAAATGGCTTGTACAGAGCAACTTGCAAATCCATTTTGATACGCTGCTCGCCTTCCGTCACAGATAACGAAGACAAATCTACAAACGCATTCTCCACCTCAAGGTCGTCATGCACTTTTTGATACAATTGCCCTTCGTTTTCTATAATCGTCGTGCGCATGATTCTGTGACGTTCAAACATGAGGCCCATAGACCTGTGCAGAGAATGACTGTCAACGGGACCGTCTACTTCAAAGAGGTAAACCCCTCCTACTGCTTCTTGGTCACTGAATTTTGCATGGAACCATTGTCTTCTTTGCCCATGGGATACTTCGAATAAGGAGACATCTGTCTGATTTTCCACGCGCGATACTTCATGGATGCGGGTATTCGTCTCACTGCCTTGCTTAATCTCAGAAATACGGGCGGCAATCGCTTCAATGGTTGGAAACTCAAAAATCGTGCGCAAAGGTATGTCCATCCCCAAAACATTTCGCATGCGGGAAATGACTTGCGTAGCCAATAAGGAATGTCCACCCCTATCAAAGAATGAGTCCTTGATCGAAATCCGATCCACCTGTAATATATCGCACCAGATGGAGTGGATAAGTTCTTCAGGTATCGTGCGCGGCTCAATGATCGAGAAATCGCTTGGTTTCATGGCTGGTAATTCCAGTCTATTTCGGTCAATTTTTCCACTCGTGGTTTTAGGAATGCTGTCCAACTTCATGAAATAAGTTGGAATCATATAAGCAGGCAAATGCTCCTTCAGGAATGCCCGCCATTCGTTTACATCCCCGTCCCCCACGATATAAGCAGCCAATTCGGTAGCTGACCTGTCGTTTTTCACAGAAATAACGGCTGCTTCACGAACGGACGGATGCCTGCTTAATGTGGATTCAATTTCACCCAATTCAACCCGCATGCCTCTAATCTTGATTTGATTATCTTGTCTGCCTACGAATTTAATGTTGCCCGAAGGCAGGAAGTACCCCTTGTCGCCGGTTCGATATATTCTTTCCCCAGGTACAAACGGATTCTCCATAAATACTTCTTGGGTTTTCTCGCTATTATGCAGATAGCCTCTGGCCAATCCAAGGCCACCAATATAGAGGTCGCCAATGACGCCAATTGGGACAGCCTTCCTATTTTGGTCAAGAACATAGACTCTGTTGTTATCAATCGGCTTGCCTACACTCACACAATCCTTTTCCAGCACGTCCATTGGCGAGCATGTGTAAATGGTGGAGTCGATCGATACTTCTGTGGCCCCCCACGTATTATGGAGTTTGGCATTTAGCTTTTTAAAGAACTTGCCTACTGTTTCGGGTAAAAGCGCCTCCCCACTGGAGATGACATTTTTTAATTTGTGCAAGTTGGATGCATCCTCTGGAGAAAGGGCGTCCACAAACATATTGAGCATGCTCGGTACAAATTGAATGCACGCAACTTGATAGTGAATAGCAGCCTGGATAATCGCCTCAGGGTCCCGATGCAGCCATGGTTCCAAGAGTGATATCCGTCCCCCTACAGACAATGGCCAAAAAAACTCAACAGCTGCATCATCAAATGTTAAGGTTGTTTTTTGCAGAATAGACTCTCCCTGCCCCAAGCCATGTTGTCGCTGCATCCATAACATGCGATTTACCCAACCATAATGGAGGTTTTCAACGCCTTTCGGATTTCCGGTCGAACCTGACGTGTAATAAATCGAAACTAAATCTGTCGGTTTTACGGTTTGCTCCGGCAATCCCTCCGGCATGCTTGCTATTTTTTCTTTTTCCGCTTGGGAATCTATACATCTCACATGAGTGGCTTGTCCAAACAGGTTCATGAACTCCGGCTCGGATATACAAATGTTGGTTTTGGAGCTTTCCAACAGTTTCGCCATCCTCGCTTGCGGCATTTCGGTATCCAAGGGGAGAAATGCTCCGCCAGCCTTTACGATGCCGAGAATCGAAATGACAAGCTCGATGGAGCGATTCATACATATCCCGACAGGCTTATTGGGTCCAACACCCAGCATAATCAGGTAGTGCGCTAACTGGTTAGAACGTCTATCCAGTTCTTGATAGGTCATCTTTTCACTGCCATATTCAGCTGCAATGAGTTCCGGTGTCTTTTTGGCTTGTTCGATAAACAAATCATGCAGGCATGTATTCTCTGGAATGGCGACTGCTGTATCATTCCACTCCACGAGGATTTTGTGACGTTCTTTCTCGCTCAACAATTCTAGCAAGGCCATCGGCACGTCCGGTGCATTCACAAGCTCTTGCAACCAATTTGCGAAGTGCTCTGTCATTTTTTCAATCGTGGATGCATCAAATAAATCCGTGTTGTAGATCATGTTCATCACGAGACCGTCCTCAGACTCACCCATGGATAACTGAAGATCAAATTTCGCCACATTGATCTGAACCGGCATTTTTTCTAATTGCCCACTGAACGAATGATAGACATCCTCTTTCATTTCTGCCCATGTGAACACTGTCTGAAATACCGGGGAGTAGCTTGTATTGCGTTCCAATTGCAGCATTTCTACGATTTTTTCAAACGGGACATCCTGGTACTCCTGTGCCTGTAGAGCTTTTTCTTTTACTTGGGCAAGGAATTGCTGGAACGTTGGATTGTCTTGGAAGTTCGCCCGGTAGACGAGCGTATTCACGAAAAAGCCAATCAATCCTTCGATTTCCTTTACATGTCGGTTCGCTATGGGGCTTCCCACCAAAATATCGGTCTGTCCGGTATATCTGGATAAAAAGCCTTGGTACGCGGCCATCAGGGTCATAAATAAGGTGGTATTCTCTTGCCGACTAAACGCTTTCAGCTTCTCAAGCAATTCGGATGTCAGCACCATCTTATGCATACTTCCGGCGTAGGTTTGAATGCTTGGTCTTGGTCGATCAATCGGCAATTGCAAGACAGGAAGCTCTCCAGACAACTCCGCTTTCCAATAGTCCAGTTGTCGGCCCATCACTTCATCCGTCAGCCATTCACGCTGCCATACCGCGAAATCAGCGTATTGAATCGGCAATTCTGACAGCTCCGCACGTGCCCCGCTCTCTGCTTCCTCGTAAAAGGCCAACCATTCTTCCAATAAGATATCCTCTGACCAGCCATCCGTAATGACATGATGCATGGTGCACAGCAAAAGGAACTGATCCTCTTCGATCACGATTAACCTGGTTTGAATCAAGGGTCCCCGCTGTAGATCAAACCTTCTGTCTGCTTCCTGCATGATAATATCGTGAATTTGCTCTTCTTTTTCGGAGGCAGGTCGATCGCGTAGATCAGTCACTGGTAACGTTCGAGACACATGGGGTTCAATGACTTGGAAAGGTTGACCCCCTTCATTCGAAAACACAGTGCGCAAGATGTCATGACGTTGAAGAAGCGCATTCCATCCCATTTCCAACGCCTGCACATTCCACTGCCCTGTTAAGCGCCACATGTGAGGAACATTGTACGCCGTACTCTCCGGTTCTAATTGATGTAAAAACCATAGACGCTGCTGGGCATGCGATAACGGTAGCTTTTCAAGATGCGAGGCCTTCACAATAGCTGGTGTCCGTTCTTTTTTTCCATCCCGGCCAAGCTCCATCATTTTGGCATCTAGACTTGCGATGGTCGGGCATTCAAACAGGATGCGCAACGGGATAGATAGATGAAAGGCTTCCTGCAAGCGGGATATGACCTGCGTCGCAAGCAACGAGTGTCCACCCAAATCGAAAAAGGAATCGTGGATACTCAATCGTTCCGTTTCCGTTTTTAAAACTTCACGCCAAATCTCTGCGATCCTATTCTCTGTATCCGTACGTGGTGCGACAAATTCGTCCTTCATCGTGCGCATTTCTGGAAGCGGCAATGCTTGACGGTCCACCTTCCCGTTAGCTGTAAGTGGGAAAACGTCCATTTTCACAAAATAGGAAGGGACCATGAAAGATGGCAATTGTTCACTCGCATACCGTTTCCATTCATCGACATCCCCGTCTCCCGCGATATAAGCAATCAGACGTTTATCGTCCGCTCCATATTCATGTATAAGGACGACGGCGTCTCTTACGCTCTCATGCTGACTGAGGACAGCTACAATCTCACCGAGCTCAATCCTGTTCCCTCTTATTTTCACTTGATTATCTTTTCGACCGATAAATTCGATTCCTCGCCCCGGCACATATTTCACCAGGTCGCCCGTCCTGTATAATCTCGCTTCAGAGTCTTGTTGAAAAGGATGCGGAATAAACTTCTCTTGGCTCATTTCCGGTCGGTTCCAGTATCCGAAAGCTAGTCCCTTGCCTCCCACATACAACTCCCCCACGAGACCGTCAGGAACTACCTTTAACATTTCGCTTAAGATATACACCTCCGTATCATTGATCGGTCGACCGATCGGAACGGAGTGCTGGATTTCGCTCTTATTTTTTATAGGATAATAGCAAGTAAATGTCGTGTTTTCTGTCGGGCCATACCCGTTAATCACCAATGTATCTGGTAACATATCCAAGGCACGTTGCGCATGCTTGGCGGACACGATGTCGCCGCCAGCCAACAATTGACGCACCCCTTTTAAATACTCGATCCGGTAATCGATCATTTGATGAAAAACGCCTGCGGTTAGCCATAACGTGCTGATTTCCTCGTCACGCAGCACTTGTCCCAACTCTTCAAGAGACAGGCCGTGAAATGGATAAATCACCAATTTCGCGCCATTTAGCAGGCTCCCCCAAATTTCGAAGGTAGCTGCATCAAATGAGATCGACGCGAGTTGCAGCATGGTTTCTTCCGGTGTGAGTGATACATAAGAGGCATGCTTCGTAAGTCGGATCACCCCTCGATGAGGGATGAGTACCCCCTTCGGATTTCCTGTCGAACCGGACGTATACATCAAATAGGCTAGACTTTCCGAAGTCGTACTCTCGCCTAGATTTGTATCTGATTCCTTGTTGATCTCACGAGCTTGCAGGTCGGGACAAACGATTTTCAATCCATCTGGCAGTCTGGACATCAAGCTTTCTTGTGTCAGTACAATCGAGATGCTTGCATCTTGCAGCATATAAAGCAAGCGTTGCTCAGGGTAAGCAGGGTCAAGCGGAACATAGGCACCGCCTGCCTTTAAAATAGCAACCATACTGATGATCATTTCAAACGAGCGATCCATATACAAACCAACTCGGCTATCTGCTCCTACTCCGCACGATTTTAAATAATGCGCCAATTGATTCGCTCTGCTATTAAGCTCTCTATAGGACAGGCTCGTGCCTTTGTATGCTAATGCAGTGGCGTCAGGATGAAGCTCCACTTGTTCTTCAAATAATGTGGAGATGGAATCTTGCATAGAGACTGTAGCCCCATCATTTTTTCCAAAGTCACCACTAGTATGATTCCATTCGAGTAAGAGTCTGTGACGTTCTTCCTCAGTCAACAATTCCAGCAAGGCAATCGGCACATCCGGTGTGTTTACAAGCTCTTGCAACCAATGCGCGAAGCGGTCTGTCATTTTTTCAATGGTGGATGGATCAAATAGATCCGTGTTGTAGATCATGTTCATCACGAGGCCGTCTTCGGACTCACCCATGGATAACTGAAGATCAAATTTCGCCACATTGATCTGAACCGGCATTTTTTCTAATTGCCCACTGGACGTGCGATAGACATCCGCTGTCATTTCCGCCCATGTGAACACCGTCTGAAATACCGGGGAGTAGCTTGTATTGCGCTCCAGTTGCAGCATTTCTACGATTTTTTCAAACGGGACATCTTGGTATTCCTGTGCCTGTAGCGCTTTTTCTTTTACTTGGGCAAGTAATTGCTTGAACGTAGGATTGTCTTGGAGGTTCGCCCGGTAGACGAGCGTATTGACGAAAAAGCCAATCAATCCTTCGATTTCCTTTACATTACGGTTCGCTATCGGGCTGCCCACCAAAATATCGTTTTGCCCGGTATATCTGGATAAAAAGCCTTGGTACGCGGCCATCAGGGTCATAAATAGGGTGGTATTCTCTTGCCGACTGAACGCTTTCAGCTTCTCAAGCAATTCAGATGCCAGTACAATTTTATGCATATCTCCGGCATAGGTTTGAATGCTTGGTCTTGGTCGATCGATCGGCAATTGCAAGGCAGGTAGCTCCCCGGACAACTCCGCTTTCCAATAGTCGAGTTGTTGGCTCATCACTTCATCCGTCAGCCATTCGCGCTGCCATACCGAGAAATCAGCGTATTGAATCGACAATTCTGGTAGTTCCGCACGTGCCCCGCTTTCTGCTTCCTCATAAAAGGCCAGCCATTCTTCCAATAAGATATCTTCAGACCAACCATCCGTAATGACATGATGCATCGTGCACAGCAAAAGGAACTGATCCTCTTCGACGACGATTAATTTGACTTGAATCAAGGGTCCTCGCTGTAGATCAAATCTTTTGTCTGCTTCCTGTTCGATATAGTCGTGGATTTGCTCTTCTTTTTCGGCAGCAGGTCGATCACGTAGATCGATCACTGGTAACGTTTGATACACATAGGGTTCAATAGCCTGGAAAGGTTGACCCCCTTCATTCGGAAACACAGTACGCAAGATGTCATGGCGTTGAAGGAGCGCATTCCATCCCGTTTCCAACGCACGCACATTCCACTGCCCTGTTAAGCGCCACATGTGAGGAACGTTGTAGGCCGTACTTTCCGGTTCCAATTGATGCAAAAACCATAGACGCTGCTGGGCATGCGATAACGGCAGCTTGTCTCGATGAGAGACTCTCGCAATAGCTGGTGTCCGTTCTCTTTTGCCATCCCAGCCAAGCTCCATCATTTTGGCATCTAGGCTTGCGATTGTCGGGCATTCAAACAAGATGCGCAACGGGATCGACAGATGAAAGGCATCCTGCAAGCGAGATATGACCTGCGTCGCAAGCAGCGAGTGTCCACCCAAATCAAAGAAGGTGTCATGGATGCTAAGACGCTCCACCTTTAAAATTTCATACCAAATCTCTGCGATCCTCTTCTCGGTATCCGTACGTGGTGCGACAAATTCATCCTTCATCGTGCGCATTTCTGGCAACGGCAATGCTTGACGGTCTACCTTCCCGTTAGCTGTAAGCGGGAAAGCGTCCATTTTCACAAAATAGGAAGGGACCATGAAAGGCGGCAATTGTTCATTCGCATACCGCTTCCATTCATCGACATCCCCATCTCCCGTGATATAAGCAATCAGGCGTTTATCATCGGATCCATATTCATGTACAAGGACGACGGCTTCCCTTACGCTCTCATGCTGGTTGAGAACAGCTACGATCTCACCGAGCTCGATCCGGTTTCCTCTTATTTTTACTTGATTATCTTTTCGACCGATAAATTCGATTCCTCGCCCTGGCACATATTTCACCAGGTCGCCCGTCCTGTATAATCGCGCTTCAGGGTCTTGTTGAAATGGATGCGGAATAAATTTCTCTTGATTCAACTCCGGTCGATTCCAGTATCCGAAAGCGAGTCCCTTTCCCCCCACATATAATTCGCCCACAAGACCAACAGGAACGAGCTTTTGCTTATCGTTTAGGATAAAGACCTCGGTATCATTGATCGGTCGGCCGATTGGAACGGAATGTTGAATCTCACTCTTCTCTTTTATGTGATAGTAGCACGTAAATGTCGTATTCTCTGTCGGACCATACCCATTAATCACCAGTGTATCTGGTAACATGTCTAAAGCTCGTTGCGCATGTTTGGCGGACACGATGTCGCCGCCAGTCAACAATTGACGCACTCCTCTTAAGTCTTCGATCCGATAATCGATCATTTGATGAAAAATGCCTGCGGTTAGCCATAACGTACTGATTTTTTCGTCACGCAGCACTTGTCCCAACTCGTCAAGAGACAGGCCGTGAAATGGATAAATCACCAATCTCGCGCCATTGAGCAAGCTCCCCCATATCTCGAAGGTAGCCGCATCGAATGAGATCGACGCTAGTTGCAATATCGTTTCTTCCGGTGTGAGTGATACATAAGAGGCGTGCTTCGTAAGTCGGATCACCCCTCGGTGAGGGATGAGTACCCCTTTGGGATTTCCTGTCGAACCGGACGTATACATCAAATAGGCTAGACTTTCCGAAGTCGTACTCTCGCCTACATTCGCATCTGATTCCTTGTTGATCTTGCTAGCGTCCAGATCAGGACAAACGATTTTCATTCCGTCTGGCAGTCTGGACTTCAAGCTTTCTTGTGTCAGCACAATCGAAATGCTTGCATCTTGCAGCATATAAAGCAATCGTTGCTCAGGGTAGGCAGGGTCAAGCGGGACATAGGCCCCGCCTGCCTTTAAAATAGCGACCATACTGATGATCATTTCAAACGAGCGATCCATGTACAAGCCAACACGGCTCTCTGCTCCAACCCCGCACGATTTTAAATAATGGGCCAATCGATTCGCTCTGCTGTTAAGCTCCTTGTAGGTAAGGCTTGCATCTTTGTATACCAATGCAATGGCATCAGGATGAAGTTCCACTTGTTCTTCCAATAATGCGGTAATGGAATCTTGCATACAGCACCTCCTAATGATTACTCCACATTTCCAGCAGTTGTTTTTCTTCCTCTTCTGAAATCAATCGCAAGCCTTCTATTGACTCCTCAGGATATGCCATCACTTGTTCGAGCCAATTCACAAAATGTCCGATCATTCGTTCTATGCTGGACGGATTAAATAGGTCTGTATTGTAGCCGAATGAAATCGTCAACGAGTGCTCTGAATTGACTTCTATTGAAATGGACAAATCAAATTTGGCAACCTTGATGGTGCTTTTCACTGGCTCAATTTTTCTATTTGGCCATTGCTTTACGTTTCTCAGGTGGGTTTGCATCGTAAAAATCGTTTGGAAAACAGGGGAGTAACTTGCCTTTCGCTCTGGCTGGAGAGCCTCTACTATTTTTTCAAAGGGCACATCCTGATTTTCTTGCCCGCGCAATGTTTTTTCTTTGACTTGGGCGACCAATTGCCTGAAGCTTGGATTGTCTTCGACGTTCACTCTGTAAACCAGCGTGTTTACAAAGCACCCGATTAACCCTTCCATTTCTTTTCGAGTGCGATTCGCAACCGGGCTTCCTACTAAAATGTCTGTTTGTCCGGTATACCGAGAGAGAAAGCCCTGATAGGCAGCCAGTAATGTCATGAACAGGGAAGCGCCCTCTTGCTTGCTGAAAGCTTTTAGTTTTTCTAATAATGAAGGGGCCAGATCGATATGCTGCATGTCTCCTGCATACGTTTGAATGGCTGGTCGTGGACGATCGAATGGCAGCTGAAGCACCGTAAGATCGTCTGCAAGTTCATTTTCCCAATACGCCACTTGCTCTTTCATCGTCTCATCTGATAGCCATTGTCTTTGCCAGACAGCAAAGTCCCCGTATTGAATGGATAACGGTGGCAGATCAGCAGGTGTTCCGCTGACTGCTTCTTCATAAAATGCCATCCACTCGTCCAACAAGATATCCTCTGACCAGCCATCGAATACAATATGATGTACGGTACAAAGTAGAACATACTCCGATTCATCCTGCTTAATCAGCTCGGCTTCAATCAACGGTCCTTGGCTCAAGTCAAATACGCGATCAGCACTCTGTTGAATATAATGCTGGACCTGCTTTTCACTTTCATCCGCGGAAAGACTACTTACATCTATGACAGGCAATGATCTTGATTGATGCGGCTTAACGAGCTGTACAGGGACGCCATTTTGTTTTGCGAATACGGTACGAAGCATTTCATGACGTTCAACTAATTGGTTAAATCCTTTTTCTAATCCGGCAACATCCCATGAACCGCTTAAGCGCCATACATAAGGAATGTTATAGACGTTGCTTCCTGGCTCCAGTTGGTCAAAAAACCACAACCGCTGCTGCGCAAAAGATAACGGAATGGGTTCCGTTCTATCCACTTGTAGGAGCGCAGGCAGTTGAACCATTTTTTCGCCTTGTCGCAATTCGGTTAGCCGCTTAGCCAACCCCTCAATGGTCGGGCAATCAAAGATCGCTCGGAGAGGTAGATGTTGACCAAACACTTCTCGTATGCGCGATACAACCTGTGTTGCCAATAGGGAATGCCCGCCCAATTCAAAGAACGAATCAAATACCCCTATTTGGTTTACTCTTAAAATTTCACTCCATATGAGTGCGAGCAATTCTTCCGTTGAGTTTCGCGGCGCTGTGTAGTGATGGCTTACTATGTGGATCTCAGGCAGTGGCAATGCTTTACGATCCAATTTGCCACTCGATGTGAGCGGCATTTCCCCCACCCGTACAAAATAAGAAGGAATCATATAAGGCGGTAACTGTTTCTGTAAATGGCTTTTTACTGTCTCGACCTCTGATGCCCCACTGTAATAAGCAATTAATCGTTTATCCCCCGGCTCATATTCATGGGCAATGATTGCCACTTCTCCTGCCCCTTGCTGCTTCCTCATAACCGCTTCGATTTCACCTAATTCAATCCGATAACCGCGAATTTTCACTTGATTATCCATACGGCCGATGTACTCAATATTGCCGTCTGGCATCCACCAAGCGTAGTCACCTGTCTTGTATAACCTTTCAGATGGATTGCCAAAAGGATTCGGGACAAAACGTTCAGCTGTTAACTCAGGCTTTCCGATATACCCTCGTGCAAGACCAATGCCCCCAATAACCAATTCGCCCATCACGCCTATTGGTTGCAGGTCCCCTTCCTTATTGAGGATGTAGGCTTGAATATTATCCATAGGCTTACCAATGGGGATTACCTTGCTATCGGCCTGGCAATCATAGTAGGTCACTTCAATAGTCGTTTCCGTAGGACCATACAGATTAATAAGAGTCGTATGATTCCTTTGCCCGATTAATCGATGAAAACGTTGAACCTGTTCCGCACTCAAAGCTTCCCCGGTCGTATAGACTCGCTGTAAAGTTTTGATTTCCTCTGCGCAATCCACGTTTTCCAAATGGTCTAAAAAGATGCTGAGCATAGATGGAACAAAATGAATATAAGTTATCTGATGCTGGGCAACCGTTTTGACAATAAGCTCCGGGTCTTTCTCTGCATGGGGAGCGAGGAAACATAATTTACTACCAGTGAAAAACCATAGGACTAATTCCGTTACGGAAACATCAAAACAATAGGGAGTCTTTTGCAAGATGGTGTCATGCTCATTCATGGGGTAGCGATGGACCATCCAGTTCATCCGATTGACAACCGAGCAATGCTCGATCATGACTCCTTTTGGTGCCCCCGTCGAACCTGAAGTATAGATGACGTACGCCAAATTTTTCGAATGGGCAACGGACTCCAGATTCTCGCATTCTACATCCTGATCCGGCCTATTCTCTTCCAATAACAGGACGGGTCCATTGAAATCGATCGCTGTCTTGAATTTCTCTTGCATGACGACGACCTTCGTATCGCTATCCCGGAGAATGTAGGACAGTCTTTCTTTCGGAGCCACTGTGTCCATCGGCATATACGCTCCACCCGCTTTTAAAATGGCAAGAATACCAATCATCATGTCGGGAGAACGCTCACTCAGTAACCCTACTAATGTATCCGGCTTCACTCCCTGATTTCGCAATTTGCTTGCCAGGAAGTTTGCCCTGTTATTTATTTGCCTGTAGGTCCATTGTTCGTTGCCGAATACAACCGCCATTCGCTCTGGCGTCCGGGCAGCTTGCTCTTCGAATATTTGATGGAGCGTTTTTTGATCCTCAAACGCAACATCCGTATCGTTCCACTCTTGGAGAATTTGGTTCTCTTCAGAAGCGGTCAGCATAGGCATGGAATGCAACGTCCGGTCACTGTGCGTAAGAACGCTTTTCAGCAATTCAATATAATGCGCAAACATGCGGCGCATCGTAGATTCGTCATACAAATCCGTATTGTATTCCCAGTCAAGACTTATACTTCCGTATTCATCCTTTGTTAAAAGGGAAGAGGAGAGCTCCTCGTGATTTGTCACCACTACGTTGATATCAAATTTGGCCGATCCGTTGCTAATGCCTTCGGTGAGTTGAATATTCAGATTGGATACAGGTAAATGCGTGACTTTTGCATCCTGGAAACTAAACATGACTTGGAATAGAGGGTTACGGCTTTGATCACGCTTCAGTTTTAAGGCATCGACTACTTGGTCAAAAGGAATCTCTTGATTCTCGTACGCTTCCAAGGCCGATCTCTTCACATCTTGCAATACATCCTGGAACGTCATATTGTCGGTAAATTGCGTACGGATCACAATATTGTTGACAAACATCCCGATCAATTCTTCCGTGTCTTTCCAGCGGCGATTCGCGATACCCGAACCTACAATAATGTCTTCTTGATTGGAATAACGATGGAGCAAGGTTTGAAACGCAGACATCATGACCATGAATAAGGTCGTGTTTGTTTTCATGCAGTAATCACGCAATTGAAGATACAGTTCTTCCGGTATTAATTGGGTGAACATATTCCCGTGAAAGGTTTGATTTACTGGTCGTGGCCTGTCAGTGGGTAGTTCCAGAACCCCATTGGCCCCTTGCAGTAGATTCTTCCAGTACGTTAACTGCTTGTTTTCCTTGCCGCGCTTAAACAGCTCGTTCTGCCATACGCAATAGTCTGCGAATTGAATCGGCAACTCAGCCAGTGGAGATGGTTTCTTTTCAAGATAGGCACTGTATAACGTAAACAGTTCTTTTAAAAATTTGCGGAATGACCATCCATCATGAATCAGATGATGCTCCACAAACAAAATGACAGACTCCAACTCAGAAATCTTATAAACAATCCATCGCGCCAATGGCAGCTGTGCGATATCAATCGGATTTTTGATCTCCATTTGAATGAGTCTTTGGACTTCGGCGGCACGATCACTCTCAGGTAAGTGCGAAACATCTATAACAGGCAATTCCACATCGAATGGTTCATAGATCACCTGATAGGGTTGTCCATTTTTCTCATGAAAAACGGTTCGGAATATTTCATGTCTGCGCACAATCTCTGTAAAACACTTATTGAGTATGGGGAGATCCAGCATCCCGCGCACTTTCATTGTGGCTTGAAAAATATAAGCCAAATTATTCGCGCTTAACTGTTCTAAAAACCACACTCTTTCTTGCGAATAAGAAAGCGGCAATTCTCGATCTCGTGATACCCTCTTGATGGCAGGTAACGCATCCACTGCATCTACCTCATCTGCGGCAGTTACGATCGGCACGATGCTCCGAATCGTCGGATGGGTAAACAGAGCAGACAACGGAATCTCTTTCTTGAAAAGAGCACGGATTCTGGCAATAACCTGAGTCCCCAACAGCGAATGTCCGCCTAATTCAAAGAAATTATCCTCGACTCCAATCTCATCGTATCCGAACAAATCCATCCAAATGTCCAAGAGCTTCGTTTCCCATTCTGTTTCCGGTTTTACATATTCCGTCGAAACATGCGGACGACTATTACCTACCTCTGGCAGTGACTTCAGGTCAATTTTTCCACTGGGAGTAAGCGGGAAAACATCCATTTTCACAAAGTAGGCCGGAACCATGAACTCTGGAAGCTGAGCCTTCAGATAATCACGCCATTCTGTTACCGTTCCAGACCCTATCACATAAGCGATCAGCTTGTTATTTTCATAGGCGTCTTTTTTCGCGACAATGATTGCTTGCTCAACAGTCGAATGATTGCCTAAAGTGACTTCAATTTCCTCCAGCTCAATTCTGTACCCTCTCACTTTTACCTGGTTGTCATTGCGCCCGATATACTCCAAGTTTCCGTCGGCCAAGTACCGAACCAAATCTCCGGTTCGATACAAACGCGAGTCTGATTTTGGACAATACGGGTTGGAAATAAAGCGTTCCTTTGTCAATTCAGGACGGTTCAAGTAACCTCTTGCTACGCCTGATCCGCCGACATACAGTTCTCCGGCAACTCCGACAGGTTGCATTTGCAAATGTTCGTTCAACACGTATAACTGTGTATTGGCATTCGGTTTTCCAATGGGTATTTGCGCGTGGGTTTCATCTGGATGGCATTTGAAGCTGGCAACCTCGACTGTCGTCTCTGTCGGCCCATATGTGTTGTATAAGGTTGTACCATGAGGAATGGTCAACAGATCGGTACATTTCGTAACAATAGGAGGCGGAAGTACTTCCCCTCCAACTGTGACGTATTTCAAGGAGGATAATGCAGAAGAAGAACCATGATTTTCTATAGAATCCAATACAGCTTTCAACATAGATGGCACAAACTCGAGATGGGTAATTTTATGCATCTCGACTGCTTTCACAAGCAAGGCAGGGTCTTTCTCATCGCTGTTCGGGAGGATGTACAAGCTAGCGCCTTTCAACATCCACCAAAAGAGTTCCCAAACAGAAGCATCAAAGGAAACAGACGTTTTTTGTAAAAGCCTGTCCGTTTGTAAAAGCGGACTGCGACTCTCCAGCGTTTGAAGAAAATTCATAACGGAATGATGCTCAATCATTACCCCTTTCGGATTTCCTGTCGAGCCGGAGGTATAGATGACATAAGCAAGATTATGGCCGTTTACTTCCATTGCAGGGGGCTCCGTGCTTTCATTCGACAAAATTTCGCAATAATCCGACAATTTTACCACTTTTATTCCGTCAGGTACTTTCGTCGCGGACGCTTCATCCGCAATCACTACTTGTAAAGCAGCATCTCCCATAATATAGTGGAGTCTTTGAACGGGATAAGCAGGATCGATCGGTACATAAGCGCCTCCTGCTTTCAACACACCTAATATGCTTACGATCATTTCCATGGAACGCTCTTGGCATATTCCCACCAGCACTTCACTCGTTACACCAATCTTTCGGAGGTAATTCGCCAATTGATTTGAGCGGAGATCCAATTCCCGATAGGTCATCTTCTCTTGCTTAAAAACGAGCGCGATGGCATCGGGATTCCGATTGGCTTGGAAATCAAAGGCATTCAAGATTGTGTCAGGAACATTCGTGGGTTCATCATTCCTGCACCACTCGTCTACCAGTTCTCTCTCTTGGTTTTTGGTTATTAGTCTCAATAAATCGATAGGAGTTTCGACATCCGTGATTACTTGTTCGATCCAGTTACAAAAGTTCTCGATCATTCGTCGTATCGTCTGTTGTGTAAACAGGAAGGAATTATATGTAAAAGTTATGCGCATTCCCTCAGCTTCTTCGACATCAACACGCAGCTCTACATTTGCTATTTGGGAATCGACAAAAAGTTTGATATCCCCATCCCCAGCTTTTCCCACTCTTAAAAAGGTATGAAATAATTTCGTAGTTTCGGAGTTGCTGGTAAGCTTCTCCTCCATCCCATTCTCTTTAACCTCGTTCAACAGCTGCTTAAAATTCGTCGTTCCACTCATAATCACTCGACTTGCAAAAAAGACAGAGCTATCACCCTCTATCGCACCAATCCGAATGTCGTTTTGCCCCGTATATCTGTAAAGATAGCTATGGTATGCAGCCAAGAATAGCGTAAACATGTCGGTCTCTTCTTGCATGCAAAGTAATCTTGCTTTCTCCCCCACCGGTTTTGACAGATCAATCGATTGCCACTCTTCTTCATAGCGAACATTTTTTTGTCTGGGGATATCAAACGGAAGCTGTAGCAATGGAGCCTCTCCTGCCAATTCTGAAAGCCAATGATTCACTTGATCTTCCATGGTCATGGTTATCCTCCCTTTTTGAGCTTGATAATGAAGGGGGAACCCTCTAAAATTATGAAGTTCCTCACCCGCTCTGCTTGATCAGACTTTTAAAATGGATAGTAGTCGGTAAGCCTCCCCCTCCTTTACAAAGTAGGCGTTGACTCATCGAATCGTCCACGATAAAGACTGGACACCCGATTAGTTAAGGTGAAGCAAATAGAAAAAGGGAAAAACATAGGAATAGTTGACCAAACAAACATGTTGCTTTCAAATTTTATTGTGCATGTTCAAAGCGGCTACAAACGAGATGTGAAAAGGAAGGTAACTGAATTGAATTGCTATGAATTCGCGAAAAAAGTGGAGTAGTGTTTGAATACAGTTGAGTATGAAACACCTATGCAGGGAAGCCTTGCAATTGAAAGGTGAATTGTTCTTTCGAATCGTGGAAAGGTAGCTTCAGATTCTACTAGGAAGAGGGGATATTTTAGAACAATTACCTATTAAAAGCATAAAATGTAATAGATTACCATTTAAGAGCATTATATCATATCTGAATTTTATGTCAAATATTAGCCTAGACATTGGTTTATCATCAAACAAAAATAGACATGTTTACCTTCTCGGGTAGGCTGGTGTAGAAATTGATCGATACCTGAGAAGGTTGAACATGTCTATTTTTCTTTGTAGAAATTTGCTTACTCGATACGTTAAATCATTACCCTTGGAAAAGGGTATACCCTCCTACTACTATCGAGACTGCAAATAAAATACCGAAGTACCACTTCGTAAACCGAAGACTGAACCACGAGCCTTCCCACCATAAAATACCAAAGAAAATAGCCCCAATCATCATGCTAGTGACAAAAGCAATGGATGCGTTTTCCATATTTCTTCACCTTTAAAAACAGGATGGAAAAGAGGCTGCCCTCCATAGTAGATCGAACAGCCCCTTTTCATTTACCAGACCGTAATGTTAATCGTAATGGTCTCGCCGCCGTATTCCACTGTAATCGTTGTTTTACCAGATTCCAGTGCGGTCACGACACCATTTTCTACAGTCGCAATCTCTGGATCTTCCACTGTCCATTCGGCATCCTTGGTGACGATCTCCTCGTATCTATTTTCATAGACCGCATACAGGACGATCTCTCCAGTATTGTCTGCCTTCAAGCGCAGCGAAGAGCGCGATACTCGCAAATCTTTTACTTTCTTTTCCTCTACTACGAGCACACGATTGGTTACCTTTTTACCGCCATATTTCGCAGTAATGACAGCCTTCCCTTCAGCCAGCGCTGTCACTTTTCCCTCTTTTGTTACTTCGATGACCTCTTCGTCGCTTGAGGACCACGTTGCTTTTTCTGTCACCTCTTCGGTGTTCTTGTCACTGAAGACGGCTGTCAGAGTTAGCTGCTTCTCCTCATCGATCTCCAGCACCAAATCCTTGAAGGAAGTCGTCAACGAACGAATCGTTTTCTTAGAAACCGTCACCGGAATCTCTAGTTCCTCGCCCATATAGCGAACGGTAACGATGTCTTCTCCCTCTTCTTTTCCTGCCGTAATGCGGCCCTGCTTGACGGTAACCAACCCGTTTTCTGTGTCGTATTCAACATTTTTGTCTCGCGTGATGTCTTTGCGTTTTTTGCCTTCTACTTTATAAAGGCGTAAGGTCGTGGTTCCCTTTGGCTTCATCCAGAAGGACGGTTCGTTTGTTTCCAACTGGAAGGTGGCTATTTCCTTAACGGTTACTTCCACCGAATCGGTTTTGTTCCCATCCTCGGTCGTCACTGTAATCGTCGCGGTCCCAGGAGCTACAGCCGTGATCTTGCCTTCCTTATCTACCTCGACGATCTCAGAGTCGCTGCTTTCCCACTTGACTCGTTTGTTGGTGGCGTTCGTTGGTTTTACAGTGGCACGAAGGCTTTCTGTATCGCCAACACGCAGCGTTAACTCCTCTTCCTCCAACTCAACTCCGGTGACCGGCTCTCCCGTTGGCGGATTCGACACATATAGCTCAATGGAATCATCCAGTTCGACGGTGTTTCCTGCCTGGTCGCGAAGCTGGATCAGAACTTTTTTCGTGCCATTGCCATACGTCAAGCTCCACGGCACTGTTCCCGTCACTTTTTCCCAGCTGCTCCACTTGCCTTGGTCATTGGAGATGCGCATCTCTACATCTCCCAAATTGTCCGCAGCAGTAACATGCAGTCTCACGCTGGTGGAGCTGGTTAGACGATCATCATTGTTGATGACGAACGTTCCCGTTGGTGCTGTCTTATCCAAGGTAAACGTGATCTTGGTTTCGTTTCCGGAAGCATCTACGACCCGCAGTTCATGCTTGCCTTCAGTTGTTACCTGGTCGCCACTTGCGAACGGAGCACTATTCAATGTCGCGGTTCCTTCATTGAAGGTGATGGTCACGTCATCTTTGTAAATGCCTTTGTCCTCGACTCCTGTAACAACTGGCGCATCTGCATCCAGCTCGATCGTATCGGAAACGGTTGTGATGTGCCCTGCCTTGTCCGTAATCTGCATTTCGACGGTCTTGGTTCCATCCCCGGACTTCAATTGCCATGCTTTGGTCGCAGTTACTGCCTCCCAATCGCTCCAGTCGTTGTCACCATTGGCGAAGCGGATTTGCACATCGCTCGTACTGTCATTCGCTGTTATGGCGAGCGTAACATCACGAGACTTGGTATAGTTGTCTCCGTTATTAATCGTGATAGATCCAGTCGGCGCCACCACATCTAGCTCAATCGTATCGCTTAGCTTTGTGACGTTCCCCGCTTTGTCCCGCAGCTTGACATAAACCGTTTTGGTGCCGTTTGTACTGCCATCAGCCAGCTTCCATGCTTTTGACTCTGCGAAACGCTCCCACGTACCCGAATTGTCATCCGCGTTAGAGATCAGCATTTCGATATCGTCTGTATTCCCTGGGGAAGTAAGGTGTAACGTCACATCTTCTGTTTTCGCAAATTCGGCTCCGTTATCGATGCTGAGCGTTCCTGTCGCTGGTGTTTTATCCAGCGTAAAACGAATCGTCGTGCGATTTTGTGCCTCATCTGTGACGACCAACTCATACGATCCTTCCACAGTGACGACAGAACCGCTCGTAAACGGACTGCCATTCAGTAATGCTGTTCCCTCGTTGAAGGAAATCGTTACATCGCTCGCATAGACACCATTCTGGGCGACACCCGTGACGACTGGTCCAGCTGAATCCAGCGTGATTTGCTTTTGAAGGGCCAATTGGTTTCCGGCTGGATCTCTTAGCTCGACATAGACCGTTTTGGCTCCATCAACACCGCTCAGCTCCCATGGAACGTCGCCTTTTGATGGTGCCGTTTTCCAATCGCTCCACGTCAGGTTGTCATTGGACAAGCGCATTTCCACACCATGAGCATCAGCCGACTCCACACTCAACGTAACCTTGCTCGAGTTGGTATACAACTGGCCTTGATTGATTTCGAAGGCACCCGTAGGGTTGGTCATATCGAGTGTGATCTCATCGGTAAAGCTGGCAATATTCCCTGCTTTGTCCTTTACTTCCATGTAAACCGACTTGGTTCCGTCCCCAGTCGGCAAGGTCCACGCCTTTGTCGTGGTCAGCGTTTCCCAGGAAGTCCAATTGGCTGGATCACTCGTATCATGGGAAAAGCGCATCTGTAGTTCATTACTGAAATCGGTAACGGCAATTTGTAATGTAGTTGCCAGTGTATGGGTATAATTGGCGTCACCATTGATCTTGAGACTGCCTGACGGCTTCGTTTGATCGATGGAAAATGGAAGGATAGTCGTATTGCCCGCTTCATCTGTGACAATCAGCGTATAGGCTCCATCCTCATTGACGATTTCTCCGTCAGCTATCAGCTTTCCGTTCAAGGTCGCCTTTCCTTCGTTGAAGCTGATCGTAACACTCTGATTGTACAGCTTGTTGTTCTCTACCCCTGTGACAACAGGTGCAACCGTGTCGAGTGTAATCGATGCCTGTAAATCATGGGTGTTGCCAGCTTCGTCGATCAACTGTACATAGACCGTTTTCTGTCCATCCCCAGTTGTTAACTTCCATGCCTTGGTGGTCGCAACATCCTCTGGCGCACTCCAGCTGATGTTATCGTTGGACAGCTTCATTTTTACCTTGCTGGTAGCGTCAGTGCCATCGATTTGCAAGATGACATCCTGATTATTTGTATGGGTGGCTCCGTTATTGATCGCAAGAGTTCCAGTAGGTGCGGTTTTATCCAGGGTAAAGGCTACCGTCGTCGTATTCCCCGCTGTATCCGTCACGACTAACGTGTACTTGCCCTCCACGCTCACCTTTGTGCCGCTGGCAAAAGGAGCACCATTCAATGTTGCTGTGCCATCGTCAAAGACAGGGGTGACATCCGCCGTGTAGAAGCTGTCATTCGCAACCCCCGTCACAATAGGCGGCGTTTTGTCTAACACGATGGTATCGGATATCGTAAACAGATTCCCTACACCATCACGGAACTTCGCGTAGACTGTTTTTTGTCCGTCTCCACTAGCCAAGTTCCATTCCAGCTTGTTATTGGCTGGGATTGGCAGCCAACTGCCTGTAAAGTTGTTATCATTCGACAACATCAATTCTACCGGGCCGTTCGCATCGCTTCCCTGAATGGTAAGCTCTACCTTTTCTGATGAAGTGACTACGTTCCCGTTATTGATCTCGATTGTCCCTACCGGAGGTGTCGTATCCAGCACAATGCTATCCTGCGCTTGCAAGACAGTTCCTGTTCCGTCACGCAGCTCCATGAAGACCGATTTGGTCCCTTCTCCTGTCGTGAGGGTCCACGTTACAGGTGTCACAAACGACTTCCATTCGCTCCAAGGACCACCTTCCACGTTCGTCAAACGGTACTCGGGCTTGGCCGCGTCAGGGTCATCATGGGTCATAGTGAGCGTCACATTTGCTGAATTCGTAATCGCAGCACCGCCATTGATGGTAACCGTCGCCGTCGTAGGTGGTTCATTTACATCTGTCACCTGGATGGTCATCATCTTGGTAAAGAAATTGCCAGCCGAGTCTGTTGCGGTTATCGGTACGAAGTAAGTCGACTTCGTTTCAAAATCAAATTTTTCCGTTACCTTCAGTTGATTTCCCTCAACAGTAAATGGCACCGGATTGTTTAGAATGCTGAACGTAACAGTATCTCCTTGATCAGGATCTACTGCCGACAGCGTACCAACTACCGCTCCTATTTGATTGTTTTCAGGAATCGAATTGGACGATAAGAGGATATCGGTTGGTGGAGTGTTAGCAGCATAAGTGATTTCCAGCTGAGAAGCGTAGCTAATATTTCTTTTGTCATAGAAAACGATTTGAGGCTGATACAAAAGTGGTACTGGCGGCGCTGTTTGCCGTCCTCTTAAAACAAAGGTAGCTTTTTTGTCTGGAATCTGGCTCTTAACAAAGCTGGTTACATCAAACGATTTCCACCCTGTGAAATTACTGGGGAGCATCTCATTTGGTATGATTCTTTCGTGATGCATAGGTATCGTCACCGTAGGATCATCGTTCCAGCTGTCATCAGACGAGCCCCATAGATCAATAAAGGGCATATCTCCGCCTGTTGCTTCTACCTTGTGCACATAAATTTTCAGGTTGGCGGACTCAATTTTCTTCTCACTTTTCACGCCGCTCAGGTCAAAACGCAGGGCAGCATTCGCAGCCCCATAATCCCCGCCCGAGTCTCGCGCATAGCCGACGATCAACGCGTTCGGAATCAATTCATACTGTATTCCCTCTGGATAGGCACCAGACGCATCCACGAACTTGTCTGCCTCTACTCTAATCACATCTGTAAGATTAGCTGCGTTCACTTTTTCTTGAATAAACACAGGTTGGACAATTGCAAACAGTAAAGTAAATACCAATAAACGAGCAATCATTCTTTTCATCAATAACACTGTCCTCCTTCCTTTTTCATTTGAACTCCCCCTACTGTCGACACACTCCCCTAGCAAAACATCTAGGTGAAACAAAAATATGGTAACAACAGTCTATTGCAAAAAATACTAACTAAAGTTATGTCTTTTCGTGATTATTTTCTTCCCAATAAAAAGCCCCACCGTAAACATGTGCGAAACAAAATAAAAAGAACCCCAAAAATGAGGTTCCAATTGATCGGGCGCTATTTAAGGGTTAGCTCCTTCTCCCATGTCTTTTCATTGCCTTGCTCATTTTGAAAGACCAAAATCAATTTCCCCTTTTCCCCCTTCAACTCATCCTTGTAAAAGAAACCAGTGAACTGTCCATTGCCACTGATGTAAAAGCCATTCCCACCAGGGATACCTTCTGTGTCGTTTTTGATCGCTTGCTCTATCGTGCTTACGATGTCAGTTTTCTCAGACTTCCACTGCATGCTAGCTAACGAATAGCCGGCAGGTACCTGTTCGATAAAGAAATCGAAGCTATTCCCATCGATGGGTTTCGGTTCTTGGTCGACCACGACGAGAATTTCTTTTTCCTGCTGTTCTGCGGCCATGTCTTGTGCAACGTTCTCCGGTTGTTTCTCCTTGTTTTCTTTGTTTTCCTGAGGAACTTGCGGCGGCACTTGAGCAGTCGATTCTGGAGGAAGCGGTGTGCCACAAGCACTCGTAACGAGTGATAGGACCAATACAGCCAGTAAGCTTTTCATTTTATTCTTTTTCAGATTCATTGTCATTTCCACCTTTGTTTTCATTTTCAACCAACGTGAAGGAAAAAGCGACTCCATTCACGGTATTTTCCGCACCATAATCACTGCCATGCAGATCGAGAATATGTTTACAGATCGCCAATCCGAGACCCGTGCCGCCAGATTTCCGCCAGCGAGAGCTATCTACTCGATAAAATTGCTCCCATATCCGCGTTAGTTGATCGTCTGGGATGTGCGCTCCTTCATTTTCGATTCGAAACCGGATGCAATCCCGCTCGCGGGCCCCCGTAATCCGAATCTCACTTGATGGATTGGCGTGCCGGACTGCATTGCCGAGCAAATTCACGATCACTTGCTCGATACGTCTTGGATCTGCCCATACGTTGTTCTCTTCAGGTAAGACGAGACATAGTCGTACCTGCTTGTTTGCCAGCTGTAGTTGGAAGGAAGCGGCTACACGATCTATTACTTCCGATACGGGAAACGATTGTCTACGAAGCAAAATGGCTTTGGCTTCGAATTTGGACAACTCCAGCATATCCATAATGAGCTCGTTCATCTTGTCGACTTCGCTTAAAATGACGTCCATGTATCGCTCCCGCTTTTCATGTGCGACATCATCTTTTAACCCTTCCGCAAAGCCCTTCACAATGCCAAGCGGGGTCTTGAGTTCATGAGAGATGTTTGCAATCAATTCTTTGCGAAGCTGCTCCATTTTTTCCTTATGCTCTAGATCCTCGCGAAGAGTGACGTTGGCATTCGTCAGGTCTTTTAATGTCTGATCTAGCTTGCCAGCTAACGTATTCAGATGGCGAGAGAGCTCACCGAATTCATCCTGAGAATGAATCGAAGCATGTTCTGTGAAGTCCAGATTAGCCATACGTGAAGCGGAATGATTCAGCGTAACTAATGGTTTCGTGATAATCTTCGAAAAGACAAAGGACAGCAGCAATAAGATGACGAGGATGACTGGCGTCGCGTATAAGGAATAGCTGGTCAGCATACTTACCGCATCGCTCACTGGTTGCAACGTCGTCACCGCCAGTATGAAACTCGCCCCGCCCTGATAGGAGAACCGATGAATCACGATGGCATAGTTTACACCACTCCACGGATCAGTCCACTTCCGCTGGATGAATGATCCGCTTTTCATCTGTGTAATCTCGTCGTATTGCTGCTCCAGCCATGGTCCGATTTGATCCGCTACGAGAGAATCCTGATAAAAAGGGTTATGTGCCCGTTGCTGACTAGGCAGCATGAGTTCAGAAATAACAGCCGTAACCCGGGTTAGTCCATTTTCGGACACATTTGCGGATGGACTTTGCCTTGCAATCCGTATCGGCTTCATGATCGTATCGTTCTCATCTATATAGATTCCGTCGATGGTAATCGTGTCTCCAACACGGAGTCCTTCAGGGAGATCGGTGCTTTGCATTTCTTTTAGCGGTAAGGTAATCAATTGATTTTTATTTGCTACTTTTATTTCTAGAAAATAGGGGGTGAGATTCAATTGTCTGAGCTGCTCATCTACGATCGCTATGCTGGCATCTGTGCGATTCATCAATGTACCCACCAGCTTATCCAGCTTGTGCTTGTCGGGAGGGAGTTGAGCGTACTCATCTGGAAAAGATACCATTGCTTGTGAGAGCTCGCTTACTTTCGCATTTAAATAAAAGCGCTCAAAGAAAAACTTTTCCCCTATCAATATCAAAGCGTAGAGCAAAAAGACAAAAACAAAAGTGGCGGCAAATAATTTTGTCACAACGTTAAGTCGAAGGCGTTTCATCGTTTTGCCTCAAACTTATATCCAAAACGGATCATCGTCTGAATCAGATGCTGCTCTGTATCCAGCTTGGCACGCAGTTTTTTCACGTGGGTATCAACGGTGCGATGGTCGCCAAAGTAGTCCATCCCCCAAACCCCATTCAAAATGCTATCTCGGGACAAGACCGTCCCTTCATGCTTAATGAAGAACAGAAGCAGCTCATACTCTTTTGGTGTCAATGAAATCGGGACGCCTGCAATCGTAACGGTGTGAGCTCGTTTGTTTACCGTCAATGCTCCAAACTGAGCGATATCATCTCCCCTCCCGATGCTCCCCTCTGCCCTTTTCATCAGAGCTTTGGCACGGGCCACTAATACTTTTGGGCTAAACGGTTTGGTGACGTATTCGTCCGCGCCAAGCTCGAATCCCATCAACTGGTCATCATCGTCTACTCTTGCTGTAATGATCATGATGGGAATGTCGGATTGTTGGCGGATTTTTCTGCACACCGACCAGCCATCCATCTCGGGCATCATAATATCTAGCACAACTAAATCGACAGGGTGCAGAGCGAAAAGTTCCATCGCCATTTTTCCGTGCTGCGCTTCGTACACTTCCCAAGCTTCTTTTTTAAAATAATCCGATACAAATTCACGTATGAGCTCGTCGTCCTCTACGAGTAACACTTTCCGTTTCATTTCCGCACTCCTTACTCGTGGTTGTGCATTTATTGCATAGATTACCAGTTTATTGTGAAACTTACGAATCCATATCTCACCGTCGCCATTCCGATGACCGCCAACCTTGGTTTTACAAGATGAGTATAGATGGCTGATGTGACCGTTGTGTGTACATGAGATGGATTTGTAAAGAAAACAAACACCCGAAAATGGCTGAGGCCACTGAAAGAGTGGACTTTTTCAGTGGCCTCCGTATAGGCGGGGTGATTCTAATGGTCGATCTCACTTTCTCTTAATCTGACGATGGCTTGTGCCCGATTTTTCACCTGGAGCTTGCTAAAAACTTGATGCACATGCCCTTTTACCGTCCCCAGTGTGAGATGTAGCTTGTCCGCAATCTCCGAGTTGGATAACCCTTCACCGATCAGTGCCAGTACTTCCGACTCTCTTTCCGTCAATTTTTCCAATGCGGGGGATACCCGGATTTGAATATCTAGCGTAGGAAATTCCTTCTCTACACTTTTGAGCAGCATCGAAAGATAAGCCATCTCTTGCTTGGATACGTTTTTGCTTTTATAGAGCGAATAGAGCATTTTGGCAGCGCCAGGGCCTTCATCCAAAAAAGTGCGTACATAGCCTTCTGGCGCGGCTAACGTTACAGCCATGCGCATACACGCCGTCGCTTCATGATGCTGTTTTTGGATCATGTATGCTTGGCTGAGCAGAAGAAAGGCTTCAATCCTACTCCCGAGCCGATCCTTTATTTCCGCTTCGTGCTTTAAGCTGGTTAGTAGCATGATGGCTGCACTGTCGTTTTTTAAATAGATGTATGCCCGGGCCAACGTCATTCGCTCAAATTCATGTCGGGAAGCGACAATATCGACATTCATTTTCGTGTAAGGCTCGGCCCATTTTTCTATTTCTTCCCGTCGATTTTCTTCGATCCATAATCGGACGCGGAATGTTTCTACAAAAGACATCCAATGGGGAGGCGCATCGTGCTGACGGCATAGCGATGTGATTTCCTCCATGGCCAGCCACATCTCGTCGTTACGGTCCTCTGCTTTTCTCCATCGGGCCAAAGTCAAATACACGGGGACCAATACGCCAAAATTCAAGGAGATGGTACCTAACTGGATTGCTCGCGGTACAAAATATTTTAACTGCTCAAAATCATTTTTCTCATAATAGAGCTCAGCCATCACGATGGAACCGTAGGCTAATATGCCAAGACCACTGTGCTTCCAGATCGCCCGTAGTTTTGGATAGTATTCATTCACGTTGGACAAATACCCGCTCAAGGCCACACGACTACGCAGCACGTACGGCTCATCCGAATTCAGCTCTATACCGACGATGAAGTAGCGGCTGAATTTTGGCTTCATTTGAACTGATTCTTCCATATATTTGAGGGAAAGATCTACATTTCCCCGCATCACTTCGATATATCCCCGAAGCACACACATTTCTACTCGACAGTCGTCAAAGCTCCCATGATTGGTCCGTGTTGCTTCGTCAGCCAATTGAAGGAGGATTTCCGCCTGATCAATTTCGTTGGATACAGCATGCAGCCAAGCAAAAGCAATGCACAGCTCAGGGTTGCATTCCAACCAGGACTTCTCAAAGTAATTCATCCATCTGCGCAGTGTTATATTTTCGTACTGTTTCAACATCCACGGCGCATGTGCGACGATCAAACGGCTCGCCCGGGTCCAATCTTTTCCGAGAAACGCATGCTCAGTCGCCTCCATTATCCACCCGTGACTTTCAAACCAACAGCTTGCAGAGATATGTAGGGCAGGAAGCAATTCGTTATAGGTTTTCCTTACATGGGAAAGCAGAAGTTCTGCGAACAAATGGTGATAACGATACCACTCATTTATTCCATCCAGCGCGATGACAAATGAATTCGTTCTCTCGAGCATGCGAAGGATGTCGTGAGCGTCCGGCTCTCCGGTAACGGCTGCGCATAGATCTCCTGTCAGACGCGGCAGTATGGACGTTTTCAACAAAAACATCTGCACCTTTTCTGGAAGTCGTTTCAATACTTCTTCCGTCAAATATTCTCCGACATACTTATCGTTACCGGAAAATTGATGAATGACCTTAGACGCTTCAGGCTTTCCTTGCATGGATAAGGCTGCTAACTGCAAACCAGCAACCCATCCCTCCGTTCGTTTACTTAGCGAGCCAATATCTTGTTCTGACAGACTCAGACCCAGTTGCTCATGGAATAAGCGTCGACACTCCTCCTCATTGAACCGAAGAGTGTCTGAGCCCAGTTGCTTCAACTGTTTCCGAACGCGTAGACGGTGAAGGGCAAAAGGAGGTTCCTCCCGCGTAATCAGGACGACATGCATATAGAAGGAAGCATGCTGAAGCAGTGTCTGCAGTCCTTCATGAATGGAAGGTTCCTTAATGAGATGGTAATCGTCCAATACCAGATAAAAATCACGTTCAAACCCCGCAATTTCTTCGAGTAACACGGACATCAACTGCTCAGCAGAAGCCGTGTACTGTGGGTGGAGCACCGAGGAAGATTCTTTGCCCAAGTCTTCCTGAGCCATATCAATTGCCCTAGCAAAATATCGCCAAAAGCGCACGGGATCATTATCTGATTCATCCAGAGAGATCCAACCGGTCGGTTTGCCAGAATTTTGCGTCCATTGACTGACTGCTGTCGTTTTACCGAAACCGGCTGGCGCGCACACGAGAATCAATCTTGCAGCGCCCGCTTCATCGATTTCTTTCAATATCTGATGTCGAAGTAACAAGTCCGAACCATACTTCGGAACATGAAGCTTGGTTGCGATAAGTGGACTGTACGTTAATAAATCCATACGCATCTCCTGCCTAGAAGTAAAATGACATTCATGAAGGAAACATGGAAAGTAGCCTTGCTATCGATGACCTGAAGCGCAATGAGGTTGGCTAACGAGGAAAAAGAGTCTATATAAAGATAGGAAATATTGCTCAGATTAAAGATACAGCAAAGTGATCCATGAGTGGATATTTTTTTTATGAACGTTGCTTCCAAACAGAGAAAAACCCGACCATTACAGATGCCGGGTTTACTTTGAGTCATCTAAACATTCTGTTGATTCGTCTGGCTTCTATTGCGACTTTTTTACTGTACAGCCTTTTATCCTGTTTGAGTTGCAGCATCTTGGCACACTGGTGCGCCTTTCTCAAAACGTTACTGCTGTAGTTGTTTGTCGATTTCAACATCTGGTCGGCCCAGCGGTACGCTTCTCTAGCCAAAGACTCGTCGCTATCCTTCGCCTTCAAGCTGATATCCAACAAGGTCTCGCTCAAGCTTCTGCCCAAACCGGCACTCCTCCAGGAGGAAAAGAGTTTGAGCTCTGGCTCGCACTGTTTAACGCTGGCAAAAGCCTTGACCAAGTCCTGCTTGAGCAAATGGATTTCGGCCATTTTTAACCAAAGAAATACTTTGTCAAACGAATCTTCCTGTTCCGGGAGATCCTGTGTGAGATAGTGAAGTGCCTTGTCGTACTCTTCCAATTGTTTTGCCTGATGATACAGCAGAGAATAATTCTTTTTGTCAGAGCCCAGCTGCTCTTCTAGCTTCCCCAGTAATTCTCTGGCTTCTGCCCTATTACCGAAATCGCTTGCTCTGTCCATTAACGTAATCAAGGACTCATCCTCGAGATTGGCAGGGTAATTCCTTGCCTTGGATTGAAACCATCGTTCCATATGTTCAGCCGTATACATCGTTTCCAGCTCCTCTTTCTTATTCTGAAAGAAAGAGCTGATTCGGTACAGATCGTTCTCTTTGATATACGTGATCGCCTCTTCAATCCCCGCCGAAATGATATACTCGGTGTCAAAGCCATAGTAGGTATCGAAATTACTTAATTTGGCCTGCTCAAACAGTGGGATATGGTTCACATCCTTACACTTCGCCAACAAATAAGCCACAATGTCCATGGATTCATGTAATCCCTGATACGGATGGGATTTATGCATCTCAATCTCTTGGCTCATCAAATAGTGTAGGAACTCTTTGTCTGCTTCTGTCACAGTCTGATCGTATTGAAGCTGAACAATCAGTGCGTATCTTTTCAGCCCGTTCTTGTCATAACCGTATGCATCCTTACACTTGCTATATGCAAAAGAGCCCCAGATGTCTTTGGAATGTTTGATCAATGGCAATTGCTCGGGTATTTGGTGGATTTCCATATGCTATTCTCCTCTCCCCGGAATGGGACGGCAGCGCCTTACTCATCTTTTCCCATTCTAATCGTCTACATTTGACAATACAATTTTCAAAGTGGTTAAATGTAATATGTTTACATTTTTTCAGGAGGTGCACAAAATTGGAGCAACAACCGTCATCATCATCGGTACCGACAGAATTTTCTCCTCTTGTCCAACAAGAGCCACCAAAAAACATGGGGGATTTATCGAAATCGTACGACAGGGCGACGATTTTTTTCACGAGATGGGGAGCCCATGTTCTCGATCATATTCTTCTCGCTTGTTTTCTAATCGGATTACTCTCCCTTGGGATTTCCATTGATAAAGACGCCAACAGTCTTTACTTCTTCATCCTAGCCGCCATTATCCTATGTTCTTATTATGTACTGTTAGAAGGACTTACCGGATATACGATCGGAAAATTTACTTTTCGCATCATTGCTGTCAATGCAGAAGGACGGCCGCCGGGGTTATGGAAATCATTCATCCGTTCCCTCATTCGTCTATTCGAAGCAAATGCGTTTCTTCTAGGCGGGTTGCCAGCCGGTATCAGTGTGTTGGCTTCCGACAAAAAACAACGGTTAGGCGATCTAGCAGCGAATACATACGTCGTTAAGGTGAAGGATCTGAACAACGTCAGCAAAAAGCAAACAACCGTACTCGCTGTTGTCTTCTCCAGCGTTGCTGTTTTATCCATCATTGGTATGATTTTTGGGATAATCGATCTCGCATCAAGAACGCCTACCGAAGAAATTTTCTATAGCAAGGATAAAAAACTTCAAATAACAGCCCCTTCCGATTGGAGCAAGGATTCAGCCCTTCATGATGAGGCTGATATAGCCATCTCCAATCGAATCAGCGAAAAGTATTTACTAGTACTATCAGATGCCAAACAGAATCTCGACAGTTCATTCACACTTCAGGACTATGCAGACTTCGTTGAAGCAAACATTGAAGATTCAGTAGAAAATGTATCCGTTGATAAACCGATTCGTACCGTAGTAAATAACCAGGTCGCCATCCAATTCAATGCCAAAGGGGAAGGTGACGGCGTCAAAATCGCGTATATTGTGACAGTGTTCGAAACGCCTACACATTTTTATCAAATCATGGCTTGGACTGAGGAGAAAAGGTTTGATTCGCTCAAACAAGAACTGCAAAAGGTCAGTGCAAGTTTTCGCGAGGTAAAATAGCGACTGCCTTCTCCTCGGAAAAACACTCCATAGTTTCAATAAAAAAGGAAAAGAGGAGCTCTTCTTAGAGCTCCTCTTCGCAGTTCACCGTTTTCTTTCCTACACACACTATTTCTCTATCGGCTCTTTATCAATGGCCTTTTTGCTGGCTATTTGATTCCCCCACGGAGGTTCTGCTCTCATCAAGTGCCGTACAAAATAATCCCACTTTCTGCGGATAAAGTACGGTTCCAAAGAAAAGCCGTGATGTCGGTTGGGCAATAGCAGCATGTCAAAATCTTTATCCGCTTTAATCAGCGCATTCGCCATCCGAATCGTTTGGGAAGGATGCACATTTTCATCCATATCTCCGCTCACCAGTAAGAGCTTTCCTGTCAGATTGGCTGCCAGACGTGCATTGTCTTGATCCTTGTACAAGTCCGGGTCATACAGACCTTGATAGCGTTCCGCCCATGCTGCTATATACAGCCGTTGATCATGATTACCACACGCGGAAACCGCAGCTTTGTAAAACGCTGGAAATGAGAGCATGGCCCTTGTTGAAGCGTAGCCTCCCCCTGACGAGCCCCAAATGCCTACCCGATCAACATCCACATACGGGTAGCGCTCAGCCAATTGCCTTACCGCAGTCACATGGTCAAGCAAACCTCCTGCTTCCTCCAATTTTCCGTTCGAGATATCATGGAACCATTTAGAACGATAAGGTGTCCCCATTCCATCTAGGATCAATACGATAAAACCCAACTGCGCCAAAGATTGTCCACCACCCAGCGGGTCATGGCTTCGACCGGGATCGAGCGCGAAAGCTTTCGGCGTATTGATGATCTGTGGTCCCCCGTAAATGTAATCGACGACCGGATACTTGCGTGAAGGATCAAACGGGAATGGACGCAGCATCACCCCATAAAGATCCGTCACACCGTCTCGTGCTTTAACGGTAATCCTTTCTGGAAATTGGTACCCCATCTCGAGCAGCATTTCTACATCAGCGTGCTCCAATTCGCGAATCAGGGTGCCATCTATCGAGCGGAGAACAGAAACAGGCGGCAAATCAACTCGCGAAAACGTATCGACGAAATACTTCAGATTGGGAGAAAACACAACATCATGCTCTGCATCTTCTGGCGTCAGCAACGACAGACCCGTTCCATCCAGACGAACACGATACAGGTGTTGATAATAAGGATCGCGCCCCTCTTCTAGCCCCCCTCCAGTGATATACACCCATCCCTGCTGCTCGTCCACTGCCATCAATTTTCGTACCGTCCAGGAACCCGATGTGATCGGATTGCGAATTTCCCCCGTTTTGCCATCGCAATGGTAGAGGTGACTCCACCCATCACGCTCTGAGTGCCAGATGAACGAACCATCAACCAATAACCGAATATTCGGATTAGTTTCACCGAGATTATGCAGGTCTTGATTCAAAAACGTATCGCTTTGTTCCCGAAGTAGTGTGCAAACCTCACCGGAGCAAGGATCAGCCACGGAAAAATCGACAGAGCGAGCATCACGGGACATCCGGGCGAAATATACCTGTTTACTGTCGGCTGACCATCCGGCCATTTGCATCCCCGGAGTGAGGGGTGAGACTGGACATGCCAGTAAAGGCTCGTTTTCAATCTTAACTGTGGTTCGCCTTTCCAAATCACAGACGACCAGCTCAGCCAACGGTACGTGTGGATCGCCAACTAGTGGATAACGGTACGAGTGGAGTACCGGTCTGACTTCTTCGCCTTTCGGAACCGATTGAATCAGATACAAATTGCGCACCTTTCTTTGATCAAGCCGATGGGTCAACAGCATCTTGGAATCGGGTGACCAAATCGCTACTGGAGGAAGCTTTATGTTATTCAATCGCTCCCCCACCGTCGAGAGCCGACATTCAGGTTGGGTTCCGTAATCATAGTAAGCCTTGCCGTCGCGGGTTAGCCTGAAACGCTTTCCGGTCTCGAGTGACCGAACATACAAGTTGTGATCATATACGAACGCCACCCACTTTCCATCTGGAGACGGCAGTTCATCCATCGACGGCTTATCCACATGATCTATCGGCTTGCAGCTGTATTCCTGTAAATCACAGTTCCAGACAGTACCGCCCACCTTAAACTGGAATGACAATCCATTCTCGGTAAATAAAAGTTCCCCAAGTGGCAATGTTTCTGCGCTATACGTTTCTCCTGCCCTTCTTGACAAACAGACAGCTAATCGTGCGTGATCGAATGCTGGCTGACTCGTATTCTGTTCAGCATCTACGATCACATATTGCCTGCCAGTCCCCTTTTCCAAACGGATTTCTCGGATGTACCAGAACCGATTCCCACTGATCCAGTTTGGCCTGACAAAAGCATTGAATACTGCGTCGTAATAATTGGCAGGATGCAAGCGTTGTGCCCTCTCATACTGTTCCCCTGTGACAACATTCTCCATGTGAATCCCCCTCTTCCAAAGTGAGATACAAGAATCATGTGCTTCACAATTTCGAACTAGAAGTTTCCTTAATTATCCATTTGTTACATGCATATGTAAATCGCGAGATAATATATCTCTGAATTTACTTTTTTAGCACCGAACAAGTGATTTTTTTTCAAAAAGAAAGAGGCGCTCTCTCGCCTCTTCGCTCCTCATATAGATTACTCCACTTCCGCTATCATTGTTTGGTTCCTACCCGATCTCTTCGCTTTGTACATGGCCTCGTCAGCTACATGCATCAGATCTTCAGCAGAAACAGCATGGGAAGGATAGTGCGCAATGCCTTGTGACACGGTTAGCGGCTGCCCGATTGGATTTGTACTTGTTTCTAAGGTATGGCGTATTCGTTCGGCCACCTGATAGGCCTCCTCCAAGCCCGCATGGGAAACAAGGACAACAAATTCCTCACCGCCAAAGCGACTGCTCACATCTTCGGGCCGAAGTGATGAAGAAATCATTTCCGCAAAATGTTTCAACACCTCATCTCCAGACTGATGACCATACGTATCATTAATGGATTTAAATCGATCAAGGTCCATCATAATAAGAGAAAAGGGGATTTGCTCCATCATCCATTTTTGCATGGTTTCCTCGAGCGTTCTTCGGTTTGTTAGCCCTGTCAACGGATCTGTTCGCGCATCATGAGCCAACTGATCTGTCTGTTTTTTGATATCGTTTAATGTAAAACGAATGGCTCGAGTTAACAGCTCAGCCTCTCGATTCCAATGCTGTTTACCTTCGGAGAACTCCACCTCTTCTCTACCTGCCTTGCTCACAAGATCGGCCAGGGATACGAAAGGTCTTGCTACTTTGCGCGCAAGTCCAATCACAACTAGCATTAATAGTAGAAAGGGAGGCAGTGTATACAGCAAAACGCGTTGAATATCACGATTTACTTGTTCATAAACAACACTGATATTCGACACGACAACGACACCCCAGTCGTTCTCTGGAACCTTCACGTAGGCGGCCAATTCCGTCTGTCCCCTCAAGTTGACAATCTGTTCATAGCCACTTTGCCCTTGAGTGAGCTTCTGCACGGCTGGATTGGCACTGATATCCTCTCCGATCCGACTTTCATCACGATGGAACAACAAATAACCGTTTGATCCTACGATGTAGAAAGATGAACCTAACTCGTCCGTTGGGTTGCTCCCCAGGATGGTATTTAAAATGTTCTCTTCATGAAGATAAATCGTTCCCCCGATAAAACCACGGTAGATTCCGTCTTTATCAAAAATGGGTTCACTAATAAGCAAAATGAGACGATTCGAATGTGCAGTGATATAGGGTACAGAAATATAAGGCTTTTTTAATGCCAATACCGTTTTCCCCACATCCATTTTCAAATAGGTTCCTGCTGTACCAATTGATTCGGGAGACACACCTCGAACAAGCCCGGTTTCATCCACCACGATAATCGAATTAAAATAGTTGTTTGTACGACGTATCAATTCAAGCTTCCCATGTATTTCATCTGCATCCATCTCGTGCATATCGGAAAAGATGCTCGCCGAATACTGTAAGCTACTCCGCATGGATTTTATCAAAGCGTCTATGGTGTGACTCATTTTAAGTGCACTTGTGTGATTTAAGGTCAACGTCGTGTGAATCAGTGCCTGTTTTTTGGATTGATAGAATGAGATAAGTAGGATAGTAACAGTCAGTACAACGGATAAAGAGACTAGTCCTGTTAAAAGTGTCACTAGACTAATCTTTTTCGAGTGGTTTGCTTTCTTCTGTAAGACAGGCATCTGATGCCCCCTTGTATTTAGCCTATAGCTATTATGCAATAAATAACAAATAGTCTAACACTTGATAATATTCGTTTCAAGTATATAAGAAAGTTCAAACAGACGACTTTTGGCTTGAGGACATAAAAAAGCCACCTTTGTCAGGTGGTAGTTTTGTTCCTATCAATAGCGTAGGACATCATTATCTAGGAGACCCGAAAGCTTTGTCTTCTCATCCACATCGTTGCGACCCACTTTTCCCCATGGATCACTTGTGTCCCTGCATGCAAAGTGAACTCGTTTAATTCTTGATTGCTATAAAAATATTCAAAGTAGACAGCCATGCCTTTGGTAGGGAAAACAGATAAATTAAGCAAAGGGAACACCGTTCCTCCGCCTTGCTCCACATCATTCAAATACATTACGAGCGTACTAATGCGATTGTTCGTACTTGCTCGACTCGTTTCTGCAAAGAAATCATAATGGGGTTTATATTCTTGGCCAGGGGTATATCGTAGAACTTGCAAGCCATCACCATGTTCAATCGGAATGTTCATGATTTGGGAGATCCGCTTCTCGATTCTTGTAATCGTCTCCGTCTGCTCGCAGAACACCCCGCTGCTCGTTCGAATAGAATTGACTGAACGATCTTCGCCTATTTTTGAACGTTGCAATCGTTCTCTGGAATGTTCGATTAGCTCATCGCATTCGCTATCGCTAAGCACATTTCCTAACACGACAACCAGTGGTTCCTCATACTTAGTAAGAATTCGAATCTCTCGATCTTCTGTCTTGATCCTATTTCCAGTATGATCAAAAATCGTCCGTTCTTTCTCTGTCGTGTGCCCTTTCACCCTATGCACCCCATATATATGACATCCATCGCAAAAAATAGAATATCATAAAATGAGTAATTCCAATCTGTAAACTTTAGAAAAATAAAAATATTTTTAACTCTCACTCGATGCTGATTGACTTATGAACAAAACCCGTCTCCTATATGATAAGAGACGGGTTTGTACGTTATTTTCATGCCTCTTTTTGTTTTTGAACGTGGTACGTATTCTTCCGGAATACACTGATCATGTATCCGCATACCCCGCCTATAAGAGAAGGCAGCAACCAGCCCAAACCTACGTCATACAGTGGTAGGTACTGAGTAAAATAATGATAGACAACACTGTTTTCGAATCCAGCAGCCTTTAAGCCATCAAACAGACTAATCAGAAAAGTGAAAAGTAAACTTCCTTGATACACTTCTGGTCTGCCATTGAATGCTTTGTGCAGAAACGTCAAGAAGAGTAACGAGATCGCAATCGGATACATGGTCATTAAGATCGGAACGGAGACCTTAATGAGTTGCGTTAATCCAATATTGGCAACGAGTGTACTGAAAACAGACAAAATAACCGCGAATTTTTTGTAAGAGATCTTCGGAAACCATGCATGAAAAAAGGAAGAGCAGGCTGTAATAAGTCCTACACTAGTAGTCAAACATGCCACTGTAATCATTAATCCCAATAAAATGGCACCATAAGAACCAAAGTAGTAATTCGAAACTTTCGCCAAAACTTCAGCACCATTTTCTAAGTGGCCCAACTTTTCTACACTAGAGGCACCCATAAAGGAAAGTGCGGTATAGAAAAGTGCGAGAAGTAAACCGGCTATCATTGTTGCTTTTGCGCACGCAGCCAATACTTGTTTTTTTGCAGTAACTCCCTTTTCTTTAATCGCATTCACGATGATCATTCCAAAAACAAAAGCTACAAGCGCATCCAATGTTAAATACCCTTCTTGAAAACCCTTGAAAAATACATGGGATGTGTAATCTGCTTGCGGGGCTTGAAGGGCTCCAATTGGATAAATAATAGCCGTTACTGCAATAATTCCAATAAACGTTAATTTAATTGGAGTTAAGATTTTTCCGACTACATGGATAATTTTCATAGGATTGAGCGATAAGAAGCAGGCAATTGCGAAAAACAGGATGGTAAATAGAATCAGCGGTGCCGGACCTGCCTGTTCTGATAGGAAAGGCTTTACCCCAATATCAAACGATACATTGCCTGATCTCGGTATCGCAAAAAACGGACCGATTGCTAGATATAGAACAATCGTGAATACCATTCCGAATACGGGATGCACGCGACTGGCTAAAGAGCGCAAGTCGTCTTTTCCCGAATAAACAAAGGCTGTGATCGCTAACAAAGGTAACCCGACCCCTGTAACTAAAAAACCTGCATTGGCTATCCATACATTTGTTCCTGCTAATTGGCCAAGCATGGGCGGAAAAATTAAATTACCCGCTCCAAAAAACAAAGCAAATAACATGAATCCTATCGTAACTACAAAAGAAAGTGGCGCTTTCTGTGACACAAAAATCCTCCTAATTGTTCTCTATCTCTCATTCATCAATGTTCATTCAGATGGTTGCTTACCCAACCCTCATTTATTCATTCTGATACTATACTCTAAATAAACATTCTTTTCAAACACACGTAACTCAAAGTACCACTCCGCTTGCAAGAGAAAGACACTCCAATCGCTATGGGCTCAGTTACTCCAAGTTGCCGGAAATCAAGCTTACACCCCTGATACAGTTTACTACAAGCACCCCTATTGTCGCAGCAGGAAGTACCTTCCCTGGAATAAGCCGCCATTAACCAAATTTATATATTTCAGAAAATATTTATTTTTCTTAACTTGAAATGAATTGTCAATTTTCCTTATAATTACAACTAAGCCTTTTCTTTATAAAAAAGGTCATATAATTCCACTTCTATGGAAAGGAGCTGTAAACTCATGAAGAAGGTCGTAAAAGTAGCAGTAAACAAGAACAAACAAGTGCAAGAAATGAAAGCGCTGAAATGGCGTGTAGTTGTTGATGTGTGCTTGTAAGAGAATCAAAAAGCATTCGTGATTTCCATAAAATTATAAAAACTAGGAAGGACGGGATTGCCCATGAAAAAGGTAGTGAAAGCACAACTTTCTAATAATCAAAACGTTCAAGAAATGAAATTGCTTCCTCTTCCAATTTTAACAATTGCATGTAGAATGTAATCAATTGTTCAAGAGCACCTCGTGTGCTCTTGAATTTTTTGCATAAAGTTCTCACTTTCCAGGCAGTAAGCAAACATGACGGGATGGTGCAGTTTATGAATCAAGCGCATTTGTTGGAAAGATATCATCAGTTGAGAGAGCTTGCCGAGGACGCAGACGCATGGCTAGAATCAGAGATCGGTTCCGATCTATGGGTGGATGGAATTAACGTATTTTTAACGGTATCACCAGAGGATTTTATTGAGGGACTTGAGCAATTCGAGGGTAACTACGGTTTTAACAACCATGGAATTGTAAGCGATATACGTCAATTTCAACGTTTTTGTAGAGAAGCAGCAGCGGATGGTGAATTTCCTTTATATCAGGCTCTAGCAGTTGGGATGACCTGGTTAAGCTTGCAGCCTCAAATAAACGGCGGCTATTTCAATTTGCCCGTTCAAATTACCAATCACTCCATCGCTTTGTTGTTAAGCCCAACCTATTTAGCTGTTTGGGCACATAGTTACAATGAAGGGATTGGATTATACTTAGATCTACATTCGACGCTACCAACATTATTCCGACCAGAACATGGACGGATCTATCAAAATGCAGGATCGTATTTGGAAGGAAGTCACATCAAGTTTCCTTTTCAAAACTACTTCCACGAAATTGCTCATATCCTCTTCTTCCATGACGTCTACCAACGTGTACTGGGGAGCGAAGACGAATGCAGAAGCTACTGGACACATATCGAAGCATGCATTTATGGACTTGAGGAGCAGGTGCTCGCTGAAATGATGGAAGTGCAACCAGATTTGCATGCCATTGATGATGGATTCGGAAGTAGTAAAGGATTCGAGGAGTTCATCTCTTATCGATTTGGAATTCTCGGTGCTTTAGAGGATAGATCGATACCAAAAGACACGGTTCGAACGTACATCAAAAGAAACATGCAATTAGGCGAAGCGAATGAAAACATCCCTGATAATGAGGTAAAAGCGAGGATTCTTGCTAGTCATAAGCTAGATGAGGAACAATTACAAGAACTCGATACTCACTGCAAGTCATTTGCTACGGCATTGCAGGTACATAGCTTGTGGGGAATCAAAAGCTATCAACGAAACTCGATTCCAGCGTTTCGTGAAGTGGTAGAGCTACTCTCTCCTGATGCGTACTGCCTACAAAAACTCGAAGAATCCCTGCGACCAGATTCATGGAGTACATTAGAAGATTTGTTATCGAAAAATCCTTTTGTTGAGATATGCTCTCAAACAAGAGAAAAAAATATTCAAGTATGGAACTGGCGCGATACCCTGTCTCGATTGGCAGAGATGCGCGGATATTTGGCAAACGCTAATGAACCTGGTTATGGTGAGACCAATCAAGAGCTATTTGGGATAGCGAAGCGTTTGGCGAAGGTAATTCACGAGGAGAAACAAAAAGTGGGCCTGGAAGAGCAGTATGAAATCCAGTACGCCGACTTGAACCGAGAAATTAGCGAATCATTAAACCGATTGCCAAACGTGGAAGTACGCGATCATTTGCACAATCTTCTCTCCAAACCGTATTACTTTGTTTTGGAGCCCAATTAATAGCTGATAATGAGTCAAAGACCGGCGATATTTACTATGTTGGTCTTTGTTTTTTTATGTAATGAACGGGATATCCTCCTTTACTCCCTCCCTGCATCAACCTGTCTCTATCTGCAACTCATTGTTAGGCTGTTGAATCATTTGTTTTGCCCCTCCCCTAGTTTTTATCCTTTTTTTAGAAATCGTTTAGGGTTTGTTTTGAAATTACGTTTAGGATGGGGGTAAGCAAATTATTCAGAGGGGAGAGGCTTTTGCGTGCTTGAGAAACTTCCTAAAATTTGGTGGGGATTATTTCTTGTATCGCTAGTGGTTATCCTTCCATTTATGGCTCCCTATTTAACATTAGATCCTGCAAACAGCCGCATAACGATTATTTCCGGTTCTCTTCAATATCCTTTATTAGTTGCTCATATCGTTTCTGCTTTCATTGCTCTTCTCACTGGCTTTTTCCAGTTTGTCGACCGAATTCGCCTAAAGAACCCAAGGATACATCGTTTTCTTGGGAGAGTTTATGTGTACAGTGTGTTTATTAGCGGACTTCTCTCTTTAGCAAGTATCTTTTATGCAGAAAATTTCATGAAGGCAACAAGCTTCCTTGTCTTATCTTTCGCTTGGCTTTTCACATGCTGGAAAGGGTACCTTACCGCAATCAACAGGGAATATGAGGAACACCGAAAGTGGATGATTCGCAGTTTTGGAATGACATTAGTTGCCATAAGCGCGCGTCTATTGGTGCCAGTATTACTCCTTCTTTACTTTATTCTACACGGTTTTTCTCTTCCGCAAGGTATGGAAACCGTCATTGGAGAGGTATTGAATGTAAATATTTGGGCTGGGCTTATTCTTAATTTTGTTGTTGTCGAATGGGCTATATTGAGGAAATAGGCTTGCTTAGTCACGCCACATGGGCGATGGAGCTGTAGCGCAAAGAAGGACTGTCTCGAGCGTTGAATCGGGACAGTCCTTTTTATAGAAGAAAAACGCAGATCTAGATATATTTTACCGGCACACAAATATCAACGACGTACCTGGCCCCTACTTGCCCACCTGTATAGGTATTCGTTCGTAGCATAGACGATCATCTGATACGTATCCACTCTGTGGCAGCCATGTGACGACACGGTTGATTCGTGATCGGTATTCGTGAGACACGGCTATCCCTCCCAGATTCAGAAAACGAACGAGGAAAGTGACCTAGAAGTAAGAGTTCCGATGCAGACTGCGTTTGCTTTTTTCAAGTGTCTTGATCATCAAATACTTTTGTACGCCCTTGGATTCGGCAATGGCTAGTTGGCCGTATTGTTCTGCTTCTGCCATGTTTCCTTGATGATAGGCCACTTCAGCATCGAGTGACAACTCGTAGATACGATTCTTGATCTCGGATCGGTGTTGTTTGTAGGCATCTTGGTTGTTATTTAGTAGTGCTAAATGTGCGGAGTAATAGTTTCGATGCTCTGATGAATCAATCTTATTGAGTGCTTTTTCTACAAATCGTAGTTGCCGCGATGGAGTTCTACCACTACGGTGATGTAGGCGCGAAGTTTATCGGATGTGATTTTTGCCAGTTCTTTTTCGGCTTCCACCTCGTTGTCATGTAGATAGGCGTACAAGAAACGATAGTAAGGTTGTTTTGAATGTTTTACGTAGTGTTCAACTGTATTCAAGTTGGTGCTGAATTTAAAAATATACAGGTCTTTGCCGATGAGAAGGACCATGGTTAGTAGGTTTCGTAGAGTGGAAGACATATTCACAAGTAGAAAATCGCATGTTCGATGTCACTCTAATAGAAAATCCTCTTCAAGAAGAACAACAAATTGATCCTGCAAAGATTAATCAACTACAGTTGAAAGATTTGTTAGAAATTAGCGACTTAGACGAGATTGAGAGTTTAATAATTGAACTGA
Source organism: Brevibacillus sp. HB1.1 (assembly GCF_013332445.1). Taxonomy (NCBI): domain Bacteria; kingdom Bacillati; phylum Bacillota; class Bacilli; order Caryophanales; family Paenibacillaceae; genus Brevibacillus; species Brevibacillus sp. HB1.1. The sequence continues at coordinate 51,580 of NZ_JABMIV010000011.1, read as the reverse complement.
AACAATTTTTAAAAATAGCAGAAGCAAAAAAATTCTTTTGGAAGCAGAAGAACTAATTGAAGGAAGGTGATTTACGGTGAATAATCAATGGAGAACCAGAATTAGTAACAGCGTAAGTCAACTTAAATCTGGTAGTGTAGCTTAGTTAAAACAAATTCAACTCAAAATTGGTCAACTTTATCGAATCCCCAAAAGCGAAAATTAGGTAAAGAAATTTATGAAGAAGTGCGTACTGGGTATTTTAAAAATATTAGATTTCATCGTAAGAACTCAGCAAATCATGAATATAATGAAATCTTATAAAGTTAATTAAAAAGCCAAGATCTTATAGAAAGGCGAAAAGGGGTAGACGTTCACTCTACACCTTTTTATAAAAGAATATTTGTAATTGGACGAGGAAATAGTGTTTTACCCTCTTTCTTGTATAAACAGCGGCAGCCTGGCTTCAAATTACTTTATAATTAAAGTAATACTAAATAAATTAATCCACCATAAAATATCCTCATCATTAATTCAACTTTTTTTTGTTTATTATCTAAACCCACTCATACTCGAAGAATTGACTGAACGATAAAAATACCCCACCTTAATAGATGAGGTAATTTATTTTGTAACAGGTTGGTAAAAGTTAGTTTTTTGAGTATTTGTGAATTGTATATCTTTAAACGTTTACCTCTAGAATATCTTCTTCATCTATCCAATAATCAATCAACTTTGTTAATGGTTTAGCATAATTTGCACCAAGTGGTGTTCCTAATTCAAACTGTTCATCCAATCCCCCTTTACTAAAATTTGCTGAGCCCATGTACCCTTTTTCTGCATCGACTAATAATAACTTTGCATGAAACCATAATCTTTCATTTTCATACGTACTTGCTTCAAAGAATCTCATATTTTTATTTTTGAACCTTTGTTTTAAGAAAGTGAAAGCCTTATAATTTGTTTGTAAAGTTAAATCGCTCGTAATCCAATCGATTCTAATATTTTCTCTGTTCTTAACCAGCGCTTCTAAACTTATCAAGAAATGATTTATACCAGCTTCTGAAAAATAAGGTGAAAAGAAAATTAATCGTTCCCTACCTGTGAGTATTAAATCCCGTACCCAAGAGTTTAAATGACTAAACGAACAAGAGATGTTTTTCGGTACGTTTCTTCCACTAGGAAGAGTCCAAAGTAATTTTTCTCCTTTATTATCGATATCCACAAAATTTACTTTTAGTAATAATTCGATCGATTCTAACACTCTTTGAAGAAGATTATCATCTAAAATCGTATATTTCACACCGTTTTTCTTAAGTAATTCAGACTCCTCAAGTAGTCTAAACAAACTTTGGGCAACCTGGCTATCTATTTTGTTAAAGTTTAAGCTAAGCCAATCTTCTAATGAAAAGCCATCGTTTCGATAGCGAGCTCCAAGATAACGAAATATTCCAGCCCATCCTATGACACTATTCTCGCATTTGCTTCGCTTAAATAATATTGCTAACTCTTGTATCTTCAATTAAATCCTCCATTGATTTATTACATCATCGACCTCTTTAGAGAAGTACCCCAATACCTCAATAGTCTCATGGTAGTCTTTTATTATGCCGCCTGTTAGGATATTTCTACTTAAACCGTGGTTAAAATGACGGCATGAAAACTTCAAGTATTGACATGCATGACAGGCACCTTGATGTTCCCTACAAACCGGATCGAATAAACAGGTATGTGACTTATCATATGAACTTTTTAACCACCTTGATAAATCATTTTCAAAAGCTGCAATTAGAGCCCCCATTCCACCTCCTTGTAATTTAGAAACATAAATTGCTCCTGACAACGAAGATGGAAATAAATATTCTGATAAACTATCTACGTCCAGCCCAATAAGTGTTTTTCCTGACTGCAAAAGGACATGGAGATAAGTATGCAGTAGGCGAAAAACCATAATTGAGACAAGATTTCTTTTGTCATCCAAGAAGTCTTTGGGTGATAACCTGGAGATTTCTTCTTCTCTAACATCCGAAAAAATAAATTGGCTGTATAAATAGCTTTGAGCTTTTTCCTTTGATTTCGGAATAAATTTTCTGTTATTGATAAAATTGTTAACTTGCAACCAGGCTAATACCCTTCTAGGATCTAGTCTAAAAATAATAGCCTCATTTTCATTCTTAAGTACTGGAATAACTGTTTTATCTTTCCCTTTTACTTTTTGTTTAAAAGGATTAAGCACCGATTTCTTACGATCAAAAGATTTTCTTGTAAATCCAATTGCCATCGAAACAACTGGGAATCTTTCAAGCAACATTACATCTTCTAAACCATAACTATTCAACAATGACTTTGCGTTAAGAAACTCAGTTTGTTGAGTATAATTACATTTTTCTTCTGATTCCTTTATTTTATGATCAATTGTCCTTCCTTCGTTTTCATACCAAGAAAAGATGAATTCGTGTAAAGATCGATCCTTAATTATTTGTTCGTTTGGTACCTCACTTCCAAATAAAGTGTCAACTTCCACTACAATTTTTTCCTCTGTTGAATTTAAGTCTGAAAGACTTAAGCCTGCAAGTTGTAATACCATTTCCCTTTGAGCATCATTTGTAGCTTTTTCAAGCATTTTTTTTATTGTTTCATTTTCACTACTAGATTCAAAATTCTCTTTAAACTTATCAACTTTTATTTCTTTTAAACCAAGCAGAGCACCCATTTGAATACAGTGAAAGTTTGGGTTCTCCAATCTCTTATTTAGCATACCGTTCTCAAGATTAACAAAAGACCTTATTGCAGGATAGTGCACATCTCCATCCGCTAAGTGTGTTCCTCCTAAGAATCTGCGGTTATTCATTGAACTTGGTAAAGGTAAGTTAGTCATCTTGGTGCCTAACTCACCAAGTGATTTTCCAGTTTTATAATTGTACCAAGTCGCTGTAGTGAATCTACGAGTATCAAACATCCGGATTCCATCTAGTTTTTCTTTCCACGTCTGTTCATCATTGTATTTAACCTTTATAGGTTGTAAATCTCCGTTGGCATGTATTAAAGCATAAGGATATTGTTGTAGTTTTCCTTTTTTGCAAAATTCACAGGTCATCTGGGGATTTTGTTTAATTAACTTATCTGTATCCGAATATACATGTGTATTTCTACAAGTACTATTATTACAGTATAAAACTAGTGGAAAAACTTCACAGTTAACTTCTTCAATCTCTCCAATAAACCACATATCATCTCTATTTGGATAAACATTATAGTTGAGCTCTTGATTAATTGACCAGTCTTCAATAAATTTTTGGGCATTTTTTAATAGGTGCTCAGAAGCTTCATTTAACTCACGAAGTCTTAGATCCTTCACTATGAACCACATACCATTTTCCATAAAGACAGCACCAGGTAGATAATTAAATAAAACTTGGCTTCGTCCTCGTTTTACGTTTGGCATTCTTCCCCCTCCTTTAAATATTCCTTACTAAAGTGCCGAAGTTTTTAATATTACTGCAGTCTCCGGCGTAGAAAGTAAAGGTAACCCTTCCTCAATATCCCTAAAGCTGGTGATTGGGTTGAGGACCTTTTCATCCTTTATTTTTGTGGTAATAGGAGAGGAAGTTAGTATATGATCCTTTTCGTTAAATATCTCCTCAATTACCTCATTAGCTTTTTCTCGAGATGTTAGCGAGAAATATTCATGATTAGTACCAATAATACTTTTCAATTGATTAATTAACTCGTCCGTTATATGAACTCCTCTGGTTGTCAAATTAGCAATATATTTTTGATACTCACCACAACTGTAGATAGTTTTTTCGTGTTTCTGTGAATGTAAGCACAAAAGTAATCCTGATAAAATTCCGGGTATTGTCCTTTCAATCGCCTTAATTGCCATACGGTTGATCGGGACAGGATCTACTAATCTATCTAAAAACGTGTGATTTTGTATAAAGTATTGGTATTGAGAACGTTCTCTTAAATCATTTGGTCTAAAACTCACAACAACTAAACCAGCATGAGTTCGTGCCGATCGGCTACTTGCCTGGATATATTCAGCTTGTTTTGAAGGCATACCAGCCATAAAGAAAGCATTTATTCGTTCTAGATCAACTCCGTGGCTAATAAGACTTGTCGCTATTAGTGTATGAAGCTTGTCTTTATACTCTTTTCCATGACCTTCTGACTCAATTCTATCAATTGCAGCAACAATTTTATCCATATCATTTTCACCAGTTAACATTTCCACTTGCAAATCAAATTCTTGATCACTATCACGCCTTAAAGATGGAGTAGTTGTCTCATTTATCCTTCTCTTAACATCATGCCCCATTGATTTTTGGTTGACATAAACCACTGAAAGATCATAATTTGATAAAAAATCCTCAAATTGATCTTCAGATGTAATACTTTTTAGCCCAATTTCCTTCCATGCACAAGAGGCAGTACTATAGAGCCTTTTTATTTCTCTATGATAAAGATACAGGCATCTTCCTATTACTTCTTCTTGCGATCTTGTATGGGGCAGAATGCCTAAGTAGAGGCGACGTAATATTTCTGGGCTACTCGTTGCATAGAAGGATTCGCCATTTTTATACCCCATTGAGGGATATTTTCTTGGCGGTCGAGTATACAGGTGATTAATGTGGTGCTCATATGACTCTATAGTAGCAGTGGCCGCTATTACTTTTGGCAAATGATATTTTTCCCTACCAAAAGTTCTTGCAAGTTCATTTAATACCCCTTCATAATGCCCATTTAAAGCGCCTAGTTCTTCTTTTAACAAGTGCAACTCATCTTGAATCAAGAAGAATGGTACTGGATCATAAAATGCTTCTTTGAGAGTTTGTGTTTTTGCTTTATTTGATGGAGTCACTTTCGCTTCACATGAATTGTAATTATCATATGCACCCACTATACAACGATCTGAAAAATACCCATGCTTTTCACAGCGTCCCCCAACTTGACCAAAAATATGAACAAATTCTCTATATCTTCCTAAGATTGCAAGCTTATCAACGGTACCACAAAGAACACTCGGTACATATCTGTACGTTTCCGAATCAGTTAAATATATAGGCAGCGAACCCTGAAGTACAGGGCTTTGATAAACAAAGCATTCTGGATTAACACATTTATGAAGGATCTTCCAAGCAGTATTATCAAAGTCAAGATTCAATTTTCCATTGCACATCGGACACTTATGAAGTAACATTGCTTTAATTTTGTTGCTTTCTGTTTCAAAATACTTTTTCTTTTTGTTTTCACTTAGAAAGTTATCAGTATTTCCTCCTCCGGCAAAAAATCCAATTGAAAATGGGACTCCTTTTCCGTTAAGTTCAGAATTATTTTGTCTATATTTTTCAGCAACAATCAAAACTTTTGCTAATCGGTCTAATTGGTTTTTAGATAACATTCTTAAGGGAAACCTTATCCATGTTGAAACGCCTATTTTTTTCCCTCTTAACCGATCAAAAAATAAAGCACAAACGATTAAACCAAGATAAGCCTCTGTTTTACCACCACCTGTGGGAAACCAAAGTACATCGGCATACTGAGCAGATTTTAAAATTTGTTCCTTCTTGTTTTCACTATTTGGCATTTCCCTTAAGTACAGACTTGGAAGTATTCTAACAATAAAAATTATCTGGAATAATCTCCATGATGTGTACTTACCTTTTCCCGATTCCTTAAAAATCTCATTCATTATGTTAAAAGCAGACATCAACCGTTTATCTCTATTAAGTACATATATTCCTAATTCAAATGACTCAATCTCCTCTATAAATTCATTCATATCTTTTCTACAGCTTTCAACTTCCTCATCAGTTCTCAACGATTGTTCTTCGTCTCCCCCATTATCGATGTATTCCCTCCAATCACTTAAATAGTCCCTCATTCTTGAAGCAACATCTTTTAAAAAATAATTTACTTTTTCAGGTGTTGTTAGATCATCAAAACTAACAGATAGATCGCCCCTAGTCCTGTAAAGTTTTTGAAAATAAACAGGAACTGTTTCACTTCTTATTCCTTTTTTCGTGTTTTCTCCAACACAATTTATTCCTTTAACACTGTAATATTTGTTGTACTTGTAATCTCTAGGTGCACCATCGAATTCAAAGGCAATATGCTCACCATGAACTATTTCTACTGATATTTCACAGTCAAAAAATTCTAATGAATGCCCTGTCGGTATTTCGCCAAGTTCTTTATTGGGTATTGATGTTTGATTAATTAATGATGTAACAAACCTCGTCAATAGTTGGCTATTTTCATCTTTGTATATACGTGGTTCAACTACAAGTGAAGCACTCCAATTTGGAAATGTAACCTCGGAACTCCTAATGCTGTTTAGCCACTCTCCAAAGGATTTCTCATTTTCCGGTCGGTTTATCAAAGATATAGTTCCTGTTTTTGATATTAACTCATTTTTAACAGCAAATAAGTCTTCCCAGGTGCCTGCTTTTTGTATTGCTTCAAATATATACTGCCCCAAGTCTAATTTATGAGATAATAATCTCTCATGATCTATATCAAATTCAATATTTTCAAATTCAACTTTAATCTGCCTGTATTTTTCTAATAATTTTAGTCCATCCTCCTTTTGTTTTTTATTATCATTACCTTGATCCGATTCAACTTCTTGCTCATCATATATATTTTCATTTTCAAGTTGGTTCTCACTTGCCTCATCTTGATTAATTAAGTAATCCAATGCCTTTAACTGTTCAGTATATGTAGGAAAAATTCGCGGGTATAGTTTAAAAGAACCTGAAACATTGACAACCACTTTTTCGTCAATAGGTTTAACTAAAAATTCCAAACCTATGTTGCAGTTTTTTGCTAAGCTTCTGAAAACAGGCTGTGGATCAATATTATTATTTTCTTCCGACAGTTGCTTTTTAAATTCAGAATCGGGAAATAATACCCCTGAATAGAATCTTCTTGATGGCTCTTCACCAACAACCTCAAAATCATTTCTTCCAAGCATCCCAAGTTTTAAAACTTCTTGCATGTGTGTTACGAAACGAATTTCGTCATTAACTCTTTGTTTATTGGACAACTTGAATCAATCCTTTCCGCAATAAGTTATCGATGGTTTCTTCACTGATCTTTTTATAAAGTATTTCTTGTGGCACCTTATACTCTATTTCTTTATCAATATCAATAATTTCTTTAAGTTCCAAAACATCTAGCACGTCATCTAGCGGTATGCGAATTTCTAATCCTAGATCAATCCATTCGGTTTTTTGATGTTTATAAGGTGAAATCAAAGCAGCCTGTTCAATTATCAATTTACCTAATGCTCTTCCAAGTTGAATATGTATTGTCCAAAGCTGCCTCATAGCCTTATAAATTAATTTCCATCGATCAATGAAGCGCTTATCCCCAATAACTAATGCAACTGCTCTGACCGTCTTTTCATCTCTTACTAACGTAACATTACCTTTAATCCAACTAGCTACTGCAAATTTTGAGGAAATTGATCCGCCTTTTTCACGTACTGCCTGAAGAATTTGTTCATATGTTTCTGACCTATATTGGTTTTCATTATGATATTTGTGCCATAGTAAATTAGTCATTTCTTTCCATTCGGCAGTATTTATTTGTATCCACTTCATTGCCAAAGTGTTAGAAGCAAGTCCAAGAACTGTATCAAATAGTTCTCTTCTCTGATGTTTTTTTAATTTGACCCAAATATCTCCTTTCTGTAATTCTAGAGGATGTAAATCATCAACTTGTTCTTCCTTGATCTTCTTTATTTTCAAACATGAATCTTGTTCCATTGAGCAAAAATAATTTAATAGAGTATTAGAGTGATTTATGTCCCTAGCAGAAATTTTTATTGCCTTACAATAATATTCGGGAATGTTTATGTCTTGATTAAAATACTCTTCTATAAATTTATCTTCTTCAAATATTTCTTCATAGTCATTATCATTTTCCGTCATCATTTCTAGTAGTAGTTTTTCGTCAAATAATGAGTCTACTTTAATATTTTCATAATCATTTGATTTTTTATTAAGTAGAGTAGATACTTTAAACTCACTGTATTTTACTATTACTTGTGAAAGCTGATTTTCCTGAAGTTTATTTATTTTAAAAAAGTTGTAAAATAACTCCCCCATCTTTTCTTTATAAGAAATGTTCTCTTCATAAACTTTTCTGATTTGATTTTTAACAATAAGAGTCTCAGTGGGAAGAGTCAGAAAGTAAATATCAGTGTTATTAGATAAAAAGAAGGAACTAAGATACTGTTGTTTCCAGGGTGTTGCTAGTATCACTTTTTTGGGGTGCTCACTCTGTTCTAGATAAATTTCTTTTAATTGATTTTTAGCCCATTCCTCTTGAGTTATCACTTTTAAGTGTTCAAGCTTATCTCCGCTTATCCCGTTATACTTAAGCCATGTTTTCAACTCAACAGCTACAGTTTTATCATCTACAATCACCATAATTTTACTTTCTTCTTGAAAGATGTTAATAAGCTCTGTTATGGCTTCACCTTTTGGGCTATTCTTTTGCATTTTAAGAAATGAATAAATATCATTTATACATTGTTGAAGCTGAGGTAACAAATTTTCTATAATTATTTTTTCTTCATAACTTTCATTTGGGTATTTGGCTGCTCTCAAAATCAACTCTTCAATAGTTGGTTTTCCTTCCGCACTTCTAGCTCGCTCGTACCATTCCAAAGGAACAGACAAAGAACACAATTTCATTAATATATTTGATAGTCGTAAAAAGGGTTTAGGTTTTGAACCATCTTTTGTCTTCGAACTAGAAATAAGCATATAGGCAGTACTCATGAGTTCTTCCAATGTTTTGATAACAGAGATTTTTGTGATGGAAATGGAACTAATAATATCTTCAATAAATGGTAAGGACGCATGAAGGTTCCAACAAGCAGTTACAGGATTAAAAGAGCTGTTCTCATCTATATAAAAGGATTTTTTCATTCTCCCAAGATTGAAATGGTCGATAGCTAAAACATTAATTATTTTCGTAGTTACACTTTGATATAAATTATCATCATATAGAGGAGCTATAACAATAACATGATTTGCATTTCTTTTTGCCCAGTCAATCAACTCATTTGCTCTTTTCCTATGACGATATGGTAATAGGTCAACCATAATTATTGCAGGTCTTTTTTCTAAACTATCCGGTAAAAAGTACCTCACAGCCCTAAACAATGCAATCCATGGAAGGCTTCCGTCACTCAATTTTTTTCCATTTTTCTTCAAACTTTTTCTTTTGTTAAAATTAAATTCTTTAAACTTTCCTGCTTCTAATGTATACGTATTAATATGATCTCTAAGATGTGTCCCTGCAACTGACGTTCTCCATATATGTGAAAGCAATTCGATATTATCAGAAAGTATTAAGATTCCTTGGGATTCTTCAAATCTAGCCTCTAGTAAAGGTGAAAGGCTTTCACCAAGGTGTTGAAATATTAGGTGATATGAAAGAAAAAGGGGGTAAGCATACGAAAAAGGTGGGACTAGTAATGCGATGTCACCACTATTTTTCTTATCTTTAGAAAGCAAAAAAGCTTTTAGCGAGATAGAAAGAATAATATTATCTATACCTGAAGGAAGAATACGTGATTCAATAATATCATTGTCTGTTGCTTCAAAATTTTCGTAACCCTTCAAAGTCTCTATTAATCCAAATCTATCGTGATTTAACATACCTCTTCCAAGATCATGTGCCGAAAACTCAGTCAGTTCATTAAAATACTCACAATTTATTTGTTTAGGTAATATTGCTTGAAAAGCCCTTTGTCTATCCTGATTTGACAATTCTCTCCCCATGGTAACCACCTTTTTAGTAAAATTGTCCTAATCTATATTATATCCCTAGAATCAAATACAAACTATTATATTACACATTTTGTAATAATTTGTGTTTCCTTTAACCCTCATCATTTATTTTTGGTCCATATTGTGAAGGAAATATTCCAATGGAAACTATTCGCAGTAATTATCATTTCTTTTAGATTCTAATCCTATGGTATAATCATACGAGCTCACAAAAAAAAATCAGGGTTGGTATTATGTCTAATAATGTGTTTCCTTTTGTAATTAATGATTTCAAGCCTTTCTTTCAAACTGATTATGGATTTGCATATTGTTGTGATTCTATTAATTTTCTAAAGTCAATACCTGATGATTCGATTGATCTTATCATGACATCTCCACCGTTCGCACTGTTGAAGAAAAAGAAATATGGAAATGAAGATTCACAAAATTACGTTGACTGGTTTATTACCAATTTTGCCAATGAGTTTAAACGAATTTTGAAGCCAACAGGCAGTCTCGTTATAGATATTGGTGGTAGTTGGAATAAGGGATATCCTACAAGATCCTTATATCATTTTGAACTTCTGATAAAATTATGTAGTGATGTTGTAGGATTCCACCTAGCTCAAGAATTCTATTGGTACAATCCAGCAAAAATCCCAAGCCCAATTCAATGGGTAAATATTGAAAGAGTTCGAGTTAAGGATTCTGTTAATACAGTTTGGTGGTTATCAAAGACTGAACGGCCAAAAGCTGATAATAGGAAGGTACTTACTCCTTATAAGGCCAGTATGAAGAAACTTCTTAAAGAGGGTTATAATGATGGACCTCGTCCATCAGGACATAAAGTAGGGAAAAAGTGGGGTAAAGACAATGGAGGGGCAATCCCTCCAAACCTTCTGAATTATGATAATTTATCGGAAGTATTACAAGATAACTTATTAGAAATACCCAATACTGAAGCAACCAGTAGGTACTTACAAGCTTGCAAGTCTTTGAATATTAAGCCTCATCCCGCAAGATTTCCTGCAAACCTCCCTACTTTCTTCATTAATTTTTTAACAGATCCAGGCGATGTGATATTAGATCCGTTTGGAGGTAGTTGCGTAACTGGTGAAGTAGCAGAAAAACTACACAGATTTTGGATTACTTCTGAATTAAATGAAGAATATGTATATAGTTCCAAGTTTAGGTTTTATGACTATTCAACAGATCAAAAAGAGGTTACTACTTCCGATTAAAAGCAAAAAGAAATTCAACCGTAGTGGTAAATCTCAGGCTGTCGATAGAATCGACAGCCTTTCTTAATGTTATTTTACATTCAATTTAACTATTCACAGCGTTAACGCAATTAGTCTCATAAAATGGCATTATTATCGGGTTATACCTCGTCATCACCTACGCCTGCCTTCTTTGCAACCCAATTAAATTCTTTAAAGTGCAATTGGTATGCATGAATTTTGGGCTCCAATAACCCACTTTCGATTTCCTCAAAATTTGCAAGTAAAAAGGAAAAGTGATTGTCTAAGCTATAAAAGGGTTGTGTCCCAGCTTTTTAGAAATCCCCTATCTTTATCTCAGTTTAATTAGTTTTTGAGGTGCTTACTCTGTTACGGTTCAATTTGAAGTATATAAATTCCATTACCTCCTTCTGGCTATTTGCACCTAGCTCCCTTGTCTTTCTAATAAGCTCATATTCAAATACCAATAACTCTGAAGACTCGATAGCACCCAATACAAGCCAGTTTAAATCAATTTGAAAACGTTTTCTAATGTCATACAATGTATCGACAGATGGCTTTAGTTTTCCCTTTTCTATTTCACTTAAAGTTCCTTGAACTGTACCGATCAAAGTAGCAAAATCAGTCTGAATCATTTTATTAAACTTGCGAATATGCTTTATTCTTCCACCTATATTGTCCATCTAAAGCCCTCCTCTAAATTTAGAGAGTATAGACAAAGAAGTCCCCATTATCGAGGACTTCTTTTAGGTATATTTAAAAAATTTAAGCATCTGTTTGCCGAGAGTTTATTTTAAGCTATACTTGCCGAAGCGGCAAAAATTAGGTTTAAATTACACCTCAACAGGTGACATCACTTTATGTATTTGGTGGAGGCGGGGGGATTCGAACCCCCGTCCGAAAACAGCGATACATGAGCATCTCCGAGCGCAGTCACTCATTTAAATTTCGGTACCGGATTCGCGGAGTGACGCGCTGACCCGTTACCTAGCCTGATTGATCTTCTTCCTTCGGCTCCAGGCGGAAGCCTCCGGCGTATCCCACTAAAGTTGAGCGCTAGTCATGCCACATGGGCGATGGAATGGTAGCGCCTCACTGGTTATTAAGCAGCGAGAGAAAGTTGTTTGTTGCCAGTTAATGGCGTTCCGCGTTGTTGACGAGGTCCGCAGCCCCCCGGCTCGCTTCTCATGCTCTACCATCCCCGTCGAATCCAGAACGCCCCCAGGTAAGGTGAGAAAAAGTCTAGGTGAAGAGCCATTAAATCCGCACCTAGACTATATTGTAACTAACAGTGTATTGGCTTGTTGTTGCTTATTAAATATAGCACAGGCGACAACCAAAACTCAACGTTGATTGCTGCCAAGCCTGCCAGTGCAATCCAATCAACCTTTTTGACGTTCGCGCAGAGCACGATCGATATCACGCGCAGACTCTTTTTTCTTGAGGTCTTCGCGCTTGTCGTAGTTCTTTTTCCCTTTGACAAGTGCGAGCTCGACCTTGGCCCAGCCGCCCTTCAAATAAATGCTGAGCGGGACCAGCGAGTACCCTCTTTCGCGAATCAGACCATTGAGCTTGAGGATTTCCAAGCGGCGCATCAGCAGCTTGCGAGTCCGCTCTGGCTCATGGTTAAAACGATTTCCCTGCTCGTACGGACTGATGTGCACATTGTACAGAAGCAATTCGCCATTCTGAACACGTGCAAAGCTGTCCTTGAGCTGGACACGCGCCGCACGCACGGACTTGATCTCCGTACCGGTCAGCTCAATGCCTGCCTCGTATACTTGCTCGATGTGGTAATCGTGGCGCGCTTTTCGGTTTTGGGCGATTGTCTTGGTTCCGGCCTTCTCTTTTGACATGGAGATCACCTCACTTGTACGTACTGCGTTTCGTACCAGTTAGTCTAGCAAATTTTGCCCATTGTGGCAAGTCATTTACCCGGTAAATAGCCATCCCCGAAAAGGGAAACGGATCGCTCCGAGTACTTTTCGGGGTTTAAACAATTGTTTAACGGCGTTTCCGTTTCACCTGACTGGCTACATTTTTGCGATTCTTTTTCTTGGACTTGACGAGATCTTCCCAGAATCCCTTCTGGCGTTTCGCTGGGGTATCTCCTTCTCCTGTACCGATTGGCAGCACTTCTTCACCGTTCGATGCTTTGCCCGATCCAGTACGACGAGGAGGTTTGTTCCCTTCCGCTTTGCGGCGATCCTTGTATTTCTGCCGGATTTCCGCCGGATGCTTTTTGTCCTTTTGACGATCTGGTCGATCTGGTCGATCTGGTCTGCCAGGACGATCTGGACGGCCTGCACGTGAACGATCTTGTTGCTTGCCACGTGTCGGCTTACGATCCCCACCGCGACCATCTATTACGCGAGGCGTACGCTCACGGCTACCACGGAAGCCAGCCTTCGGCATCCCGACGATTTCGAAGTCGATGGTGCGTTCATCCACGTTGACATTCGCTACACGTACCTCGACGACATCCCCGATCCGGTACTGCTTTCCAGTACGCTCACCGACCAGCGCAAACATTTTCTCATGGTAATGATAGTAGTCGTCGGTCAAAAAGCTGACGTGCACCAAGCCTTCAATGGTATTAGGCAGCTCGACAAAAATCCCAAACGAAGTGACGCTGGAGATGACACCTTCGAATTCTTCTCCCACTCGCTCAAGCATGAACTCCGCTTTTTTCAGATCGTCTGTTTCACGCTCGGCATCGACAGCCAACCGTTCACGCTGTGACGCATGCTCTGCGATTACTGGCATTTGCTCTGCCCAGTACCCCAGACGTTTTTCTGATATTTGATTCCCCAACTCGATCCATTCGCGAATACGGCGGTGGACGATCAGGTCGGGATAACGGCGAATCGGCGAAGTGAAATGGGTATAAAACTCCGTAGACAAGCCGTAATGCCCCAGACTTTCCGCGTCGTAACGCGCTTGCTTCATCGAACGCAGCATGACGGTGCTGATAATAATTTCTTCCGGCGTTCCTTTTACCTCTTCCAGCAGCTGCTGCAACGCACGTGGATGAACAGAATTGCCCTTCCCGCGGATCGAGTAGCCAAAATTCGTGATGAACTCCATGAAGGCCATGAGCTTTTCAGCGTTCGGGTCTTCGTGAATCCGGTACATGAACGGCTGCTTCATCCAGTGGAAGTGCTCCGCCACTGTTTCGTTGGCAGCGAGCATGAACTCTTCGATGATCTGCTCCGCAATCGATCTCGTGCGGAAGCCGATTTCCGTAGGTGTACCCGCTTCATCCACATAAATTTTCGCTTCGCGGAAGTCAAAGTCAATGGCACCACGCTGCATACGTTTTCCACGCAACTTCAATGCCAAATTCTTCATTTCCTCGAACATCGGGACGAGTTGGCTGTACTTCTCGATCAGCGCTTCGTCCTTGTCGTCCAAAATACTTCGTACATCCGCATACGTCATGCGCTCATCTGTACGAATCACGCTCAAAAATATATCGTACTTAACGGTGTTCCCGCCTGCATCCATCTCCATATCACAAGAAATCGTCAAGCGATCCACCTGCGGATTGAGACTGCATATTCCGTTGGACAAGCGATGTGGCAGCATCGGAATGACGCGGTCAACCAAGTAGACACTGGTACCGCGACGATACGCCTCATTATCCAGCTGGGACTTATCGCGAACGTAATAACTCACGTCAGCGATATGCACACCGAGTCTTACGTTTCCATTTGGCAGCTTCTCAAGAGACACCGCATCATCCAAGTCTTTGGCATCTGCTCCATCAATGGTGACCATCATACGATCACGTAAGTCACGCCGACCCTTGATCTCTTCCTCGGATATCTCATCTGGTGCCGCCTCAGCCTCAGCTAATACGTCCTCAGGAAAAGCCTCAGGCAAGTTAAACTTACGGATGATCGACAGAATATCGACGCCCGGATCGTTCTTATGTCCGAGAATCTCGACGACTTCACCCTCTGGATTCACACGCCCCTCTGGATAGCGAACGATGTTCACGACTACCTTGTGACCATCTACTGCTCCATTAAAGGAGTCCTTCGGGATAAAAATATCTTTGCCGATTCGCTTTTCGTCGGGGATGACAAACGCGTAATGCCTCTCATCCTTGAATGTCCCTACAACCTGCTTGATTCCGCGCTCGACAATGCGGATGATCTGCCCTTCCAGGCGATTGCCGCCCGCTTCTTTTTCCACGCGGACAAAAACCGTATCGCCATGGAGTGCACCATTCATATCATTCGCATGTACATATACGTCATCCGAGTCAGGTGTCTCCGGGATCACAAATCCAAAGCCCTTCGGATGACTTTGCAGACGTCCGCGTACCAGATTCATTTTTTCAGGCACGCCATACCGATTCGCTCTGGTGCGGATCACCTCTCCGCTCGCTTCCAGTGCATTCAGCGTTTTCACAAGCTCCTTGAACGTGACAGAATCCTTGATTCCAAACGCTTCTTCCAGTTCCCTCACCGTCATCGGGTGGTATGCTTGCTCTCGCATAAACGCGAGTATTTTTTCTTGGTCTTCCATTCACAAACCTCCTTTTTCGCGTGGCATTCCCGCGTTTCTCCATGACCATCCTATTATGTAGTATTCACCGTTCCTGCATATCGCAATCGGAATAGAGAAAAAGACAGCAAGTTGCACTCGCTGTCTTTCGGCCGTTCGTCTATTACGCTCCTGATTTCAAGAAATACCCGAGCAAAATCGCAAAAATCATGAAGCCAACCGCAAATACAACGGTCAGTTTCCCTAAAAGTGCGTCAATCCCGCGGGCTTTTTGTTTGCCCATCAGTTGCTCTGCGCCGCCACCAATCGCTCCGGAAAGGCCGGCACTTTTTCCCGATTGCAGCAACACGACGATAATTAAGCCAATACTTGCGATCACAAGTAAAATTTTCGCAGCCAATGCCATTTTCATTCACCTCAAAACGTATTTCCAAGGCGGAAAAAACCAATACAACAACTTTATCACACTTGTCTGGTAACAGCAACCCGCTATCCCTTCCATTTATAAGAGAAATTCTTTCAAATAATATTGACCGTTATAAGGTAGAATAAGAGCAACGTGTTTTTACGAAATAATGGCAAATTGTGTACTTTCTTTGTCTTGTTTGGTAGTCTCCTTGATATTGTCAAACTTTTGCCGTAAAATTACCATGAAACTTTATTATTTGCTTTGGGAGGTCTTTGTCAGATGGCTGGGTCCAACAAAAAAGACATGAATCAAAACGATGTAATTGATTCCGCGAAGGCCTTTTTCACTTCGTTTGGTATCTTGTTTCTAGTTTTTCTCATCGCACTTGTAGGTTCAATCATTTTCCCACCAAAACATGGCGAAGAAGCCAATGGTGGCGGCGCACCAACTGCACAAATTGACGCTGCTGCTGTATTTAAACAAAATTGCGCTTCCTGTCACGGTCAAAATCTCGAAGGCATTGCAGGTCCAAACCTGACGAAAATTGGAGCGACGCTCAGCGCTGACGACATTGCTAAAATCATCAAAGATGGTAAGGGCGGTATGCCTCCTGGAATGCTGAAGAAACAACCAGAAATTCAAGCGGTTTCACAGTGGCTGTCGGAGAAAAAATAAGTACATAGATAGCCAGTAAGAAAGAAACACCGAAGACTCGTCCTCTTCGGTGTTTTCCGCGTTAATGG
Source organism: Brevibacillus sp. HB1.1 (assembly GCF_013332445.1). Taxonomy (NCBI): domain Bacteria; kingdom Bacillati; phylum Bacillota; class Bacilli; order Caryophanales; family Paenibacillaceae; genus Brevibacillus; species Brevibacillus sp. HB1.1. Next base: position 34,902 of record NZ_JABMIV010000011.1, on the reverse strand, counting down.
GGAGGCTTTTACATATGACCATCAAGATCGAAGCTTTGGGGAAACAAATCCACTCTCCCACGAGTACATGGTTGTTTCGTGACGTAAACGCTAGTATTAAAGAACCTACGATTATTGGAATTCTGGGAAGATCAGGCCAAGGAAAAAGCACCTTGCTCCGTATTTTGGGTCGTCTTCTGCACCCTGATGCGGGTAAGGTTTTTTTAGAGAAGAAAGAAATGGCATTGTGGGACGCGAAAGCTTGGCGAATGAAAATCAGTTATGTGGCACAGCAGGCTGTTATGCTGCCAGGCAGTGTGGAAGACAACCTGCGGACAGTAAGTACCTTGCATCAACGTCCTTTTGATAAGAAGTTCGCCTCTGACTTGATGGAGCAGTTATATATGGAAGAGATCGATTGGTCAAAACCAGCCGCTCAACTGTCCGGTGGTGAAAAACAACGGCTCGCTCTCGTTCGCAGCTTGTTGCTTCAGCCACCTGTCCTGCTGCTGGATGAAGTCACCGCTTCACTCGATATGAAAAGCAAGCAGGCTGCTGAGCGTCTCCTCGTCGATTTGCACCGGCAAACGGGCACGACCTTAATTTGGGTCACGCATGATTTAGAAGAAGCGCGAGTCGCTTGCAAGCGCATTTGGTTTATGGCCAACCACCAGCTCGCAGAAGACGCTGATTGTGAAGCGTTTTTCCACTCGCCCCAATCCGTTGAAGCTCGTGAATTTTTGCAAGATGGAAATGTCTTTGCTGCCTTAAGTGAGGTGCAGCGATGACGCATACTTTTACGTTTTCATACATGTGGCTACTCTTTGCCTATGCCTTTGTTTTCATTGCCCTTCTGCTCTCTGTTTGGCAGAAGCTCGGTTTGGAAAAAGACATTTTGATTGGCACCATCCGTTCGACCGTTCAGTTGCTCGCGATCGGCTATGTCCTACATTTTGTCTTTGCTGCCGATAGTGTCTGGTTTATTTTCGTGATCATTCTCATGATGATCTTGGTCGCTTCGTGGAACGCTGCCAGCAGAGCGAAGCATTTATCCGGGATCTTTTGGCGGATCTGCATTTCACTTGCGATAACAGAGATCATCACCATGGGACTGTTGGTTGTACTCGGGCTTGTCTCTCCTACGCCGCAGTACCTCATCCCGATGAGCGGCATGATTATTGGCAGCTCTATGATCGTCACGAGCCTTTTTCTCACGCATATGAACAGAGAAGTAGAAGCCTCTCGTGGGGAAATCGAAACACTGCTTTGTCTGGGAGCCACTACACGCCAAGCCGTGCATGTGGTGTTGAAGCGCGCTGTCAAAGCGAGCATGATTCCTACCTTTGACACGATGAAAACAATCGGACTCGTCCAATTGCCAGGGATGATGACCGGAATGATCGTCGCGGGTGCCAGCCCCATCGAAGCCGTGCGCTACCAAATCCTCATTATGCTCAGCTTCAGCTCCTCTGCGGCTATTTCGGCGGTTCTGATCAGCATGCTCAGTTATCAGCTCTGGTTTACCCGGGATTCTATGCTCCACTCGTAAATGCACACACTGCCGGACCTTTGCTTCCGGCAGTTTTTTTGTTTTTGTAATGAAATGCACCCTGAGTCGTCAAATTACAAGTAGAACGTACAAAAGGTGGTTCAGCTATGGACAAAAACGGTTTAATGGAGCAATGGTTCCTGCGCTATGGCGATGATATTTACAAATTTCTTATTTACTACACAGGAACCCGCGATGTAGAAGACCTCGTCCAGGATGTCTTTTTAAAAGCGTTTCGGTCTCTGGATGCATTCGAAGGCAGATCGCAACCGAAAACATGGCTATTGACGATCGCGAGGAATACCGCCATCGATCATAAACGAAAGCAACGTCTTCGTAATTGGCTGCCAGATAAATGGCTGGCAAATGTAGAGACGGAAGAAAAAACACCGGAAGAAATTCTGCACGTACATGAGGAACAGCAAGCACTTTATCATGCAATCCGTGAAGTAAAGCCCGCTTTTCGCGAGGTGCTCATTTTGCGTGGAGTCAAAGGACTGTCCTCCAAGGAGACGGCTGAAATACTTGGGTGGTCCGAAAACAAAGTAAACGTGACACTGCACCGTGCCATGAAGGCTGTCAGGGAAATACTTGAGCGTGAGAAAAAGGAGATGATTGGCGATGCGATCTAATTCAGACCATGACTTACTAGGGAAATTACAAGGAATGCCGGATATGAAAATGAGCGGAGAAAAAAAGCAAGAGATCGTATCTGCTATTCGCCAAACAAATGGAAGCAAATCTGGAAGGACTGCTTCTTATCGTGGTTTCTCTGCTCTTGGCAAGGGATTGGCCCTCTGCTCTGTGCTCGCTGCGACCGTCTGGCTGGGAGCCTCTCTCCTTACGAACCAACACCAGAGCACTTTACCAGACACCGTTGCACCTGTTGCTCCTGGCTCTCCTACCGCTTCTCCGGGACCGGGTCCAATCAACAGGGTAACGACACCGCTTACTCCGCAGTCAGAGGAGCTCTTGTCACAAATTCGCTCAAATGCGAAAGAAGGCAGAGTCATCTCCCTTCCTTTCGTTCTGGAAAAAACGGTAGACGAAGTTGAACAGGGCTGGGGAAAGCCTGAGAAAACCTACACAGCAAATGGATTGATCTACTCCGCCTACCCGAAAAAAGAGGTCTTGTTTGGCTACAACAAAGGTATGCAGATCGTAGACATGCGCAGGACAGATTCACGTTTGCAGCAAATCAGACTGTCTGCCGTCGAAAAGAGCTGGGGAAAGCCGGGGCGTATCAGTGAGTTTGGCAATCAAACGATTTACACCTACGATGTCACAAACAACTATCAGGTGAAATTTCACTTCCAAGGATCAGAAAGCACGAGCAAGGAAGACCTGATTCTTGTTGAATACCAACTGTATTACCCGCAAGGAAACAAAAATCTCATGCTGTATGCGAACAATGCTGAGATGTTACAAAGCGTGCGTGATCTGGCTCAAAAAGGCCAAATCTTTGGCAGTCAGTATCGGGTAGAAAAAGATGTGTTCGATGACGCAGAAAAACAGCTGGGCAAACCGGATGTCGTCTCCTTCGTCAATGGCATCACGTACAATACGTACCGGGATCTCAATCTAGTCTTCGCCTTTAATAAAGGAATGCAGATCGTTGATATTCGCTCCTACGACCCACGCCTGCAAGCAATCACACTTGCCGAGGTGCGTGAAACACTTGGGGAGCCTGCTAGCAAAACCACAACAGGCGGCCAAACCATCTACACCTACAAGGTAACCCCTGATTATGAATTAAAATTCATTTTCTCAGGTATCATGACCGATGACCCAAACACCCTCTACATCGATCACGTAAACATTTACTACCCACGAGGAACATTCAACAACATGGCAGGATAACCACACAAAAAAGACGGGAGCATCAGTCCCGTCTTTTTTTCATTATTTACCGATGATGTAGCCTTCCAGCTCATCCAGTACTTTATTGGCTGCGATTACGCCACCGGAAGTATTCCAGATGGTGTCATCCACTTTGAATGCTTTATTGTTTTTCACGACGTTCAGGTTTTTCCAGAGAGGATCGTTCGTCCACTCTTGCTCCAGCTTGGAAGCCTCGCCTTTGCCTGTTTCGTACGTGAAGTAGAACATGATGTCGCCGTCCATTTCTGGAATGCGCTCTTTGGTTACTTCTGCTGCGAAATCGTCTTTGTCTTGGGAAGCTGGACGTGCCAGGCCAAGGTCTTTGAAGATCGCGCCAGTGAAGGTGTTTTTGTAGTAGATACGAACTTTACCTGGCATGAAGCGCACAACGGATACTTTTGTGTTCAGCTTGTCGCCAGCTTTTGTTTTGAATTCTTCTACGCGCTTGTTCCAGTCAGCGAGGACTTTTTCACCCTCAGCCTTTTTGTTAACTGCTTCTGAGAACAAGGAGAAGTTTTCTTTCCAGTCGCCGCGTGGCTCGTCAACGAATACCGTTGGAGCAATTGCAGTCAATTGTTGATAAATTTTTTCGTGACGGAATTTCATACCCAGAATCAGGTCAGGTTTCAGTGCAGCGATTGCTTCCAGGTTAGGTTGACCTTCTGTACCTACGGATTTTGTACCCTCAAGGAAAGACTTGGTGAAATCGTAGAATTGAGTAGGATCAACGGTCGAGCCTACAGCCCCTACTGGCTTCACACCAAGAGCCATCAAGGTTTCTGTACCTTGGTTAGTCAACATAACGATGCGTTCTGGTGTACCTTTAATGGTTGTTTCGCCCATCGCGTGTTTCACTGTGTAGCTTTGGCCGGAACCCTCCGAATTGCCTGTTGCTTGATCAGCAGGCTTTTGTTCTGCCGGCTTTTGTTCACTTGCTTGCGGAGTACCACAACCTGTAACAACCAGTAAGAGCGCCATTAAGACAGCAAAGAAAGCTTTACCGCTTGTGGTCCGATATGTACGAGAAAACATGATGAAAGGACCCCTTTCCCTTTTCTATAATGAGAATTCATATCAATGACAGAGTCTATCCTACTCCCCTGCTTGTCAAAAGTCAATCACAAAATGATAATGACTATCAACGTCATTGACACTTCCTTTATGTAGCTCTACACTTAACTATGAAACCATCTAAGAAATAAGGATGTAGCCATCATGAATTCTTTTTTAGCTAGCAACTTTCGTAAAATTCTGGGAGTGATATTCGCCCTTCTTCTCCTGACTTACCTCAGTTATGCCAGCCTCATCTTTGGCGTCATTGACACAAGTTGGCAAACTGCGATTGATGCCTACACGAATTTCAACGGCTCCAATGAGCACATTGTCATTAAAGAAGTGCGAGTACCGCGTGTGCTCAATGCGCTTACGGTCGGTTTTTGCCTCGGCTTGGCCGGAACTCTGCTCCAATCCTTGACGAGAAACCCTGTTGCAGACGTTGAACTGTTCGGTCTTAATGCAGGTGCTTCTCTTTTTGTTGTGTTCGCCGTTACTTTTGTCGGAATCAGCTCCTTGACTCAGTTTACGTGGATTTCCTTTTTAGGAGCCGCTGTAGCAGGTTTGATCGTTTACTTGCTCGGTTCATTCGGCAGAGATGGGCTTTCACCTGTGAAGCTGGTTCTAGCGGGTGCAGCTATCACCGCTTTGGCTTCCTCAATCCGACACGGCATGATGGTCCTTAATGAAAAAGCTACTGACGAGGTGCTGTTCTGGCTAGCAGGGTCAGTCGGAGGCAGAAAGCTGGAGTATTTAGCCACTGTCTTTCCTTATATGATCATCGCCTGGATCGCTGCTTTTGTCCTCGCACGTCCGATTCAAACCTTATTGATGGGTGATGACGTAGCAAAAGGTCTCGGACAGCGCACATTATTGGTCAAATTCAGTGTTGGAATCGTCATTGTTCTCTTATCCGGTTGCGCGGTTGCTGTTGCTGGACCCATTGGTTTTGTCGGATTGGTTACTCCGCATCTGGCCCGCTATCTCGTTGGAATCGACACTCGCTGGGTGCTTTTGTACAGCGGTCTACTCGGTTCCATCCTACTGCTGTTAGCAGACATCGGCGCTCGGTATATCGCAATGCCTTCAGAAGTTCCTATTGGAGTAATGACAGCCCTGATCGGGATTCCTTTCTTCATCTATGTCGCACGCAAGGGGCTGGATAAATAATGAAACACTACCTGTCTCTTCGCATCGGCAAGCGCTTTTCATCGTTTCAGCTACATAAAAAGACGATCTGGTTTTCGCTACTCGCCTTGCTGATCGTCATCGCAGTGGCGGTTGTCAGTCTCGGAATGGGTGAAATGAAAATCGCCCCGCTCGATGTGGTCAAAGTTTTGTTGGGAATCGGTTCAGAAGAGAATGCTTTGATTGTGGAGCAATTTCGCCTGCCACGCATCGTCATCGCTATTCTGGTAGGTGCCGCACTTGCCGTTGCTGGTGCCATCATGCAGGGCCTCGTCCGCAATCCGTTGGCTTCCCCAGATATTCTTGGAGTATCCGGTGGAGCATCTGTTTTTGCAGTCGGCTTTTTGATCCTATTTGAAACAGCGAGCATCAAATGGCTTCCTCCCATCGCTTTTTTGGGAGCGACATTGACAACATTCCTGCTGTATGCCCTCTCTTGGAAAAAAGGAGTTACGCCGCTTCGTCTCGTCATGATCGGTGTTGGAATCAAAATCGCAGCGGGTGCCATTGTCACCATGCTGATCATGTTCAGCCCGTTTTTGCTGCAAAATAAGGCATTGCTCTGGCTGACAGGAAGCATCTACGGCGTTGCCTGGAACGACGTATTCATGATTTTGCCGTGGGTCGTCGGACTGATTCTCGTAGCCGCCTTACTTGCTAGACGCGTGAACATTCAACAGCTCGGCGATGATCTGGCAACGAGTCTCGGCAGTTCCTTGCAATTGGATCGCTTCCTCCTGCTCATGATTTGCGCGGCTTTGACGGGAACAGCCGTCTCTGTTGGAGGAGACATCAGCTTTGTAGCTTTGCTGGCGCCACACATTGCCAAACAACTGATTGGTCCGTCCTTTGGCGGTGCCATGACACTCTCGGCTTTCTTGGGTGCCATTATCGTATTGCTTGCGGATTTGATTGCACGGATGGCTTTTTCACCAATCGAAGTGCCTGTAGGGGTATTCACCTCTGCCATCGGCGCTCCGTTTTTCATCTACTTGCTGTACAAAAACCGAAATCGCTAGTAAAGAACTTTGTCCCGCTGTGGTGGTGGGAGGAAACAGGAGAAAACGCTCAGCTTCTTGTCCCACCCACTGAGGGATTCACTGCCCGACTCCATGCAAAAAGCGAAACCGCGTCCAAAGTGGTTCTTTCCGGAAGTTTTTCAGAGGTGGAGGCTTAAGAACGTGTCTCGCTTTTTGCATTCCGTCTCGGTCGGCGTGCCAAAGATCTTCGCTTATTTCTCCTGTTTCCTCTACGAGCTGTCGTGCTATACGGATTTTAAAAAGCCTTTAAAAGATTGATGAATGTGATCAGTAACGCCAGAGAAAAATATTTCCAGACGTAGCGACTTGTGGAGTCCTTCGGAGCGGACAGTGCACGCTTCCAGTGGGACGTAGCCTGGAGCCTAGACTGGAAATATTCTGCTCCCACCATAGCCACATGCGGCCCTGAATATATTTTTTAACTTCCTATGCGTTTGAAAGGAGTCCAACCCATATGCAAGCTTTGGAAACCCAACGGCTTACGTTATCGTACGGAGAACGCAACATCATTGAAGCATTAGATTTAAACATCCCGCGTGGAAAAATAACTGTTTTCATTGGTAGTAATGGCAGTGGTAAATCGACATTGCTGCGCTCTCTGGCACGTTTACTCAAACCAAAGGAAGGTGCCATCCTGCTTGAAGGAGAATCAATCGCAAAGCGCTCTACCAAAGAGGTAGCCAAACGTCTTGCCATCCTTCCTCAAGGCCCATCTGCACCAGAAGGATTAACGATTCTGCAATTGGTCAAACAAGGACGCTATCCTTATCAAAACTGGCTACAGCAATGGTCAGAAGAAGACGAGCAGATGGTCAACAAAGCATTGGCAGCTACTCAACTCACGGATATGGCTAACCGTGCCGTCGACAGTCTCTCTGGCGGACAACGTCAACGCGCCTGGATCGCGATGACGCTCGCCCAAGGCACCGAAACGATTTTGCTGGATGAGCCTACGACTTATTTGGATATGTCGCATCAGATTGAGATTTTGGACCTGTTGTTTGAACTGAATCAAACAGAACAGCGCACCATCGTCATGGTTCTTCACGATCTGAATCTCGCTTGCCGCTATGCCCATCATATCGTTGCCGTTCACAATCAGACCGTAGTGGCAGAAGGGGCTCCAAACGAAGTACTGACGACCGACCTTGTCCGTACGGTTTTCGATATGGATTGCCAAATTACGCAAGACCCGCTGTACGGAACTCCTATGTGCATCCCGTACAGTAAAAGCCGCCTGGGCTTTGTGCAGGCCGAACCCAAAGCATTCGCCATGTCATAAACGCCAAACAACAAAAAGACTGTCCATCAGTAGTATGGGCAGTCTTTTTTCGTATGCAAAAACTTGAGTGCAATGGCATGTTTCTTTCATCCTACAAAAAGAACAGTGGCAGTCCCGGACTTTCTTGCATCCTGGACTGCCACTGTTCTTTTTATCTATCAATCATGTAAGCTTACTTCTTCAGGTTGTAGAATGCAGAACGACCGCCAAAACGAGCTGTATCAGCGAGTTCGTCTTCAATACGCAGCAATTGGTTGTACTTCGCTACGCGGTCAGTGCGGGAAGGCGCACCAGTCTTGATTTGACCTGCATTTGTAGCCACTGCGATATCCGAAATCGTAGAGTCTTCGGTTTCACCGGAACGGTGGGAGATCACCGCAGTATAGCCAGCCAGCTTCGCCATTTCGATTGCTTCGAAGGTTTCTGTCAGCGTACCGATTTGGTTTACTTTTACCAGAATGGAGTTACCTGTAGAGGTTTCGATTCCGCGAGCCAGACGCTCGGTGTTCGTTACGAACAAGTCGTCGCCTACCAGCTGAACTTTGCTACCCAGCTTGTCAGTCAGTGCTTTCCAGCCATCCCAGTCGTCTTCAGACAAACCGTCTTCGATAGAGATGATTGGGTATTTGCTTACCAGATCTTCGTAGAACGCGATCATTTCTTCTGTTGTTTTCACAACGCCTTCGCCTTCGAAGTGGTATTTGCCATCTTTGAACATTTCTGTAGCTGCAACGTCCAGTGCGAGGAACACGTCTTTACCTGGCTCATAGCCTGCTGCCTTGATCGCATCCAAAATGGTTGTGATCGCTTCTTCGTTGGATTTCAGGTTTGGAGCGAAGCCACCCTCATCCCCTACTGCTGTGCTCAGACCTTTTTCACCCAATACTTTTTTCAGGGAGTGGAAAATTTCCGCACCTGTGCGCAGCGCTTCCTTGAAGGAAGTAGCACCTACTGGCATGACCATGAATTCCTGAATGTCTACAGTGTTGTCTGCGTGCTTACCACCGTTCAGGATGTTCATCATAGGAACTGGCAACATTCTCGCGTTGAAGCCACCGAGGTAGTTGTAGAGAGGAACGCCGAGAGAGTCTGCAGCTGCACGTGCTACTGCCATGGACACGCCGAGAATCGCGTTTGCGCCTAGCTTGGCTTTGTTTGGTGTACCGTCGAGCTGAATCATCGCCATATCGATGCCAACTTGATCGAGAGCGTCCATGCCGATCAGTTCAGGAGCAATGATTTCATTCACGTTCTCTACAGCTTTCAGAACGCCTTTACCCAAGTAGCGGGATTTGTCACCGTCGCGAAGCTCAACTGCTTCATACGCACCTGTAGACGCTCCAGATGGAACATCTGCGCGACCCATCGAGCCATCTTCGAGATACACTTCTACTTCCACAGTTGGATTACCGCGGGAGTCCATAATTTCGCGTGCATAAATGTCAGTAATCATTGCCATTTCTCGTCCATCTCCTTTTTTCATGTGCACTTACAATCTATTTCGATAAACGCCAAGCTACCCTTACAGTGTGTCCCAGTAAAGTCTATTTTGCAAGTAACGATTTGCCTGTCATTTCAACCGGTTGCGCTACCCCCAAAAGCTCTAAAAGCGTTGGGGACAAGTCGGCCAAAATACCGTCTTCGCGCAGAGCAGCCCCGTCTTTAGTCACGATTACAGGCACCGGATACGTACTGTGTGAAGTAATCGGACGTCCCGCTTCATCCAGCATCAGATCCGCGTTGCCGTGGTCAGCTGTGATGACGGCTACGCCGCCTTTTGCTACGATGGCATCGACCACTCGGCCCAAGCATGCATCGACCGTCTCGACTGCTTTGATCGTTGGCTCCATCATACCGGAATGACCAACCATGTCGCAGTTGGCAAAGTTCAGGATGATCGCATCAAAATTTTCCGCCTCGATCTCAGCCACAACTGCGTCTGTCAGCTCTGGTGCACTCATCTCCGGCTGCAGGTCGTACGTCGCCACTTTTGGCGAAGGAATCAAGATACGCGTCTCACCTGGAAACTCCTTTTCACGCCCGCCACTGAAGAAGAACGTCACATGCGGATATTTCTCCGTCTCGGCAATGCGCAACTGCTTCAAGCCTTGCTGGGAAAGCACCTCTCCCAACGTGTTATCCAGATTGGAAGGCTTGTAAGCGACATACCCGTCAACTGTCTCGGAAAAATGCGTCAGGCACACAAAATGCAGATCGCGTGGACGCTCATCTCCGCGGTCAAAGCCACGGAAATCTTCATTCGTAAAGGCTTGCGACATTTGAATCGCACGATCCGGGCGGAAATTATAAAAAATAACCGAATCGCCGCTTTGAACGGTCGTCACTGGTTTTCCTGCCTCATCGAGAATCACGGTTGGCATGACGAACTCATCCATAATGGACTTTTCGTAGGATTCTTTCACTGCTTGAACCGGATCGCGATAAGCCGGAGCATCTGCGTACACCATGGCACGATACGCCTTCTCTACGCGCTCCCAGCGTTTGTCCCGATCCATCGCGTAGTAGCGACCTTGTACGGTAGCAATGCGACCAACGCCGATCTCTGCGATTTTGGCTTGCAGCTGTTCGATATATCCCACTGCACTGTCAGGCGATACATCGCGACCATCGAGGAAACCGTGGATGAACACATCCGCAAAGTCCTGCTTTTTCGCCAACTCGAGCATTGCAAACAGGTGGTTAATGTGACTGTGTACACCACCATCGGACAAAAGCCCGAACAGATGAAGCTGCTTGCCGTTTTGCTTCGCGTGCTGGAAAGCAGCGATCAGTGTTTCGTTTTCAAAAAAAGCGCCTTCTTGAATCGACTTGGTAATGCGCGTCAAATCCTGATAAACAACACGCCCTGCGCCGATATTGAGATGGCCTACTTCGGAGTTCCCCATCTGTCCTTCTGGAAGCCCAACAGCCAGCCCGCTTGCCTCCAGTGTCGCGTGAGGGTATTGGTTCCAGTAACGGTCGAAATTCGGCTTGTTGGCTTGTGCTACTGCGTTTCCATGCGTCTCGTTACGCAGAGCAAAACCATCTACAATCAAAAGGGCAACCGGTTTTGGTCTTTGTGCCATTGCTTTCTCCTCCTATCGCGACGTAGCTCCTGCCACTAGCTGCAAGTAACTGTCCGCTACAAGACTCGCTCCACCGACCAATGCTCCGTCGATATCCGGCTGTGACATGTAGCTTGCGATGTTTTCCGGCTTTACGCTTCCGCCGTATTGAATGCGCACTTTTTCAGCTGTCGCTTGTCCGAAGCGTTCACCGATTACGCTACGAATAATGGCAATCGTTTCATTGGCATCCTCTGCCGTGGAAGACTTGCCTGTGCCAATCGCCCAAATCGGCTCGTATGCAATAACGGTATCTGCCACTTGTGCAGCGTCCACTCCAGCAAAGGCACCTTCTGTCTGCGTACGAACGACGTCAGCTGTCTCGCCCGCTTCCCGCTGCTCCAGACTCTCGCCTACGCACACAATCGGTACGAGACCTGCTGCTAATGCGGCTACAACCTTTTTGTTCACGGTCTCATCTGTTTCATTGAAATATTGACGGCGCTCGGAGTGACCAAGGATCACGTACTCCACACCGATTTCTTTGAGCATGGACGCGCTGATTTCCCCTGTATAAGCACCCTGCTCTTCAAAATGCATGTTTTGCGCGCCGATGGCAATATCCGTGCCCGCCAGTTCTTCCTTAAGTGCAGCCAACGCTGTAAATGGTGCGCAAATGACTTTTTGTACCCCGGAAGTATTGTTGCCTGCCTTGGCATCCTGCGCAAATGCTCTTGCCTCGGCCATCGTCTTGAACATCTTCCAGTTCCCCGCGATAATTGGTGTTCGCATGCAAACTCCCCCTCTTCGCTCTTATTGATTATCTGCCAACACAGCTACGCCTGGCAGTTCCTTGCCTTCCATGAATTCCAGAGACGCTCCGCCGCCTGTAGAAATGTGTGTCATCTGCTCGGCAACGCCTGCTTTCTCCACAGCTGCTACGGAATCCCCACCACCGATGATGGTCGTACCGCTGCATGCTGCCATCGCCTTGGCTACACCAATCGTGCCGCCTGCAAAAGCATCCATTTCAAATACGCCCATCGGACCGTTCCACACCACTGTTTTGGATTCTACAATGACGCTGTGGTACTGCTCTACTGTTTTTGGCCCAATATCGAGTGCCATCCAGCCCTCTGGAATCGCATCAATTGCTACGACCTTCTTCTCGGCATCTGCCGCAAAACGGTCAGCTACCACAACATCAACTGGCATCAGCAATTGAACGCCGCGCTCTTTTGCCTGATCCATCAACGTACGTGCGAGATCGAGCTTGTCGTCTTCACACAGAGAAGCACCAATACCGTAACCCTGTGCTTTGAGGAATGTATTCGCCATACCGCCGCCGATAATCAGGTGATCGACTTTGGTCAACAAATTTTCAATGACAGCAATCTTATCTTTTACTTTTGCACCGCCGACAATCGCTGTAAACGGACGCTCCGGATTGGACAAGGCTCCGCCCATGAAGCGAATCTCCTTCTCCATCAACAAGCCTGCAACTGCTGGTATGTACTCAGCGATTCCCGCTGTAGAAGCATGTGCCCGGTGAGCTGTCCCGAAAGCATCATTGACAAACAGATCAGCCAAGGCCGCAAAGCTTTTTGCCAGTTCTGGATCGTTCTTTTCTTCTCCCGCATGGAAGCGCACGTTTTCCAACAGAATGACGTCGCCAGACTCCATCCGTTCTACTGCCGCTTCTACGTCAGCACCATGGCAATCCTCCAGCTTACGCACGTCCTTGCCCAAGAGCGAGGATAGATGTGCGGCGACAGGAGTAAGACGCATCTCTTCCACTACTTGGCCTTTAGGTCGCCCAAAATGGCTCGCCAGGATTACTTTGGCTCCTGCCTCCATCATGAAACGGATGGTTGGTACAGCAGCACGAATGCGTGTATCGTCGGTGATTACCCCGTCCTGCATCGGCACGTTAAAGTCGACGCGGCAGAATACGCGCTTGCCTGCCAGCTCAACATCGCGGATAGATTTCTTGTTCATGAACGATCCTCCCAAATCATTGGCTTTTTATTCGGAAAAAAGATATGGGAAAAGGGAGATTGCTCTCCCTTTTTTTCCACAACAGTTCTATTTTACGTGTTAGAAGCCGCGCTGTGCAACATAATGACACAAGTCTACGACACGATTGGAGTAACCCCACTCGTTATCGTACCAGGAAACGACTTTCACCATGTTTCCTTCCAGTACCATTGTAGACAAAGCATCAATTGTGGAGGATGCAGGGTTTCCATTGTAATCAGACGATACGAGTGGCTCTTCGGAGTAGCCGAGAATGCCTTTGAGTGGGCCTTCTGCCGCTTCTTTCAGAGCGTTGTTGATTTCTTCAACAGTTGCATCAGTCTTCAACTCAACAACCAAGTCTACTACGGATACGTTTGGAGTTGGTACGCGCATTGCGAAACCATTCAGCTTGCCTTTCAGCTCAGGCAGTACGAGTGCTACCGCTTTTGCCGCTCCTGTAGAGGTTGGAATGATGTTCTCCGCAGCTGCACGGGCACGGCGCAAATCTTTGTGCGGCAGGTCGAGAATTTGTTGGTCATTGGTGTAAGAGTGAACGGTTGTCATCAATCCGCGTACGATACCGAATTTTTCATTGAGAACCTTCGCATAAGGCGCCAAGCAGTTCGTTGTGCAGGATGCGTTGGAGATTACAGTGTGTTGAGCTGGATCGTACTTGTCTTCGTTTACACCGATTACGACTGTAATGTCTTCGTTTGTTGCTGGAGCGGAGATGATGACTTTTTTCGCGCCACCTTCCAGGTGCTTCGCTGCATCTTCGCGCTTCGTGAAGCGTCCAGTCGATTCCACTACAATTTCAACACCGTAATCTGCCCATTTGAGTTGAGCTGGGTCGCGCTCTGCCAACACCTTGATTTCTTTGCCGTCAACGATGAGCGTGTTTTCGGAAGCTTCAACGCTCACGTTCAGAACACCATGAACGGTGTCATATTTCAAAAGGTGAGCCAGTGTGTGTGCATCTGTCAGGTCATTGACCGCCACGATTTCTACATTCGGATTGTTCAGTGCTGCACGAAATACGTTACGACCGATACGACCAAATCCGTTAATACCTACTTTTACCATAATGTATACCTCCTGCTCATTAGCTAGCTTTATTCTTCATCGCGAGAAACCTGCCCTCTGGCGAAAAACAGCGGGTCGATAATATCGTCACAATCGGTAATAAGATTGGAAAAAACACAAAGGGCAATGTCTGGATCGTCGAAACACCTAACGTGAGTGCCATCATCATCGATAGACCGTTCCATGGGATCAGTACAGGCATGACAACTGTGGAGTCCAACATCGTCTTGCCCAACAGCTCGCGCCCTCCCTCCCATTGGGAGAACCGTCCGAGAAGAGTAGAGCCGAGAACCAATATTGGAATGGTTTGATTACAGCTGATGATGACCACTAACAGCGATAATGCCGCTGCCTTCGCTACCAATACCGTCTTATTTTTTGTATGGCCCATCATTTTGTCTACGATGGGGGTTAATAAATTGGCTCTGTTCAAAATGCCGTTTAAAAAGCCTGCGAGAATGATTAACGCCAGAACACTGAATATGGCGAACATCCCGCCCCCATGGACCAGTTGATCCAGCGGCGTTCCTGAATGAAGCTCAAATCCAACTAGCATCGATGTAAAAAACGTCTTCACATCCAAATTCCCATTGATCCCGACTAGAATCGCACTGGCTCCGATACCGTAAAACAATGCCTTCACAGCTTTTACTCTCAGTGCGAAAGATGCAATTAACACGACGAGAGGCAGCATGAGTAGCCAATGTACAGAAAAATGACTGACTAACAGCTCCTGGTACATTTGAATGGTATCCGTCGAGCTCGCCTGAGGTCGAAACAGATCAAGAATCAGGAAAAGTAACGCGCAAATCGCTACCGTAAGCAAAGCAGGACGCCGTATTCTTCTTTCCTGCTCTTCTGTCATACCGACATTGGAAAGCACCAGTAAACGACTGCTGGATATCGGTGAGAAACGTTCCCCCACCATCGCTCCAGAGATGAGCGCACCTCCTACGATCGCAGGTGATATCCCTGCTGCGTGTGCGATGCCCATCAGAGACAGCCCAATCGTACTCAGCGTACCGATTGATGTACCCAATAAATAACTGACGCCTGTGGTCAACAGAAAAGAGAGAACGAACAAATACTCGACATTCACAATCGACAATCCGTAGTAAATGATGGCGGGTATAGTTCCTCCCATCATTAAAAGCGGAATCAAGAGTCCTACTAAAAACAGAATCGTAAGGACGGGCTTTGCCTTTTGGACACCTTCCCAGCCAAACACGAACTGCTGCTTCCACGGATAACCCAATCTTTTTACACTAACCAGTGTGACCAAGATCGCAAAAACAATCCCCCATGCGATCGGAAAACCGAGCGATAGGCTCAAAATGATGCCAGCGATCATTGCCAAGATGGGTGTTACCGATGTGATAGACATGCGACCGACTTCCTTCCGTTACAATCGTGCGGACAACAGCGTGTAAGCTGCCCCTTCGTCCGTAATGAGTACATTCTGACACGATTGCTTAGCAAAGGAAAGAATCGCTTTTGCCTTGCTTTCGCCCCCCGCAATGGAGAGCACGGTTTCTGCCTTGTGCACTTCCTCTAGCTGTAAACCAATTGTCGGCATTCTGTGGACCGTTTCTCCCGCTTCATTAAAGTAGTAACCGAATGCTTCTGATACAGCACCCGTCTCCCCTAATTCTGCGAGCTCTTCCTCAGAATAATTCCGCCTTCTCGCCATCGTGACGGCATCCCCGATTCCATGCAAAACGATTCGAGTCTCGCCCAAGAGCGACAGCACATCTTGCACTTGCGGCTCTTTGACCAATGTCTGCAAGGCTTCTGGATGGAGGCGATCCGGTACGTGAAGAAGCCGATAAGAAGCACCTGTTTTCGCTGCCATGGCGGAAGCGAGCGTATTCGCTTGTAGCTCTACGCGTTCTCCCAGTCCACCGCGAGCAGGGACAAACTGAACGTTTTTGAACGAAGCAGAAGGCGTCAGATGACTTGCTACGCTGGCGATGGATGAACCACCTGTTACCGCTACAATGTCTCCTTCTTGCACGACCTGTTTGAGTACCCTTGCCCCTACCCGTCCCAGCTCTTCCTTTACCCAAGGCGATTGGTCTGCATTGCCCTGCACCACAATCACTTCTGATATGCCCAGCTTTTTTTGCAGGCGTTCCGCCAAGTCAGTAAGGCCGAATAGGTCTCCGACGAGAGGCTCCATGTCGTCCAAGACTTGTTGCCCTTCTTCACTCAGGCTCATTCCCGCAGCCGTTACATGAAGGAGCCCCGTCTCTTTTAGCAGTTCCACTTCTGCCCGCAAAATACGCTCAGTAGTATCCATGGCTTGAGCTAGACCTCTTCTGCCAATCGGCTGCAAATGATAGATGGATCGGAGCAACATGTACCGCTGACGCAAAACCTGAATCAAGTCAGGCAACAATTTTTGTTGCAGTTCCAGTAAACGTCGCATTTTGCCTTCTTCCTTGGTTACAAATTGTTGATCGGGACGTTAAAAGTCCCTGTATATACATTTTTTGTCCCGATTGGTGCAAAAAAAAGATCACTTGCTACAACTTGAATGTATCATATTTAACAATATCTTGCAAGTTCCCCCGAGTCCCTATAAAAAAGTGCCACTCATGACCGAGCGGCACGTCTATGTAATTCGTCTCGCAG
This sequence comes from Brevibacillus sp. HB1.1, assembly GCF_013332445.1. NCBI lineage: Bacteria > Bacillati > Bacillota > Bacilli > Caryophanales > Paenibacillaceae > Brevibacillus > Brevibacillus sp. HB1.1. The sequence goes on along the minus strand of NZ_JABMIV010000011.1, from coordinate 18,129 downwards.
CTCCTCTAGCGTCACCACATGTGTAATGGAACGAAATACGATTTCTCCATCAATCTCGACTACTGGAATGACAAACATCATTTCTTCATGCAAGACCGGATCACTTTCAATATCAACCATGCGCATACGAAGGGGGAGCTCCTTCGCCAAACTGCGGATGTAGAGCTCCACCTCGTCGCACAAATGACATTTTTTTCTCCCGTACAAGACAATTTCAAACGTTTCTTCATTCATGCCCGTTAAAACCTCTTTCGTTTAGCTGACGATGGGATCAGCATTTCTTCCCGGTACTTGGCAACCGTACGGCGGGAGATTTCAATCCCCTCTGTAAGCAGCATCTCACCCAGCTTTTGATCAGATAACGGAGACTTCCGATCTTCTTGTTCGATCAGTGCTTTGATTCTGCGCTTAACACTCTCAGAAGAAGTCACTTCCCCGCTAGATGTAGAGAGTGCTGACGTAAAGAAATACTTCAGTTCAAAGATTCCACGCGGTGTCTGGACGTATTTATTGCTGGTTGCCCGACTAATCGTCGATTCATGCAGGCTGACCCGCTCTGCTATTTCTTTTTGTGTCATGGGCTTTAAGTAATGAATCCCCCGATCAAAAAACTCCCGTTGCATATCGAGGATGGCCTGAGTTACACGCATGAGCGTCAGGCGGCGCTGCTCCAGACTTTTTGCCAGCCACATAGCAGCATTCAGCTTATCGTGAATGAACTGCTTGGCTTCATCCTGACTTTTTTGCTGGCTCAGCATCTTTTCATAGAAGCTGTTGATTTTCAGCCGCGGTGCAGCAACATCATTGACCAATACTACATAATCATTCCCGACCTTCTCTACCGTCACATCTGGAATGACATATCTTGTGTCTACTGCGGAAAAGGCCGCCCCTGGACGCGGATTCAGCGTACGGATCAAGTCTGCCATCGCCTGTACCTCTTGCGGTGTACACCCGATTTTGTCTGCAATCCGCTGATAGCGATTGTCCGCCAAATCTTGCAGGTGGTTGCGAACGACCTGAACGATCTTTTCATCATCGAGTGCCAAATGCTCGAGCTGCAGCAAAAGACATTCTTCTAGGCTGCGTGAAGCTACGCCTACTGGATCAAAATGCTGCAAGACGGACAACACGTCCTCAATCTCCAGCATTTCAGCACCTAGGCGCGTACTCGCTTCCTCCAGTGTAATTTCCAAATAACCCTTCTCATCCAGATTCCCGATCAAAAAGAGAGCGATCTGTTTTTGCAGCGACGAGAATCCTTTTACATAGCCGAGTTGACGCTCCAGATGTTCGTACAGCGTCTCCGCACCTTGCTGGACGTAATCCAACGGATTGTAAGTGCTTTCATTTTTCAACGAACCGTACTCACCTGTCGCGCGATTGCCCACAATTTCTTTCCAGTCAATCTCAGGAGCTGGTTTCTCTGCTTTTGCAGAAGCGACTTCTCCAGCAACTTCAAGGTCAAAAACAGGATTTTCATTGGCCTGATCCTGCAAATAGGAGATGAGATCAATGGCTGAATACTGCAATATGGTAATCGCTTGGCGTAATTCCGGCGTCATCACTAATTTCAGTGTTTGTTCTTGAAATAACCCCAATCCCATGTTCATGAAGCCCGCCTCCTTCGCACTTGCTCATGCTGCTCGATGACTCTTTATTTTCATTATATTCGTTCTCTCATGCAATTTTCCTGCCAAATTGATGAAGCAGAACACAAAAAACGTCGAAAGATCTTCACCAATGGACTTTTTCACTCTCGCTTACCTTATCACTAGTTTTTTCTGCTGAACTACTTTTTTTCGTTTGCATTGAGATTCTCGATGTTTTATAATGAAAATTGTCGTCACAATATACGCCTGTAGCTCAGTGGATAGAGCAATGGTCTCCGGAACCATGTGCGGGGGTTCGATTCCCTTCAGGCGTACCATACTAATAAAGACAAAGCGATCTCTTGGACTTCCAGAGGTCGCTTTTTTATGTTGAATCCCCATGGGAACAAAAAAAACAGCCCGATTATGAACTGTTTCTCTTGCGTGACATTTACTCGTTAAAAATCGCCTTGACATCAGGGGACCTATTGATGATTCCTCGTTTTATACAAAAGATAAACAAAAAACGGCGCTCCAATCGCTGCGGTAAAAATCCCAGCTGGTAAATCATGCGGTAAAAACACCGTTCTCCCAATCAAATCAGCCAAGACGACAAGCATCCCACCCAAAACAGCGGAAGCCGGCAGCAAGTAGCCATACGCTGAGCCAACTAGCCTACGCGCAATATGTGGAGCCATCAAACCGATAAAACTGATTCCTCCTGCCACACCGACCGCAGCACCTGCCAGTGCCACACTAATCGCAATCAAGAGCAATCTCTTCTTATCAATTGCTACGCCAATGCCTCTGGCGATATCATCACCGAGCTCCTGGGCATTCAAATAACGGATTTGGAAAATCGTAGCCACGAGAAACAAAAGCGTCCACGGAAGCAACGTCATGACATTTACCCAAGACATACCGTACACCGTTCCAGTCATCCACCCTAGAGCGTTTGAAGCTTTGTGGGTTTGGGTGATCACCATGAAAAAGATCGTTAATGCTCCCATCCCCGCTGATATACATACACCGACAAGCGCGAGGCGAAAAGGTGAGACTCCCTCCTTCCACGCAGTGAGATACGTAAGCGTAGCGGTTAGCAATCCACCGGTCAAGGCCACCAATGGCATCCATTGCACACTTACATCTTTTGCGAATGTGATAAATGCTACCGCTGCTGCCGTCGCTCCCGCTGTAGTTCCGATCAAATCAGGCGAAGCTAACGGATTTCGTACCAAGGACTGTAAGATGGCCCCCGATACCGCCAGGGAAGCCCCCACCATGACTGAAACGACAACGCGAGGCAACCGCCAATCGAGCACGATCAATTCATTCTGTTCACTGCCCGCTCCCACAAAAGCTTTGATGACTTCCCACACAGGAATATGCAAGCTACCTAAGCCAATACTCAATACAATCACAACAGATAACAGCAAAAATAGTATGAAATTAATTCCTAACGCCCGCTTATTTACATGAAACGAGAGCGCTGGCTTCTTGGTCCGAATGACTACATGTCTATGCATACGCCCTCCTCCTGACCAGCGGGATGATAAAGGCCACTCCGATCATGGCGGTTGCTACGCCTACTGGTACTTCCAAACGCATCGGCATCAATACAAGGCGAGAAAGCAAATCAGCGCAGACCAGAAAAGCTCCACCGAAGACGATCGAATAGGGAATCAACCATCGATGATCAAGACCGACTAAAAAACGACAAAGATGCGGGATGATGATGCCCACAAATGCAATCGGTCCGGCGAGCGCGACACTCCCACCTGCCAAGAGCACCACGATCAATATCGCTATAGCTTTTACCAAGATAATCTTTTGGCCCAGACCAGTCGCCACATCATCACCGAGTACCATCAAATTTAACGAACCGGTCAGTAGCATAGCGCCTAACCAGCCTACTAGCAAATAAGGAATGATCATAAAAAAATGATCGAGCTGTCTTCCCTCCACAGAACCAACTAACCAGTAAAAAGCCTCTGTCATCGTCTTTTCTTGCAGCAGCATAAACAGAGAGGTCACAGACGAAGCAAAAGCGGCAACCGCTGCACCCGAAAGTGTCAGCTTAATCGGAGTCATGCCTCCCCGCCCAGCGGAAGCCAACCCGTATACAAGCAGAGCAGTCACACCCGCTCCGATAAAGCCTGCCCACATCATTTTCGACACTGGGAATTGCGAGCCAAAAACAACAATCGTCGTCACAATAGCTGCTGCAGCTCCAGCGTTCACACCAATAAGAGATGGTGAAGCCAAAGGATTTCGAGTCAACGCCTGCAACAAAACACCTGCTACAGCGAGGCTGCTCCCCACCGCTACCGCTGTAAGTGTACGCGGCATTCGGGAAGTCGTAATAATCAAATGTTCCTCTGAACCGGAAAATTGGGTGTATGCCTCTACTGCAGTAGTGAGCGAATACCGATTGATTCCGAAAAGGATACTAGCTACCATCACGACTGCCAGGACGACGAGTCCTACTATGAGTACAGTAGTCTTTTGCAGTCGGCTGGACAAAATCACATTCACGCCTGTTCCCTTCTTTCCGTTGCATTCTACCTATTCTGTCTATTCGCTACATATGTATGTAAGTTTCTCCCACTAATCAGTCTAAGCTTGCGGATAGGGCTAGTCAATGATATTGATTTTTATTATCGCTATTGGAAAATTCAGCACAAAAATATCTATACTTTTCCTTTCATTCCAAAAAATATATTGACACATTGTCATATAAGCATATACAGTAGTGAAGAAAAATGATAATCATTATCAGTTAAAAGGGGGATTTTCCATCATGCGCAAAACTTCCCTGCGTTTGATGCTCGGGGCTATGCTTTCCGCTGTGATGCTCGTAACAGGTTGCGGGGGACAGGCAACGTCTACATCCAGCTCATCTTCTTCTACTCCAGCTGCGTCAACAACTACACCTGCACCGGCAGCGTCTGAAGAGAGAGAAGTAAAACACTTTATGGGGTCAACAAAAATAAAAGGGACTCCTCAGCGAGTGGTCGCTCTTACTAGTGAAAGCACAGAGGCTGTTCTCGCATTAGGGATTACGCCAGTTGGGGCTGTCATGAGTGGCCTCGGTAAACCTGGTGACCCATGGCATCCACATATTAAAGAGAAAATGAAGGATGCAGTTGAATTGGGTGACGAGAACCAACCGAATGTTGAACTGATCGCCAGCCTGAAGCCAGACCTGATTCTGGGAACAAAAGGACGCCAAGGGCAAGAAAAAGTATACGCTCAGCTTTCCGCGATTGCCCCAACCGTCTTCTCCGAGGATCTCGTAGGCAGATGGAAAATCAACTTTGCACTTTACTCCGAAGCGTTGAATAAAAAAGCTGAAGGCGACAAGCTGATGGCTGATTTCGATAAGAAGATTGAAGAGGCAAAAGGAAAACTGGGTGACAAGACGAAGATGAAAGTCTCTGTCGTTCGTTTCGTAGCTGGAAAAACTCGTCTTTACTTGAAAGACACTTTCTCTGGCGTTGTTCTGAGCCAGCTCGGCATTGCTCGACCAGCCTCCCAAGACATCGATGAGTTCAAAAAAGACATTCCAAAAGAGCTCATGGCTGAAATGGATGGCGATGTCATGTTTTACTGGATCGGTGATTATTCCGGTGATGGATCTGCCAATAAATACACCGAGGAATGGATGAAAGATCCGCTCTATCAAAAACTGAATGTCGCGAAAAACAATAAGGCATTCCAAGTTGACGAAGTGATCTGGAACGTAGGTGGCGGTATCCTTTCTGCTGAACTGCTTGTTGATGACATCGTAGAACGCTTCTCCAAACTGTAGGCTATATACTTTCCGATACCGTCAATAAAGCAGGAGTGGTTGAGATAACCACTCCTTTTCTTTTACCTACTGGCATTATTGATCGAGTTCCTTACTTCCAGCAGTATCCTTACTGGGCAGAATCGGATCTATTTGTTCAGGTTTACGCGAATAAGCTTTGTTTGTAACCAAAATCGTCGCACCGATGATGACGATAAAAATGAGCACCAACGCAACGATAAAACCAGTTGTCATGCATACACCCCCGACTTTTTTCTAACTCTCATTATAGCTGATTTCCATGCGAGTCAGAACCTTCATGCATAACCAATTCATTATGGAATAACAAACTATTCCAAATTTTGATAGGAAAATGGGTCTTATATCTCGAATAGTTACGACAACGCTATCTCACTCAAATACTTGATAGACTATGCGGGGGAAATCTGATGAACAAGCTTAATACCCCTTTCTTATGGAAAAAGAAACGCTCAAAAAAGGAAATCACGCAAGTGTTATTTCCAGATCAAATATTAAAAGCATTTTTTCACTTTACGACGGATGCCATCTCGATTAGTGATCTCGATAACAATATCGTCTTGGTGAATCATGCTTTTGAGCAATACTACGGTTGGTCCATGGAGGAGATTTACGCTTCACCGCTCTGCTTCATTCCAGACGAGTATAGGAGCGAGACCAAACAGTTATTTGATGCGGTCAGGAGCATGGGTGTCTTACTAACCAATTACGAAACCATCAGGCAGCGAAAAGATGGCACGAAGATGGATGTCATTCTGTCGGCTGCTCCAATCAAAGATGAAACGGGAAAAATTATTGGTGCTTCCTGTATTACCCGTGACATTTCCGACCGCAAAAAAATTGAAGAGGCCTTGCGTCAAACCGAAGCCAAATATCGTCTCCTCATCGATCATACCCAGGATATCGTGACGATTTATGATTTATCCATGCGACGCATCTATGCATCCCCATCAATCGAGCAATTGGGATTTGTTCCAGCCGAGGTTACTTCCCCTAACAATCTGCAACTCACACATCCAGAGGATATCCCTATGTTCAGGGACAAATTTCAAGAGATCATGGCAACGAAACAACCCGTTCATTTCGAGACGCGCTCTATGGATAGGAACGGAAACGAGGTTTCCTTCGAAACACGCGGTATCCCCATTTTAAGCGCGGTAGGAGACGTACAAAACATCATGTTAGTCTCGCGAAATGTCACAGAACGCAAATACTCTGAGGCCGCCTTGTTTAAAAGCGAGAAAACGAACAAAATCATCTCGGAATACACAGATGATCTTATTCTAATTACGGACAAAAACGGGGATATCCTCTATCTCTCCCCTTCTCATTCACGCGTAATCGAAACGAGTGAAAATTGCCGTCAGCTCACCTTTGCTGACATTCATCCAGAAGATCGGCAAACAGTCATTGACCACTTTCATCATTTGCTGGTGACCCAAGAACCAAAGATATGCGAGTTCCGTTTCCAAACGAAAAATAACAAATGGATCTTTCTCGAATCAAAGGGTGCCCCCATCCTGACGAAAACGGGAGATTGTGATGGCTTTATCATCGTATCGCGGGATATTACAGAACGCCGAAATAACGAGGAATTATTACGGAAGGCTGAAAAGCTGTCCGTGATTGGGGAGCTGGCTGCTGGGATCGCCCATGAGATTCGCAATCCCCTAACATCCTTGAAGGGCTTTATCCAATTTCTTTATCCGAGCATGAATGATAACCAGCAGTACGCTGATATCATGCTCTCTGAACTGGACCGGATCAATTTTATTGTGAGTGAATTGCTAGTCTTGGCAAAGCCTCATAGCATTCAAATCAAGCCTCTTCCGCTCATCCCTTTGCTGGAAAGCGTCTTGGCACTATTGAGTTCGGAAGCAAACTTGAAAAACATCGATTTCCGTACCGCATTTGCTTACCATCCGATCATTGCGGGAGAAGAAAACCAGCTCAAGCAAGTCTTTATCAATATCATTAAAAATGCCATCGAAGCGATCGACGGACATGGAGAGGTTCATATTGCCACCGCCTTAAAAGACAATCATCAGGTGCTCATTACGCTTACGGATACAGGCTGTGGAATCTCTGAAGAAATGATTCACAAGCTGGGTGCTCCCTTTTTCACGACAAAAGAAAACGGGACTGGCCTCGGCCTCATGATCAGCAGCAAAATCATGAAAGACCACAACGGTAGCCTGGAAATTAAAAGCAGGGAGCACGAAGGTACAGTGGTAGAGATTACACTGCCGATTGTACAGGACCAAATTGGGTCATCCTAGAAAGGTGTACATCCCATTATCAGCGGAGGTGCCCTATGGATTTCACCAAAATGAGCACAAGTGAGTTTGTGGCCAAAATTCGCGAATCCCAAGCGAAAAACCTGCGTAGCAGACAGCATCAGGGCTATGGTCATCCGGAACAGCGGCTGCCCAGCAAGCAACGAGTATAACGAAACAAAAACCCACCTGCGAGCTCATTGCTGGGCCAGGTGGGTTTTTGTTTGTTATTGTGGATCCTGCTTATTCAGGTTACGATCTCTTTCAGACTTTTGCTTTTGGGTGCCTTGCGTCTTGCTGCTGTGTCCTTGGTTGCCGCCATTCTTCGTATTACGATTGTTTGACATCAGAATCCCTTCCTTTTCATTCTGGTATTCATGCCAAACGTAGTATGTCCCAAACGGCTGATTCATAATGAAGAATTACTTCGCTTCACCCATAAATACTTTCTTTCCATCCTCATACTTGTACACATATACGGAAGCAAAGTCGTTGTCGCCTTTTTCATTGAATGTTACGTTGACGAATTTGCCTTTGTAATCTTTGGTTTTGTGAACAGCTTCCAGCACTTGTTCACGAGTTGGCTTTTTGCCGCCATTTGCTTTGATCGCTTCTTCCAGACCGTTCAGCATAACCCCCATGGAGTCATAACCAAACGAAGTGAAGATCCCTACTTTGTTGCCAGTCGCGCTCTCGAAATCTGTGATCCATTTCTTGCCGTCTTCGGTAGCACCAATATCACCAACAGTAGAAGTAAAGACTACGTTATTCGCATTTTCCGCACCAGCAATTTTCACCATGTCAGCGGAGTCGTAGCCATCGCCACCCATGAAGACACCCTTGAAGCCTTTTTCACGTGCTTGCTTCACGATGATCCCTGCATCAGAGTAGTATCCACCGAAGTAGATCATCTCTGGATTTTTCGCAAGGATTTGGGTGATGATCGCACTATAATCCTTCTCGCCTGCCGTTACCCCTTCATAGCCGAGAACTTGTACGCCGTCTTTTTCAAATTGCTTTTTCACTTCTTCTGCAAGACCTTGTCCATAAGCAGCCTTGTCATGCATAACGAAAGCCGTTTTTACATTCAATTGATTTTTGGCAAAAATAGCAGCCTTAGAGCCTTGTTGATCATCACGCGCACAAATACGGTGTACGATCTTCTTGCCTTGCTCAGTCAAATCGGATCCCGTTGCGGAAGGAGATACCATTACGAGCTTTTCTTGTTCATATTGCGCTGCTGCTGTAATCGAAGCACCTGTTGTAGCATGGCCAACTACTCCGACTACGTCAGGATTTGAAATCAACATTTGTGCGACTGCTACCCCTTGTTTCGGGTCAGCTTGGTCGTCTTGCGCGGACAATTCAACATCAAAGCCAAGTGCTTTGAATGCCTCCTTTTTTTCTTTCAACGCATATTCAGCACCAGCTTTTGCTGTGCTTCCGTAGTCGGAGTACTGACCAGACATCGGACCAACTACAGCAATCACGAGCTTCTCAGTAGCTCCGCTTGCACCGCCCGTGCTTCCTCCGCTATTGTTGCTCGGCTGTGGTGTCGCGCTTTGTCCACCAGTCCCCGTACCTCCACCGCAGCCCGCGAGCAATGTGCTCAGAGCAAATGTTGCAGCCAGTATCGACAATGATTTCTGTTTTTTCATTGCAAAAACATCCCCCTCTTTATTTATGAGCAAACTATGAATCACAATCTTATTGTAGGATATTTTAGAAAATTTGCAATAGAAATGATTAAAAGAAGAATCAATCAAAAGACCTCTATTGCTGTCTGCTAATAGAGGTGTATGACGTATTGCATCAAGGAAATAGCCACTTCTCTGCATAGAAATGGCTATCTTGATGAAAAGGCATCTCATTCATTTCAGGAACAAATTGGAATAATTAGCTTGTAAGTGCGCGTTTTGCATCGTGATCTAGGTCGAAAACTTGCGAAGCATACACACCCCTCTACTCTTTCCATATATCTCCTATGCAACTCTATCGCCAATCATGACCAGACTATAAGAAAACCTTTAGCGACGCCTGTTCATGAGCAAACGCGTTTTAGCGGAACGTTTTCATGTGCTCTGGAAAGTACGTTGAAAAAATAAATATCCCACGAACAAATGTTTTTGTGCACAACCTGTGCATAACATTGTGGATAACTTTCGAAAGTGAGGCTTGCCATGGCAGGGGAACGTTTTTTTCTCATTTATCAAGAGGCCAGTGACGAAGAATGCTTATTGACCATTGAACCATACAAAGATCAACAGGAGCTAGCGGAAGCCATCAATCAGCTGCAAGCCAAACAAGTCGATGAGTATACGATCATCAAGGGAAAAAAGATGAAGGCCACGCTGAAACTCGCCGTCGATTTGACCGAGGCCGATGAGAATTCTAAGGAATGAATGTTTTCTTTTTGGAGTAGGTTTAGACAAAGGGAATTTGGCAAACATGGTAGTGAGGGCGCGCACTTATGTGTTTGACCTTCATTGACCTTTTGTGTATGATATTGTTACAAAGAGAGGAGGAAGACTAGATGCATATGAATTTAATTCCAACCGTCATTGAACAGACGAACCGCGGGGAACGTGCTTACGACATTTATTCCCGCCTGCTCAAAGACCGCATCATCTTTCTGGGAACCCCAATCAACGACACCGTAGCCAATATCGTTGTGGCACAGTTGTTGTTCCTTCAGGCGGAAGATCCGGAGAAAGACATTCACTTGTACATAAACAGCCCAGGCGGTTCTATTACTGCTGGTATGGCAATTTACGATACTATGCACTTCATCAAGCCAGATGTATCCACCATTTGTATCGGAATGGCTGCTTCGATGGGAGCATTCCTGCTGGCTGCTGGGGCAAAAGGCAAACGCTTTGCTCTGCCAAACAGTGAAGTCATGATTCACCAACCATTGGGTGGTGCCCAAGGACAAGCGAGCGACATTGAGATCGCCGCAAAACGTATTTTGAAGATGCGTGATCATCTGAACACTATCCTGGCTGAACGCACTGGACAGCCTTTGGAGCGCATCCAAAAGGATACCGATCGTGACAACTTCCTCTCTGCCGCAGAAGCAGTAGAGTACGGATTGATTGACAAAGTAATCACTTCCGAACCGTCTTCCAAAAAATAAGAAATACGTAGTAAAAAAAGCACTCGTGCCTGGACTACTGGCCGAGTGTTTTTTTGTATGCCGAGCAAACCCCAAGAGGCTTCCCTTGATTTGCCCGGCTTTTTCAATGGATCATTGTGACACTTCCATTAACTGACTGACATACACCGTCCGGCTATGTCCTGGATTTTTTTCCTCATGCACACGTGCTGTTGACGTTTTTTCGTCTACAGCATCGATCCAAACGGCTTGTCCTTCGTACTCTACCTTGATATGGTCGTCGGAGCTCATAATGGCTTGTGCTCTCGTTACATTCATAAGCGGCTCCCTATTGCTCATCTTCAAGGGCTTGCTTGGCTGACGACGCCCCTGTCATTGTGTCTACACTGGTTTCTTCAATCAGGCCGTTCTGGTCGGAAACGATCCCTCCCCCTAGTCCTTCGTTAATCATCCGGTCAATGTCCATGTCAAAGCAATCGCGGCCTTCGTGGCACGAATCACGGTTACTCATGTCTGATTCCTCCTTCATGCAATATACATGGTTAGAAATGCCCTGCCCGAAGTGAATTGATACATATTCATCAAGATGACCAACAAAAAAAGACACCTCCCTTAAGGGAAAAGTGTCTCTCGTGACTCTATTCTTCCTTGCTTACCAGATTCGTAAGGCTAGTAACTGCCTGGGAGGCATCCGGCCCTTCTGCCAAAATGGTAATTTCCGTTCCAGAGCTGATTGCGAGGCTCATGATACCCATGATGCTTTTCGCATTAACCTTCTTGTTGCCTTTTTCTACGAATACTTCCGATGCAAAACGGTTAGCCTCCTGTACGAAAAAGGCTGCTGGACGAGCTTGCAAACCGGTCTTTAACTGAACCACGACCTGCTGTTGAACCATGAATGGACCTCCTTACTTGTAGACTATTATCCTTTAGTATAACATGCATCTACATCGAAATATTTTGTTTTTCTCGTATTTTGTCAGCGATTTCGTTAATTTTTCGCAAGCGGTGGTTAATGCCCGATTTGCTCACTACTCCGCTTGGCACCATCTCGCCCAATTCTTTCAAATTGATATCAGGATGAGCCAATCGTAGCTCCGCGACCTCGCGCAGACGTTTTGGCAAATTCTCCAATCCCATCTCTTGATCGATGAGCTGAATATTTTCCATTTGTCTGGTGGCTGCATTCACCGTTTTGTTTATGTTGGCGATCTCACAATTGTGTAATCGGTTTACTGAGTTCCGCATGTCCTTTACGATTCGGACGTCCTCGAAATACAGAAGCGCCTGATGAGCCCCAATCAAGCTCAAAAACTCTGTAATCTTTTCGCCTTCTTTAATATAGAGAACATACCCTTTTTTCCGCTCGATGCACTTGGCATTTAGTTTATACCGATTGGCGATCTTGGTCAATGCTTCGCAAAAATCCTGATAGGAAGTGAAAATCTCCAGATGATAGCTGGATGCCTCTGGATGATTCACCGATCCCCCCGCCAAAAAAGCCCCCCGCAAATAAGCAGCGCGGCAACAGGACTTTTTCACGATCTCAGGAGCGATTCCTGGGATAAACGACAGGCTTTGATCCATGATGCCCAAGTCTTGCAAGATATCATTGGCCTTATTCGGAATACGCACAATGTAGACGTTGTTCTTTTTCAATCGCATTTTTTTGCGAACCAGCAGTTCAGCGTGTATCTGAAACAACCTCTTGATTAGCGTGTAAATGCGTCGGGCAATCGCCGCGTTCTCTGTCGTCACATCCAGCACCAGTCGTCCGGCTCCAAACTGCAGACTTCCATTCATTCGAATCAAGGCTGAGAGCTCTGCCTTGCTGCAGCAATCGGCACCCTCCGTCATGGTAAGTTCTTTTTTGGTATGCGCGGCGAATGACATCGACTTCACTACTCCTTCTCTATCTTCAGCACCTTCCGTCTACGTTTGACGAGTGACACAACCTGCTTGCTGACAGCATGTGCATCATGACGTAGGTATCCGTCCTCAAATGTGACTAACGGCTTCGCCACCACATTTAAACCGAGTTGGCGCAATTGCTTTAAATCACATCGGACAGGAGCTGCTCCTTTTTCCGTATATTTGTCCAATACATGGGTAGGCAGCTCGGCTGAATTGACAATGATCGTATCCAGAAATGGTCTATCTACATGGTCATACATGACATTGACGTGCCTGGATGCAGAAAAACCGTCTGTCTCCCCCGGTTGTGTCATGACATTACAAATGTAGATTTTCGGGGCTTGTGCGCGTGTAATCGCTTCAAATAACCCGCGTACTAATAAATTGGGCAGGATGCTCGTATACAAGCTGCCAGGCCCAATCAAAATGGCATCCGCGTCGGCAATGGCCATCAGGGCTTCGCTCAGAGGAACAGCGTCCTCCGGATCAAGGAATACCCGCTTGATTTCTTTGCCAGTCAACGGTATTTGGGATTCTCCGATTACGAGAGATCCATCTGTCATTTCCGCTTTCAACTGAATCGACTGCGTGGAAGCTGGCAATACATCTCCACGTACTGCCAAAACTCCGCTTAGTGTTTTGACTGCGGTGACAAAATCTCCAGTGATTTCGTTCATCGCTGCAAGTAATAGATTTCCCAAATTATGCCCTGCTAATCCCGTGCCTGTGGAAAAACGATATTGCATGACTTTTTCCATCAACGGCTCTGTATCGGCCAGAGCAGTCAAGACGTTTCGAATGTCGCCAGGTGGAAGCATATCCATTTCTTCTCGCAAACGTCCAGAGCTTCCCCCATCGTCTGCTACCGTCACAATCGCTGTGATATGCACCGGCTCGTGCTTCAAACCGCGTAGAAGGACGGACAAACCCGTTCCTCCGCCAATAACGACTACCCGTAATGGCCTTGACTGTAGCCTCCCGACTCCCTTAGTAGGCATATGTCACCTCATTATTTCTAATACACATACCACAGGTGGCTTTTTATGCACGCTTCAATCTTTCCTGCCATCTTATGCTCATTTGTTCTTTTCCATGTCTCGATGACTGACACGGACAGAAAAATCTTTACCAAAGGTTTCTCCCAAATGTTCTGCAATGGCGACCGAGCGATGCTTGCCACCGGTGCATCCTATTCCTATCACAAGTTGACTTTTTCCTTCTCGCTGGTAATGCGGCAGGGTGTACCCCAAAAAGTCTGTAAGCTTTTCTAAGAATTCTTTTGTGTCCTTGTGCTTCATCACATACTCTGCCACGTCTGGATCACATCCTGTTTTCGGACGCAAATCCTCCACATAATGTGGGTTAGGCAAAAAACGGACATCGAACATCAAGTCAGCGTCTATTGGTGCGCCGTATTTGAAACCAAACGACAAAACATTAATCGTAAGTGGTGATCCTTGTTGACCGTATTGGTTGATGATTTTTTCTCGAAGCTGAACTGGCTTCATTTGACTCGTATCGATAATCTGATGCGCCCAGCCCTTCATTTCCTCCAACAAACGGCGCTCAGCGTGAATTCCTTCCAAAGGCGAACCGTTCGGGGAAAGCGGATGTCTGCGACGTGTTTCCTTATAGCGAGAAACCAATGTCTGATCGTTCGCATCCAGATAAAGGATGTGGTACGATAATCCATTCATCTGATTGAGGCTCTCCATGGTTACGGCTAGATTTTCAAAAAACTCACGCCCTCGCAAGTCAATCACCAATGCGACTCGCTCAATACTCCCACCAGACTGTTTGACCAACTCAGCAAATTTGGGAATCAGTACAGGGGGTAGGTTGTCTACACAAAAAAAGCCCAGGTCCTCCAAGCTTTGTACAGCAACTGTCTTTCCCGCACCTGACATTCCGGTAATAATCAGGAGATTCATGGCCTTGTCGTTTCCCAATTCCGTCACGCAACTCGCCTCCTACGATTCTGACAATAGCATACCATATTGTCCACCTTATTCGCACCTTTTTGAACCGCTTCCCCTGTTTTTCCAATGATGTCTTCTACAGGCGTATAAGCTTTTTTAGAAAAAAAGATGCGTGACTGAATGCCAGCCACGCAACAATTGTTTATATAGATAAGGGGGTCAATTCATTGTCTATAGATTACTCTTGAATTATTTCACCCATGTTACAAGCAGGTTAAGAGATTGTGACATTTTGTTCCTTTAGCTTTTCATTAAGCTCTTCTACATAGTGTTGAGCAGATTGAGCAGCGATTGAACCGTCTCCAGTAGCTGTCACGACTTGTCGCAGCATTTTTTCACGTACATCTCCTGCTGCAAAAACACCTTTTACTTTGGTGTACATTTTTTCGTCTGTCAATACGTAGCCTGCGTCGTTGGTGATACCCAGTGGACGTACGCTAGCAGTCAATGGGTCCATACCTACGTAGATGAACACCCCATCTGCTGGGTATTCTCTTTGTTCACCTGTTTTGGTGTTTTCCAAGAGAACCGCTTGTACTTTGCCTTCACCACGGATTTCTTTTAGTTCTGTATCCCAGATCACTTCGATTTTTTCGTTATCGAAAGCGCGTTTTTGTAGGATTTTCTGTGCACGGAACTGATCACGACGGTGTACGATCGTCACTTTGGAAGCGAAGCGAGTAAGGAACACAGCCTCTTCCACTGCGGAGTCTCCTCCACCAACAACCACCAGCTCTTTATTGCGGAAAAATGCACCGTCACATACCGCGCAGTAAGAAACGCCACGGCCGGACAATTCTTTTTCGCCTTGTACACCGAGCAAACGATGCTCTGCACCAGTTGCCACAATAACAGACTTGGTCAAGTATTCCTTGTCACCCGTGATAACGCGCTTGTACGGCTCTTCATCGCGGATTTCTTTGATTTCGCCATATGCATACTCCGCACCGAATTGCTGTGCATGCTCAAACATTTTTGTAGAGAGATCAGGGCCAAGAATAGAAGTGAAGCCTGGGTAGTTCTCGATATCTTCCGTGTTCGCCATTTGACCGCCTGGAATTCCTCTCTCCAGCATCAATGTGCTCATGTTCGCACGGGATGTATATACAGCAGCCGTCATTCCAGCAGGGCCAGCTCCGGCGATAATCACATCATAAATTTTTTGATCGCTCATGGTTGTTGCCTCCTCATCTCACACAGTTCTGTTTCCTTATTTAAATTAATTATAATGTAATAATCTATTTAAAATCAAGTGTCGACAAAACTTTGACGCACTTTGCCAAGGTAGCGGCAGAAATGCCGTATTTTTGAGCTAGAAGGGCTTGTGACTGTTTTTCGTTCGTTATCGTTCCGTATACATATTCTAATGCTGCGACCCACGCTACTTCTTTTCGCACTTGTACAAGACTTTGGGCATATTCATGATGCTTGCGCCATACATCGAGGCACCATTCTCCGGCCTCTTGCTTGCCCTGTGAGAGCAAATAACGGCTTATGCCTTCTTCTATACTGCCCTTTTGCTCATCCGTCGCGGGTGAACCATTCGATCCATCAGGAGTTCCTTCCGGCATGTCTGCACCCATATCAGCCAAAGCCAGCAACGCCAACTTTTGCAGCTGTTGGTTATCCGTCTGGTAATAAAATTGACGGACCGCGGTTTCAGCTTCATCGTCTCCGATCAGAGACAAGGTTTGCAACACCGCGAATTTCACTTCATCGCGTCCATGCTGCAATGCCCAGAGAAGGGAAGCTCGGATCATCGGGTCTGTTTTAAAATCTTCCACTCCCGTGAATGAGGCCTTTTCCCAAGAAACATCACGTTGGTTCGTATTGTATTGGTAGGGGATCGGTTTTATAGTCTCCCCTTCTTGTTCGTTTTTTACCATTTGAATGTACTGATCTGCGATTCCTGCTTCTGGGTCTAACTGCTTGGCTTTTTGCCACCAGCGCAGTGCCTGATCCTTTTTCCCGCTCAAATAAGCTGAGATCGCAGCATAGTGGTACGTGCACGCTTCATGCGGCCGTCCATTTCGCAGCATGCGTTGGTAATGGAAATACGCTTCATCATGCTGGCCAAGCACTCCCATTGTTGTTGCGAGCTTATAGGTATTTTCCGGATGGAACGGAACGACCTTTTTCAGCATATCAATCAAGCTCAACAGCTCTGTCGTTTGATTGTGATGGGAGAGCAAAACCGCCAAATTGCACAGTGCATGCAGATTTCCTTCTTCCTTATCCAGCGTCTGTTCGATTGTCTCCATCGCCTTCTGGAATTCCCCAGCATAATAGTAGGCGAGAGACAAATTGTTCCACGCTGGCAAAAAGTCAGGATCGGCTTCGACGATTTCTTTTAAGGTATCCAGTGCCTCCAAGAAACGTCCCTCTTCCAGACTCCGACGAGCTCGTTCATGCTTGCTGTATACGTCCTCTTTTTCACTTGGGAGGAAGTGTCGCGGTGGCATGTCCAGCTCAAAGTAAATATAGTCGAGGAGCTCTTCGGCCTCTTCCCGATACGGTCCAGTGCTATCTTCTTGTAAATAACGAACAGCCATTTCTTCTGCCATAGGGTAATCTTCTAAGTTGGCATAGTTGTTCGCCATGTAGAAATACACTTCTGTCATAGATGGGTCCCATTTTTCTATCACTTCATAGAGGACTTCATTTGACGCTTCAAACTGTCCGGTTTCAGCTAAAGCACTTGCCAAATGGCAGTGGCATTCTGCATTCGTTGGCTCCATTTCAACTGCTCGGCGAAATGAACGCAATGCTTTATCATAGTCGTACCGATTCAAACAACGCATTCCCCGGTCAACAAAAAAAGCAGCATCTTGCTTAAAGTCAACGACGGTCGTTTTCTTCAAAATACTTTTGTTATGTTTCATAAAACCTCCAACATCGTAGGAGCTTACACTCCAAGTATCGTACCAGAAGCATCGGCACCCTACAAGCTGACTCGTCTTTTAAAGTGTTCAGCGGATAAATCAAGAAACACCACTGGCACATAGCAAGTGGTGTTTACGAACAAAAATGGAGCGGACGAAGGGTCTCGAACCCTCGACCTTCGCCTTGGCAAGGCGACGCTCTACCAATTGAGCTACGTCCGCACATCTTATCAACTATTCATATTTTGTCCGATTGAAAAAACTGGTGAGCCATGAAGGACTCGAACCTTCGACCCTCTGATTAAAAGTCAGATGCTCTACCAACTGAGCTAATGGCTCGTACATGGTGGCTCGGGACGGAATCGAACCGCCGACACGAGGATTTTCAGTCCTCTGCTCTACCGACTGAGCTACCGAGCCATATACTTTGTTCGCCACTCTTGAATAAGAATGGCGGAGCTGACGGGACTCGAACCCGCGACCTCCGGTGTGACAGACCGGCGTGAACTCCAACTTCACCACAGCTCCATATAGAAGGCTTG
>NZ_JABMIV010000010.1:0-260175 GCF_013332445.1 Brevibacillus sp. HB1.1 | reverse complement strand
CAAATGCCAGGGCTGGTCTCTTTATTAATGATTTACAATTCCTACGCGCGTCCCGGAGGAAGCAAGGCTTCCGACTTCCTCGCAGCCTTCCTTCCAAAGCAAGTAACGGATACTGTCTGCCAGCGCTTCCCAGCTCGCCTCGATGACGTTGGTGGAGACGCCGACTGTGCTCCACTTTTCGCCGTTGCTCGAGGATTCGATTAGGACACGTACTTTTGCGGCAGTCGCGCCGTTTTCGTCCAAGACACGCACCTTGTAATCTTCTAGCTGCATTTTTGCAATGCACGGGTAGTAGCCTTCCAATGCTTTTCGCATGGCATTGTCCAGTGCGTTCACCGGACCATTGCCATCAGCTGCCGTATGGACAGACTCCCCGTTCACACGCAGCTTCACAGTCGCCTCCGACGTGATCGATTGGACGGCTGCCTTTTCCAGCATGATTTTGAATGAGTCCAGCTTGAACAGGTTTTTCAGCTTGCCGGAGGCTTCCAGCAGCATCAGCGTTAGCGAAGCCTCTGCTCCTTCGTATTGATAGCCTTGGAATTCGCGCTCTTTGATGTGTGTAATGATTTCTCTCGCCTTTTCGCGATCCAGCGACAGATCGATCTCCAGCTCTTCCATTTTGGCGAGCAAATTGCTTTGTCCTGCGAGCTCTGAGACGAGTACGCGACGTTTGTTGCCGATGTTTTCTGGCTCGATGTGCTCGTACGTTTTCGGGTCGCGCATCACGGCACTTACGTGAATACCACCCTTGTGAGCAAAAGCACTATAACCGACAAACGGTTGGTTGTTCGGCATCGTCATGTTGGCAATTTCCGCTACATAGCGCGACAGCTGTGTCAGCTCCTGCAATTGATCAGTGCTCACACAGTGAAAGCCGAGCTTGAGCTGCAAATTCGGAACCACGGAGATCAGGTTGACGTTCCCACAGCGCTCACCGATGCCATTAATGGTTCCTTGTACTTGCTGTGCGCCCGCTTGAATCGCAGCTAACGTATTGGCAACTGCCACTCCGCTGTCATTATGCGGATGGATGCCTACAGGCGTCCGTAGATGGCCGACAGTCGTTTTGACAATATCATAGACTTCATGCGGCAGTGTTCCACCATTTGTATCACAGAGAACAATCCAGTCAGCTCCAGCTTCTTCTGCCGCTTCCAGCACCCGCAATGCGTAGCGCGGATTCGCCTTGTACCCATCGAAAAAATGCTCTGCCAAAAAGAGAGTCGTCAGTCCGTTTTCTTTTAAAAATGCGACCGAATCAGCGACCATGCGCACGTTTTCTTCCAATGTCGTCTTGAGAGCATCCGTCACGTGCAAGTCCCATGATTTCCCGAAAATCGCCGCCGCGCCTACCCCGCTTAAGATCAACGCTTGCAGATTGTCATCATCCGCCGCTGCTACATTCGGTCTACAGGTACTGCCAAAAGCCGTTACCTTTGCGTGCTGCAGCGGAATCTCCCGGATACGCTCAAAAAAAGCCATGTCCTTTGGATTGCTGCCTGGCCAACCGCCTTCAATAAAATCGATACCAAACTGATCCAGCCGCAGTGCGATCTTTATCTTGTCTTCTACCGACAGGCTGATCCCTTCTCCCTGCGTACCATCTCGCAGGGTCGTATCATACAGATACACCTTGCTATTCATGTTTCTTCTCCACCTGTTCTGTTATTTTTCTGAATAATCACATCATTCAAACCGTTAGACGATACCCAGTATACCACAGCCCAAATGGAAAGAAAACGCAGGAAAATAGAGGTTTTTTCTATGTCCGTGGGGTGCGGACAAATGCGACGGTTTGTTTGATCGCAGCTTCCAACGGAGCCGATGTTCCTGCAAACGGATGACGCGTGTTAAATGTATGATCTCCGCCTTCTATCCAGTGCAGCTCGCTGTTTTTGGCAGCCTGATGAATTCTTTTTGCACCCTCTACCAGACGGACATAATCTTTTTCTCCTGTGATGATGCACAGTGGTTGTTCCATCGTAGAAACACGTTCCAAAATATCGTAATGTTGGCGATTGTTGTCCACATCCTCGATCACGACTCTCGTGATTGGCATATCTTGACCGGTTCGCGCATTCGCTATGTATCCAACGCCTGTCTCTTCTATTTGTTGGCGCAGCTTCTCGTCGAACAAATCGACATGGGCGATTCCGTTCCAGGTCACAATCCCTGCCACATGCGGGTTATTTGCTCCGAATAAAATCGCATCACCGCCGCCCTTGCTATGTCCCAATACGTACAGCTTCGTTTTGTCCACATAATCAGGTACAGGAAGCTCGCCTGACAAAATCCGTTCCGTCAAGGCTTGCAAATCAGCCAGTTCACGCGCATACGTATTGCGCCCGAATTTCTCCAGCTCATCGAACTCCGTCAAGCTCTCCCCTACGCCATTGCAGCTAAAGTTAAAGCGAATCGTGGTAATGCCTTGCTTGGCGAGCTCATCGGCTACGTAGGGAAAGCTTCCCCAATCCTTGAAGCCTTTAAAGCCATGGCAAAATAGCAGTAGCGGCTGTGCTGAACCCGCCGCTTCCTCCGTATGAATGTCTCCTCGCAGTGTCAACTCCTCGTCGAGTGCGATGGAAAATGATTGCTTTTGCATGTGCGTTTCACCTCTTGTGCATTTTTTTATTATTATGCCGTGTCCCCCTCTGAAAAGAAACGGAAATACCAAAAAAAGAGACCTTCCTCTATGGAAGATCCCTCAGTCGCTCAGACTTCTCTTTATTAACGAGATACAACGCATACTCCAACGGCCGTCGAACCGCCATCTTATATCGCTTATGCTGACGCAACTGCTTGAAAATTTCTCTGCCCGGCTTCGGATTGATTTCGATAATCCAAACCTTCCCGTGAACATCAATACCCAGGTCAAAGCCAAACTCCATCATCAGGCCGAAATGCTCTTCAATGCGTGTGACAGTCTTGATCGCGAGCTCCTTGCATTCCAGCACAATCCGCTCTGCCATTTCCTGACCAAATCGTTCGACCAAAAAGGAAACAGCAGGTAAAGCGGTTCCTCCCCCATGCAAATTCGAGGTGGACGATTGTAACGGCCCAACGCGAATGCCCATCCCGGTCAAGCACCACTGACCCTTCCCGTCCTTTTGCACAAGCATGCGAGCATCTACTGTTCGCTTGGGAACCAGTGACAACCGTAGCCCCTGTTGAAGAAAAAACTGCTCGTTTCCGCTCTTCTCATTCTTCATCCAATGCTCCAGCCGCTCGCACACCTCTGTGAGCGTCGCCAGTTTTTCGCAGCTTTTGGCTTGCTTCTTGGTCCTGCCATGCAAAAGATAGCGACCTGCTCGTTTCTCCACACGCAGTATGCTTCTGCCACCTGTGCCGTTTGTCGGCTTGAGATAAACCAGACGATGATCGGCAAGCATCGCATCAAGCGTTTTTCTGTCGTAGGGGAGTGTTTCGGGAAGCCAGCGCTGTAGCTCAGGATCTTGTATCAAAATCTGATGAACGACATATTTGTTCGAGAAGCGGTTATTCGCATAACGAAACCAGTCTTGCTTGCGAAATGGCAAATAGGCACGATGCTTGGGCAATGGATAGTAGCGATAACGGTCGATGACGATATCGGGCCAGGCAAAACACTCTCGTCTCCACTTCGTGCCATCTGGTACAAAACCGTTGATCCGCTTTTCTGCAAACTGGACATCTTGTGGGCTAAACAAAAAAACCTCTGCCCCCATTTCTCTCCCTTCCTCAACCAGCCTTCGTAAAAAGCCGGGCTCGACAAAGCCTGATTCTCTTCGGTAGGTCAGTACGCCTATCCGTTTTCTCACCGAAAGGCCACTCCCTCCCTTGTTCAATTTTCTAGCTAGCCTCGTATAGCTTATGGTTGAAAGCAAAAAAAGCGCCTTTGTCCTATGTAGGCAAAAGCGCATCTTTCATGAGTTTTCTTATTGTTGATGTGTTTCCAAATAGTGCAACGCTGTTCGTCCCAAGAGCTCGCCTGCGATCAGCATGGCATCCTCGTCGATATCAAAGCGGGGATGGTGATGTGGATATGTCGCCAGCTTTTCCGGATTGCCTGCCCCTACGAACAAGTAAGCGCCGGACACCTTTTCCAAGTAGTAAGAAAAGTCCTCGCCACCCATCAACGGCTTCATCGACTCCACGCGACCAGCTCCGAATGCAGCAATGGCTGCTTCCTGTGCGATCGCCGCTTCTTTTTCATGGTTAATGACGGCTGGATACCCTCGATCGTAGACAACCGTAGCGCTACCTCCCATCATAGCAGCTGTCCCCTCCGCAATTTCTGTCAGGCGCTGCTCCGCACGATCGCGGACGTCTGGCAAAAAGGTGCGGACAGTCCCTGTCAAACGACAGCTATCTGCGATGATGTTCGTACTGTCTCCCCCATGGAACGTCCCCACGGTCACGACCACACTCTCTAATGGGCTGACGTTGCGACTGGCAATCGTTTGGAGATGACCGACAATTTGTGAACCGATCACAATGGAGTCGACGGTTTCTTCTGGAACAGCACCGTGTCCCCCTCTTCCTTTGATCTCGATGGAAAAGTCGTCCGTATTCGCCATGAGCGGACCTGCACTAATATACACCTTGCCCACAGGGAACATCGACCAGAGATGAACGCCAAAGATCGCATCGACGCCATCTACAGCACCATCCTGAACCATTTGGGTAGCTCCACCCGGATTTTCCTCTTCCGCATGCTGAAAGACAAAGCGAATTTCTCCGGCAAACTGCTCACGATGTGCTGCCAACACAGAAGCGAGTCCTAACAGCTGAGAAGTGTGCGCATCATGTCCACACGCATGCATAACGCCAGGTACGGTAGATTTATACGGCACCTCTTTTTGATCCTGAATCGGCAATGCGTCAAAATCCGCACGCAACGCGACAACCTTTCCTGGGCGACCTCCGCGCAAAACGCCGATGACTCCTCTACCGCCCACGCCTGTGCGAACCTCATCAAAATGAAGTCCTCTCAATATTTCGGCAATAAGGGCTGGGGTCTTTTCTTCTTGAAAGGAAAGCTCGGGATGCTGGTGCAGATGACGCCTCCAGCTAATGATTTGCGGCTCCATCTCTTTGAGCAGCTCTTTTAATTGTTCCTGCAAGGCCATGGTTTTTATTCCTCCCACTGGATGCACCATTCTTCTTTCATCATAGCAGAATCATGGGCCAAATGGGGAGCTTGACTAATCCAGAGCGAGCATGCTGCGTTTTCGCTTCTCAAAAACCGCAAAGCTCGTATAGCCTACTCGTTTCAACTGCGCTCGAGCCTCGTCCAACTGCTGACCGACTTGCTCAGGTGCAGTAGCGCTAGACGCCAAGGTAATGGGCACCTCATTCTGGAACAAAATTTCCAGAAAGCGATAACTGGGCGAAAATTCCCGGAGCTGACTCGCCAGACCGTAGCCTGTATTGATTTCCGTCGCAATCTCCCTGCGTCCAAGAGCTCGAGCCACACGCTGATAATACGGCAATAGTGCCGTTTCATCTGGTCGCACACCAAACGCTTTGATGCCATCGATATGGGCAATGACATCGAATAATTGCGATTCGATCGCCTGCTCCAGCTTATCAAAATAAAGGCTGTACAATCCGATTAGTTCCTGTCTTCCAAAGCGTTCTCGTGCATCCTGGATCGAATAGCCCCAGCCTTCCAGAAAATGTACGGCCCCTATGCACACATCCCAAGGATATTGATTGATGACATGCCGCAGTGTCTCTTCTCCACCTGAAAAATAATCCAGTTCAATCCCGACACGCAGGTCAATCCCGTCCTCCGCCCAACGAAGCCGCTCTTTTTGCATGAAAACAACAAAGCTGTCCAGAGAGTCATTTGCGACCTGACTCAGCCATTTGCGCTGTGCCGTCCCCAAGCGATCAGAGCCGATGTGCACATGCTGCTCGTAGTACGGCCGATACTCAAGAAAACGATATAAGTGCTCCACCACGCAAACTTGCTGAATCCCCGCCTGTTTGGCACGTAATCGATACAATTCAAGCCAGTCCCGTGAATACGGGCCTTGTTGAAGGCGCTCAGCCAACCCATCGGTCAGCATACTAGCCCATTTTCGGCTCCCCTTCACTTCGGCATGCTCCACGAGAGGGCGCAATGATTCCGCTTGCTTGAGCAACCAGTCCAGCGAATACGGCCCTTCCTCCAGATGGACGTGAAAGTCTACCTTCATCCCGATCACCTCCTTGGGTTCGTCCCTGCTATTTTCTATCGTTTATATGCTTGTGGTTCCATACATATGTCGAGTATTCACATGACGAGCAACCAAGCAGAAGAGGTGAAAAAAGAACAAAAAAATGCCTCAGCAACGAGGCATTTTCGATTATCAGCTATTTTTTCGTTCATACACGTAAAACGCATGCGGATGAACGTTCTTCTCATCCACGATACCCTCACGCTTGTCCACCAAGGTGTAAGCATCCCGATCCCATGCTGGGAAAAACGTATCGCCCTCAGTTTCCAAATCGATCTCCGTAATGTACAGCCGATCAACAACATCGAGGAACTGACGATAAATTTCCGAGCCACCAAAGATGATGACATCACCCAGTGCGAGCACTTCTTCCTTCGTATGAACGACATCTACACCTTCAGGGTGAAAGTCCTGGCTGCGTGTCAGGACGACATTTCTGCGGTTAGGCAGCGGCTTGCCGATCGATTCGAACGTTTTGCGTCCCATGACGATCGTTTTGCCTGTCGTTAATTCCTTCACATTTTTCAAGTCAGCAGGTAGGTGCCACGGCATGTCGCCATCTTTTCCGATGACTTGATTGCGGGCATAGGCAACAATCAGGCTGATCATACGGCCACCTCGCCTTTGATGTGCGGGTGGGATTCGTAGCCGACGATTTCAATATCTTCGTATTTGAAGTCAAAAATCGAAGTCACTTCTGGATTGAGCACGAGCTTCGGCAGTGTTTTCGGCTCGCGAGTGAGCTGGAGCTTGACCTGCTCGATATGGTTGAGATACAGATGAGCATCACCGATCGTATGAACAAAATCGCCCACTTCAAGTCCAGTGACATGCGCCACCATATGCGTCAGCAATGCGTAGGAAGCGATATTAAACGGCACACCCAAAAATGTATCGCCACTGCGCTGATACAGCTGGCAGGATAGCTTGCCATTCGCTACGTAAAACTGGAACAACAGGTGACAAGGCGGCAATGCCATCTTGTCCAATTCAGCCGGATTCCACGCGCTAACGATCAAGCGGCGAGAGTCCGGATTGCGTTTGATCTCATCAATGACCCATTGAATCTGGTCCACTGTTTTGCCGTCGCGTCCCGCAAAGGAACGCCATTGGCTTCCGTATACCGGGCCCAAATCTCCGTTTTCATCGGCCCATTCGTTCCAGATCCGCACGCCG
The DNA here is from genome assembly GCF_013332445.1 of Brevibacillus sp. HB1.1. Lineage (NCBI taxonomy): Bacteria > Bacillati > Bacillota > Bacilli > Caryophanales > Paenibacillaceae > Brevibacillus > Brevibacillus sp. HB1.1. The sequence goes on along the minus strand of NZ_JABMIV010000010.1, from coordinate 252,793 downwards.
TTTTCCTGCAAGTAGCGGACATTGGTATCGCCTGATAAAAACCAGAGCAATTCGTGGATGATCGATTTCATATGCAGCTTTTTCGTTGTGACCATTGGAAAGCCTTCACTCAGATCAAAACGCATCTGATGCCCAAAAACACTGGTCGTTCCGGTGCCTGTCCGATCCTCTTTTGTGACACCCTCATCTAAAATGCGCTGGCACAAATCCAGGTATTGTTTCATCGTCCATCTCTCCTTCCATCTCATCTATTTTACCTGACCCAGACGAAAATGAAAGATCGGAATGTCATGATATAATAAATGGATAAATGTAGAAAGCGGGATTCGGGATGGATGGTATATCTTCTACGGCTACAAAGCCCTTATATAAACAAATAGCAGTGCAAATCGAGCAAAGAATCAGCAGTGGTGAATTCGGTCCTGGCAGCTATTTGCCCTCGGAGCGCACCCTAGCCAAGGAACTGAATGTCAACCGTTCGACCGTCGTCGCGGCATACGATGAGCTGCAAGCAGCAGGTATGATCGAGCGCATTCAAGGAAGTGGTACCATTGTCAGCCAAGATATTTGGGGACTCGCACGGACACGCGTTCCGAACTGGCGTCATCTGACGGAGTCAGGGTCGTTTCGTCCGAATTTACCATTGATTCGCAAAATCCGTCGTGAAACACAGGAAAATGAGTTGATTGATTTGGCGAGTGGCGAGCTCTCGACCGATCTCGTCCCCAATCAAACACTTCAGCAGCTCATGACCCCCGATGACTTCCCCGCTCATCTCGGCTATGAGCATCCGCAGGGCAATTGGGCTTTGCGAGAGACATTGAGTCTCCATATGAAAACATGGCGAAGCATCGCAGCACCTGCTACCTCGATCATGATCACGTCAGGAGCGCAGCAGGCTCTTCACCTCGTCGTTCAATGCTTGTTAAAGCCAGGAGATGCGGTAGCCATTGAGGAGCCGTCTTACTGTTATTCCTTGCCGCTTTTTCATTCCGCTGGCTTGCGTACGTTCTCACTGCCTATCGACCGGGACGGAATCGATCCAAAGCACTTGGCACAGCTGCACCGCCAGCACCGCATCAAAATGGTTTTTCTCAATCCGAATTATCAAAATCCGACAGGGACACTGCTTTCATTAGAGCGTCGCCATGAATTGCTCGCGTTCTCCTATGAAAACGGGATTCCGATCATCGAGGATGATCCATATAGCTTGACCAGTTTTTCAAGAGAGCCCGTCCCAACCTTAAAATCGCTGGATCAACACGGAACAGTACTCTACATCAGCTCTTTGACCAAAATTGTAGCCTCAGGTCTGCGGATCGGCTGGATCGTAGGGCCGCCTACTGTCATGGAAAGACTGGCAGATGCGAAACAGCAGTTTGATTTTGGGCACAGCATTTTTCCGCAATGGCTCGCGAATCGCTTTCTCGGATCCCCTCAGTTTGTGAGTCACATCGATCTTCTGCGAACAGAGCTATCCTTGCGGCACGATCAGCTTGTCTCCTCGCTTCAAGACAAGTTCGGTGACCAAGTAGAAATGGTCGGTTCAGAAGGAGGCATTCACTTGTGGTGTAAATTCAAAGGGGAATGGAGCGGCGAAACTCTCCTCACAGAATCAGTCAAACGGGGAGTTGTCTTCGTTCCGGGACATCTTTTCGGGGCAGAGCAAGGATATGTTCGCTTCACCTTTGGCAGAGCTACCACAGATCAGATCCCTGAGGCAGTTTCGCGCTTAGCGGATGCATTCATGGCAAGTGGATGGGCAAAATAATCCCCAAGTGGATGGCAACATTTTTGTACGGTCGGTATATGATCGAAGTAGGCTACCGTATGCATCCTCGTGTATATCCAGCAGGATGACTGTGCCATACAGAAAGGACTGGCTGTTATGAGTATTTTGCCTTTCATTATTGCTATTATTGTACTTGTTCTTATAGGTCTGGTCGTTACGATTAAAATCGGAATTAACCCATCCGAATCCAAAGTACGGGGCTTTAAACAACGCTCCCGCAATTTGTTGATCATTTACGGCATCATTACGATCGCTCTGGTCATTGCATTGTCAGTCTTTCTCTACAACAACCTTTGATCAATCCCGAACGCAACATGACATAAATAAGACGCCGTCTGCCTTGTACAGGTATGACGGCGTTTTTGAATCGAAGGAAGTCCTTCGTCATGTGTGTTTAGAAGATGATACCTCTTTTACACGACTTTCCTCGCTACATTGGCTGCTTGTAACCCCCGCTGTCCATTCACAATCTCAAAAATCACCTGCTCGCCTTCCTCCAAATTCCGGTAACCTTGCCCCGTAATCGCAGAATAGTGTACGAATACATCAGGTCCTCCATCGCGCTCAATAAACCCATAGCCCTTTTCTTTGCTGAACCATTTTACTTTCCCTTGAATCATTGTGTTTCCTCCCTGTAATCAATGCAGCTCTTACGCTTACCTCATCATATGCGGATGCGAAGTCAGTGGATATACGGTAAAATAAATAAAGTAAGAATCGTCACGCCAGAAAGGAGTGAACCACATGAAAAAAGTTTTGATTGTTGCATGCGCGCTGCTGCTCACTGCCTGCTCCGAAATATCTGAAGGGGTACAAACCGCCCAGCAAGCAGTAGAAACAGGACAGCAAGCGATTGAGACAGGCAAACAGGCTGTCGAAGCGGGACAACAAGTTCTCGAAGCCGGCAAGCAACTGGCTGAGTCTGAAGTCGCCAAACAACTACAAACATACCTCCAGCAAAAATACGAATCCTCTGAGGCATTGCGTAATGCCATGTTCAGCGGAGATGGACAGTTGCTCGTGGAAGAATTGCAAAAGACCGAGCTAGCGAACTTCAGCTTTTACAAATCTGACATGTTTGGTGTTGAATATACAGGCACGCTCTCTGCCGATGGTACTTTCAAAGTGCTTAAGCACGATTTGAACAATCAGGGTGCGGAGCCTACTGTCGTAAAGGAATTCAAAGTAACACTCGACGGAAACGGTCAGGTTCAAGTACAGTAATTTGGAAAACATTTCAAGAAAAGCCTGCGATCAATCTTCGCGGGCTTTTTCGTGTTATTAAAAAACTTTTTATTGAGGCTCTACATAATTTTCTGTGTTTCCTTATAGATTTTTATAATTGGGCATGATAACGTGTAAGATGTTCATATAAAATTCATAAATACTAAACACAACGAGGTGATGCCAATGAATATGCTGCTCGCATCTATAATTGTGTACATGGCAGGTATGCTGTTAATCGGCTATTATGCCTACAAACGTACCTCCAATCTGACTGACTATATGCTTGGTGGTCGATCGCTAGGTCCAACTGTAACCGCTCTCAGCGCGGGTGCATCCGACATGAGTGGCTGGTTGATGATGGGGTTGCCAGGTGCCATGTTTGCCCAAGGTCTTAGCGCATCATGGATCGCGATCGGTCTGACTCTCGGCGCTTATGCCAACTGGCTGTACGTCGCTCCACGCCTTCGTTCGTATACGGAGGTTGCCAACAACTCGATTACGATTCCTGCTTTTTTGGAAAATCGTTTCGGAGATGCGTCTCGGATGCTTCGTCTTGTCTCGGCTCTTGTTATTATGATCTTTTTTACTTTTTACGTCTCATCTGGTCTCGTTTCTGGAGGCGTGTTGTTTGAAAACACCTTCCACCTGAGTTATCAAACCGGGCTATGGATTGTCGGCTTGGTCACCATTGCTTACACATTGTTTGGCGGCTTCCTCGCTGTAAGCTGGACGGACGCTGTACAAGGACTCATTATGGTCATCGCACTCATTCTCGTTCCGCTTATGACCGTTCTTACCGCAGGCGGATTGGGAGAAACATTTACGGAGATCCACGCTGTCGATCCCTCTTTGCTCGATATTTTTAAAGGGACGAGCCTGCTCGGCATCATTTCCCTGTTTGCATGGGGACTCGGCTATTTCGGACAACCGCACATTATCGTTCGCTTTATGGCGATCACGTCCACGAGTGAGATCAAAAAAGCTCGCAGCATCGGTATGGGCTGGATGATTTTCTCCGTCGCTGGCGCCATGCTGACAGGTCTGGTTGGTATCGCCCTGTACTCCAAGCAAGGCTGGACGTTGAGCGATCCTGAGACGATCTTCATCCAGCTGGGTACGATCCTGTTCCATCCACTCATTACCGGCTTTTTGCTGGCGGCGATTTTGGCAGCGATCATGAGTACAATTTCCTCTCAGCTGCTCGTCACGTCCAGCTCCTTGACCGAGGATATTTACAAAACCTTTTTCAAGCGTTCTGCCACTGACAAAGAGCTGGTCACGATTGGCCGCCTGTCCGTCTTGCTCGTATCTGTCGTCGCCTTTTTACTCGCCTTGAATAAAAATGATACGATCCTCGATCTCGTCGGATATGCGTGGGCCGGATTCGGCGCTTCATTTGGGCCTGTCATTCTGCTCTCCCTCTATTGGAAGCGAATGAACAAATGGGGTGCTCTCGCGGGTATGGTCGCAGGCGCGCTTACCGTTATCATCTGGACTCGTTTTGATGTGCTGAAGGACTTCCTTTATGAGATGGTTCCCGGCTTTGCCATTAGCCTGCTCGCCATCGTAGTTGTCAGTCATTTGACCAGCAAGCCTTCGAATGAAGTAACCTCTCAGTTTGATGAATACCAAAAAAGCATGAAATAATCCTTGCCGATAAATGCCAAGCAGCCTATGCGCTGGACAACTGCCCTGTCCCACGCCATAGGCTGCTTTTTTCTGTTGAAACTATTTGAGGCCCCCATCGTAAATCATCGATAACCTCAAAAATAAGGAGGGACAAAAAAACAGATGATGATGATGTCCGGCTTGATTATTGGCGTATCCCTTTTGATTTTTGGCATGCTCGGGATCGCTTGCTACCGCTTTTTTGTGCAAAAGAAACCAGTTGAGCATTACTACACTCCGCTAGATCGCGTGTTCGGGCAAACGCCAGTTGAATTCCATGAGCAAAAGATCGAAAAGAAAGAATCAGAGGAAGAAGAAGGGGATGACAAGGATAAGAACGAGAAGATTAGGCAAAAGCGCAGATCATAATGAAAACCAAGCTTCTACCAAACGACCGATTCCTACCGCAATGTCTTGTTCCTCCACTCCGCCAAATCCAACGATGATTCGCGGTCGTGCATTTGTCGAATCATTGGCCCAATTATGGCCGCTCGGATAAACGCGAACATCGGCCGCACGCGCCAGGTCGATCAGCTCCTTCTCCGTTCGGGAAGTATTTACCTCGAGCAAAATATGCAGCCCTGCTGACTGTCCCAAAACTCGGACTTCCCGGGGCATGTAGGTCTGTATCGCCCGAAGCAGTGCATCGTGCTTGCGGTGATAGACGGTGCGCATTTTTCGGACATGCTTTTCCCAATATCCTTTTTGCATGAACAACTGCATACTTCGTTGCAAATGGCGGGAAACCGGAGAAGGATACGCCTGGAATGCTTCCAAATATCGCCCGAGCAACTGCCTCGGAAGTACCGTATAATCCAAGCGAAGTGCTGGAGAAAATGCTTTGGAAAAATTGCCGATATAAACAACACATCCGTCCCGATCCATCCCTTGCAAAGATGGCGTAGGGTGAACATTGTAGCGGAATTCGCCATCGTAATCATTTTCGATGATGATTCCGTTCTTTCTCTTTGCCCATTGCAGCAATTGCTGACGCTGACCGACTGGCATCACCATCCCATACGGAAATTGATGGGCAGGCGTCGTGTACACGACCGTTGCTTTGCTTTTCTCCAAAGCTTCAATGGACAGGCCCTCTTCCGCTAGCGGGATGGGCACGACCTCATAGCCGTGATGGGAAAAGACGATCCGTGCATCTGCATAGCCAGGCTCCTCGATGGCAACCACACGATGCTGATCTGCCAAGAGCAAACATAAAAAGCTGAGAGCCTGCTGTAATCCGGTGCCGATGATGATTTGCTCAGGCCGACAAATGAGCGTACGTGCTCTGCGCAAATATGTACTGAGCTCTTCTCGGAGCTCCCACTCTCCTTGATCATCCCCATAAAAAGAAAAGTCCTCCGGATAGATATCCAGCGCTTCCAGCATGCAAGAACGCCATGCAGCGTAAGGAAAGGACTTCGTATCGATGACAGAGCCATGAAAGTTGTAGCGACAGGTGAGATGCTCCCCTTTTTTCTTTTTCAAGATGGACGAATACAAGGCAATCTCCTCATCCTGATCCACTGGCTCTGACCATCTCTCGATCTCGGCAGCAAAAAAGCCGCTCCGCTCCCGGCTCACGATGTAGCCTTCTGCGAGCAGTTGCTGATAGGCTGCCTCAATCGTATTTTTTCCGACTCCGCTCGCTTTCATCAACTGACGGATCGATGGTTCCGGACGGTATCTCTCCTGATGCAATCCGTTTGCTCAATTGCTTGTATAGCTGTTGATACAGAGGATCTTTGCTCTGTGCATCCATGATCGGCATGTACTCCATCAGCGGCCCTCCAATCTGTCCCCATCTAACTCTCTTAAACTGTCACTGTGTATAGGAGCAGTTCTCTTTTACAATGATTGTACCAGATTCACCCACACGAAAGGAGAACAAGTCATGCGTATTCATTTGCAAGGAGAAAAGGTCGTTCTGCGAGATATTCGAGCTGAAGATTTGGATACCATCTACTATTGGAAGTACGAAGCAGAGGATCGTGAACATCTCAATTGGAATGGCCCCTACAAACCGCTTGATCCGTACACAAAAGAAGAATATCGCGACCTCCCACGCCATCAGGAGTCTCTTGCTCTCGTTGGGACAGGTGCACCAAGAACCGAACTGATGATTGAGATTGACGGCGAGCTAAAGGGCAGTGTCGGTCGCTACTGGGTATCTGAGGAGACGAACTGGTGCGAAATCGGAATCGTTATTTATGACTCCCGCTATTGGCAGAATGGTTATGGCCGGGAAGCCTTTCGGATGTGGATCGATTACTTGTTTACCCACATGGATACTGTCCGTTTAGGCATTGGTACGTGGTCCGGCAACGAACGGATGATCAAGCTGGCTGCTCACATGGGAATGGTGGAAGAAGCGCGGGTGCGCAAAGCAAGGATTGTACGCGGTGAATATTTCGATGCGATTAAGATGGGGATTTTGCGGGAGGAATGGGAGAATCGGAAATGATATACAATTTGGTAGCTCCTACACATATTAATCATATGACATGAGCCACCTAACAACCGAAAAAGGGCAGTCCCCTCGTCTTTACGAGACCGGGAACTGTCCTTTTCATTTTCCCACCAAATCGGAACTATTCCAGCTCAGCCGCCACACGACTCACTTTTGCAGCCAACTCGTCGAGATTGACGTTCATTTCAAGAAGCTGCAAACAGACCTGTGAAATCTCGTTGATCTGGTCGATGACGCGATTGCGCTCACTCATTCTTGCATGTGCTTCTCCAGCTCCTCACGTATTTTCACTTTGCCATCCTGCTCCAAAAAGCCTTTGGTGTTCGTGAACAAGCAAATCGCTGATGCAAATGAAGATTCGGCTACTTGCAGTTCGTCAGCAAAGGACATTGCTTCCACCGCGGCATGATTTTATCGAACTCCTTATTTTTATAAAAAACAATATTTTACATATATTCAACCATATGCTAAGTTTCAAACTATAAAAATTTACAACGCGTTCATTTTAAATCGAATCATGCAACACCACAGGAGGAACCATGAGGCTGGAAATATGTAAACTCGATGAGGTGATCGTCATTGGCGTCCTAGAGGATTTGAATTTCGATTCTCACGACGATGATTACGCACAATTTTACAATCCTCGGCTTACGGGGATCGAGCATGTACTTGAGCCAGAAAAAATATTTGAGATGTGGGATTCAGATGGCACGATCATCGGGAAAAGAGTGAGTCATATTGAACACATTCCAGATGGGTGCTATGTGAAAACGATACCAGCAGGAGAATTTGCCAAGCTTCACAAGAGTCAATTGCAGTACGAACTAGATATGTTTGCTAGGACAAATTATATCGAAGAAATGAGCTATGGATTTTCTTCCAAAGAGACCAAAAAAAATGGTGATACACAAGAATTTTTCTATCGGCCAGTTCAGTATAGTCCTGATGTCGTGAATACACGTACGATTCCATCTTTAGAGAAAGACTTTTCAAAGTCATTAAAAGAACGATATATTTCCATATTTTACGATGTAGAAAGCTGTAGCTTTCGCCGATTTGTATATAACCGATATATCACACAGTACCAAGGTTGCCTCTGGGACTTAGCGAGATTCAATAACAACGATAAAGGTATCGTCAGAGAGGGTATGTCCGAAAATGAAGCGGAAACGTTTTTGCTTGAAAAAGGTGAGGTACTCGTTTTTTGGGAAGGTTTTAGTACGTTCGGAAAAGAGATGATACGAGACAAAGTAATGAAGATGGACGCAAAATATCTGCTGGAAAACTATGGGCGCTTCACTATCGATATGTACATTTTTGATGAGACATTGACGTGGACTGTTATTTTTCAGCCCGAGGAAGACGAAGACGGATTCGAACATATTTTGCTGCGGGTAGTATGATAGATACCTGAAAAAAGGGCAATCCCTGGTCTGTACAAGACTTGGGGACTGCCCTTTTCGCTATTATGTTCCGACTACGCCAGCTCAGCCGCTACACGACTCACTTTTGCCGCCAGCTCGTCGAGATCAATGTTCATCTCAAGTGCTGCAAACAGACCTGTGAAATACTCGTTGATCTGGTCGATGACGCGATTGCGCTCATGCGCCACCAGCTCTTGGAACAGCGTAGAAAACTGCTCATCCAGCTGCTTGTTTCCGATTTCTACATACCCGCTCACTGGTTCTTGCATGCGCTTTTCCAGTTCTTCACGCATTTTCGCTTTGCCATCCTGCTCGAAAAAGTCTTTGGTGTTCTTGAACAAGGAAATCGCTGATGCAAATGCAGATTCGGCTACTGGCAGTTCGTTAGCAAAGGACAGTGTTTCCACCTGACGCTGCTGATATGGTGCCAAGGTCAACCCTGCTGCGTAGCCTTGTGCATCCTTTTGCCACGCTGCAACAAGTGATGTCCCCTGCTTGTTCGTGAATTTCTCCAAACGAAGGGTAGTCGCTCTCAGTTCCTGCGCCAAATCGTAGCTGATCGAACGCAGAAGATCAGTCAAGCATCCTTGCAGTGCTTGCTTCATGTTGCGTCCATCTTCCTTGATGACAGCCGGGTTAAAAGCGAGATTGAACAATTCGTTGAATCGGAAGAACAAGCGCTGGCGAACGTAGTAAAGCAGCTCCTCGCGCTCTTTTGCCAAGTCACGCTCGAACGAAGTGGTAGACAGTGCCTCAACAGCTGATAGAGCCTGTGTCTTGGCTGTGCTTGCTGCTTCTTTGCGCAATTGACGCTCGTCTTCTCCGGACTGTGCCATACGCATGAATTCTGCCAAGGTATCGTGGGCGCGACGGATTTCACCGATTGCAGCATTCACCGCAATTTGCGTCAGCTCTTCAATCGTAAAGCGGAGGAACTCTGCTTCAAACGAAGCCATTCCCGAGAATTTGAATGCTTCATCTGCCGGCATCAGCGGCTCGCCTTCAGCCGTATTCGTGCGTTGGCGGTATACTTTCTCCGCAGAAGCTGCCAGCTTGCCTTTTTCATGCATCCGTGCCAACAGAGCAGTCTGGCTGGACACTGGATAAATACGTGGGAGGCGAATGCCGCACGAGAGGAGGTTTTTCTCTACGTGGGTAAGAACACCCTGCAATTCTTCTTCATTCGCTGCGAGGTCACAAGCATTGACGATAAAGAACATTTTGTCCATTTCAAACGTATCCTTGACGCGCCCCATTTGCAGCAAAAATTCGCGGTCAGCCTGTGCAAAGGCATGGTTGTAATACGTCACGAACAGGACCGCATCCGCGTTTTTCATGTATTCGAACGCCACACCTGTGTGACGTGCGTTAATGGAGTCAGCACCAGGGGTATCTACCAGAACAATACCCTGATCGGTTAGTGGACAAGAATAGAACAGCTCGATGTACTCTGCGAAACAAGCTTTTTCTTCCTTTGCCACAAACCCTTTGAACGCTTGCATATCAACCAGCAGCTCGCCGCCCAGATGAGCCGACATCTCTGGCAACCCCTTTGTAACAGCTTTCAAAAAGGTGTAATGCGGTTTTGCCGTCGGAGGGATTTGGGCGACATCGATCTTGCCCAGCTCTGCCAGTGCCCCTTCGAGATCAGTAGCGATCATACCAAAGACAGCAAGGGAACGGATCACGTCCTGCTCAATGGCTTCACGCTCTTTCATGACGACACGAACAGTGCCATGCGGGTGTGTATCCGTAGGCGGCATGATTTTGTTGATCGCTGCTGTTGTCGGGTTCGGTGACACTGGCAGCACGAGATCGCCCATCAAGGCGTTCGCAAAAGACGATTTCCCTGCACTGAATGCACCAAACAGTGCGACAGTAAAACGATTGGCTGTCAGGCGATCTGCTCGATCCAGCATCGCTTGTGCCTGTGCTTGCATTCCTGGTACGGTAACGACTTCTTCACTTGCGCGCCGCAGACGCTCTGCTGCCGCAATTAGTTTGTCTCGTAGTTGATTCATGCTACTTGTTCTCCTCCACGCATAATCGCCAACAGACGACCCTTGGTTTCTTCTTCTCTCGCTGCCAGTCCTGCCAGCTTTTGATGCAGCGCAGCCATTTCACGCAATACGCCAAGGCGCTCGCCTTGAGCTGCACTTTCTACACGCACCTGCTCCTTGATCATCTCAACCACTTGTGCAATAAAGGAGAGACCCACGCGTCTGTACTCCAGCTTCATCCCGCTGGAAATATCCGCACAGTAGTTCAGAACGTACTCACTCGAGGCAGCACCCTCTTTAATGTGCTTGCTCAGGAACTCGCCCGTAATCTCGATCTTGGTCGCGTGAACGCTGGCGTGATATTCTTCGCTCCGCAAATCAAACACTTGCGGCTGCTTGCCGAGCCATTCTTTGAAATGGAAGTCGAGATTTCCCGCCACTTTTTCGCGGAACTCGACGAGAAGGGCTTCTTCGCGACGTGCGCGTTCTTCCTCTGTCTTCTTGCCTGCAAACAACAACCCAACCTTGAAGCCCGGTTTGCGGCTCTCCAAATAGCTTCGTGCTGCTTCATTCGTGCTGAAATAAGTCAAACGAGCATTGTCCAAAAGTACACTCAGCTCTTTTTCCATCTGCATTCGGGCATCCTCGGCACGCTGTTCTAGAGCCGCTGCTGTCGCTTCCTCCTGCTCAAGCGCTACCTGCACAGCCGCTGCATTACGACTGTCGATGCCTTCTACTTCCAGACCATCCAGCTGGGCTTCCCACTGCTGGCGTTGATCTGCCTGGCTTGTTCTTACTACTTGGATATGTTCATCGATCAAATGCTCGGCAGCACTGCGAACGCTCGTGCCAACCAGCTTTTCACGATCAGCAATCAACTGCGCAAGCATGCCCTTGAATTCCTCATACATGTTCTCAGAATGATCTGGTTCGGCAAGCGACGTGTAAAAAATACCATCCGGATGGATGTTCCAGGTCGCGAATGCCTCCTCGACGCTTTCCTTATAGCTATCAAAATCCAATTCGAAATCAATATGTTTATCGATCATGTTCACAACCAGATAGACTGGCTTGCCACGGTCCTTCAACGTCTTCGTAAAGTTGAAGTTCTCTTCGGCTTGAACATGGTTATAATCCATCATGTAAATGACGACGTCAGCCAAATGCAGCGCAGACTCCGTAGCGATTTTGTGTGCCGCATCCGTGGAGTCAATGCCCGGTGTATCGAGCAAGCTGGCGTATTCGTCAAGGAATGTTCCCGGATAGGAAACCTCTACGGATTCTACCGTATCTCCGTCAACAGCAAACTGCTTGAGCTTCTCCATCTCCGTATCTGGATCAAATGTAAGGACTCCGCTGTTCAGGGTGAAGACGCGAGCCGCTTTTTCTCCGCCGCGAATCTTAACAACATTCGCACTGGTCGGAATCGGATTGGACGGTAGCAAATTGACACCCAGAAGCGTGTTAATCATCGTTGATTTTCCAGCGGAAAAATGTCCGCAAAACGCAATATTCAGCTCAGCGCGCTTTGTTTTCGCTGCCAGTTGAATGAGCTTGTGAGGCGTAGTTTCGTCTCCCTGCGATTTCATGACTTCCGCGAGTTCTTCCCATGTATGTGCTAGTCGGGAAAAGTCCGTTTCCCGGATCAATACTTGACTGTCAAGCACTTCTATTCCACCCTTCTCCATCTTTCCTACTCTCTCTACTAATTCCTGTTCATGAACTTCCTTATTTCCTACACTCTATTCTACCATGCCGAATGTAACATAGGTCACAGATGAGTTCAATTTAAAACTATGAAAGATTTAGCATTCGCCTATTCTTCCGCATAATTTTCCTCTCATCTGGAAAAAATCGCACTAACATGATATTCGCATTCTGAACGGGAGGAACTTCAAATGATGCGCAGATTTTTGTCCCAGCGTCGCCAAAAGAAAACTCCCTCTCTTATCGCACAGCGTTTGCAGCAGCGAAATGATCCTACGCTTACGCTATCGACCAGTTTGACGCAAAACATGGAGACGTTCAAGACCGTGCTGGGCAGCCCACACGATTTATTAATTCGTTCCTTTACGATCGGCAACACCAAACATTCCTGTGCCGTTATTGCCATTGATGGATTGGCGAACTGCGACATGCTGGATACGCAAGTCCTCGGACAAATCCAGTTGATGATCTCGACTGCTTCCAAAGTAGTACCGACTGAACCAGATGAGATTGTCCGGATGCTTTATGAAGAAGTCCTTTCTGTCGTTGAAATATCGAAAGCAACGGATTTGACAAAAATACTCGAAGGCATTCTTTCCGGGGATACAGCCATTTTTGTGGATGGATCGACCGAAGTCATTATTGTCGACAGCAAGGGATGGAAAACTCGCTCCATTGAGGAGCCGGTCTCCGAAGGCTTGGTTCGAGGTCCGCGGGACGGCTTTACGGAGAGTATCCGGGACAACACTGTTCATATACGCAGACGTATCAAAGACCCGAACTTGCGCTTTGAAGGGTCCATCATAGGCAGACGCAGCCGAACAGATGTGATCATCGCCTACATTGAAAACATCGTTGATCCAGAACTACTGGATGAAGTGAGACGGAGAATCTCTACGATCGATGTTGACGAGATAGAAGAGTCCGGTTTTATCGAGCAATGGATTGAGGATGATTTTCTGTCGCCTTTTCCGCAGATTCATAATACGGAGCGTCCCGACAAAGTCAGTGGAGCATTGTTTCAAGGGCGCATTGCGATATTGGTGGACAGCACTCCCATGGTACTCATTTTGCCTGTGACGATTGGCTTGCTCCTGCATTCACCAGAGGATTACTACGAGCGTTGGATTGTCGGTTCATTAGCTAGGCTGTTGCGGTATTTGGCAGCTTTTCTGGCCGTCTATTCGCCCGCTTTCTATATCGCTCTCGTCACCTTTCACCCTGGCTTGATCCCGTCTGATCTCGCCTTCTCGATTGCCGCCACACGTGATGGAGTTCCGTTTCCGGCCTTCGTAGAAGCGATCATGATGGTGACGACGATGGAGCTGTTGCAGGAAGCCGGAATACGCTTACCGAAACCGATCGGCCAGACCATCGGCATCGTCGGCGGTCTCGTCATCGGTGACGCAGCGGTTTCTGCGGGCATCGTCAGTCCTGTCATGGTCATCGTCGTCGCCCTCACTGCTATCGCTTCTTTTGCCATCCCTTCTTATCACCTTGCCATCGCCTTTCGAATGATTCGTTTTTTCGCCATGCTTATGGCAGCCATTTTTGGTATTTATGGCGTGGTGTTAAGCTTGATTGCCATCATGATTCATTTATCCAATCTGACCAGCATCGGGTACCCTTATTTGGCGCCTCTTGCTCCACATATGCCGAGGGATTGGAAAGATATGATTTTGCGCGCACCTGTTACCTTTTTGAAAACCCGACCAGATGCCCTTCACACAAAAGATGAAAACCGAATGAATACAGGAGGGTCGTAAGTGAGTGCACAAACCTTGGCGGAGAAAATGATCAGCAAAAATCATATGGGGATTAACATTGCCTCAGTCACAATCGGCGTCGGCATCCTGACTTTTCCCCGCTCTTTAGCCAAGGCAACCGGAGCATTCGATGGATGGATTTCCGTCGTGATCAGCGGTCTTTGTGCGTGCCTGATTGGCTGGCTGCTTGCCAAGCTAGCGGCTCGGTTTCCGAGAAAAACCTTCTTTGAATACAGCTCGATCATTGCGAGCAAACCGATCGCCTACATCTTGACCTCTCTCGTCTGTATTTACACGATGCTATTTGTCTCGTTTGAAATCAGGGCAATCGGAAACATCGCCAAGCAATACCTGTTCTACAACACTCCGGTGGAAATGATCACGCTCTCCTTTCTCTTGATCGTTCAATATTCCGTGGTTGGATCACGTATTGCCATGCTGCGGCTCAACCTGCTGTTTTTGCCTGTGGTTCTTGTCGTCATGTTCATTGTCTTGCTTTTTACGACTCAGTTATTTGAGGTCGAAAATATACGTCCCTTCTTCTCTTCGGACTGGCGCTCTCTCTTGGCAGGTTCCAAAGATGTCGGGCTGTCTTATTCCGGCTTTGAAATCATTCTTTTCTATACCATGCTGATGAAAAATCCCCAAGAAGGTACACGGGCTGTTACGTTAGGTCTTTCGATCCCTATTCTGCTCTACATGACCATCTACATGTTCGTCATCGGTGTATTCTCTGCTGACGTTGCAACGAATTTGACCTATCCAACCATTGAGCTGGCAAAAGAGGTAGAAATCCCTGGGGGCTTTTTTGAACGGGTGGAATCCATCTTCTTTACCATCTGGATCATGACGATCTTCAACACTTGTGCAATGTGGCTCGATATTACGGTGCTGAACTTGTCGTCTATGTTTTTTAATGTGCACAAAACCGTGTGGGTCCTGATCCTCTCTCCCATCATTTATTTTGTCGCGATGCTTCCACAAAACCTGGTCGACTTCTTTACGTTCGCTGACAGTGTCACCTATTTCGGGATCGTTGTCGTCTATTTATGTCCCATATTGCTGCTCGTAATCGCCGTTTTGCGAGGTGTCAAAAGCAATGAATAGACGACTCATTGTCTGTAGCATCTGCTTGCTTCTTTCCACACTGCTAGCTGGATGCTGGGATCAGGTTCAAATTGAGGAACGCGGATTTGTGGTAGGTGTAGCGATTGATAAACCTCGTACAAAAGAAGCTGAGCAGCAAGCCAAACAAGAAGCTCCAGACAAACCTCAAGTAAAAGAACGCTTTCTCGTCACACATCAATTCGTCGTCCCCGGTGGATTGATCTCCGGCGGCCAAGGAAGCGGTGGTGGTGGTCAAAACACAGCCAATGAGGCTTACCACAACCTCATATCCGAGGGGGATTCTCTTTTCGAGATTTCCCGCGAATTGGCTACTCGGACCAGCAGAACTCCGTTTTATCAGCATATGAAAATCCTGATCGTCTCCGAAGACGTCGCCCGTACGAAAAACGGTTTTGCCAGAGCACTGGATTTCTATCTGCGTGATCCAGATTCCAGACGAAGCAGCAAGGTATTTATCTCAAATGGTCCTGCCAAAGAAGTACTGGAAGTCAAACCGAAAACAGAGAAGCTGCCCGCTATTTACGTCAACTCGATTGGAGAAAACGTTAATAAAAATTCCCGCATGCTTCCAGAGGTCCGATTGGGCGATGTCCACGAGGAGCTTCTCAGTCCGTACAGTTTTGTGGTTCCGCGCATCAGACCTGAAGAGCAGGAGGTAAAATTAGCAGGCGCCGCTGTTTTTACCCATGACAATCAGATGATAGGTTTTCTCGGGGAAGAAGAGACGGAGGGACTGAATTTTCTCACGGGAAAAGTTAGCGGAGGGATGGTAAAAGGTAAGTTTAAAAACAACCTTGTCTCAATGAACATCCAAGGAATCAAGCATAGTATTAAAGCAGATTTACGCGATCGGCAGCACATGAAATTCACGATAGAAATCGAATGTGAAGGCACATTGGCCGAGTCTTACGCCATAATGGATTCCTTAAATAACACGGCAATGGAGAAGCTTGAAAAAGTGTTTGCCGAAGAAATTGAGCGAATGAGTAATGACACCATCAGGAAGGTCCATAAGCAGATGAAAGTGGATGTCATCAAGCTTGGCAGCTATCTGAAGCAGCATCATTTCTCGCTATGGAAAAAGATTCGGCAGGACTGGGAAACAGGGCAGCGTCTGTATGAAAAAAGTGAGATAACCATTCAAGCAAAAGTCTATTTACGCAATATCGGTGCGATCAACCGTACCGAACGCCAAAACAACAGGTGATCCCATGTTCAAATTTTTAGGCGTAGTCCCTCCGTATTTGACCTTCACAGGGACGGTCTTGGCGTTTTTGATTCCCTATCTTTTTTTTAAAATCAATAACAAGATTCACGAGCTGGGCGATCCGCCGTGGAAGAAACGCAATGACTCCAATTCGTAACAAAACCTCTATCAACGTCAAAAAGGGGCTTACTCAGTATTTCGAGCAAGCCCTTTATTCCTTCTTTTCCTATTGTTGTGCCAGCAAATCAGCAAACGCTTTGGCATACGCAGGCAAATCAGGTGGTCTACGGGAACCCACAATGTGACCGTCTACCACGACCTCTTCATCTACCCAAATCGCGCCTGCATTCTCCATATCATCTTTAATGCCTGGCGTCGATGTCGTGGTTACCCCACGCAAAATTTTTGCGGAAGCAAGCACCCAACCCGCATGGCAAATATGCCCAATCGGTTTTTTCGCCTCGTGCATCGCAACCACAAACGACAGCACTTCCGGATAGCGGCGCAACTTGTCAGGTGCCCACCCTCCTGGAACGAGTACTCCTGCATAGTCGGCAGGATTGACCTCTGCCATCGCTTTGTCAGCCTCACACGGTACACCGTATTTCCCTATGTAGACGTGATTCGCCTTGGGGCCAACGAAATGGACGGTAGCGCCTTCCTCTCGCAGTCTCATCACTGGATACCAGAGCTCGAGATCCTCAAATTCACTTTCGACGAAGCAAACCACTTGTTTTCCTGCAAGTCTCAACGTTCTCGCCTCCTTTTCCTTCTATACTACGCTATTGTAGCATGCATCCCCTCAGGAGTAGGAATATACATAACGACTTTGGTCCCTTTTCCCATTTCAGAGGTGATACTCAACGTAGCACCAGGAATGGTATCCAATCGTCTGCAGATGTTTTGGATGCCGATGCTTCCTTTTTGATTCTCGCCTTTTGACATTTGATACAGGAGATCATCTGCAATACCGACCCCATCGTCTTCAATCATGACCTTGATGTAATGACCTCCGTCCACAATTGTAAGCGTCACGTGACCTTTTTCATCCTTTTCGAACAATCCATGTCGGATCGCATTCTCTACGAACGGTTGGATGCTTAAGGAAGGAATCTCTTTGTCAAGAATTCCATCATCTACGTGACACACAAAATCGAAGCCTTCCCCAAAACGAGCCTTTTCAATCTCTACATAAGCATGGATGAGCTCCATTTCCCGAAATAACGGAACGAACAGCGTCGTTCGATCCATATCCAAAATATAGCGCAAATATTGGCTGAGCATGGTGATGAGATACGCTGCCTTTTCTCCATCGGTATAACAGAAAGAAATGACACTGCTTAAAGCGTTGTAGAGAAAGTGTGGCTTGATTTGAGCCTGGTGAAACGCATGTTCATTGCGAATTGCCTCCTGAATGGAGGTCTTCATCGAGATCAGTGTCTGCACGCGGGCAATGAGTGTCTCCGCATCAAACGGTTTGGTCACATAGTCGTTCGCCCCTGCTCGATAGCCGAGTGCAATGTCTTGAGGGGTATCTCTGACAGATGCAAACAAGATCGGCAGGTCAAGAATCGAATACTGTGTTCGCAACAGCTGGCACAGCTCAATCCCCGATACTCCTGGCATCATCACATCCAGAATGACGAGATCAGGTTGTGGATGCTCCTTGATTTTCTTCATGGCTTCTTTTGCCGAAAAGGCCGAAATGACATTATAGCGATGCTTGGAAAGGATGTTCAGCAAGGTGTGAATGTTGGATGCCTCGTCATCGACAATCATGATGGTGTATTGGTGAACATCCAAAATGTTAAGAGGAATCTGTTCACTGGCCTCCCGATGCCTCTCCTGAGCCGTTGCGGCGAGCTCCTGCGTGACCATCTGCTGATGCCCCGTCGCCAGCGTAAAGGTCATACGGGTGCCTTTGCCAAGCTCCGAGCTCTCTACCCAAATTTCTCCTCCCATGAGTTCAACCAGCTTGCGATTGATGTATAAGCCTACCCCCATGCCTGTATATCCATCCTGTGGCAATAGCTCATCGACCTGCTCAAAATAATCAAAAATGACTTCATGCTTATCTGGTGAAATTCCTATCCCCGTGTCCTCAACAGAAATACGAACCTGTCCCTCCACCACGCCCGCCGTTACCTGAATCGAGCCTACATTCGTATGCTTGATGGCATTGTGTACGAGATTATACATAATTTGACGAAGCCGATTCTCATCTGCATACACCCAAATGTTAGCGGGGACCTGATTTTCCAGTCGGACATCTTTCCCCAGCAATTCGAATTGCAGTACGTCAAAGACAATTTGGGTGATGACCTTGATATCCACAATTGATAAATGGAGGCGCAGCTCCCCATGTTTCAGGCGAGTAACATCGAGTAAATCACCAACCAGCATAGACAGCTTGATCGATGTATCCTTGACAAGCCAAAGATTTTGTCTTTGTTTGGAAGACAACGCATGATTCTCATCCTCTAGTAAATGGGACGTGATATTGATAATCCCGTGCAGCGGTGTCTTCATCTCATGCGAAGTATGCGTCAGAAATTCATCTTTGATCTGATTGGAAATCTTCAATTGATGAGAAAGAATTTCTGTCTTTTCATAGGCATTCGTGAATCGCACTGCCAAAAGAATGTTGATGAAGGTAATGAAATACAGGATGCCGATTTTTCCCGCAAGATCAGTGGGTACGATGTTTTCTGCGTATAAAAGACCATCAATGAGACTGACCGACAAGGAAATACTCGCACCAACGAAAAGCAGCATTTCTTTTCGGTCCGACGAATCCCTTTGACTCTTGCTAGATAAATAAAGCAGCCTACCCAATATGAAGAAATGAAAGATTTGCACATAAATCAAGAGAGGCCCTTTCAGATTCGTATAAAAGGAGTAGGGCAAGACGAGTATGACAAGGATGTAGAGAAAAATAGGCGCTGTCAGCTTCACCAGCCAGTTGCGGGAAAGAACCCTCGTATCGATGGAGCAGAAAAATAGGGCGAGCAAGATCGAGCTTGCGAACAGGGATGCATCCTGTGCCTTGTAAGCAACAACGAAAGGAATCGAAGGGAAAAGCTGCAACAGTACCTTTTCACCAAAAACCATGTGATAAATACCAAGAACAATCATATAGCTGCCGCTGAACAAATAGGTTTTATCCCTCATGCGGAGAAAATAAAAGCTGAGATGGTAGGCAGCCATGATCCCTAGTGTTACGACAAAGGCAATATCTGTTCCGAGCAAGGTGCTGTTTAGAATGGCAATATCCCCATCCAAGCCCAGTTGAATCGAGCTCGCAATCCCCCCGGTGAAAAACATGAAATTCGCCACTTGAATGACAATCTCCAGGTCCTTGTCAACCGCGGAAAAAAACACAGTATACGGTGTATTCCCTGGCTGATGGGATTCACTCTCTACGGCTGGCTGTCCGCTCGCACCTTCTTCGTTTCCATTTACATATAATCGGTGGGACATCCGAATGCTCTTTGTTTTTAACCCATATATTTGCCCGTCTTCTGGGAGCTTTACTTGTAATCGATAGGTTACAGCGCCTTTCCGGTCGATACTATCGATGAGACTGTCTCCCTTCCACGTTCCAGGCACGACCAGATACGAGGGATTTGCATGTTGCCCTCGTCGAAAATCTTCAGGCGAAAGCAATTTTCCAGGATATATCTCCCATTCTCCATCTAAATTGACCAAGCCTTGTCTTTGAAAATCCCAGCTCGACAAATCGAGTACTCCCCGCTTCGCCATGGGCATGTCCCGACTAGGGAAGGTTTGTATATAGATCCCGATAAATACCGCTATGGAAAGCAAAAAAACCAAACCAATCCCGGCAGGCATCAGAAATTTTCTTCGATCCAAAAATGTATCCCCTTCCCTTACAGAGCCCGAAGATGTACGATCTTTTCGTTTTAAGAGTACCATTTCCCCCTCACAAAAATCTCACAATGTTTTTACGTATAAAGAAAAAAGGAGTCTCATGGTTTCGAGACTCCTTTTGCCGTTGAACTGGACTACCGCAACGGCTCTCCCAGGCTGATTCGTAGCGCTCTGTACAAGCGTTCCAACACGACTAAACGCGTCAACTGATGCGGATATGCTTTCTTCGGGAGTGCCAGCCGATCATTTGCTCTGACCAAGACTTCCTCTGATAAGCCAAGTGAACCGCCAATGACAAAGAGAATCTCTTTTCGGCCCTCCATCGACAAATCTTCAATTTGCACAGATAGTCGCTTTGGCGTCCATAGTTCTCCTTCTCCAGTGAGGGCGATGACATGCTGCTCTTGTTTGACTTGCGCGAGAATTTTTTGTCCTTCCGACTGCCTCACTTGTTCGATCTCAGCACTACTCATCGTTTCCATTCGGGCTTCTTCTGGAATTTCAACAATGTCCATTCTGCAATAGACAGCCAAGCGTTTACTGTATGCTTCCACTCGCGGCAAGATATCATTTTTGATTTTTCCCACAGATATAATGGTGAATTGCATGAAACTCGCCTTCTTCCTTTTTCTAGGAATGATAGCAATAACTTCTCCCAAACTTCTCACATGATCTGTGGTCGAAATGATATCTGCCTGCATCATTGTCACTGTCCAGCCACGCGGGATACCCACTCGCTTATTTCCCTCGGCGGCTCCATGTCCCACTCTTGGTGATAGGCATCAGCGAATTTGGCATAGTGCTGGACGATTTTCTGTTTTTGTTCGCCCCTTGCGTAAATCTCCATCAAGGCGACATTCATTTCCTCGTGCAAAGGGTACACCGCCAAGTACTCTTCCAGCCTGCGCGCAGCCCTTGGTAACTCCTTTGAGGCAATGTCGAGCTCTACCAGTTTGCACACCAGCTCCGTATACTTTTTCCGGTACCGTTCTTCCAGAGGGGCTTTCCACAAGAAATCCTTGCGATCAAAAAGGGCCCCCTTGTACATTGCACACAAATTTTCGACTCCTCCTGCGCTTTTGCTGTCCTTTAACGAAGAGAGATCGAATTGCTGGAATGCCAATAAATCGTACGTCTGATCCATCGGGTGAAATAGATAGCCTTCACCCGTTTTTTGTATATCGATGCCGAGTTCTTGCTCTTTCATGATTTTCTTCAGTCGATACATGGTATTGTGCAGGTTATGCGTGGCCCTGCTCTCGTCCATCTCCGGCCATAAAAGATCAGTCAGATGCCACTTGCTGATATCCTCCTTGGGATGACAGAGAAAGTAGGCAAACAGCTCCTCACTCTTTCTCGTTGGCCATCGAACAACCTCACCTCCTGCATTGCGCACGTCCAAGCCACCAAAGCATTGGATGGAAACGTTCTTCATAGGTTGTTTGATCGGGGCCGTCATTTGTAGCTGTTTGACTAACCGATTTGTAACTCGTTCAATGGCCGCAGGCGTAACCGGTTTTAAAATATAGTCAAACGCGTACACCTTAAACGCATCCAACGCGTACTCTTTATAGGCAGTCGTAAAAATAATTTTAGTGTGCTCAGACAACTCATTTATTTTAGAGCCTAGCTCAAGTCCGTTCATTTTTGGCATTTCTACATCTAAGAACGCCACATCAGGGCACAGATCGGGCAGACAAGCGAGAGCCTCTAGTGGATGTGTGAATGCTCCAACGATCGTGTAGTGATCGTTTTGTCCGATGACATGCTTCATGAGATCAAGGATGGGTTTCTCATCTTCCACTATCATTACCGTAATCACTGTCGTCCTCTCCTTTGGCAGGCTTTGTTTGTCCTGCTGCTTCCATGCAATCTTCCCTATCTATTGTCGGTATAATGGACAATGATTGTAAGAACAAAAAAAAGTGAGAAACAGGCCTACTCACTGTTCCCCACCTTATAACGAAAACCATATGTATAGATTGCTGGTGCCGGTAGAGGGACTTGAACCCCCACGGTTTCCCTCACGATTTTGAGTCGCGCGCGTCTGCCAATTCCGCCATACCGGCCTATTCAAAACAAAACATGGTCGGGAAGACAGGATTCGAACCTGCGACCCCTTGGTCCCAAGCCAAGTACTCTACCAAGCTGAGCTACTTCCCGATTTCCAGCCATATCGGAACTTCTCTCATTCGACAATTTCCGATAAGTATTGCAACACTTACATACTATACAGGCAAATTGAACCAATATCAATACCGGATTTTTTTGGAAGATAGTCATTTTTTCCTAGTTTTTAACTTCCCTCTCCATGATGTACAGATTTTCCCACATGGTATTTGTCGTTTCAGGAAATCCTGCGGAAGGTTAAACGGATAGTCCAGCGGATGACGCCCTACAACGATCCAGCGCTCATTCGGAAGCTTTTTCAACTGGTACACACGGAAAAATCGATCACTTGAATCGAAGGCAAACCAGACCACAAGCGTCGCACACCTGCTGCCCGAAGAGAGGACCTTTGATTTAACAATCGGTGGTGCCCCGATCGTATCACCTACAGGGATCGCGAGTTGTCCGTTTATTCGCCGCAAATCAAGATTGCCGATCACTCGATTTGCCAGACAAGGGGTCATGAATTTTTGCAGGAAACGGCGAATTTTTAACTTGGAATGAAACCGCTTGGGCAAAATGATTCCGCGATCCCCCACCCGCTTATGCGCTGAAAAAATAATCGTAAAGAAAGCTTGCTCTGCCAATCGAATGACTTGCACCCATTGCTTTTTCATCTGACGTCCCTCCCCCTGTCAGACTATGCATCGCGGGAGGAAAACGGTTGGACGCGTATCTATCATACATAAACCGTTGCGTGCGGGGTAAATTAATACGGTGTTCCCATCATCGAAACCCGCAGGAGGTATATCATGCCTAGCCAAATTAACACCGACTCGCTTAAAAAAGCAGAGGTAGCCACCACGCTGGCAAAAAATATGATTACGCAAGCGATCGAGCAATCTGCAGCCAATCCACAGCTCGCCGAAGAAGCCTTGAAGCAAGCGTCTCAGGAAATTGCCCAAGCGCAAACGATGGTATCCCAAGTCCAATCCACGCTGCAAACCCAAGCGCAAGCTCAACAAAGTCAATCCTAAACAAATGGCAGGCAGACCCGGGATAGACTGGTGGTTTGCCTGTTTTCCTCATACAATAGCAATAGTTGCAAGATTATTGCTAAAAAGGTGGGGGACGTATTGCCGCAACTTCAAGGATTGAATCATTTGCTTTTCTCTGTCTCAGATCTGGAGAAATCTTTTTGTTTTTACCGGGATGTCCTGCATGCCAAACCACTTGTACGAGGTCGCAAGCTGGCTTATTTTGACCTGAATGGCCACTGGTTGGCGCTGAATGAGGAATCAGACATCCCACGCAATGAAATTACTCACTCCTATACACACATGGCCTTCACGATCTCAGAAGAGTCATTTG
The DNA here is from genome assembly GCF_013332445.1 of Brevibacillus sp. HB1.1. Lineage (NCBI taxonomy): Bacteria > Bacillati > Bacillota > Bacilli > Caryophanales > Paenibacillaceae > Brevibacillus > Brevibacillus sp. HB1.1. Next base: position 229,036 of record NZ_JABMIV010000010.1, on the reverse strand, counting down.
ATGAGTGGTACGCTCATTTAGAAAAGCACGGCGTTACCATTTTGCATGGACGGGATCGTTCGGAGCGGGATAAGCGTTCCATTTATTTCACCGACCCTGATGGGCATAAATTCGAATTACATACAGGCGCTCTCCAGGACCGCCTCGCCTATTACCGGGACGAAAAGCATCACATGACCTTTTTTGAATAATGGATGACGCTGCCCATTTCTTAATATACTTTTCACAAAATCACAATAGTTCCAAAGATTCAACTCCATTCGTGAATGCTATAATCTAAAAAGCACTTACGGCCTATTCTTTTGATGAATAGGCCCGTTTTTCGTAAAAATATGGAGGGATTTTATGTTTGGTAAGCGTGGCGCTCAAACCGTTACCGCCTCAATTCAAAAAAGCGATGTCCAAATGCCCGATCAGCTACAGGGAAAAGTTCATTTTTTGCAAATGAATCAGACAGACCTTGATCAGTTGAAACAAATTGAACCACTCCTAACCCAACACCTAGAGGCCATTACAGAGCGTCATTACCACATGCTTCGCCAATACCCCCATCTTATGCAAATCATCGAAACGCATACGACGGTTGATCGATTGGCTGTATCCTTTCGTCACTATTTGCAATCGCTTCCACATGCCAAGCTAGACGACGCCTATGTAGCCGGGCGTAAGAAAATCGGAGAGGTCCACAGCAAAATTGGACTTGCGCCAGAATGGTATACGGGCTCTTACTTGCGGGTCTATGAATTTTTGATTCCCGCAATCGTCAACACTTATTCGAAACGTCCCCAAGAACTATCTTCCGTCCTGTTGGCATTCATGAAGATCATCACGCTTGATTCGCAAATCGTCCTCCAATCGTATCAGGAGGATAATGATTACAAAGTTATTGATCGCCTGGGCGAAGTTCTGGAGTTAGTGATTCAGATTGATAAATTCAAGCATGTGCTGGACACACTTGAGGATACGACTGAGGAAGCTGGCAATGTGGGATCTGCTGCCGAACAACTAAGCGAATCTGTGCAAAAAGTGGCTCAATCAGCGGTCTCCGTTGCAGAGAGTGCTTCCACAACAATCGAGCAAGCGACGATGGGCAAAGATATTATCCAAGAGTCATTGACTAGCTTTCTTTCCATGGCAGATGAATTCCAAGAGATGCAAACAAAAATTTCGCAGTTAATGACGTCCATTGCAGAAGTTTCCCAGGTCGTCCAAGTCATACGCAATATTGCCGATCAAACCAATCTTCTTGCATTGAATGCGTCGATTGAGGCAGCGCGAGCCAACGAACACGGGCGTGGCTTTGCTATCGTGGCAGATGAAGTGCGAAAGCTCGCCGAACAAACCAAGCAATCCGTTCAAAGCATTACGGCCACAATCAACAACGTCCAGAACGAAGCTGTCCAGGTAAAAGAAACGGCCACTCTCATGAGCGACCATTTTAACGATAAAGCGAATCAGACACGTGATGCGATTGGGATATTAGGAGATATTGTGCAAAATATTGAGACTGTCGGGCATTCCACCGGACACATTGCAGCATTAGCACAAGAGCAGTCTGCTGCCACAGATGACATTTCGATGCGCATATCGCAAGTCCAGACGAATATGGAGCAAGTCTCTTCGCATGTCTCGAATGCGGGTAAAAACGTTTATGATGTTGGCGCCGGCATTAATAGCCTGCACAAGCTAAGCATCACACAAACGAGCCACTTAAAGACCAAACATTACTTGCGAATCGTCAAAACCGACCATCTCTTATGGAAATGGTGGCTATACAACTTCATGCTTGGGTATCACCACATTGATGAAAAAGAACTCGTCGACCATCATCAATGCCGCTTGGGGATTTGGTATGACGAAGCCCTGAACAATCCATCCGTGAGCACCTTGCCCTCTTTCAAGCAATTAGATGTGCCTCATCGACAGTTCCACGAAACTGTTCGGCGGATTTACTATTTCGTCAAGCAAGGAAAACTAGAGGAAGCAGAAGCTGCGTTTGATACGCTAGAAGATATCTCAAACCGCATTCTCCACATACTGGATCAGTTAGCCAAAGAAGTTTCCTAATGCTATTATCTATTCGTCTTTTTCTTGCTCAGCTGCCTTTTGGAGGCAGCTTTTTTTGTTTGAACACGGTTTAACTCAGTGGCAGACAGTGGTCTCGTACGAGCGTTGTTTCTCCTGACTCTTTTGGCTTTGGCAACTGACTTGCCAGTTCTCCCTGCTGATCTTGCTACCCCGACACCAAGCGCTTGCAATGCCCAGACAACCGGATACGAAATCGAGAGCCTGCCATTGGCTGAACCAGCAAAATTCACGGCTGCAGCGTAATTGCCCGCAGTCAGCCAAACAGAGCCAGAATCTCCAGGTAAGGAGATGGGAACCGTACTTCTGATGACCGTCTGATTCTGAAAACGGATGGTCCCCAGCCCTCCGTAGTTCCCGTAACTGACATCAATATCGGTGTGGATGGATTCAACCGTTCCCCATGCCAGCCCTGATGAACGGCCCACTTTTTTCAATCTGCGCCCGATGCCATACGAACGTATAACACCTGGTACTCTGCCTACTGTTGCATACCGAGGGGCAAGGAGTCGATTGGAAGTAGGGATACTAATCGCTGCATCCATTCGATTCACTGCATTTCTCCGAAGACGAACATAGCGATACAAGCGTCCGATTCGATCTCTTCCTGAACGACCTCCGTCTGCTCCGCCAGGCTGGATGGTCTCGGTATAGCCACTCGTATTGTTTCGATTCAGGACGTGATTGTTGCTCAACACAAACCGTTGGCCTCCTCGCGCAACGATTAACCCAGCCGTTCCGGACGCCCCTGGATAGCCGATGCTGTATCCAGCGATCACAGGTCTGATTCTGCTGCGATAATTCGTTGCAGAGGGACGTACAGCAGGATGACAATGGCACCGTCCAGAGGTGACCGTTCGAACAGGAACGGATACATGGGCTGTCGACACCTGACTTTTGACACGGACGCAACTTGGGCATACCTTCTTCACGGCGGCACTCGCATTTACGGTATACATCACAATGCAGGCGCCGTCTTTTTTGTTATTTCCGTTTGCATAGCCAATCCCGATGCCAATTACGCCCGGCATTCGCTTCCACCTTTTGACCAAATGCTTCTTGGCCAGAAGCGCTTCCTGAAAGGTTGCCATGGCACCCCTTCCTTTCTGGAGGTAGTTTGTTTTACATGTCATCGTATGTAAAACTTGGCCAGCACTGTTGGACGCTTGTCATTGCGGGGAAGCCTTTTTTAGAACCTGTTGTTCGAGCTGTCGTGGTGGGAGGAAACAGGAGAAAACGCTCCAGCTTCTTGGGCCACCTGCTTGGGGGATTGACTGCACGGCTCCATGGAAAAAGCGAAACCGCGTCCAAAGTAGAGGTTCAAAGAGGCTTCTCAGAGGTGGACGCTTAAGGGCGTGTTTCTCTTTTTCCATTGCGCCTCGGCTGTGTCCCAAAGATCTTCGCTTATTTCTCCTGTTTCCAGACGTATCTACCAAAATCTTGCGAGCACTATTTTCGACTGGGTCTGAGACCGGATGCATAGTCAAAATAAAATCGGCGCCTGCCTCGGGAAAACAAAACGAGCAGACCATGAATGAGGAGTGCAAGCGTAATTACTACGATGACGCCAAAGGTGAAAAGGATGAGGAATGGATAAAAGGCCGACTCCATCCATCTTTCTATTTGACTGATTGCATTCGAGGTATACATGATAAACCATGTGAAATACAGGGCGAGAAATCGCTTGAATAAAGATGTTGCGGAGGGCTTTCTGGAATCTTCGTTCACCAGTCTGAACCGCAAAATCGCTGTTCCAATCGTCTTTCCATTCCATAATAGCGGAATGAAATAGAAGCCAAGCACTATACCGAGTGAGGTACTGATCAGCTCTGTCAGCCAGCCAAACGGAAGAAAAACGTCAAATAGACCGGACATAAACTGGACTACGATACAGTCGATCAACAACGCCAGCAACTGCGGTACTGGGAGGACGATATCACTCTCCATCACACTGGCTCTTTTCGCTGCTATGCTCTTAGTAGACGGGAACAAAGCCAGTATAATCGGTGCAACGAAAAAACCAAATAAAGCACCGCTGCTGTTGAGTATGAGATCATCGACATCGAACAGGCGATACGGACAAAGATAAATTCCATAGATCCCTGTTAATTGTGTGACTTCAAAGAACAGTGACAACGCAAAGCCGAGCCCCAAAGCCCGTTTCCAATATTCCCGCTTCTGGAAAAAGTAGCGAAGGTAGACGCCGAAAGGGAATAATAGCAAAAAATTAAAAGCGGCTTGCAAGAATGCTTGCTTTTTCACGAGCTGAATATAGCTGGATGGCTGTGACCATACAAACGAAGTTTCCTTGAGAATATCACGGACAAAGGTAAACGGTATCAACGAATAATAAACGGTATTCTCTGCTTGCATGGCGCAAGTGTCCCTTGTAGCGGGCAAAGGAAGCAGCACCAAAAACAAAGCGCATAGCAAATAAAACAGAAAGGAAGAGCTTAAAATGAACCGCCACCAACTGAAAAACCCATCTTTTCTATAGGTGTAAATAAGCCAGGGAACAAATAAAACATAGCACCCTAACATAAAAACAAGAAAAGCATATTGAATGGGAAAAACGTACGGAGACATGCAAGAACTCCTTTTTGAATAACTAGGTAACAGCAGCAATTTTCATCATCGGATTCCTTCTATCTTTCTTCCATTTCCCACTAAATTATTCACATGAGGAATCCTAAGTTGTTGCTGTAGTGGTGGGGAGGAAACAAGAGAAAACGCTCAGCTTCTTGGGCCACCCGCAGTAGGATTGACTACCCGACTCCATGAAAAAAAGCGAAACCCGCGTCCAAAGTGGTCCATTCAGGAGGCGTCTCAGAGGTGGACGCTAAAAGCTTGTTTCTCTTTTTTTCATTGCGCCTCGGTCTGTGTCCTAAAGATCTTCGCTTATTTCTCCTGTTTCCTCTACGAATTTCCGTGTTAATCGATTTTTAAAAACCTTAGAAAGAGATGTCATCAGTTACGCCTGAGAAGAATATTTCCAGACGTAGCGACTTGTGGAGTCCTACCGAGCGGAGAAGGGATTCGCGGGCAACAGAAACGCAACGTGCCCGAGCTACGAAGCGGCTACCACTTTTGCGTTTCCCCGCGAGTCCCTTCGAAGCGGGCAGTCTTGGCCTCCTGCAGGACGGAGCCTGGAGCCTAGACTGGAAATATTCTTCTCTCCACCGCAGCCACGATAAAAGGAAAAACCGCCACTCCCTGTCTAACCAGGAAATGGCGGTTCATTGTTTGATAAGGTTAAGACGCTTCCGAAACAGTTACATTTGCCGGAGCAGTCTGAGATGCTTTTTTATTCGTATGAACGAGCAAGATGTTCAAGATGACGGCAGTCAAAGAACCTGTCACGATACCATTTTGCAGCATCATTTTTGCCAACGTAGGCAGTTGATCAAACATCGCTGGAACTGCAGCAGAGCCTAGTCCAACAGCGATACTGCAAGCAGCGATCAGCAGATTTTCGTTTTTGTTCAGGTCAACCTGCGAGAGAATATTAATACCAGATGCAACAACCATCCCGAACATAGCGATCATCGCTCCACCCAATACCGCGTTAGGAATGACCGTTGTCAAAGCAGCCAGCTTCGGCAGTAGTCCGAGAACAACCAGAATTCCACCGGCACCAATCATCACATCGCGCGATTTAATGCCAGTCAAGGAAACCAGACCAACGTTTTGCGAAAAAGCCGTGTAAGGGAATGCGTTGAAAATGCCGCCCAGTACAATTGCGACCCCTTCCCCACGCAATCCTTTGACTACATCTTGATCTGTTACTTTTGTATCGGTCACTTTACCGAGTGCAAAGTAAACACCTGTGGACTCAGCCATGCTGATGATGTTGACGAGAATCATGGTAACAATGGCGACAATACTGAACTGTGGTGTACCGAAGTAAAACGGTTCAACCACGCTAAACCAGGAGGCTTCCGCTACACTCGCGAAGCTGACCATCCCCATCATATAAGCTACAGCCGTACCGACAATCAACCCGAGCAATACGGAAATCGCACGAATAAATCCGGTAAAGAAACGATTAATAAGCAAAATGATAACCAACGTTCCTAAAGCCAAAAGCAAATTGTGCGGTTGTCCAAAGTCCGGCATGCCTTGTCCGCCAGCGGCGTTGTTCATCGCAACGGGAATGAGCGACAGACCAATGATCGTAACGACTGAACCTTGTACCACGGTTGGGAAAAAGCGCAGCAGCTTGCCAAACAGTGGAGCTGCCAAGACAACGAATATACCCGATATGATGATGGCACCGTAAGCGGTCGCTAAATTGCTCGTAGAAGCAATCGCGATAATCGGTCCTACTGCCGTAAACGTACATCCTAGCACAACGGGAAGGCGAATCCCTGTATAACGCGTGCCAAGGACTTGCAAGAGCGTCGCGATTCCACATGTGAAAAGGTCGGCAGCAATCAAATAAGCGATTTGCGTAGGAGTCAGATTCAGAGCACCACCGATAATCAACGGTACGACGACTGCTCCTGCATACATGGCGAGGATGTGCTGTAAGCCCAAAGTAACAATTTTATGTTTGGCTAGCATGAGTGAACCCTTACCTCCTATTCATTTTTTGATTATACGCGTGCAGGCTCTTCTTCAATAAAGTGAATGCCTTCTGGTGACATCGATTCAATACGTGCCAATGATTCGATTCGTACGCCAGCTTGCTCCAAGAGACCACGGCCTTCCTGGAAGCTTTTTTCGATAACAGCGCCAACCCCGACGAGATGAGCACCGGCATCTTTGATAATATTCGTAAGTCCCACCAGAGCAGCTCCCGTAGCTAAGAAGTCATCGACAATCAATACGCGGTCTTCTTTAGACAAATACTGACGGGAAACACTGATTTGATACGTTTCCTGGCGAGTAAAGGAATGAACAGGAGCAGAGTATACTTCCTCTGTCAACGTGACAGCTTTTTTCTTTTTCGCGTAGATAAAGGGAACACCCAACGCAAAGGAAGTCGCCATTGCAAAATGAATGCCACTTGCCTCAATCGTCACGACTTTTGTGATTTTTTCACCAGCGAACAGCTCGGCAAAACGCTGTCCGATCTTCATCGTCAATTGTGGATCTACCTGGTGGTTCAAAAACGCATCCACCTTCAAAACGGATGCCGACAGTACCTTGCCGTCCTGTACGATGCGCTCTTGTAATTCTTTCATCAATTCTTCCTCCTCGGGTATGGTTCCGGCCACTTTTATATCTGTAGCCTGCTGAAATATAGAAAGCCCAGAGCGGACAGTGTCACAAGCGGGCTACGTAACAAACCAACGCCAAGTGAAACTGTCCCTCTGGGCTTTTATCCCTTAGGTGTGACACATCAATCGTGCCTGCGTCGCTCGGACCAGCTTTCTTTCAACCCTATTATTCGAATAGGAAAGAAACGGAACCCTAGACGCACTTTCACTCGTAGTCAGGTGATTTACGGTCACCTGGTAGAAACGGATGGGCCTTATTCCCAAAATTATACGAGCTACCTATATCTATTTATTTCGAAGTGTAATAACGAGTATTGACCAAATCTATCATAACTCTCGCGTTATGAGCAAGCGTTAATTTTTGAAAACAAAAGGAAGCGCTTACTTGTCCATATAAAGGAAAGAGCCCTGATTTCTCAAGGGCTCTCGTGTTTATCGCTTCGGTTTTTTCTCCCGCATTTGAACGTTGATCTTTTTCCATTTATCCCTTTCAGCAGCTGCAAGCCTTGCGTCTTCTTTGCGCGCCAGATGTGCCAATTCTCGTTGAAGCTTCAGGTAACTGTCAAAGCGTGCTTTTTCCAATGATCCAGATTGGATGGCAGCTTGAACAGCACAGCCAGGCTCTCGCATATGCTTACAATCATTGAAACGGCATGTTTCCGCAATGGACTCGATATCGTCAAAGGCACCGCGGAAGCCTTCATCTGCCTCCCAGAGCTGCAGCTCCCTCATGCCCGGTGTATCGATCATCAGAGCACCACTCGGCAATCGGAACAGTTCGCGATGGGTCGTCGTATGGCGGCCACGGTCATCACCTTCGCGCACGCCACTGACTTTTTGCATTTCCGCTCCGCTCAATTTATTGATCAACGTGGATTTGCCAACACCAGAGGAACCCATCAAGGCAATCGTCTGGCCCTCGCCCAGATAAGGGTCGAGCTGATCCAGTCCTTCTCCCTGCTCAGCACTGACTACGTGAACAGGCACTCCGATTGCGACTGATTCTATCTCTGCCAAACATGCATCCAAATCGTCACACAAATCTGCTTTGGATAGCACAATCACCGGATTGGCTCCACTTTCCCACGCAAGAATGAGATAACGTTCTATCCTGCGCAGATTTAAATCATTATTTAAGGAATTCACAAGGAAAACGGTATCGACGTTTGCGGCCACAATCTGCTCTTCCACTGTATCCCCAGCTACTTTGCGGGAAAACTTGCTCTTACGTGGAAGAAGTCCGTGGATGGAAGCTTTCTTTTCCTCAGGACGGGCACTGATCACTACCCAGTCCCCGACAGCCGGAAAATCTTCTCGTCCGATGGCTTCATAACGAAGCTTACCCGTTACTTCGCCCAAGAGTTCACCATGCTCACTCCACAGACGATAAATACGTTTATGTTCGAGTGTGATACGTCCCACACTGTAGCCTTGCTCGGCATAAGGGGCAAAATGATTAGCAAAATACTCATTCCAGCCCATAGATTGCAATACTTGTTGATTGGTTAGTTGATTCACTGCGGATTCCCCCTGCAATTGGTTAAATATATGGCTATCAGCCAGAACCAGTCACAGTCGAATCCTCATTTGGTGAACGATATTACTGTTCGCTTGAAAGGAGGATTCCTGTGACCCCGACTACGACACTCTGAACAAATTTGATGGCTACCATAAAACATCTCTCCTTTAGCAAACCTATCATTCAGGTTTGGAATCATATTTCCCAATTATTGTACCATAATGAAACAAAATGCAACAGCGTCAATCTCCCCCGCCGCCGCCTCCTCCGCTATCTCCGCCACCACCACTGTCTCCACCACTTCCGCTATCGCTGTCATAGCTATCCCAACGATCGCCTGAGTCGTGATTTCGATGATGGTGATTGTGATTGCTGTCGACATAGAAGGCTCCGCCCCCACTGTCTGAAGAGGAATGAGAGCGCCCACTTCCGCCTTTTGCAGCTTTGGACGCCAAGACAAATACTACGATCAAAAACATGATGACGATGACAATGAAGAACTCCATAATTTGTCCCCGCCCTTCCTCTTTTTTGAAGTTGTTTACCTATTTAGTATAACATAGTACCGCTGGAACAGGCTGGGGGCGTGGAGGATGATTCCTTTTCATCCGGCAAAATGACCAGACACAGGTGCGATCGCAAAAATGTTATCCAACACAAACACGCGAAACGCCTTCCTCCTATAACAGTATGCTTTCAAGCTCCCTTTGCTCTCATCAATATGCACAATACGGATCGTACGCCTGCTAGCCTCTCCATTCTTCTTCAAATAGATGATCTCCACTGCTTGCTGCCGGGCCGCGTACCTTCTCAACTCCAAAATCATCATGCTGCCACCACCACAAAATGTGTCTTCTTGTTGTTGAGATCATCATACCAAAAGAGAACATTTGTTCGCAAGTTTGTTTTCAACACCCAACTATTCCCTCAACAAAAAAGGCATGCGCCCTAAAAATGGACACATGCCTTATGCTTGTTACAACTCAGCGCCTTCTAAGCGCACGTCCGAACACAATCAGAATCGGTGCCAACAAGATGGCCGCCGCAACCAGCGAAGCGCGAATCGAAAACCGGGTCCCGATCCATCCGACAGCCGGACCACCCGCCGTTTGTCCCAAGGCATTGGACTGACCCATCATCGACAAAACCGTCGCTCGCACACTGCTCTCAATGTTCAGATTCAGCCACGTATCATACAGCGGACTGCTTAATGACTGGATCACACCGATCAACAGCAATGCTACTAACGCCCAGCTAAAGCTAGGAGAAAAGGCAAAAGCAATCATCGCTGCAATTTTGAGACCCGTCAACGTGAACATGCCCACAAGGACAACCCGCTCATTGTTCACATCCAGCCTTTTTTCCACAACGCCTACGACGATGAGGCCGAGTAAGCTTGCGAGTGCGGCAATGATCCCGAACCACATTGGCATCGAAATAGCAGCCAGCTCTGGAAAGCCAATTTCTGCGATCAAATGCGCTTCCCACAAACGGTCATACCCTTCAGAAGCTGCACCCGTAAATAGCGTCACGAACAAGATCAACATCAGAATCGGCTGGCTGCGAATCACTTTGGCACCCGAAGTCCACGTCTGAATCATTTCCTTCACGTGGGAAGCACCTTGCTCACGCTCACGAGGAATAAAACCGGTCTCCTTCATGCACAGAATCAGAAAGACACCAAGCCCCAGATACATGAGGCCACCTATGAGGTAAGGCAAGTTGGGAGCGAGTGTTGCCAATGCCACACTCAGTGCAATCCCGAGCAGATTCCCAAACAAGGAGTAGCGCTTGGCCTTCATGAAAATCGTACCGATCTTCTCTTCTCCGACCTCATCCACAATCCATGCAGTATCCGCTCCACTGATAAACGTATACCCGAGACCACTGACGACTTGCGAAAACAGCACCAAGCCGAAGACAGAAATAAACGGTACCCAAGCATCAAGCGTGGGAACAATCCCCTGCATTGCAAATCCGATTCCCAGCAAAAACATCCCGATAATGACGGAGCGACGGCGACTGTACGTATCCGCAACTACTCCTGTTATCCCTTCAAACACCAACACGGATAACTCCAATACCGTCCCGATCAAAAGCAATTCAAACGGGTTAAAACCCAGTGTCACGATGTAGTAAAGCGCATAGGTCGTGAACATGGTCGTATTGGCCAGGGAAGTCAAAAAGCTTTTGATCGTATATACTTTTGTCGCATTCATAGACATGGAAGCAGAATCCACCTTTTTTAGGCAGATGACGCGTTCCGTTATCACATACTGATTGTTACTCTACAATCCTCTACTGTGCAAAATGCGTACGCGTCATGCTGCCGTTCCTATTTTTCCTTCTGTGTACTTGCTTGCTCTGAATAGTGTTTTTAACATGTGATATGCACCTCCGAAAGTAATTACAGCTATTATAGAATGATTTTAATTGTCATACAATGGAAAAAAGCTGTGCAGCATGATTGGACACACTGCACAGCTTGATTATGAAGCACTTACGCTTTTTTTCTAAACAGACCAACGATGGAAATCAGCAACGCCAAACCAGAAAGTACCAATGGCAAGGTATTGTTGCTGCCTGCACCAGCCGCTTCTCCGGCAGGAGCGGTTGCTGGCTTTTGTTCTTGTCCATGCTCATGCCCCGCTTCGCCTACACCAGCCTTAATGGTAGTAACAGATGCTGGCGTTTTGGAATCCTTGTCCCCTGTCCATTCCACAACCTCGCCATTTGCATAGGTCTGATAAGCCTTCCAAGCCAATTGGCCTTCTTCTTTCGGGTTTGCCCCTACAAACGTGAACTCTTGGAACTCATGCGCCTTGATTCCGCCTTCTGTTGCTGTCCACACAAGCGCTGTGTTCACACCGTCTTTATCTTTTTCGAACTCGTAGGTCCAGCCCGGAATCGGTTGTACAGTATTTACCTTCACACCTACCGGGAATTCCAGCTTCACTTTTGTCGTATTGACGTCTTTTTCTACTGGGACACGCACTGAGTATTTTTCATAGGAGCCTGTAGTAGTCTCTTTCGGATATACGTTCACATGTGCTTGTGCTGCTGTCGCCAATGTCAAAACTGCACCTGCTACCAGTACACTGCTCATCCATTTTGTCATTTTCATCGTATGAAATCCTCCCTAGTTTTTATCATTTTGAATCACGGCCTGATTATTTGTCGTCGCAGTCGGGTAGTTGATCTGGCTCATCCAAAGTCCAGCCAGAACAGCGATAATCCCGAATATTATTTCCCAACGCAAGTAAGCGGGCTGCAAGGTATTTTTCGTCCGCCAACGTCTTGTTTGCCTAAAGGCTAGAAGAAGTATGAGGCAGACACTTGCTATTTTTCCATATAACAGATAGCTCCATGCCGCTGTACTCTGGAAAATACTCATGACATCCGTCTGCACGATGAGCATGACAACACCCGTCACAACAGCAAGCACTGCCGCCACAGCAACTGTCTGCAAAAAGAACCTCTTGAACGACTCCTGTCCTCTTTCAGCTACCTTGACTGTTAGTAGCAAGTAGACAAGTGCCCCCATCCACACGGCGACCGTCAATACATGCAACAGTCTCAGCAAAATGGACAGCCAGACAGGAGCAATGCCCCATGCATGACCACCAAAAGCTTGTGCGCTGATCACGAGAATCCAGATTCCCACATACCAGCCAGACACCATATTGGGGATCGCCATCAATAGCAGTAATGCAAAGGACACCAGCAGCATGATCGCAAACGGAGACTGACTGAGCAAGTTCCCGTCCATCTGCCACAGTGCTTGCGTAAGTGATACAACCGTTAACGCTTCGTCATACAAGAACCACAAAAAAATAAGTCCGATTATCGCCAAACTCCATCCGATTTGTCTGCCAATCCCGATGAGCTGGGCAAGCGAAGGCAAGCCATGACGCTGTGCTGCCCACGCTACCAGATACAAGCCGCCACCTACGAGAATAATCCCTTGCGCTAAATAGCGGTACATGATCAAGTAGCTTGAATCTGCTTTTTGCTCACTTGGCGGAACCACGACCGCACTTTTTTGTCCGATGGAAAACGTGAGCTTCTCTTCAATTGGATGTCCATCCTCGGAAACGACCGACACGATAACCGAATACGTCCCTTCAGCCAAATCGCTCGGTAGATTCGCATTTAACTGCGAGGCATCACCCGGCTGCAATGTCGGCCGCTCTACTTTTATTTCCTTGCCGTCCCAGTCAAATAGACGAACGGTAACGAGGTCTGGCTCCAATGTTTCGGTAAACCGCGCAGAAAATTGTCCCGGATTCGCCTTCAGTACCTCACCATCTTGCGGTGAGCTGCTCATCAACCCAGCATGGGCGTAAGCAGTCGTCATACCCGTTGTCAGTACAAGTAAGAAGGCGAGCAAAAACACAACCGCATAATGTCTGATGTTATATGTCACCCTATCACCTGCTTCCTTATTTCGTCCTTAATCCTATCAAAATACTACGAGAATCTATATGGCTCCATCGGGCTATCTGATGTGGCAAAGTGTTGAAAACAAAAAAAGGCATGAGCGGAAAATCTCTCCGATCCATGCCTTTTCAAACGGTCCTGTGATTACCCAATGACGCCTGTACGTAAAATCTTGATCTCGACATCTACATCATATTTCGCCCTTTTGATGATTTCCCGACATTCATCTTTACTCAATTTCTTTTTCCCGCTCTTTTGACTGGCTATATTGTAGATTTCCCCAAATCCTACCGGATCTACGTCGTATTTTCTTAACTTTTCCAGTAAATGTTCCGTCTCTTTTTTCACTGCCAGTTCGATTGCTTTTTGTACCTTTTTCAATTGCTCAGGCTTTGATAAATCAATTTTTTCAGCCATTTCCTGAATCTGCGCTGTCATCTTGACTTTCACAGAAAATCTTGGTTTCTCCAAATCCAGCACTTTCATTTGCTTTTTGCTTGAGATATGTTCAATGACAGTAAAAATACGCTTTTTATCGAGGGAAATGTTTATTTCCAATTCTCCCTTATTGTAACGCTCACGTAATACCTTGAGGAAAAATCCCTCCCTTGTTGTAATCTCTGCCACCAATCGATCATCTCGAAACAGACCAATTTGATTAATATGCAATTCATTCTTTACTCTTTCGATATAAGGCATCACAGGATCTTTCCCGATTGCATAAAAATCTTTCATAAACTCATGAAGTTTCGAGGAGATCATATTCTCTCCATCGACGTTCTGTCGTATGGCTTGATAGAGGTAAATTCCAATGTTGCTGTTCTCGGGATAGCGATGTGTCAAAATATCATAAGCTCGCCCTTTGGCTACAGTTAAATAGACATTGCTTCCAATGGAGGCATCACGCGTTAAGTTTTCCACAAGAGAAAGGATCCCTTTACGCGCTAGCTCATCATGATAGACCACGACGCGAATTTGACCGCCTACAATTTTTTTGGAAGACTCCCTGTTCTGTGCAACGGTAAGTCCTTTGCTTGTATGCGCTGTGCCAGAAATCACAGTAACCAACTCACGTGCCTCCGGATCAATTTGATAAAATACCGTGGTACCTAAAAGCTTTCCGTCTTTACTAAGATCGTACCCCACTGCAACCGCCAGTCCCAACTTTTCTAATACATGTTGTTCCCCACAGCCGTTCAATAACACGACCACTAATAAATAGTGAACAAGCAAACGTAACCTTTTCATGTCCGGACTGCTCCTTTCCGAAACAGCCGAATCACTACATAAAGCACGATAGGATAAATAAAAATGATATAGAAACCTACTCCACCGAAAATATCCGTGATGAGATTAATCGACTGGCGTGTTTCCAAAAAGTTGCTAGCAAAAAACATGACACCAACAATCCCGAAAAGGGCCATTCTTTCCTTGACCCCACTAATATGGTGAACCCCCCGCATGGCTATCCACAAGTCCATCAGCAAATTATCCAGCATGACGAGCATCCACAGTGAAATGGAGACAAACTCAAAACGCTCCAAAAACGGAAACTCTACAATTTTCATCATCATGAACGTTGCCCAGATAAGATGCTGAAGCTGTTCGCCTTGAAAGTACAAGAGTGTAACCAGCATGACGACAACATACAAGCAGGTAGTCATAAACAACCCACCATGTACATACCGCGGTAGTATTTTCTTTTCCTTCACAAAAGGATAGATGAACAAAATAATCTCAAATCCGATAGTGGAAAAAGACATCTTCTTCGCACCGTCCAACAACTGTCCAATGTCATGATGAAATACTGGCTGCAATAAATGAAAATCAGCGTATTGCAAGGGATAAGCCATGAGCAACAGCTGCAAAATCGTCAATCCAACAGAAAAAAAGCTAATGCCAGCCAACACCCGAATGCCACCCGTCACTCCATAAATGGTCAGGCAAAGCAAGGAGGCATTTAATATCCAAGAAGGCACTTCTGGAAACATCCATGACTGAATAATCTCGATGTACCCTCTCAAGATCGTTAAGGCAGAACCCATGATATATATGATAAAGATGAAATTGAGTACGCGAGCTGGCCATCTTCCAAACACACTTTGATGAATGTCATACAAATCCATGTCTTTGAATTTCGCTAGGATTTTTAGCATGAACCAAGCTGCTATATGGGTCATAATGCCTGCTATTATGACCGCAATCCAAGCGTCTTGTTGCACCCTATCATAAATAAACCGTTGTACGCCCGCTATGCCGATTCCAACCTGATTGCCATGAACCATAAATAGCGCAAGCGATACGCTGATAGCCATATGGCTATTCCGCCGAAAAGTGGATAGTGACATTCACATTCAACACCTAACCTACTGAACTGGTCTTTTTTTCCCTACTTCATCAGGCACACGGGTATCGTCAGGAGAACGTGTCATAACCGGACGCTTGCCGAGAGAGTCAAAAGGAAACCGGATCAGACTGTTTTTAAAATCCTGCAAGCGAAAAGGAAAAAACGGGAGAAAAAACGGACGTCCCAGACTTGATTGACGTAGAATGTGTATCAATAGAAAAGACGCGCCAAGCATAATACCAAACCCTCCCCAAATTCCAGCTAACAGGATAATCGGAAAGCGGAGGATGCGTACTGCCGTACTCATCATGTAGGAAGGAAAAGTAAACGAAGCTAATGCACTGAGTGCCACAATCATGATCAAGATGTTACTGGTAAAACCCGCTGCAACGGCTGCCTGTCCAATTACGATACCGCCGACGATCCCTATCGTTTGCCCAACTTTGAAAGGAAGTCTTGCTCCAGCCTCCCGCAAGAATTCAATAATCATCTCAAGCAGCAAAGCTTCAAACAACGGGGGAAAAGGCACCTTGGAACGAGACTTTACTAGCGATACAAGGAGAGCAGATGGAATCATTTCATAGTGAAACGTAAGTGCAGCCACATAAGTAGCTGTAAAAAACAAAGAGACAAAAAGGGCCGAGAAACGTAACAATCGAATGAAAGAAGCCATTTGCCACCGAATATAGAGATCTTCATTGGCCTTGAAAAAGTCAACGAAGGAACTGGGACCGACGATAGCAAACGGGCTCCCCTCCACAAACACGACAACCTTTCCTTCTAACAGGGCTTCACTTACATGGTCAGGTCGTTCTGTTAGGATTAGCTGCGGAAAAATAGAAAACGTATTGTCATCAATCATTTGAACCAATTTTCCGCTGTCAATCACGCCGTCTATATCTAGATCGCTTATACGCTGAATGACGGTTTGCACATTTTCAGGAGCAGCCAGTTCCTCCATGTAACATATTTCCACATTCGTCATGCTACGTTTCCCAATCGTAATGGATACGTTGGTAAGCAAATCAGTCGACAGATATCCCTGTAGAACCCCTAAATTGGTTTCCAAGGCTTCCGTAAAAGAAACCTGGGGACCAAAAATTTGGGTTTCGACCTGAGCCTCTCCCAAAGAACGACTCGGCATTCTTGCTACGTAGAGAAGAATCCCGCACGCCGTTCCTTCTATTTGAAGGTAAATCCATCCTCTCACGAGATAATCGCTGATTTGACTGTAATCCATGGTTTGGGTGACATGAGCAACAGGAACATTCCCCAAAATCGTATCAGGAACGATCTTCTCGTCAGGTAACCTTTCAAAATAGGGAAGCAACACCTGCTGGAGAATTACCGTATCCACTAGATAGGGGAGGTAGGCTAGCAACAAGCTATTGGTTCCACAAGAAAGGTTACGAAACACCAATCGCGGATTTCGCATGTGATCCCATAATCTTTCTCGCGTCTCGCTAACGGATTCAGTAATCAAGTTAGTTGTCATCTTATTTTTACCCCAATATATGGTGTCCCCTTATTATTTTTCCAATGCCCTCGCTCTATTCCCCTTTCCAGCCGAAGAGTAAGCTCCCAGACAAAATGAACACAAAAAAACCGAGACGGAAATACTCCATCTCGGTTCGTTCACCACTATTTATCTGCCGCTCTTCATTTCAGTCCAGTAGCGGTCGTATTGCTGCAAGGTTTCTCCTACATCCACCAGCCACTCTGCACGGGCAATGTCCGCTGTATCCAGGAAGACCATCTTATTGGAACGATATTCTTCACTGTGCAGTGGGTATGCTTTTTCGTTCGGGTTGCTGTAGCCAATCGACTCGTAGTTTTTCACACTGACTTCTGGGTCCATCAGGTAGTTGATAAACTTCTCAGCCATTTCCTTGTTCTTAGCGCCTTTTGGAATTGCCAGCGTGTCTGCCCAGATCGTTGCGCCCTCTTTCGGGATGACGTACTCAACATCTGGATTTTGTGCGTGAATGAAAGCGGCGTCACCGGACCAAACCGTTCCAATCCATGCTTCCTCAGCAATCATCTTTTGCTTGATGTTGTCTGTATCAAAGGCAACAACATTCGGTACTACCTTTTTCAAATCAGCAAAGGACTTTTCCAGTTCCTCTTTGTTCGTCGTGCTATTGGAGAAGCCATTCTTGATCAGTGCCATTCCCATAACCTCACGCGGGTCGTTCAGCATGATGACACGGCCCTTGTAAGCTTCATTCCACAGATCGTTCCAGCTTGTCGGGGTTTCTTTTACATATTTCTTGTTGTAAGCGATCCCGGTAATTCCCCATGTATATACGAGTGAATACTTGTTTTCTTTGTCATAAGGAGATGTCTTGAACGTAGACACAATATTGCCCATGTTCGGGATGTTGGCTTTGTTCAACTCTTCCAGGAGGCCCAGCTGAATCATCGTGCCTACCATGTAATCGGAAGGTTGAATCAAGTCGTAGCCGGATGCACCTGCTTGAACTTTTGCCAGCATTTCTTCGTTGCTGCCGTATACATCATAGTTAACCTTGACGTTGAATTTTTGCTCAAAATCTTTGATGACGTCTTGGTCGAAGTTGTCTGCCCAGCTATAAATATTCAATACTTGCTGTTCTTGCTCAGATGACGATGAGCAGCCTACAGCAGTCACCGCAAGTGCGGCGGTCAAAGCGCCGATCATCAAGGACTTGAAACGTTTCATTTTTTCCTCTCAACCTCCAAATCAGTTATGGGATTGCTTTTATGAAAACTCCATGATGGATCTAAAAGATGGATTGATTATTTTTCGAATCTTTACGGCGGAAAATCTCTGCCACCACAACCAACAGCACAGTACTCACGATCAAAAGTGTCGAGAGTGCATTCACTTCTGGCGAGACACCTCGTTTTACCAAACCATAAATGTAGAGTGGCAATGTGGTCGAATTCGGACCAGCCACGAAGAACGAAATAATGAAATCGTCCAGCGACAGGGTAAACGCCATCAGGAAGCCTGCGATGATCCCTGGCATGATCAGAGGCAGCGTCACATAGCGCAATGTCTCCCATGGAGTTGCTCCCAAATCTTGAGACGCTTCTTCCAGTTCTTTGCCCATATCAGCCAAACGTCCTGAGATAATGACCATCACATACGGCATGCTAAACGTAACATGCGCCAGGATCAGGGTCACTTTCCCCAGCTCCATCTGTACCTGGCTAAACAGCACGAGCATAGCCAATCCCATCATGATCTCAGGGATGACAATCGGCAAGTACATCAGCCCGTTGAAGATGTTGCTCCAACGAATCGAATAATGCTTGACCGCCAGAGCGGCAGCCGTACCCAAAACCGTTGCGATGACGCTGCTGATAACCCCGATCGTCATACTGTTCATCAGCGCTTGCATGACCTGCCTGTTTTCAAACAAAGAAACGTACCATTTCCACGTAAAACCAGTCCACGTAGCATTGATCCGTGAATCATTGAACGAATAAAGGACAAGGATCAAGATTGGCAGATACAAAAAGACCAGCATCAGCCACGAGTATCCAGATAGTGCGTTTCGACGTAATGTTTTCATGCTGATCCCTCCTTTGTCTCGCTCGCTTTGGTAGCGCGGAAATAAAGAAGAATCAACAGCATGGACAATAGCATCAGCACGATGGACAAGGCAGAACCAAACGGCCAGTCACGCGCAGACAGAAATTGATTTTGAATGACGTTTCCGATCAGAGCCGATTTCGCTCCTCCCATGACATCCGGAACGACGAACATCCCGATGGAAGAAACAAATACGAGGATCGATCCAGTGACGACACCTGTCTTGGTCATCGGCAGGGTCACGTGCAAAAAAGCTTTCCAAGGTGTTGCGCCCAAATCATACGCTGCTTCCAGCTTACGACGATCCATCTGCTCCAGTGACACATAAATCGGCAGGACCATGAATGGCATGAGTGTGTACACCATCCCGAGCAGGACAGAACCCGAATTGTACAGAAGCGGCAACGGCTCTGAAATAATGCCCAGCGATTGCAGGAACGTATTGATTACGCCTTGCGAACGCAGGATGATTACCCACGCATAGGAACGGACCAAGAAGTTGATCCAAAACGGAATCATCACGAGCAAAAGCCATATTTGCTGAGTCGATTTTTCCAGTCGTGAAATGTAATACGCTAACGGATAGCCGCACAAAATCGAAAATACCGTTGTTAAAACCGCTACAACCAGCGTATCCCAAAAAATTTGGCCATACAGCGGATCGAAAATACGGATGTAATTGTTCAACGTAAATTCATAGACAACTTGCCCGTACGTGCCTCTTTTGAGGAAAGACAGTACGGCGATCATAAGCATAGGCAGGACGAAAAGCGCACCCATCCACAAAAGGGCGGGAAGCGCGAGCAGTTTTACCGGCTTCTTGTTTAACAAGGAAGAATCACCTCGTCCGTCTGTGCCCAGCCAATGGCCACTTGATCTCCCACCTGCCAGTCCAGACCGTCACCTGCGTACTGGTGTGCCATTACGGTCATATCCTGCCCCTCGAGGCGGATAAATACCTTGCGCAAATTGCCGAGGAACACCGCGTCAGCAATGGTGCCCAGCTTCTTGTGTTTATCCTTGTCGGAGTCAATCGGGTACAACTTGATCTTTTCTGGACGTACGGCTGCATTCGTTCCGTTTTCCCGGAAAATGTTGTTTTCCCCAATAAAGGTAGCCACAAACAAGGTTTGCGGGGAGTTGTAAATCTCTGCTGGAGAAGCAATCTGTTCAATTCGTCCCTTGTTCATAACCGCGATTCGATCGGACATCGCCATCGCTTCTTCTTGGTCATGTGTGACGTAAATGAACGTTATTCCCAAGTTTTTCTGCAAGTTTTTCAGTTCAAGCTGCAAGCTTTTTCGCAATTGGTAGTCCAAAGCACCTAGAGGCTCGTCCAGAAGCAGAACACGTGGGTTGTTAATAATCGCACGTGCGATTGCTACGCGTTGCTGTTGTCCACCAGACAGCTGCTTTGGCGTGCGCTTCCGCAATTCTGTCAGTTGGACGTACTGAAGTACTTCCTCCAAACGCTTTTGTTGTTCAGCTGCTTTGACTTTTTTCATTTTCAAACCAAACAGGATGTTTTGCTCCACTGTCATGTGTGGAAACAAAGCATATTGCTGGAACACCATGTTCATATCGCGCTGATACGGCGGCACATGGCTGAGTGGTTTTTCGTCCAGGAAAATCTCCCCAGTCGTTGGCTGCTCAAAGCCAGCAATCATTCGAAGCAGTGTCGTTTTCCCACAGCCACTTGGGCCGAGTAACGTCAAAAACTCCCCTTCTTCAATGGAGAGAGAAAAAGAGGGGACGACGACAGTATCTGCAAATCTCTTTTCAATCGAATCCAGATGTATAATTTTTTTCATTCCGTCATCTCACCATATGTCATTATACTCACAATCTAGGTAACTATATCGTGTATGATACGATTTGTAAACAGTTTCACCAAGTCTAGAATGATTTTTTTGCGACCAGCAAGGATGAGAGATTCCTCCACAAAAACAAACAGAGCCAATGAATAAACATTCGCTCCGTTGCTTATCCATTTTATTTTCTCACACAGAAGTGGATTTTGGTTGAGGCGTGCGATTCTGGTTCTTCGCTTTTGCCCCTAGGAAATTCGTCCCAATCACCCCGATAACAATCATCACCGCGCCAATAAGATGGTAGTATGCCAGTTGTTCCTGCAAAAAGATGACGCCTGCCACGATGGTAACCAACGTAGACAAATTGTTAAACACGCTGAGTTTGGATGCTTCCATCTTGGACAAGGCAAAGTTGGTCATAAAAGACGTCATGAGCGAGGACAGTATCCCCAAAAATACAATGGAGATGATAAACGATGAGCTGGCGAAAGGGGCAAAATACGTCGACAAAGTCCCCTCTGCACTATGGCGAATGACTGACCAGCCGTTAAAAAACAAAAATCCGAGTAACGCCACCATATATGTCATGTCTATATAATGAAAGGACTTAGTCATTTTCCTCGCCAGAACACTATACCCCGCCAAAGAAAACGCGGATAACAGGATGAGAATGGTACCGATACTGCTCCCTGAGCCTGAGCTGACACCGAGCCCCTTCATTGCAAAAATGTACACGACACCTCCTACGGATAAAAGCGTGGATAGCTTTTGCAGCCACGTAGAAGACTCCCCCAAAAAGAATGCCGCCAGGATCATAGTAAAAATCGGAACGGTTGCTTGAATAATCCCTGCTTCAGACGAAGTGGTATACACCAGTCCAAACGCCTGAAGGGTAAAGAACAGAATGGGATACAGCATGGCAAGCGGTATAATCGTGAGCATGTCTTTTGGTTTGATGGACAGCTTGATCCACCCAAACACGATCGGTATAGATGCAGCGATAAATGCCACGGTAAAACGGTGCGCCAAAGTATCAACCGGGCTGGTTACAGCGAGTGCCATTTTCAGAAACAAAAACGACAAGCCGGTAATCCCTGCATTCAGTAATGCCGCAAGAATCGCTTTTTGTTGGTCTTTCATCGTATGTATCTCTCCTACTGGGGACTTTTTACAGACGGCCGTCTTAGTTAATAGTAATGGGGGATCAATCGTGCTACAATGCAAAAAAGGAGTAACTGTACCGATACAAATCCAGCGGTAAGGGAATGTTTTTTGGATGCACAAATATTTGCAGCTACAAAATGAACTCGAAACGTTGATTGAAAGCCTCTCCTATCGAGACGGAGACCGGCTTCCCTCTATTCGGGAGCTCGCCTCTCGCTACCAATGCAGCAAGAGCACTGTAATCCGCACTTTGGATGAGCTCAAAAAGCGTCACCTCATCTACTCGGTCGACCGAAGCGGCTACTACGTCGTGAAAAAACAAAGAAAGATCCAACCTGCAGATACGTCGGTGATCGATTTTGCGACCTCTGCTCCCGATCCTGACCTCTTTCCTTATGTCGACTTTCAACACTGCATCAATAAAGCGATTGAAACCTATAAAAACGATCTTTTCATATATGGAACCACACAAGGCTTGCCATCGCTCATTGCCGTCATCGCCAGGCTGCTTGGGAACCATCAGGTTTTTACGGACCCGGGTAATATTTTCATTACCTCCGGTGTCCAACAAGCGCTATCCTTGCTGTGCAGTCTGCCTTTTCCAAATGGCAAGGAAACGATTCTGATTGAGCAGCCCAGCTACCATCTTTTCATTGAAAGTTTGCAAGTACGCAAGCATCCTGTCGTCGGGATCAAGCGCACTGCCCAAGGAATCGATTTAGAAGAGCTGGAGTCTATTTTCCGAACGGGAGAGATCAAGTTTTTCTATACGATGCCTCGCTACCATAGTCCGCTCGGTACGACGTACAGTCGAAAGGATAAACAGCGCATTGTGGAGCTTGCCCAACAGTACGACGTCTATATCGTAGAAGACGATTACATGGCAGACCTTGAGCATGACAGCAAAGCTGATCCCCTCTTTACCTATGATCGCTTTTCTCGCACCATCTATTTAAAAAGCTATTCCAAAATTATTTTTCCTGGGCTGCGTTTGGGTGTGGCCGTTATACCTGACGCGCTAAAGGATTCCTTTAACCAGCACAAGCGACTCATGGATATCGACAGCTCCATGCTATCTCAAGCTGCGTTGGAAATTTACCTAAAAAGCGGAATGTTCGAGCGTCACAAGCAAAAAATTCGCAGTTCCTATCAACGGCGATCCAACCTGCTGATGGCGTCTTTGAACCATTTTGCAACGAATGAAGAGCATCTGTTCACCTTTCAGCCCTTTGCGTATCCGGGGATTCATACGCACATTGTTTTGAACGATTCCATCCCGGTCCCTGCTGTTATCAACCAGCTAAAAAAGTACTCCATTCTTGTGGATGCTACTGACAAAAATTACTTGGTGGGCTTTCCGCAAGAAAATATTTTGAAGCTGAATGTGTCCTATGCCAAGGAAGCAGTGATTGAGCAAGGGATTGAGGTGTTGATGGATGTGTTACGCCGCATGCACCGTTAACCTCTCCGCCTTAAGTCGCAGATAAAATCCGACGAGGGTGCGTTTTTGGACAACCAAAAAATCTCCATAATAGAGCTGTTGAGTTGATCCATAGCACAGGCGGATGTGAAATGATTGGTACGTAACCTATTAACGATCTACAACGTATTACAAATACAGGAATATGGTTTAGCAGAATGATGGCGGCTTTGTAAAAGAAAATATGCAGAGAAAATGGTTTTAAAATGCATCAAATGCGGTATATCGTTGTATAGTAAGTGAATCCCAATTCAAAAAAATTCGTTCCATAGTCGGCCAGTTTGAAGTAGAATCGCATCTAGACACATGTATTTTGTTGGACTTACTCGGCGTGCTGCTGAATATTCCGACAAAGCGCAAAAAGGCCTCCAAAGTTGATGACTGGCAGTTAACGATAGAATGACAAAGGAGAAATAGATGTTTCAGAACATTTTAGATTTCTTAATGGAATACGGCTATTTGGGAATGTTCATCCATTCTTTTGCAGACGCAGTCATCTTTCCCGTTCCTGCCTTCTTTCTTCAAGTGCCACTCAGCCTCGTTGATCCTTCGCAGGCATTGTGGATTGCAACGGTAGGCTATGTCGCTTGTCTCTTAGGGACACCCGTTGGTTATTTTATCGGTAAAGTCCTAGGCAAATCCGTTCTGTACAAAATCCTCAAGAAGGAATGGATTGATTCTGCCACAGCGATGTTTCAAAAGAAGGGCGAAGTCGCGATCTTCATCGGTTCATTTACACCGATTCCGTTTAAAGTATTTACAATCATGTCAGGTTGCTTGAAATTCCCGTTGTGGAAATTGCTTGGGTATGCGGCAATTGGACGGGCAGTCAAATTTTACGCAGTCGGATTTTTGTTTTATTTTTACGGTAAAATGGCGGAAAATATGGTCCATAACGTTTCTCTCTATATATT
The DNA here is from genome assembly GCF_013332445.1 of Brevibacillus sp. HB1.1. Taxonomy (NCBI): domain Bacteria; kingdom Bacillati; phylum Bacillota; class Bacilli; order Caryophanales; family Paenibacillaceae; genus Brevibacillus; species Brevibacillus sp. HB1.1. The sequence goes on along the minus strand of NZ_JABMIV010000010.1, from coordinate 204,474 downwards.
CCTCATCATGGTGCCGCTCATCTTGGTCGGATTATGGGTGAAGAAAATTGTCACCAAGCGCCGCCAGCTGAAAATGGAAAACGCTGGCGTCAGCAATGGCATCAATGAGAAAGTCCTGAATAAATAGCAAAGAAACCCCAATTCACACATTGGGGTTTCTTTTTTTACGCCTGTTATGCTTTTTTGACACGAATGCCTTCCTCTTCTACATCAATCAGCATCGCTGTCACATTGTCTTCTTCCATCACCAGATCCGCAATGCCATCCTCGACATATTGCTGAATTACGCGGCGCAATGGACGTGCCCCGAAGGAAGGGTTGTAGCCCAGCTCAGCTAGCTTTTCTTTTGCGGCATCTGTCACGCTGATCTCCATTCCTTGCTCAGACAGATTGCCCATGACATCTTGCAGCAGCAGATCGACGATTTTGACCAAATCCTGTTTTTCCAGATGGGCAAAGGAAATGATCGAGTCGAAGCGGTTTAGGAACTCCGGCTTGAAGTACGCCCCCAGAGAATCCAGCACGGTGGCGGGTTCGGGCGCTTTTGCTCCAAAGCCAACGGAGATTTTACGCTCGCTCACGCCGGCATTGCTCGTCGCAATGATGACCGTCTCCTTAAAATTCACCGTACGGCCCTGACTGTCTGTTAGACGACCATCCTCCAGAATTTGCAGGAACATGTGCATCACGTCCGGGTGTGCTTTTTCGATCTCATCCAGCAAAATAATGCTGTACGGGTTGCGGCGAACGCGTTCTGTCAACTGACCTGCTTCTTCATGACCAACGTAGCCAGGAGGAGAACCGATCAATTTGGATACCGAGTGCTTCTCCATGTACTCACTCATATCGAGGCGGATCATGGAATCGCGGGTACCAAACAGCTCCTCTGCCAATGCTTTGGACAATTCTGTTTTCCCTACGCCAGTTGGACCGACGAACAGGAAGGAAGCAATCGGTCTGTTTTTCGGTTTCAGACCTGCACGACTGCGTCGAATCGCCTTCGCGACTTGTGTGACCGCCTCGGATTGACCAATGACTTTTGCTTCCAAATGAGCCGCTAGGTTTTTCATTTTCATCTGCTCATCACTTTGCAGCTTTGTAACAGGAATCCCCGTCTTTTGCTCGATCAAGGCTTGGATGTCCGAGACGTCAACCTGGACGCGTTGTTCCTTGCCCTCAATCTGATCCAGCTTCTCTAAAATGCTTGCTTCCTCGTCTCGCAGACGGGCAGCTCGTTCGTATGCCTCTTGCTCCGTCGCTTCCTTTTTCTCCTGATTGATTTGCGCCAGCCGCTCATGCAGTTCTGCCGTATCAACCGCGGAGGACCTCAGGTTCAAACGCGAGCCCACTTCATCCATGAGATCAATCGCCTTGTCAGGCAAGAATCGATCCTGAATGTAACGATGGGAGTATTCCACGCTGGCACGGATGACATCATCCGAGTAAGCGACTTGGTGGAATGCTTCGTATTTCGGACGCAATCCTTTTAAAATCTCTATGGCTTGTTCTACGGTTGGCTCCTTTACCATGACTGGCTGCAGGCGGCGCTCCAGAGCTGCGTCTTTTTCAATCACACGATACTCTTTTAACGTAGTTGCCCCAATCAGTTGCAACTCACCGCGAGCCAGTGCAGGCTTCAGGATGTTCCCTGCATCCATTGATCCTTCCGCAGAGCCTGCTCCCACCAGTAGATGAATCTCATCCACAAACAGGATGACGTTTTTGCGCATTTGCAGCTCGGCAATCACTTGCTTCACTTTTTCCTCGAACTGTCCGCGAATTCCCGTCCCTGCAACCAGAGAGGCGACATCTAAAATGTACACCTGCTTGTTTTTCAGCTTGGTCGGTACTTGCCCTTCCGTAATACGCAAGGCGAGGCCTTCCGCAATCGCCGTCTTCCCGACTCCCGGCTCCCCGATCAGAACCGGATTGTTCTTATTGCGTCGGTTCAAAATCTCAATGACACGCTCAATTTCCTGTTCGCGTCCAATCACAGGGTCAATCAGTCCGGCACGTGCCGCATCGTTTAGATTACGCCCCAGGTCATCGAGGATGCCTCCACCACGCTCTGGTGCTTGTGGTTGCCTTTGGCTGGAAGATTTGCCCGGATTCATCGGGCCTTGGGCAAAGCCTTGCAGGAACTCATCCAGTCCAGAGAAGGAGGAGAAAGGACTAAAGCCCATACCCACTCCCATTTTGTTGGTCAGCTTTGTCTGGCAGTCTTTGCACAGATCGTATTTTTGTTGCTGATTTTGCACGCGTATATGAATAGTCACAGTTGCTTCTCGTTGTTTGCAGATTTCACAATGCATATTCAATCCCCCCAAAAGCGTTGTTTTGGAATTCAGAAGATCTTTGACCTTTCCTGACCTTCGTTGACTTTATTATAGTTTGACCTTTTTTGACTTTCAAGAGGGATTGTTTGGTTTTTTACACTTTGCCCTTTTGCAGATAGGGAACGATTGAAAGTAACCCAATAACAGCTAAACAAGCGCCTATCCACAATGGTGAAACAAGCCCATAGCCACTGCTGATCCCGATCCCGCCTAAGGAAGAACCAATGGCAACACCCAATGTAATAAAGGAAGTATGCATAGTGTTTACCATTGTCCCACTGCCTGCTGTATTCATCACTCGTGCGATCATGGCCGGATTCATCGCGACACCCGTCAACCCAATCAGAACAATGGATAGCACAGCGATCCATTTATTTTCGGCGCCTACGGCAAATAGAACCAATGCCGCTAAGAGTATGCTTAATCCCGTTACAAGAATGCGCATGGTAAAACGATCAGCAAGTCTGCCAATCACGATATTTCCGATCACGGTCGCGATGCCATAAAGGGCAAGCAAATACGGGATACTCGCATCCGAAAATGCCGTTACATCCGTAAGAATCGGAGTAAAATAACTAAACGCTGCGAAGGTACCGCCAATGATCAGCATACTCGTTACATACGCGGCCCAAAGGTGTGGATTTTGAAAACTGGCAAGCTCATCCTTTCCGTTCATCTGGTCTTTTTGTACGGAGGAAGGAAGCAACCATTGGATCAAGATCCCTGATAGCAATACGACAACGGCAACAGCCCAAAAGCTCATTCTCCAGCCGAAATATTGTGCAATCACGGTTGTCAGAGGGAGGCCGATGACAGTAGCAATCATTAAGCCTGCCAAAACAATTGAAGCTGCCTTTCCCCGTGAATGAGGGGGAACCAAGCTGGCTGAAATACTAACGGAGATACCAAACGCTGCGGATGAAGCAATACCTGTTAGGATACGTGCAAGCATCATCGACTCGTAATTCCAAGCCATGGCTCCCAGCGATTGGCCAATAAAGAAGACGGCAACCAAAGAAAGCAGCGCTTGTTTTCGGCGAATGTGCAAGAGAGTTGCTGTTAGGATCGGGCCACCTATCACCATTGCTCCTGCATACGCCGTAATAAAATACCCGATGGATGGGATCGACACGTCGAAAACATCGGCAAGCTCGTTCATCATACCTGCCACCATAAATTCAGAAGTCGTCATCGCAAAAATCGCTATCGCTAACAAATAAATCATCGACGGCATGAAGGAACACTCCTCTATTTATTATTGTAACAATCAGTACAAAAATAACTCAAAAAAAGAGCGCATTACGCGCCGAAGATAGATTCCATGGTGCCGTTCATGATTTGTTCAGCCAATGTCCGATTTTGTGTAGATGTATTCAACACACGGAAGCCGTAGTAACTGCTTAAAAATAGGCTAGCCAAATCCACAGCAGATCGTTTTTTGGAGATTTCGCCCGTTCGCAAGCCTTCCTCCATCACTTTTTCCATGGTTTGCTTCAAAAGTTCAACATGTCTGGAGACTATTTCTTCAATCTTGGGATCGTCTTTTGCCCGTTCCAATCCCGCATTGATCAGCAAACATCCTTTTGGATTCGTAGATTCAAAGTCTTCCACCAATGCCCAAGCTAAAAAATTTTGCAATCGTTCTTTCACAGAACCCGGACTTTCCAATAATGCCCGCTGTTCACGAATTCCAGTTTCGTGATAGTGTTCCACCACTGCTAGATAAAGGTCCTGTTTGCTGCCAAACGTATTGTACAAGCTGCCTTTACCTAGTCCAGTATCACTGCATAAATCATGCGTAGAACAACCATTGTAGCCTTTTGACCAAAATGTCTTCATGGCCACATCTACAATGGAAGTGTAATCAAAATCACGAGGTCTGCCGCGTTTATTCAACGGAATCCTCCTTTCGTTTCCAGCTGTTATGGAAATCTTACACATTATGTACCGTTCGGTCAACAAATGAAATATCTGCAACTGTAAACCATACCTATAGAAAAAGCCCATTTTGAAAATCATCTCTCAAAATAGGCTTAATCATTGATTATATCGACTCTACATCTGTCACTGTTGGAATAACGTAAACTCTTCAGCTAAGTTGACCTTCTCCATCTATCGTCCCCATTAAAAAGAGTATGCTTGTACTTCTTCGAAAGTAGGCAGGGATGGTTGAGCACCGTTCCTTGTTACGACAATCGCTGCTACTTTGCTGGCGAAAGTGGCCGCTTCCGTTTCTGTCATTCCTTGTGTGATCCCAACTGCAAAAGCTGCCGTAAAGGAATCACCTGCCGCAGTTGTATCCACTGGTTCTACGCGGAAAGCCGGGATATGGGTCGCCTCATCGGCGGTTACTAAGAGAGCGCCCTTTTCCCCCAACGTTACGATGACGCGCTTTGGTCCAGCAGACAAAAGCTTTTGGGCTGCGGCATGCACTTCATCTATTGTGGATACAGGCATTCCCGTGAGAATAGAAAGCTCTGTTTCATTTGGGGTTAAGGTATGTACATGGGTTAATAGCTCACTGGATAGCTCGCGTGCAGGTGCCGGATTTAAAATGATCAGCTTGCCGAGTCGAGCAGACTCTTTGACGGTATATTCCACGACATGCATCGGGATTTCCAGTTGGAGCAATACGATGTCACTGTCCTTTAAAATAGACTGATTGTCTGCAATATGCTCGGTGCTGACGAGCGTATTCGCACCCGGAACGAGCACGATGTTATTTTCCCCGTCATCACTGACATTGATAAAAGCCATGCCTGTCGTACCCGAGCATTTGATCCCCTCTATGTGAACGTGCGCATCCGTTAGCCCTCCCAGCATAACCCGGCCGTTCTCATCCTCTCCTACCATTCCAATCATGGAGACATGCGCACCCAGGCGAGACGCTGCTACTGCCTGATTCGCTCCCTTTCCACCCGGGATCAGCTCGAAGTGATGGCTTGCGATCGTTTCTCCTGCTCTGGGCAAATGATGTACATGGGTTACGAGATCCATATTAATGCTTCCTACTACTGCGATTTTCACGACGAGCCCTCCTCGTTCCATCTCGAACATGATCATTCTGTCGGTTACAAAATAGTGCTTTTCATCCGAGAAGTCAACGTATTTTCTCAGGATTGTTCCTAAGAAGACTTGGAGCGCAATGCCTCCATTGGATATAATAAACAAATCTTCTATCATCCGGAGGTAACCAGATGGAGCCGATTATCCAACATCCTTGGAACATTGATGAGCAAGAAGCTATCAACTTACAGCGACAACTAGCCCAACAAGTGAAAAAAGAAGATCAACTAGCGGACGTACGCTTTATCGCTGGAGTAGATGTCGCCTATCATGCCGAGTCTGATTTGTTAGTTGCTGGTGTCGTGATCCTCGACGCTAATTCCCTGCAAGTCGTCGAGTCTGTCGTCATTCAAGACACCGTCGAATTCCCGTATATTCCCGGCCTGTTCTCTTTTCGAGAGCTGCCTCCGTTGGTGCGTGCATTCAAGGAGCTAAAAACAACACCGCAGCTTGTCGTCTGCGATGGACAAGGAATCGCTCACCCACGAAGATTCGGACTAGCCAGTCATTTGGGCGTCCTGTTTGACATTCCTACCATTGGCTGTGGAAAAACGAGACTGCTAGGCGAATACGAAGAACCCGCACAGGAAAGAGGCGTGTATTCCCCTTTGATCGATCAGGGTGAAATCATCGGTGGAGTCTTGCGTACACAACCGAATATCAAACCGATATTCGTCTCGATCGGACACGGAATCTCTTTGCCAACTGCATGCGCATGGATCACCAAGCTCTCTCCCAAATATCGTTTGCCCGAAACGACGCGGCAAGCGGATCAGCTCGTGAATAAAGTATCGGCAAAGTTAAATAACAGCCGCTAATGGAGTGTCGGCCATACATTTTCATCGTGCTCATCCAAGACTGCTTCAATTAGATCTCCTTGGAACACGACGATATACCCTCGTGGAAGTGCCAATGCTTGCAAAAGAGACGGACGTAGCTTTAGCAGTTGGTAAACGTAGTATGACTCAAGCTGATCGCTTTCTACTTCGCCTTCCACAGGCCCGAGATACCATCCGGAGTCACCTTTTCGAACATCTTCTGCACGCTGCAAATAGACATGTTCTTGTTCAAATGCACCTTTTGCCACCACGATTTTATCTTGGAACAAAGCAGCTTCCCCTTCTGCTCGCACGGTTTGCAAACAGTTGTTTTGCGCCATTTGCACGACCAAGGACACAGACAGGTCAGAAGTTGTTTCGGAAAAAGGATTCTCGTCGTAGTCGGGTGCCACGATTTCCATATACCCATCTCGTTCGAAAACCAGCAGAATGGTCCAGCCTACCTGAATTTTCGCACCGTTCTTAATAGGACCAGTCTCGTCTTCTACATCGGCGAATACGTCCAACAGAAAGTCTGCTTGCTTCACCAAAAACTCTTTGCAGGTCACGACAAACGTTCGGTTATGAATCTGTTTAGAGCGTTTGCAGAGTCGGGACTCTTTCTCAGCTGACATGGACCTCTTCCTTTCTGCGTGATCGGAATTGCTACTATCTTCAGGATATCACGAATAGGAGAAAAGCTCCGTTACACATTTGCTACAAAGGATGGAAAAATGAGCTGACGAATTTCAACACAGTCTTTGATCGTATCTATGACGGTTCTTGACTTGGTAATTTAAGGAAAAGGAGCAGCAGCAGACAAAGGACGTTGTTTTGTCGTCCTTGTCTCCCGCTGTCTTGATTGTTACCAAAGAAGTTATTTGGTGCCGAGTGGTACTGTCAACAGCTCCGCCAGTTTGACCGCATTCTCTCCTACCATGCAGCTGTAATGGTTACCGGCGATTTCTGTCACTTCCAGTTCTCCAATGCATATATCTTGCCAAAAAGCGATGGTCTCTTCGCTCGTGCTTGGCAAAAATTGAAACGGCTCGCGAGCCAGCAGGAAGCGAATGTCTCCCATATAGGGCAAAGGAGTATAGCGCGCTGCTTTAAAGCTCTGCCCAAACACTTTGCACAAGCCCTCTGCCATTTCCACTGGCATTTGTTCCCCTGATGTTTTGCCTAGCGCATGGACATAAGCAGTGAAGCGTTCTCTTCTGTCAAACGCAGATAATTTGTGGAATATCTCTCCCACCTGGTCTAGCCCATCATCTCCACTGATGGTGCACGCTGAGCCTTGCGGGATGCAATCCCCGTGTTTTTCTACGAGCTGCAAAATCGCCCGGGCAAAATCATGCTCATCCACTTTTCCAAAACCAGCCTGTTCCAGCGTGATGTTCAGGTTTGGAACAAAGAGTGCCTCAATCAAGAGATCGTCATTCACTTCTGTCAGGATCGGAGGAATGTCGATCAAAACCAAGTCCAGAAGAGGGACGCCCTGCTCCCCGAGTCTTCTCGCTACTTCAATGGCAATCAACCCGCCCAAGGAATAGCCGATGAGCTGTACAGGCCTTTGCTCTCCTTCACGCAAGACGTCGATCAAGCATTCGGCATAATCATCGGCCACAGTTTCTATCAGCTCAGACGGCTCTAGCGCGCAATAACGTTCGCTATCGTCAATGGCAATCCCGACGATGCTTCCTGTCTGCTGGGCTTTGAGCTGTTCAATCAATGGGCGAAAACTGTCCATCGTCCCCAAAACGGCATGAAACACAACCCGCAGCGGCCCAGATTCGTCACCGCCATATGGAATCAGCACGGCATTGCTCGACTTGTTGCGTTTTTTCGGCAATGCGACTTCCTCACTCTGCTGCTCTTCCTGATTGCGCATGTGTATGAAGCCAGCTAGTGCTTCCACGGTCGGGAAGTTAAGCATTTGTCGGAGCAAGACATCAAACGGAATGGCAGCGTGCGTCGGGTCCTCCGCCAGCTTGTCGCGCAGCTTTCCGGCTACTTGCGCCATGATGAGAGAATCTGCACCGTACTCATAAAAGCTTTGGGTTCGGCCGATTCCCGAGAGTCCCAATGCTTCAGCCCAGACGTGTGCAAGCTGCACTTCTAACGGATCAGTTTCAGCCCCCTCTGTAGCGTCCAGAAAAGCACTTTGTTCGAACGTCGATGCAGGGCGCCATTTTGCCAGCTCACGGCGATCTATTTTTCCATTTCCGGTGAGTGGCAGTGCGTCTACGACTTGCAAGTGGGCAGGCAGCATATAGGCAGGCAGATGAAGGGAAAGGAATTTTTCCAGCTCTGCGGCACTGACCCTCACCCTGTCCAGCTTCACGCGATGGGCGAGCAGATGATTTTCTCCCTCCTTTTGCAACACGAACACAAGACCCTCTTCTTCCTTCTGCAACTCACTTATCCATGACGCCTCTGTCCATTTGGCAAGAATGAGCCACCCGCCCGGGCAAATCAGTTCTTTCAGCTTGTTCATGTCAGAGCTATCTATCGCTCCATCAGTGAACACTACGTCGAACGAGTTCGGTGCCAATCCTTGTGCCCGATACTCTTCTTCAACTGTATCCATGCTTATATATTCTAAATCATGGCCTTCCAACGCTTGCGAGACTTGCTCTGTTAACGCCCCGTTCCCTGCGCCGACTTGCAATACCCGTAGAGGCATGCTCGTATGCTGTCGCGCAATCTCTTGCAGAAGCATGACAATGCGCTGATTGACCTCGATGTCCACTTCTTCACTGATCCCATTTACGAGCATCGCGAATTCCGCTCTTTCCGTCCCAAGGTCCCGATCCATCTTGCGGGCGCACTCCACAATCCCCAGCAAAACAGGCTCGTCACTCGCTCCATCCAGCACGACACCAGCTGCGGCGACAGCAGGGTGTTTGAGCAGGGCCGATTCAATTTCACCTAGCTCGATCCGATGCCCTCTGATTTTGACCTGATTGTCTTCGCGACCGATAAACTCGATTTCGCCCCCTGGTGTGTAGCGGCCCAAATCACCGGTTCGGTAGAGTCTCTCTCCATCCACAGGGTGGGAAAAGAACCTTTCCTCCGTGAGCCGTTGATCTCCGACATAGCCCTCCGCCAAGCCTGCTCCGGTAATATACAGATCCCCGATCATCCACACTGGGCAATCGCGCATCTGTGAATCGAGGACGCGGAAGCCTTGGTTGGCGAGCGGGCGGCCATACGGAATACTGTTCCAGTCTGCTTCCAGTCCGTTGTACAGATGATAGTTCGACCAGATCGATGCTTCTGTGGCACCGCCGAGACTGACGATCTGTGCAGAAGGGAGATATTTTTGCATCCGATCAGGTAGCGTCAACGGAATCCAGTCACCGGAAAGCAAGGCCAGTCGCAAGCTGTCTACTTTGACAGTTGGCGTGGCATCCAAATACGTGACCAGCATCTGCATCAGGGCCGGCACGGAATTCCACACGGTGATGTCATGCCGGGCTATCAGCTCACTCCAATGGGAAGGATCTGTTTGCCGGTCGGAATGAGGATACACAACTGCACCACCCACAGAGAGCGTGGCAAAAATATCGTAGACAGATAAATCAAAGCTCAGCTGGGCAAGGCCAAGCACGCGATCCTTTTCCGTGATCACAAAACGACGAAGCATGTCCTCGATCGTATTTGCTGCTGCACGGTGGCTAATGACGACCCCTTTAGGCTGTCCCGTGGAACCAGACGTATAAATGATGTACGCAGGCAAATCCGGGTTTAATTCAGGCAGTATCAACGGTTCATGCTGCGGGCTTACTTGATCCACTGCAATCGTTTGAATTGCGTCTGACCATTGCAACTGGTTGGTAGATACCGTCAAAGCATAACGAATGTCCGCCTGTTCCATCATGACCTGTCGACGCATCTCGGGTTGCTTCGGATCAATAGGTACATAGACAGCTCCGGCAAACAATGTACCGAGTACGGCTGCGACTTGATGCACGCCTTTATCCATTACGATAGCAACGCGGTCTTGCTCGCGGCAGCCTAGTTCCTTAAGCTTCCCTGCTACTGCGGCAGCACGTTTGACCAGTTCCGCGTAGGAGATCTGTCCTTCACTGTCAATCACAGCCGGACGATCTGGCGTCGACATTGCTTGTGCTACGATTGGCTGATGCAAGGCGTACTCTGGTAAAGCTGCCGTGGTCTCATTTACCTGCTGACGCTCTTCCCACTGCCAGTCTGGCAACCTAATTTCGTCAACTCCCTCCCACATTTGCTCGCTGTCCGCCAAAGATTGCAGTAATTTTGCAAAAGTATCAAACATGTCGTCAACGACATGCTCTGGGAAAACACCCTCCCGCACATCCCAGTTCACCTGCAAGCCTGCCGAGCTGTCCATGGCTTGGCAATCGATGAAAACCTGCGGTGTTTGACTGATTCCGTGCCCAGCAATTTTGCCCTGTAGCTGACCGCCTTCCGCTGGTTCTACTAACCCAATTGCACTCGTAAAAACGATTGGCATCAGAGCGGCTTCACGACCGCGCCTACGCGCTAGCTCGCGCATGACCTCCACGCCGGAAAACAAACGGTGATCCAAATCTTCAAACAACTGCTTTTGAATAGTTTTCGCCCGCCCTTGAAAAGAACGCTCCAATCCCCAATCAACCGCAAGCAAATTGACGGATGTGAAATCCCCGACAATCTCATGGACTCGCTCATGTAGCGGCTGTCTGTTCAGCAACGTCAAATTCAGGCAAAACGCACGATTTCGACTCCAGCGCTCGATCACAGTGGCAAAGGCAGTCATCACGGCGGAGGTTGGCGTCAATCCTCGCTGCTGGGCACGCTGCTTAAAGGTATCCCACAAAGCGTTATGTAAGCGAATGAAGCGACGGCGAAAGCGTGCGTCTCCATTCTGGGTCTGCTGTCTCGCCATAGGCAGGTCTGGAGCCTGTGGCAATGCATCGATCCGTTGCTGCCAGTACGCTTTGTCTCTGCCATATGCCGTAGTCTCTCTTAGGCTGCGTTCGGCGAAGACGTAATCGCGAAACGTAATCGGCAGCGCGGGCATTGTTTTTCCCGGTTCTTTATAAAGGGCCTCAAACTCACCTAGCAAGAGCCAAATACTCGCCCAATCCGCGATGAGAAATTCCATCGATACATGGAGCACAGCCCTGTCGCTCATTTTCGTCAGGCCGATATCAAACAGCGGCCATTTGGCTGTATCATACACACGATGTCCCATCGCTTCTCGTATGTCATCGAGCCTTCTTCCTGCCTCCTGCTCATCCATGCCACTTGTATCCGTATAGGTAATCGTCAAATGCGGAACCTTCTCCAGAATGCGCTGCTGACCGTTCTGATCAATGGTTGCACGCAGCATGTCATGTCTTGCAATGAGCAGGTTCCACGCATCCTCCGCCCGTTTCGGATCAAGCTCGGGATAGTCTAGCTCCATGTAAATATGGCACGCCACGCCACCATAGCCAAACAGCTCATACCGTCCCAGCAAATAAGCAGACTGCACATCTGTTAGGGGAAAAGGTACAAATCGCGCTGCTGGATCGGGTATCACCGTCACCGGTTGGGATTCGGCTCGCAAAAGAGCGAGAATGTCTGCTTTCTGTTCTTTTAACGCCTGTAAATCATCGGCTGCAAGGGTTCCTCTTGGGGCTTTGTAACGCAGGCTCCCATTTTCCTCCCATAAAAAAATTCCATCTCTGCGTAGGCGCATCAAGAGCTCGACGCTATTTGTCTTGAGGTTTTGGGGCATATGCACACTCTCCTATTTAAATGAGCTTCGCCATTTCGTTTTCGTTTGGGGAAAGCTGCTGACGTACGCCAACATCGATGTTGTTCTTGATGAGGAACAGCTTTTGTCCAAGTGGTGCCAGTGGGTGAGACTCCTCAGGCAAGACCGCAAGCTCCTTGACACCTGCCCGTTCAAAAACATCGAGCCACTGCTGGACAGTCATGAAGGTCGATTGCGTATTTTTCCTGTCATCTACTGGTGGAGTCATCATGAAAGCTTGGGAGATGAGCATTTCTACGAATTCTCGAGTTGGCTCGGTAATAATCATCCAGCCTCCTGGAGCAAGGGTCTTCAACAGCCCTTGGATGACTTCATCCGTATCCCGCGCGTTGTTCAACATGCCTGCCGCAATCACGATATCGAAGCTGCCTTCTGTGAGGCCTTGTGCAAACAAATTTTTGTCGATATCAACCACCTGATATTTGATCCATGGGCAAGCTTTGTAGCGTTCACGTGCAGAGGATAAGAAAAAGTGGGACACATCCGTGTACACATACTCCACATGCAGTCCTTTGGAAACAGACCCCCTCAGGCGGTCCACAACCACATCACTCGTTGCTCCAGTCCCAGCGCCTACCTCCAGAATGCGAAGCGAGTTTGTCGTAGACGCGATCCGCGCTACTGCCTCTGCGACCGACTTGTTCAAATAACGCGCCACAAGGGTGTCCCGATAAAGCGCATTGGCAACATGCATACGCCCCTCAGGAAATAGCAGCAAAGCAGCTTGTTGGGTATCATCCATCAGCTGTGGCAGCCGATCCGCATTGTCCTTGAGATAGTCCATGACGAGCGGTGAGCCCAGCTTGCCATTCCAGGCATTTTTGGCTAAATCCCACCGTCGTTCTACTTCCTCTCGCGTCATCTGAATGCCGCATTGATACTCGCCAGCAGCAAATTTCAGGTAGCCACGGTCCGTCAGTATGTGCAGCCAGCGCTTGATGACTGGTTGATGACGCTCTGCTATGTTTGCAGCAGTGAAAATATCTGACGCCGCAAAGGAATGTTGTCCCGCTGTCAGTGCTCCTTGAGATTGCAGCGCGAGCAGCATGGAGGCCACCGCAGCTGCATCCAGGCGCTCAATGCACGTATTTACCTGCACAGCATCGATCCCTTTTAGCTCGCTCTCGGCAGACACCGTGCATACAAAAACATCGTTATTTTCCGCCAAAGTCGCATCATTAGGTGATGCAGTGCCGTGAAATTCGTCATCTGGAATGCTCCAGGCTGCTTGTTCGAGAGACGCTAACGTCAATGGCTCATGACTGCCATTCGAGCGCAACACGGGATATCCCAATGCCTGCGTCCATTCTTGCCACTGTCGTGAGCACAATAGTTCCTGCTGCGCGCGTGTTTCCATCGTAGCCTTATCGACCTGCCCCATGATCCTATCTCGCATGATGAGTAAATCGCGTCCGATAGCTTGCGGCCACTGATTCGTAAGAATGTCCCGATAGGTCGGCGTCTCCTGCGGTCCCAATATGTGTGTACTGTTTTCCAGCATGTGTGCGGGTGGGGAAACTGTCAGCTCACCGTGAATGTCGGGAAGATCCGGTACGTGCAGACGCGCCTGCCACACGACAGGGCCATGCGTGTCTGTAAGCGACAAGCTCCCGCCAGCTACACCAATCGTCACGCGATGCAGTAAATGCAGATGGTTGTCTGGATCATCCGGATCGACTTCATTGTGGGCGCGCAGCGTAATTGGAATTTTGCCCAGCTGTCCGATCAACACTTGAAATGGTCCCTCATCTTTGATGACATGACTGATTTTCCACGGACGAATAGAAGGGAGGGCTTCCTGCAAAATGTGCATGAGCGGGAAGGACACCTGTGTAGCGCAAGCAGCTTCGATGTACAAGGCAGGCTGCACAGCCAGCATCGTACGAGCGCAAGCAATAAAGCGGCGAACTGCAGGCAAATGTACGTAGAGATCGCCCGTCATAAAATGAACACCGTTCTGCTTGGCATGCTTTAGGCACAGCGCCAAATCTTTATGGTGGATCGGCTCTTCCGAAATGACGTGAATACCCTTGGCAAGCAGTTGGATCGACAGCTCTGTTCCATTGCCGCCCATCACGGTGGAACGCAATACGACGCAAGCCAGATCAATGTCAGCAGGTAACTGATTGACATCGGTGTACAGCGGGATGCCATTTCGCTCGGCGCATTGACGCGAGCGTTCACTTCCTTTTGCCAGCAGCCCTACCAATTCAAACTGCTCAGGCAATGCCTTCACCGCTTCCAAGTAGAACTGTCCAAAGCGGGAACCGCATACCACGGTACGCAATTTACGATTCTTTGTCATACGTCCCCCCTACTTCATTTCCATGATGGAATGCATGAGTTCGACCTGCTGCTCGCGAAGCGCATCAATCAAACCTGTCGCCGATACGCCTTCTGCCACGAAAAAGCAGCCTGTTTTTCTGTTCGGATCTTCCGCGATTAAGTGAGCCACTGTGGCCGCGATGATGCCAGATATCTGATTCCAGTCGCCCGGATACAGAAGAGTGGAGAAGACCCGCACATTTTTACCGTCACGCTTTCCGGTCGCATGCAGGTGGAACATCGTAAAATCCTTCACACCCGGCTTCTTCGCCACAAACTGTTCCAGCAGCAGCTTGGCTGATGCTCTTTTTTGTTCCTCGGTTTTGTATTGCTGCAAAGCCTTGATCATCACAAATTGATTCAGGATGGCATTGCTTTGATAGCTGTTGTAAAAATAAGCGGATTCGATTTTATGCTGCTTGGTCATGAGGCCGAATTCCTTTGTCACTACCGGATATGTGTCGCGCTTTCCAGCGGGATGCGGCAGTGTGTAGTTGCGATGGAACGGCCCGTCTATTTTTTTGACCTCGCCTTGCTTGAAGTAAGACATTCCCCATCCGGTATCTTCTTCAATGCTGCAGACGATGTCATATGCCGCATTGAGTGAAAATCCGCCCTGCCCTGCAAAAAAGACTTCGAGCAAATCGATTTCGTCCAAATCATTTTCAGCGACGTAAGCTGGGAAAACTTCCGACAGCCCCGGGTAAACGCCAGCAGAGATGATAAACAGCAGTCCCTTTTCCTCGATTTCCTGCTTTCGCGTGAGCAATTGTTGATACAGATGCTCATCTCCGGACACATCTACGTAATGAACCGCATGTTTGAGGCATGCGACCGCAACTTTATCAACAATTTGCTTGGAGGGCCCTGCACAATTGATAACGAGATCGACTTGACCGCAAAAGTCATGCAGTTCCTCCTCGTTGCATACATCCACCTGCTGGCATTCCAGCCTACCTTCCGTCCCAGTAAAAAGCTCACTTAGCTTTTCGAGATTTCTACCGCCCAGCAAAATCGGATCGTTCGTTCTAGACAAAATCGTTTGAAAGGCTGCATGGCCTACAACACCAGTCGCTCCCAAAATGCCAATCTTTTTGATACCCAATGTTCTCTCCCTCCTGGCCTGCTCCCCGCATTCTTCTTCCAAGAAAAGGCGGAGCTGCTCCTGCCACTGAGTCGCAGCCCACCTACTCATCTGCGGTTTTTCTTTTTTTAAATGGTCCCCTCGTCAAAATCCGCTGCGAGATCTTCCGTTGCCTGTGTGCTCGTCTTGATCAGCTCGGCAAGGGTGCAGATCGTGGAAGCTTCAAACAAGCTTTGTAAAGACAAATCAATCTGGTATCTCTCTTTTATAAGATTGAGGCATTGGATCGCGCGCAATGAGTCTCCACCCCGCGCAAAAAAGTTGTCGTGGATGCCGATTTCCCCTACACCAAGCACCTCTTCCCAGACCTTGGCGAGCTTGACTTCGATCTCGTTGGAAGGCGCTACATGCGTCTTTTTCGGCATACTTGCCTTTCTTTTGCCAAGCTTTGTGATTGCCCTCCGATCTACTTTTCCATTGGCGGATAGCGGCAGCTCATCCAGCAACACGTACTCACTTGGTACGATGTAGTCAGGCAAGCTATTCCGCAGAGCTTCAGACAATTTTTCCGGCTGGAACAAACGAACCGCCTCCGGTGCTTGCGCCACAATCAGATGGCGCTCGAACGCCTCTGCGACCTGAGCTTTATCCGGAATGGCAAGGACGTTAGCGAAGCCTTGTTGTTCCAAGCCCGCTCTCCATTGCTCTACCGTAAGCAGAGGAAGATAATTGGCTTTGCGCTCATCCTCCAGATGGCTAAACCCATCCTCGAAGAAGCCGACAGTGGTTAGCAGCAGACGACTGTTGCGCGTCGACTCGACCAGGAACAGAAGCCCCCCAGGTGCGAGTAGCCCTTTCAAGTACGCCAGCGTTTTCCCTATATCACGAGAGCGATGCAGCGTATTGTCCGCAACAATGACGTCAAACGAATGCGGATCATAGCCTTGCGCAAGCGGTGCCACGTTCATGTCAAGCTGACCGTACTCCAGCGGAGCCTGCTCTCCCCATTCCTTCTTTGCCCTGTCGGTAAAAAAGGAGGATTCGTCGACGTATAAATAACGACTGCGTTCTGCAGGCAAGGTGGACACCAGTGTTTGTGTCAAGCTTCCGGCTCTCGTGCCAAGCTCTAGCACCCGCAGTGTCTTATCAGACGGATGGTGGTTTACGATACTGCCAAACACCGCCCCGGCAAGGCTGCTGTAAAACTCCCGCGTCAGGTCAAAGCGGCTCAAGCCGGCAGGTGTTAAGAAAGCATCCTCTGCTAGAAAGAGCTCCAACGGATCGAGCTCACCAGTTAACAGACCAATAAACAACGGATAGTCGCGGCGGAAAACGGCTTCGAGCTCACGTGCTGCTTCCGTACGAAGCGAGGATGCTGACAGAACAACATCCGGCACACCTTCACGCAATGAACGCAGACTCACGTACGTACCCGCAGCGCGTTTTTCCAGCAAGCCCTCTTCTACCAGCACTTCCAGCCAATGCGCAAGCAAGGTCTGGTAACGAGGATGAATCTGAAAACGATCCATGAGCTCCGCAATTGAAGTGCTTTCTCCTACTTGCGAGAACATCCCCATATGCTCAAGCGTGCGGCACATATAGGCTGTGCTTACACGGTCAGCCTCCATCAGGAATTGCGTGACGACTTCCACATCGACACTCGCAGGAATGGTATCGGCCTGTGCGTGACCCATGCTGTTAATCGCCTGCCAACGAGCAGCACTTGCAGCGGGGTCGGCCTGCTCTGTTTCGAATAACGCGGAATCCTTTTCGCGATCCAACACCACATACCCGACCAAGCGCTTTTCATCCGCACCGTCATCTGGCACGGCCACGACAACATCTTTGAGCCCTTCATGGCGTTTCAATGCCGTCTCGATCTCGCCCAGCTCAATCCGGTGCCCTCTGATTTTCACCTGGAAATCTTCCCGACCGAGGAACTCCAACGTGCCATCAGGCAAGTAACGGCCCAAATCCCCCGTGCGGTACAGTCGTTCTCCTGTCCCCGGATGCGTAATGAATTTTTCATTCGTCTTGTTTTCATCTCTCCAGTAGCCTTTGGCAAGCCCAATGCCACTGATAAACAGCTGTCCCGGCACCCAAATGGGGCAATCCCCCATCGATTCGTTCAGCACATGGTAGCGCTGATTGACCATTGGGCGACCGTACGGAATGCTTTTCCAGCTAGGGGCGATGTCTTCGATTGCGAAAAGATTTGACCAGATCGAGGCTTCTGTTGCGCCGCCCAAACCGATCACCTGAACGTGAGGGAAAAAGGCCTTGATCTTGTCTGGCAAATCCAGTGGAATCCAATCACCGCTCAACAAGACGAGACGCAACGATTGTGGCAAGTGAAGGTTTCTCCCCACGGCGTATTCGATCAGCATCTGCATCAGCGCCGGAACTGTGTTCCACACCGTCACCTGCTCGGCTTCCAGCCACTCCAGCCAGTGGGCAGGGTCTTTGGCTTTATCAGCATCCGGCATGACGATCGTTCCACCCGCGGCAAGCATGCCGAAAATGTCATAGACCGACAAATCGAAATTCAGATTGGACAAAGCGAGCACCCGATCCTGTGCCCCCACTGCAAATCGTTGATTGATATCTTCAATCGTGTTGACCGCGCCTCGATGGTCGATCATGACTCCTTTTGGCTGGCCCGTCGACCCTGATGTATAGATGACATAGGCCAAATCCTCCGGCTGTCCGGCAACTGATGCCACTGGGTTCACCGTGCTTGCCTCGTCCCTTGTCATCATCTGGTCCACAATCAGTCTCTCCACATCCAGAGGCCAGTCCAATCGCTCATCCAGCCAAGACTGCGTCAGCACGAACTGTACTTGTCCATCATGCAAAAGCTGAGAACGTCGTTCCTCTGGATGCAGCGGATCAATCGGTAAATAAGCGGCCCCGGATTTCATAATCCCGAGCGTCGCTGCGACCTGCTCCCAGCCTTTTTCCATCACGACAGCGACCAACGTATTTGGTTGGACCCCTTGTGAACGCAGCCACTTCGCGATTTGGTCAGCAGCGTCAGCGAGCTCCCCATAGGTCAATGTCCGCTGTGTGGAGATCACGGCAGGCTGATCCGTTTGGCATGCAGCTTGTTTGTCAAATAGTCCGACGAGTGTCTCTGAGGATACAGGCGCAGCCGTATCGTTTGCGGCGATTCTTTCTTCCAGTCGAGGGACAGCAATCTGGCTCGGTGCCGACTCTTGCCATACCGCATCCTCTTCTATCAGTCGATGCAGCAGCTCGCAATAAGCCGTAAACATGTCAGCAAGGAGTCCTTCTGGAAATAGTCCTTCTACGGCATCCCAGATTAACAGCAGTTCTCCGTCTTGCTCGACCACTTGATGGTCCAGCCATACCTGCGGCGTCTGCGTGATGTTGTAAACGAGCTTGCCCAGCCATTTTCCATCGGAGTCAGACCCACTCCACTGCTCCACACCCAATGCGCTCGTAAAGACAATCGGCATGGCAACACCGTTATGCTCTCCTGTTTGCTTCGCCAATTCGCGCTGGACTTGAACTCCGCCCACATAGGGATGGTCCAAATCGCGCCATAGCTGCTGCTGCAAATTACGGCCGCGTTCCAAAATCGTCTCGCCAGCGGACAACTCGACTGCCAGCAAGGTTAGCGTAGTGAAGTCCCCCACGATTTCGCCTACCTGCGCGTGCAAGGGCAATCGATTGAATTGCGTCAGGTTGATCGTAAAACGCGAACTCTTGCTCCATGCACCGAGGGTTTCGGCATACGCTGTCAGCAAGATCCCGGAAGGCGTTAGACCGACCTCTGCTGTCCGCTTTTTGAGCCGCTGCCATGCTTCGCTATTGATTCTGGCTTCTAAACGATGGAAGCGCTGGTCGGTAATCGTGTCAGGATTTTTCGCCAAAGGCAGCTGTGGTGCTGGCGGCAAATCAGGCAATCGATCCATCCAATAGTCCAGATCGCGTTGGTACAGCTCTGTAGACTTGAGCGCTTCTTGCGCCAGTACATAATCGCGGAAGCTCATATCCAGTGGTGTCATAGGCGCATCCGGCTCATAATACAGCCTCGTCCACTCGCTCAAGAGGTGGAACATGCTCCACCCGTCAAAAATCAGGTTGTCAAAGCTGATATGCAAGCGAACCCGTTCGTCTCCAAAGCGGGAAGCGCGCACCTCGAACAACGGCCACACATCCGTAGACAATACCTGATGGGACATTTCTTCCCGAATCGCTTGCAGCTCGGACTCAGCTTCTTCGGCAGATTGGTTCCGCAAATCAGTGACCTCGATCCGGTAAGCAGGTACCTGCTCCAAAATCTGCTGACGCCAGCCATCCGGCAAAATCACGGCCCGCATCATTTCATGGTGGTCAATTAACCGTTGCCAAGCTCGATTGATCTGCTCCAGGTCCAAGTGCTGCCCTTCGATTTCGAAATAGCAATGCGTGGAGACATGGCCCAAGGCGTAAACACCACTGCGCCCGACCCAGTAGGCTTGCTGGATATCCGTTAGCGGGAAAGGCTGATGCCTGTCTTGTGGAGCCAGTACAATTGCTGGCAAGCCTGACGATGTTCCTTTTTCCTCGAGAAGCATCTGCACATGCTGGGCCAGTCCGGCAATCGTCGGCTTTTCAAAAATGCGCCCTAACGACAGCTCTACCGCAAGCTTGCTGCGAACCATCGCACTGAGTCTGGTTGCCAATAACGAATCTCCGCCGAGCTCGAAGTAGTTGTCTGTGACGCCTACCCGTTCCACTTCAAATAGCTGGCACCAAATAGCCGCGAGTGCTGTTTCGATTGGTGTCGTTGGAGCTGTATACGCTTTTTCTGCTTTGGCCTTCATCAGGCTGTCAGGAGTAGGCAGGGCTTGCCGATCTACCTTGCCGTTTGCAGAAATCGGCAGTTCGTTCAACAAAAGAAAAGCGGACGGAACCATGTAATCAGGCAGCTTTTGACTCAAGAAGCCGGGTAGTTGTGCAGCATTGAAGCGCTTGGCTTGAAGTGGCGCCTGCGCAACCAGTACATGCTGACCAAAATCGTTGTCTTCTGGGAAAGCTGACACTTTTGCAAAGGCTTGCTGCTGCAAAGTCTGCTGCCATGCTTCCACCGATAACAAGGGGCGTTGCTCATTACGCCGCTCATCTTCGAAATGCGTAAAGCCATCTTCGAGAAATGCCGTGCTGATTTGCTGCAATTGGCTGTTGCGGGTCATCTCCAGCAAAATCAGCATGCCACCCGGAGCCAAAAGGGTTTGTACATGCGAGAGGGCCATCCCGATGTTTTTCGCACGATGCAGGGAATCAGAGGCAATCACAACGTCGAACTGATGTGCTTCAAAGCCTTGAGATAGTGGACTTTGATTGATATCCAGCAGTTGATCGTGCACAAACGGGTACTCCCGGAACCTCGCTTTTGCGGCATTTGTAAAGAAAGTCGAGGTGTCTGTGCATGTAAAATGTGTCGCATCTGCCGGGAGTACAGCCAGCAATGATTCCGTCAGCGTTAGGCTCCTCGCCCCGATTTCCAGCACACGTATCGGTTCTGATTCAGACCTTTCTCCAAAACGATGGACCAGCCTTTCCACCAACGCCAGTGCCGCTCTGTCACGATGCTTTGCACCAGGGAGTGTCTGCATCAGATCATTCGGAGTCAGACTGAATTCCTCCGAGAAGAAATGGGCCAACGGGTCAAGCTCGCCACGCAACAGCGCAACACTCTCGTCATTGACTTTTTCCAAATAACGTAAAAGGGCTTGTGCATGCGGTTCCCATGCGGGCGATACCTGAGTGACCTGCGACTTTTCCAACCATTCAGTCAGGTTCGCCTGCGTGATGCTGTAGACATCCGATTTGTCTTTACGGACAAGACCTTCGTCCTCCAATGTTTGAATCCACTGTCTGACCAGCCCGCGATAACGCTCTTGAATCCCGCAGCTATGCATCAAATCATCGAGGGAGTAGTTGGCATTTTGCTCAAAATTCACTCCCACCATCTCCAATGTGCGGTAAATGAATCGAACAGCAAGTTGCTCCATGTACGTCCAAAACGAGGTGAAATCTTCCGGTCTGATGCTTGCAAAATGCTCCGATAAGGTCTGCACACGCCCCGTATCTATGACATCTGCCCACAGTTCTTCACTCTTTTTCGGATCAGCCTCTACACGATCAAACAGCGCTGACTCGCTTTCCCGTTCTGGTACCACATACCCAACCAGTTGCCTGTTCTCGCGGGGATCACCTACCGCTGTTACAACTGCATCGCGAATTCCCGGATGCTGCTTCATGGCCGATTCGATTTCACCCAGCTCGATGCGATGCCCTCTAATTTTCACCTGGAAGTCCTTGCGCCCGAGAAATTCAATGGTCCCATCCGGCCAATAACGTCCGAGATCACCAGTCCGATACCAGCGTGAACCGTTCCAGTTGACAAAGCGCTCTTCGGTCAGTGCAGGATCACCCCGATAGCCTACTGCCACACCTGCTCCGCCGATCCACAATTCTCCCTCTACCCAGTCAGGGCAATCACGTCCAAGTGCATCAACAACCCGATAAGCCTGATTCGTGAGTGGTTGACCGTACGGAATCGATGTCCAGTGAACAGGCAAGGGCAGCGTAACATCAAAAAAGTTGGACCAGATCGACGCTTCTGTCGCTCCGCCCATCGCCACAAGCTGGCTGTTCGGTGCGAGCTGATTCAGGCGTTGCGGTAAATCGAGACCGATCCAGTCCCCAGAGAGCATGACTAGGCGAAGCGGCAAGCTCTCATACGATCCGCTCTCCGCAGCAATCAAGAGCATATCGAGCAGCACGGGCACAGAGTTCCACAGCGTCACCTGATGCTGATCCACCAGTCTCGCCCAATGAGCCGCATCCCGTCGTAACTCTTCGCCTATGAGCACAATCGAGCCGCCTACACTGAGCAATCCGAACAGGTCGTAGACAGACAGGTCAAAATCAAGTGAGGAAACCGCCAAAATCCGATCCGTATGCCCGATTCCGTAGCGTCTATTTATTTCTCTAATGGTGTTCCATGCCCCGGAATGACTGATTTCTACTCCTTTTGGTTCACCCGTAGAGCCAGAAGTAAAAATGATGTAGGCAAGGCTATCAAAAGAAATCGGCACGGGTTCAGCCAGCGGTGAGACATTCAACGCATCTGTAACCGACAGAACAACAGCGTCTTCCGGCCACTCCAGCGTTTGCGCAATCTCCGTATCCGTAAGCACATAGCGAATCCCCGCTTTTTGATGAATGCGCTCGCGCCTTGTGGATGGCTGCCCGATTCCAACCGGGACGTAGCATGCTCCTCGTGCCACGATACCAAGAACCGCAGCGACTTGATCGATTCCGCGCGGCAGACTGACTGCCACAGGGTCTCCAGCTTCAACGCCTTGCTTTTGGAGATACGCTGCAATCTGCAATGCGTACTGCGCTAACTCGCCATACGAAAACGTAGTAGAAGCATGACTATCGATTACGGCCAGCTCGTGTGGATTCTCTCTTGCATAAGCAAAAAAGGCACTGTGCAAGCATTGACTCGATTGCGTCTGTGTATTATCTACAGCCTGATCATTCCTCTTCTGTTCCAAATCGGGGAGCAGCACGGATGCGGCTTGCCAGTCATTGTCCTTGGTCACCAAAGAGTTCATCAGCTGGCAAAAAGCGCCGAACATTTGGTCAAGCATCCCGTCAGGAAACAGGTCATCAACCGCATCCCACGCCAGCAGGAGCCCGCCGTCCATTTCATACGACTGGAAATCAAGCCATACTTGCGGCGTTTGCGAAATCATGTAAGAGAGCTTCCCCAACGTGTCACGGCATTCGTCATTGATCAGCGGCGTACCCAAATTGCACGCGAACACCACGGGGGCAAAATCCCGCTCTCCCTGACGGACACGCGTCAGGTCGCGCTGTAGCTGAACCCCGGAATAAGCCGCATGTGCTACATCCTGATGAAACTGCGATTGGACAGATCGCACCCGCGCCAGAAAAGAGGTTTGCTCCCGCAAGTCAACCGCAAGCAGTAGCAGATTGGTAAAATCGGCAACGACGTCTTCAATGCCAGCGTCTCCGGTTTGGCGATCGAATAGCGGAATGTTGATGAGAAACTGCGAATGGGTGCTCCAGCGATCCAGTACTTCAGCATAAGCCGTTAACAGTACCATCGCTGGTGTAACCCGCTGTGCTGCGGAGCTTTTTTGCAAAAGTGCCCATTCGGCTGCGTTCATGAAATGTGTCCGTCGCGTAAAAACAGGCGACTTGATCATTTCTGGCTTTTCCTTCAGCGGCAACCCTGGCGCTCCCGGCAATGTGGAAAGGCGCTCCTGCCAATAGCGGGCTGCTTCCTGTTTGTCCTGTGCCCGACGCTCTGCCTCTTGCCCGAGATAATGGGCAAAGCTCCAGTTGGTCGGGGCAAGAGGCTTGCTGCCTCGTGCATATGCTGCCGCCAAATCGCGTAATACGATGTGCAGACTCTGTACGTCAGCGACCAGCAAATCCAGATCAAAATGGATGCGGGTGCGGCCTTCTGGCAACAAGCTCAGCTCCAAACCGGCTACTTCTCCCGCTTCCACCGCCAGACGACGATGGGACAACCGATCTCGTATACGATCTAGCTCCCGTGCCAATTCGTCCTCCGAAAAAGACCGCAGATCATGGACCGCTACTCCAGTGGCTGTAGGGGCACTCATCACCTCTTGCTGTCCATCTGCCAAAAATCTTGCCCGAAGCATCGGATGGTGCATCAGCAGCTTGCCCCACGCTGCTTCCAATCGATCCGGCTCCACGCCCACACCATCGATTTCTAAGTACGCATGGCACCCGATTCCTCCGAGAGGCTGATCATCCTGGCGTCCAATCCAGTAAGCGTATTGCACATCCGTGAGTGGAAAGGGCACATTCACCTCCAGTGCCACATCTGCTTTTCTTTCGTCCACCCGTGGAAGCGAGGCGCTACTTTTTTGCAGCAACGCCTGCCAATCACGCAAGGTAGGAGCACCGATCAGCTCGGCAAACGTAACCTTTGCGCCTTCCTTGCGCCATTTGTTAACCATCCTCATCATTTGCAAAGAATCCAGTCCCAGCTCGATCAGGTTTTGATCATCGGAAAACGCAACAGGCGCGGGCAGCAACGCCTGAATTTGCCTCTTCATCTCCTCATAGCTCAAGGAAGCGGCGGGACTTGCGGTCAGACTGTCATTGAGCATTTTGGACATCCTCGTTCCCTCCTCTCTCGTGCAAGCCCCTATTCTTTTCCAATCAGCTGTCTGGAGAAGCTGCTCAGTTTTTCACGCGTTTCTTCTAGTTCTCTGGACGGCAAAGACATTTCGACGACACCAGCTCCGGCATGAAGCCAAGCTTGGTTGTCCTTTTGATAAATTGTTCGCAGCACAAGCGCCGCATCCATGGCACCGTCGCTGTCAAAAGTCATGACGCACCCACTGTATAGACCTCGTGACACGGTCTCCAATCTGCCAATCGCTTCGATCGATTCTTTTTTAGGGATTCCCGAAGCGGTAACAGCTGGGAACAATGCGCGGAAGGCATCCCATGAGTTGCATTCTTGTTTCAGTTTCCCTTTCAAGCGAGAAGCGATATGCTGAACCGTTCCTCGGCTAGCTACTGACATAAAATCGTTCAAGACGATACTTGTTGAGTCGCAAACGATTTTCAGCTCTTCGAATGCCAGCTTGACGGAAACAGCGTGCTCGGCAATTTCCTTCGGATCATTCAGCAGCTCTTCTTTGAGCCTGTTCTCCTCGTCTTCACTGCTGCCTTTTGCTCGTGTTCCCGCGAGTGGGAATGTACTCACCCATCCATCGCTATCGACCTCTACTACCGTCTCCGGGCTAAAACCGGCTGCACCGAGTCCATCCAAGCTAACGAGGAAAGAGCGGGCCGGCGTATTCACTCGTCTGCCAGCTATATAGCTCGCAACCAGATCCAGCTCGTGATCAAGCGGAATTTTCCGCGACAAGATGACCTTATGGTATTTGCGTTCCTGAATCTCGCGTACACCTTCTGCCACGTTTTGCATGTAGGCTTCCGCGTCGTATGTATCGGCTTGCGGGACGGACAGCTTCGGTTTGTCCACTCTTTGGGTCAGCTGTTGCTCGTCTTGCGTATTCATCGACAGCTCGCTCAGCAGTTGGCTGAATTCGCTCCGCTTCTCTTCACGCAAGGCTCTCAATAGGACCGTTCCTTTGTTGAAACGCAGCTCGACCTCAGGAATGAACAGCTTGAGCAAGCCATCCTCTTCTGGCATGAGCGGCAAGCCTTGATAATAACGCGCCATGCCAAAGTTAACCGTTCCATAAGCGCGCCAATTTTGAATCGGCACCTGTGCCATTGCTTTTTCGAGCGTCTCACTAAGCTCATTGTTGTCGAAACGGAGAGTCTCGTTGCGATAAGTCAACGTCGTCTGCTCCCCATCTACATAGAGAAGCGCATGAATCCCCATTCCTAGCGAAAGCTCATCTCCATTTTCATAGAGCAGGTAGTTTTCATACCCGCTGCGCTCTGCAATCAGTGCCGCTGCCATATGCCCATCACCCGCAAAAGCAAATGTTTCTTCCAGATAGGCAATTTCCGCTGGCTTCGTCTCTGACTTTGGCGCTAACGCCAGTTCTTTTAGCTTCGCTTTATTGACTTTTCCGACGCTGGTCAGCGGCCAGTAATCGATGAGTTCGATTTGGTCCGGCATTTTGTAGCGTGCCACTCCTTTTTCCTGGAAGAAGGCATGGACGTCCGCCAAGCTGATCATTTCATCGTCGGTGATCAAAAATGCGCAGCTTTTCTCGCCCAGTACTGGATCGGGAAGTGTGATCAGCGCCGCGTCTTTAATTGCTGGGTGCATGCGCAGGTACGTCTCTACTTCAGCTGGCATAATTTTTTCACCCGCTCGGTTGATTTGCTCTTTGATCCGTCCACCGATTTGAATTTTTCCTTCTGGCGTGATTCTAGCCTTGTCCCCAGAGCGATAGAAGCCATCAGGCGTAAAGCTCTCGCGGTTTTGTTCCTCTGCTCTGTAGTAGCCGCGAATTGTATACGGTCCCCGCACAATCAACTCTCCGTATTCACCTGGCGCGACATCGTTTCCATGTTCATCCACGATTCGCACTTCATCCCCTTCGGAAATCGGACGACCCTGGCAGCTGGTAATGATCGACTCTGGATCATCCAGTGATGTGCAGCAGATGAGCCCCTCGGCCATTCCAAATACTTGCTGGAGCTTGCATTTCCATTCTCGCGTGATACGGCTGGCGAGATTATCATCCAGCATGGAGCCTCCAACCTGAAGAACCTCCAGACTCGACAGATCGCTTTCTGTATCCCATTCCAGCACTTCCTGCCATACTTGCACGATCGAAGGCACGAGGCCGGTAATGGTCACCTGCTCTTTCTCAATCAGCGGAAAAGCTTCGTCGCAACTGGTAGTTTTACATAGCACGATCTTGCCACCAACGGACAGTGTGCCTAAGATACCTGGGCAGCACAGAGGGAAATTATGTGCAATCGGCAAAACGGCAAGATAGACGCTTTTCTCTGTCAGTTGGCAACGAGCTGCGGTTGCTTTTGCATTGTAAACGTAATCTGCGTGGGTTCTAGGAATCAGCTTGGGTATCCCTGTCGTACCACCAGACAACAGCAATAACGCAGTGTCTTTGTACGAAGGGGCTTCCAGCTCGATTGGCGGTCCACTTATCTCAGCCAAGTTCCGCCCGATCGGACTGTCCCCATCCGTCATGACGAATTTGACAGACACATGCCTTTTGACTAAATCTTCTGCCATCTTCGTGTAATCAAAACCGAGAAACGTCGTTGGAATGATGTAGGCAACTGGCCTCGCGAGTGCAAAAATCCCGTCCAATTCAGCCTCTCTGTGGGCAGGCAATACGAGAATCGGCACAGCGCCGATGCGAAACAGGGCAAAGCAAGTCAGTACGAAAGAAATTCGATTTGGAAGCTGGACGGCTACATTGTCGCCTTTTTGAATTCCCATGTGATAAAAACCGGAAGCAAGCGCATCCACCTTGCTGTCGAGCTCGCTATATGTGAGTCTCTCCTCGTCCTCCACCAGCGCTTCTTTGTTTTGGTACTGTTCCGCCCATTTGCGCAATTGCTGCCCAAGTGTCAACGGCTCCCAAAAACCACGCTGTTCATAAGCTATTGCAGCTTGCTCATACCACTCCGTACTTACTTTCATTCCGTCCTCCTCCTGTGTAACTGCGGGTCACTCTTTGCGCCCGAAGCCGGATCATGCAGAGTACTGCCTTGTCGGTGTACGCATCATGTTGGTTTGTCTAACAACAAGATATTGATAGTGATTCTCATTGTCAATTTCATCCGTAAGCTGTTTTTTCTACATTTGGGAAAAATAGGTTGGATTATCTTCCGTTTTCTCACGATTTCTTCGTTTCTCACTGTAAGATTTCCATATTCTTACACACTTATATAGTCTCATTAAACCCGATAAAGTTTATCAGTATAATAGAAGATTATCGTTCCAACTACTCCGATTCACGGTCTTCCTATCCCGAATGCAACTGCTCCGGCATAGCCTCTGCCAGGCGTAAACCCGTGAATTTTCCACTCCCCGCTCCTGATTCCATCTCCGTTTACCGTGAAGCTGCCATCCAGTTTTTCCATGAAAAAAGAATCGAGAGGACGGCTAAGGCCCTCCCCTGTCGCTTTGACAAAAGCCTCCTTGCGTGTCCAGCAATCAAAAAAAGCTTGTTGCCGCTCATCAGAGGGTAAACGCAAGATTCCCTCTCGCTCCACAGGGTGAAAGTAGCTCATGAGCTGTTTCATTTCCGGGATGTGTCGCAAATGCTCCACGTCAACGCCGAGAAGGCGATCGCGAGAAAAAGCGACCGCCACAAGCTCATGCGAATGCGACAGATTGAAAAAAAGTGGTTCGGAATCATTGTTTGGTCCACATAAAAACGGTTTCCCGTTCGAATTGTACTCCCATTGAACCGCGCGAGGAAAAATCCCTTGGTACCGCCCAATCATTCTTCTCAGTAGTCCATGTGCGACAACATAGCGCTCCCTGTCAGCGTGGAAATGAAATCGTGCCCGTTTATCGAGTTCTTCGGCAGACAGATCGCCTTCCAGCTCCTGCATACTGTGTACCCATGCTTGCACAAACGTCAGCCAAATATGTACTTCCCCTTTAGCCAGTAACCAAGAGGACGATTCCTCCAGAGCTGATTTTGTCCTCTCAGACAAGTGGGTTATTCGCACCTGCTGCATCTCGTTAGCGCTCCTCTTTTCCTGCTACCACACTCCGGTATTGTCCAATCATTTTGGTTACAGATTGCAAGAGCACCTCTTTGTTTGTCGTCAGGAAAAAATGGCCGCCGTTTACCATTTCCAACGTAAATCCGGCACTTGTATGGCTAGCCCAAGCCTCCATTTCTTCCTGCGTGGCTTCCTGATCCTCAGTCCCGCAATACGCAGCAATCGGGCAAATCAGCGGGGGCTCCTCGGTATACACATAAGTTTCGTCGAGGGTAAAATCCGCACGCAACAGCGGCATGAACAACTCCATGAGCTCCTTGCTTTGCAGGATCGCCTCTGGTGTCCCGGAAAAGCGTCGCAGAGCTGCAACAAACTCATCTTCAGGCAAATGGTAAATAGGCTTCGGCTCCGGGAAGTGTGGAGCTCGTCCTCCTGAAACGATGAGGCCAAGCGGAAGACGACCCCATTTGCTCCGTACGGTACGTGCCAGCTCAAAGGCGATTCGCGTTCCCATACTGTGACCGAAAAATAAAAACGGGCGATCCAAATACGGATAAATCATTTGGGCCAGCTCTTCCACCAGCGTTCCCATATCTGAGTACGCTCGCTCGGCAATTCTATTTTCCCTTCCTGGCAGCTGAACTGGGTAAACACCGACATCACTGGGAAAAGCCTGTGCCCAGCCCCTGTAAATCGAGGCCCCTCCCCCTGCATATGGAAAGCAAAACAGGCGAATGCTGTCTTTTGCTTGTGGCTGAGTAAGCTGCCATGTTTTCGTTTTCGTTATCGCATCCATGCTCCTATGTACTCCTCCCTTTCGTCTCTTGCTTAAACGCTTTGATACAACGTACATGATAATGATCCTCATGCAACATTGCCAAATAGATACAAGTCCCTCCTTTTCCGTTTTCTGGTACATTTCCGTGATTTTCCCCGATTATCTCGTCCTACGTTCACCAGAATGATTATTTTGCAGATCATCCGACTTGTAATATTTTGGCGATTGTTCAAGAAAAACGGAAAAACACGGAGATAATAGGCGAAAAAGCTCGAAAAATATCCCAAAATATTGAAATATGGGCTTTTTTTATTTTGACAACGATTCTCATTATCAATATTGTGTTCTTATACTGACAACCGTGCGTACAGCTAGCAAACTTTTCCAGCATTCCTGCAAAAGGGGGATCGCAAGTACAGAGAATTCGTCAAGCAGATCGGCTACTTATGTCTGAGGGAGGATGTTACATGCAAGCCCAAACATCATTAGCTGCCCAAAGCGGCAGATGGACCATGCGGGATATTATTACGCTCGCGATCTTTAACGTCGTCATGCTCATATTGATGACGATTGCCCCGATTATTACCGTTGTTTCTCATTTGCTGGTTTGCGGCTTTACCGCGCTACTCAACGGTCCGATTTATATGGTCATGTCTAATAAAATCGCCAAGCCCGGGACTCTATTTTTTACAGCTGTCTTGACTGGATTGTATTTTGTCGGTTTTGGCTACGCGAATTACTTACTTACCTTAGCTGTTATCGGACTCATCTGCGAACTGATCCTATGGGGAAAAGGCTCTTATCTGAATCCTGTGCGCAATGCAATCAGCTATTCTGTTTTTTATGTCGGCTATTCGCTTTGCGGGGTTGTCCCGCTTATTTTCTTCCGCGAATCGTATCTCGCGACCTTGGAAAAAAGCTATACACCTGAGCAGCTTTCTGCGATGCTCTATTACTTTGAAACCCCCAGCATGATTCTCACCATGTGCTCGATTTCGTTTGTCGGCGGATTGCTCGGCTGCTATTTCGGCAATCTGTTGATGAAAAAGCACGTCAAAAAAGCAAAGCTGGTGTAATGCTCCGCGTAAAAAAACAAGGCATATTCCTCCTCGGTGATTCGAGTTGGAATATGCCTTGTAGACGTCTTAGTATCGTCCCTTATTGCCCTTCCATGGCGATTAAAATAAACGTGATAATTGCGGTTATCGTACCAAAGACGAAATATATACCCATAAGAATGGCCATTAACAACAAACCGGCTTTTGCCCAGTTTTTACGATTCAGATTCCCATCTGAACCAAAAGCCCAAACAAATAACAAAACAATATTCGCGATCGGAATCATCATGAACAACGAGACGATTATCCAATCTTTCATCGTCATGACCTTTTCGTTTTCCGCTACGCTTCCTTCCACATACGTTTGGTGATCCATTCTATACCCTCCACATTTTTTGCCAATCCACCGTTCTCGCTATTGTTCAACCGATGCTCCAATGAATGCCAAAATCAGAATAAAAAAGAATACGCATAAGTACAACCCGATGCAAACGCCCATAATCAGCAAGTTTGCTTTTGCCCAGTTCTTTCTGTTTAGATTTCCTTCACTGCCAAATGCCCAAACAAAATACATCACGAGGTTGACCACGGGTACCATCATAATTAAAAAAGTAATCATCCATTCCTTGACCGACATGACCTGTTCATTTTCAGGCACGTTCACTTGCAGTTGCTGTTGATGTTGCTCCTGTTCCAATTCGAAACCTCCCTGTTCTGTCATGATCAAATTTTCTCTACCCACAGCGTGCGAATCAACGCATGAGACAGTGGCTGCCATACAAGCACTTCTTCAGACTCAAAATGAAAGCTCCCGAGTAGTGCCCGCCCGTTCACCGATGTCGCGAACAAGATTTGATAGTAGGTTTTGTCCTCGACCGGAATGATGAATTCGCTGCAGGCAACCCTGCATCCATCCAGCTCGATCAGCTCATTATGTACGACCTGCAAGCCTGCCTGCGCCTTTTTGACTTGTGCTGTCATCGCTTGCACAGACGGTTCTACGCCGCTCATCGGCAACAGGTGTACCATATGATTCATGCCGAGCTGCCCGTCAAAGAGAACCTTCTCCTCGAATTCGAATCTGCGTCCTTCGTACTCCAGGTAGCCTTTTCGCACGCCATCCAAACACTCCGCAAGCGTCAATTGCACCTGCTGTTCTTCCATTTCAGCGAGTTGACGCCGTATCTGGATGCTGTTCCATACATCCAAAATCTTTTCATCCCAGTAGATCGTCATGGCTCTTTCCGCAGCATCCAGACTCACCACGATATACGGCTCCAAAACCCCCTGAATCTTAAAGAAATGATGTGCCTTTATCTTATCGGTATCTAATACAAGCCTCTTTACTGTTCCATTCAAATGAAACGCAGTCTCCATGGAAAGGCAATCTACAGCAGGTACTTGCATGGCCCAGTAAACGTTTCGCAGATTGGTTTCGCTGTCGATCAAATCGACGCGCTTCCATTGTACAATCGGATTGTATTTGGCAGTAATGGTTTTCATCCGCATTCTTCAGGAGAGTCTTAAACACCGTAATCCTCCGCTGCCTCTCTCACTTCCTCGTTTTTTGAATGCAATCCCAACAGGACGTATTCTTTAAGTAGCAACGGGACTATCTCCTGTACTACTTCCAACAATCTGCGATACTCCCATTCATCATCGAGGTCGATGCATTCCCGGACAATGACAGGCAAATGTTGATAAAGCCACTCGCTGGATATGTTCTTGAGCAGACCTCTTGCCAAGACAATCGGCCCGATATTTTGTCCATGGCAAGCGGACTCCAATAAGACCGTCAACACTTTCACTCCCTTTTCGAGAGGAACAGTGGTAATCGTATTTATGTCATCATAGGCTCCTGCGTATATTTGGTTGATGTCTGCTCTCATCCGTAGTTCATAAGGAGATTGTTTTCTTCTCATTGATTCCCTCACATGTCATGCCATTTGCACTTTTGTTACCATTTATAGGATGATAGTGAAAGAAATAGAACGCAAATAAAGGGGAAAAGCCGGATGGACATAAAGAAAAAACAAGTTTTTGTACAATTGGAGATAGCTAATCGGGACAACACAGATCTGCCATCATCGCTGGTTGAAACGTGCTACTCTCAGAGAGAATATGAAAACGATATGATCGAGGTTCATCAAGTTGTCGATCTGGGTAACCATAAAGGCAAATCGAGGTACTTAATTATCATCAATATTACGCAAGATTTAGATAATCTTGGGGAAGAAATCGATAACCCTTATATCGTCAAAGGCCCTTGAATTTTGTAATCCACGGTATGCATCAGTTTGCCCGCTCTCTCTAGAATATCCATGCGAAACCTCCTCCTGCCTCTACGGCGTTATTTTCCATTTTACTATAGATGTTCCAAAGGAGTTTGACGAATTGGGGAATGAAAAAAACCCGCTGGCGTGCAACGGGCTTTCTGTCTCTTATGTGAGGGGGAACATCTGTCTAGTCAATAACAGGATTCGGGCTGTCACTATTCTCGGAGACGTTCCTTATTGAATAATCTCGGAAATCGCTTGCTTTTGCTCCAAAATCTCGGTTTGTACCTCGATCAGTTCTTTCAACAGATCAGCAGCCTCTTGCAAGGATGCAGCTGCTTGCTCCTTGTCACCGGACTTGAATACTTCTTTTGCTTCTTTCACTGCGTTTTTCTCATTTGTTTTCAGTTCTTTTGCTTGCTCTTTGTTTGCTTTCTTTTCTGTGCGGATTGGCTTCAATTCTTGGTTCATCTCTTTAAAAGAAGCTTTTTTCTCTTTTACCTGCGCCAATTCAGTTTGGACATGAGCGAGTTTTTCTTCGATAGCTGTATGGTTCGCGGCGATTTCAGCCTTGATGCTCGCTACCTTTTCTTTATCCTTTGCTTTCTTCGCTTCTTTCAATTCAGCAGACAGCGCCTTGTTCTCTTCTCGCAGCGGCTTTGTCTCTGCCAGCGCGCTTTTCACAGTTTCACGTACTTCTGGCGTCACATCGCCCCAAAGAATGTCCCATGCTTGTTTGTTAGTCTGGGTTTGAGCTTTCAGTTTATCTTGGAGAGCTTTTTGCTCCACTTGCAGTGCTTTTAGTGCTTGAACTTCAGGCAGGCTCTTCCACCCTGCTTCTTTCCCTTCTTTCTCAGCGGCAAAAGCTCCTACGGCACTCGTTGCCAACAAGCTCGCTGCAATTACAGATACGGAAAGCATTTTTTTCATGCGTGAACACTCCCTGTCTACTATTGTTTCTTACAAACCAATCGTAACGTACGAGCATAGGGAATGTTCGGGATAACCTCGTGAAAAGTAAGGGGAAAGTGTGGGATTTGGGAAAAACACAAAAAGCCTAGGAGAGGCCTGGGTCGATCTGGATTTTCACTCAGAGAAAACTATTTGATATAACCGTTCTTGGTGTAACAAGGTTCCTATTTAGGTTATGCTAAAAAGCCTTCTTCGATAGTCTCATAAGCTTCATGGGACAGTCTTTCTAAAAATGCTCGAAAAGATGGTGCTATCTCTGGCAGACATTGCTTGATGAGTGAATAAGACAAAAGAATAGGCTCGTCATCCGCGTAGGGTTCAGCGATATCATCTGGAACAAGGACACATTCTACGACTTTCAGATCATGGTTATAGGAGCAAAACGCTTGATCTGCGATTACTACACGTAGTTGGCTATCATTTGTGCTATTCAAATCGAGACAAATAGCATCGCCACCTATTGTTGTAGCGATTGTGAGCAGCCCGAATTTTAGCAGGTACATACTTGGTACAGCAGATGAGTTCTCTATCTTTATGGATTCTATATTCAATAGCCTTATTCCACCGCTTAAAGTAGGCAGATAGTGAGGATTATACGCCTCATAAAAGGCAACAACCGAATCCGGTACAGTATATGTTTTCAAATCTACCCATTCTAGTAAGGAATGCAGGTGAGCGGTATTTGCTTGTTGGAAGGCTTTGTCGATGTCTTCTGGGGCCATTCCGTCTCTTTCGAAGTTACGACGAAATTTTCTAATGATCCCTTCGAACTCCAAAGATATTCCTCCTCATTTAGAGCATAACATTCTCGTTCTATAATGAGTCCGTTTTCATATTCAAAACAACAATATTTTCCACTATTCATATAAAAGGTTAAATGGCAACATCCTGGTAGCCGACTTCCGTTACTTCTTCATTTAAAAGCCGAAGTCCTAGACCATTTTCTTCGTCCCAGGTGCAATCGAAGAGTAATCCGATATCACGGCCTTCAAAAATATCACCATAGGGAACAACAATTTCAAGTAAAACGATCCTTTTAAGTAGTTGGTCTTGTGTTTCAATTAGGGGATAATCATCATGGTATCCAATATCATACCCGAGATCATGCCGCTTTTGCTTGTAGTAGTCGAGGATCGCTTGCAAAACAAGCTGTTGTATGTGCTCCCAATTTTGCATGAGTGATTGATAAGCCATTGTATTGTTCTTCATCAAATTTACCGTCTTCCTCACCCTCTACCGTGAGTGCTATCTCGGTTTCTTTCCCGCAAAAATGAATGGTCATGTGCTTTGACCAAACAAGAAAGTATGAAAGTTCACCAAAAACCGGATCGTTTATGATCATGACACAATCTCCTTCACTGCTGTTTTTTCTCATCTTGAAAACTGGTATTATTTGCGGTTATATCTACTTTTAAAGTCTCCTTCCTTCCTAAAATTTTCTTTTTGGTGAATTATTTTATAATCCCTTCTTTTATAGAGATTCTTTTTAATTGGTGCAACGCATTCTTTTTAATTTCTTTTTCCTTTGATTTACTTAAGAGTTCTAATTTCTCTTTAGACTCTGGCGTATTTATATCACCTAGAGCCCAGATACATTTTACGGCAAGGGCATTTGTGTAATGAAGATACTCAAATTTAGTTATTGCTGCTTTATAAAGACTTTCTACTGATGAATTTGATTGAAAATATTGAAGCAAGCCAGCA
This sequence comes from Brevibacillus sp. HB1.1, assembly GCF_013332445.1. Classification (NCBI taxonomy): domain Bacteria; kingdom Bacillati; phylum Bacillota; class Bacilli; order Caryophanales; family Paenibacillaceae; genus Brevibacillus; species Brevibacillus sp. HB1.1. The sequence goes on along the minus strand of NZ_JABMIV010000010.1, from coordinate 169,039 downwards.
ATATCCTCATGTGCCTTATGCCAAGCCTCAGTAATTAACTGGTTTAACATTACCAAATGTCTTTCATCAAACAAATCGAATGTAAATCCTATATAAAATAGTAATCCTAGGTCATCTTTATTTTTTTCTATACAAATAACTTCTAACAGTTTGTCAAAGTAGCTAGTTATTTCTATATTTCCCTTGACCAAATCCAAAAATTCTAGATCTGTTATTTCGCCACCAATAAGTTTTTTTATTAGTATTCTTAGTTCTTGATTCATTTTTCTATCCTTTCAAAACTCGTAATATTATCATTAAAAATATCCGCCGCGCGTATCCGTGTGATAGGACAAATAATTCTTTATTGGTTGGATGGTTATTTCTTCAACAGCCATCCAAATAATGAAACCTTGAAAGGCAACAGCCAATCAACGTTAAAGACATTACTCATCTATCCATTTTTCAAATCCGTGTTCCAGCAGTTTTTCTCTTACCATGTTTATTTCCTGCTCACTAAGTTGCTTTGTTGATACTGATTTGTGAATATCATTAAGAGCGATTGCAACTTCTTTCCCAGTTATAAAAGAAATAACCTCAGCTAAGTTTCTGTCAGACATATGTTCGTACAATAATGACATCAATGGAAAACATTCTTTGTCACTAATACCATTTGGATAAGCCCTTTTTAACATATTAAGTGTACTTTCTAAGTGTTTAGGAATTATCCCATCGCTCAATTTACTTTCCTCCTAAAGGTACTGGCGAGTGAATGTATACATCGAAGTCTAACTCTTAACAGAAGCTTCTGAAATTAAGAATTAATATCGGAACTGGTACAGGATTTTAAAATAACAAGCCTTGTGAGGTTTGACCCTCAACAAGGCTCTATTTTCTTCTACTAATACCTATTCATAAGGTGTAAACTTTGGTGCTTCACTTGGAATATCTTCAGGGAAAAACTCGCATATTATTTCTTTGTTCAATACTTTTTGCAAGAAATCAGTCATCGTCAAAGCGTATTGTACAAAATCTGAAGATCTAGTACCATATATTAACACTTTCCAATTTTCAGGATCTCCTTGAGTCAACCAATACAATTCGTCCCCATTGTCAGTCCCTCCCCACGGCAAAATCCCTCCTTTTTCAGGGAATGTTGGAAATTTAAAATGGTCTGGGTGATTTTTTCGTGATTCATTATACGCCTCAAGCATGTCGCTCATTTGTTCATTAAAGTTTAAAGCTGTATTCTCAACAAATGGGTTGTGAACCCAAATGAAGTCGTCAATTGAGCCCACACCGTACGTTAATACGAATTGTTTGTAATCATTTGGAAGCATCACACCTAATTTGTCCTGAAATTCATTAAAGGCTTCTTCATTTCCAGTATGAATGGCTTTAATAGGTGGGGGTAAAATTTCTTTTAATTTTTGAATAGCCACGATTCCGACACTCTCCTTATTATTTCTTTGGTTTATTTAAAATAGAGATATCTAATTGGAATCCATTTGTTCCTCTTGCTTGCATCGTTACAGCTTTTGGTATAGGGTTTGCACCATCATAGATAGGTATAACTCTGTACCTAATAATTTCACCATCCTTCACAGCATCTCTAATTTTCAACTCCAAATCTCTCATCAGCGGAGAATTTGTAGGATTTTGGAACAGGGTAACTAAATTTCGTTTGTCTTTCCCTGAGCCACCCAGAATTTTTGCTAAGAGATGACCACGTGCATGTTTTGTCCCTTTTCCACCAGCAGAACCAGGAGGCTTAATTGAGGACAGTGCTTCAGAACCAGTTCCTATCATGTCCTTCGTTATTGTAGCAACTATACCTGTCGGTCGATTTAAGTGATCAAGTTCACCCAAAATAACATGACCACGCGTTTTATCATTTACTTTTGATATTCCTAGGTCTGAACTAATGTCCTTACACTTCATCAACCCCAACGGATCAATGAACCCAATCGGATCCCCATTCACATAAGCAAAACGGTTAAACGTCTGCCCGTCCGTCATATCCCCTTGGAGCACATCTCGATTCAGGAACCGCTTCAATCCCGGATGGTAATACCGCGCCCGCATGTAGTACAACCCATTCGGATCGGTCATGACTCCATCGCGGCCGTTGTAGCAAAACGGCTGTTTCGTCCGGCCTTCGTGTGCTTCCAGTTCCCCGTACAATCCGTAGGTATAACGGTCTGTGACTCGACCATGAGCCGTAGTAGCAAGCCTATGCTTTACAGCGAGTGTTCGAGGCTTTCAATATAAACTCTGTTAGTATTCAAAAAGTTGTTAGTGGAAAAAGTAACCTAAAGCATGCCCCGAGTTAATAGTTGTATTGATAGTGGTTCGGTGAAAGTCTTCTAATGAATGCTACAATAATTGAGGTATTTTTTTATACATTCAGTACCTTTAAGGAGCTCAAGTATGTTTGACTTCATCCGTTTGTACTATAACCAACCAATCCAAGCAAAATTAAGCGGCTCTAGTCCCATTAAAGTTGAGGACCAAAGCCGCTTATTCGAATTTTTGACGTTTTACAGTTCACTTTTGGGACAGCGCCTTTGTTATGACCCTGCCACCCCATTATGGTGAAGTGTACTATAAAATAATAGGCTTATGATTCGTCTTAGCTTTATCAAGAATTTCTTCTGCAGTTAAATCTTCGGTACTAGTAGCAATAATTCTATAAATCTCTTGATAGTAAGGCACACTGATGCTAAGTTGCTCTAGCCAGAGATCTTCCTCCTCGTCTGTCCCCTCCGCTAATAGTATTTTATCAATCGTATCAATAATCTCTTCTCTACTTAATTTCTTTGTCATTATAATCCTCCTATATTTTACTTTTATGATACATTCGTTCAATTATTCAAGTGATACTTTTTATCCGAGTTTTTCCTTTTCCTAACATATTATAATGTACTTTCTAAGTCTTTAGGGCTTATGACATCGCTCAATTTACTTATCTCCTAAAGCTACTAGCGAGTGTATGTATTTTTCGAAACCTAGCTCTTGAGCAGATGCTCCAAATATTACATCTTACGCACTTATTAAGTAGGAAGTTAAGAATTAAAATCAATTCTCGGAGCAATTCCTTATGGTCTTTAAATATGTTGTTAATATTAGGATACCCGATTTCATAGCTCTAACTAATCTAAAAAATCGGTTAACTTATCATCTTCTTTTGTTCACCAACAAATTAAAAAGGCTCATTCCTCCTCATCATTCAAGTTGGAATAAGCCCCTTTTTATGAACAACTTTTTACCAATTCATCCAGTATTGGAAACTATTCTGTGATAATAATATAATCCTGTTCAGCAATTTGTTCATATTTTATCTTTATTTTTTCCGTTCCTTCAAGAAGAGAAGCAACGTAACATGTTATATCAATTTCAACTTCATTTACATTATCTGGTTCATCATTACCAGGGTGAGAATGAACTTCTACTATATATCCTTTTTCACCTCCATAACCTTGTATAACAAATTCCAGTCCCAAAATACTCTTATTAATGTATACTGTTGGAACCTCTTCGTAAATATAATCTTCTAATCCACCAAATGTAATACCACCAACTAACTTTTCCGAAATAATATTTGCAACACCATAAATATCTTCTTCAGATGCTATTGGTAATGAACAAGTAAAATAGGGGTACTTTTTTCTCATATATGCTAATTCTCCTAGTCAATTATTTTACTCCCTTTTCTATATTGGTTGGCGAACTCTTCCTCAGTGAATATTCGGAAAGTAAATTTATCCGGTCTTCCTTTCTTATCGAACTTTCTTAACCCCTTTAAAGATCCTCTAAGAGTTTTATCTACTTCCTTCTGTATCTGCCTAATTTCTCTTATCTCGGTTCCTGCTCTCCAAGTGACATCAGGATTAAATCTTGAAGCTAATTTATCGCTAACAATAAATGCATCGATATCGATATCGAAATCTGTTGGATCAAAAGGCGCATATCCCTTGTGTCTACCCTTCCTACGAGTAGCTAGGGAACCTCTATATCCCACTTTTGCATTTGGATCTAATTTTTTTATCTTCTTCACTTCAGGACTCAAAGTCTCTCGAACAATCTCCATTATTTCCGTTCTAGTTTGAGATTTCCCCTTCTCATCCTTACACTTCATCAACCCCAACGGATCAATGAACCCAATCGGATCACCATTCACATAAGCAAACCGGTTGAACGTCTGCCCGTCCGTCATATCCCCTTGGAGCACATCTCGATTCAGGAACCGCTTCAACCCTGGATGGTAATACCGCGCACGCATCTGACCACCAAGGCTAAAGCTTCATATAGAGGGAAAAGTAGAACTTGACGGTCTCCCTGCTTCGTCATAAAAAAGGCTTATCCATCCTCATCTTTAAGATGGATAAGCCTTTGTAAGTTCATCAAATGAAAATAATTTTTGAGTTGTATTGAAAGGCTCTTACTGCGTTAACAAACCATTCTCTTCTAACATTTTATACCATTCATCCTCTTTTGAACCAACGGTATTTATACTTCCTCCAGATTCAACAAGCTTCAATCCAATTTCTCCATATTGTTCCCCTAGAAAATAGTTAAGTAAGAAGTTATTGAAGTCTCCATACGACTCCAAAACATAATTTTGATCTAATGGATCTCCAAATAAACACGTTACTTGACCATTTTCCTTATTAATAAACAGGGGATACCTTTCAATTTTTCCTATACAAATCCAGTCACCATCAAACCTTTGCATTTCCTCTACATAAAATTGAATTTCGGCAACTTTCTGTTGACCCAAAATATTAATAACTCCTCCAATTAATCTTTCATATCGATTTGTAATTAAATAATAATCTTTTAAATTACTATTCTCGGAATTTGTGAATTGTTCTTCATTAGTACTTTTTGTAATGTCCGCAAATGTCAAACTAAATGGGTCGTCACTTAATATTTCACTAATTTTATCTATTTTTTTGATTAATAATTCGATCATATTCCTCACCTTTCTATTTTTATTTTTATTCTAGAACCATACGGAACATCTTTTAATTGTACTCCTAATACTCCACCTAATCTTCTGTTTGTAAATTGATCCATAAGTTTTAAATTCCGTTTAACATCTGGTCCATCTAGTCCTAAATCCCACATATGATCCGGATCCAAATCATCTCTAACTTTGTCTATTAGCTTTTTAGCTAATTCTTTATCCCTATGATAATAATGTTTAATTATTTTCTTAATTACAGCGGCTTTGTATTTCTTTGTTAACTCTTGATCTCTTACCGGCTTTACTTTCCTTAATAAATTCGCATCGCTCAATTTTTGCAAATATTTAACTTTCCGGTTAAAATCTCTTCGGTTCATATCACGATACTCGTCACCCCATTTTACGTTCGTTTCAAAACGTATTGTTGTCTCGTAATATTCCCCTAGCTCATCTACTTTCTTTGTTGCTGGTGTTACTTTCTTTTTAGCCGTTTCATCCTTACACTTCATCAACCCCAACGGATCAATGAACCCAATCGGATCCCCATTCACATAAGCAAAACGGTTAAACGTCTGCCCGTCCGTCATATCCCCTTGGAGCACATCTCGATTCAGGAACCGCTTCAACCCCGGATGGTAATACCGCGCCCGCATGTAATACAACCCATTCGGATCGGTCATGACTCCATCGCGGCCGTTGTAGCAAAACGGCTGTTTCGTCCTACCCTCGTGCTCTTCCAGTTCCCCGTACAATCCGTAGGTATAACGGTCTGTGACTCGACCATGCTCGTCGGTCAACAGGGTCGTGCTTCCGCGCGTATCCGCGTGATAGGACAAATAATCGCCTTGTGCATCCTCACGACCAATGAGCCCCAGTCCATATACATAATACGCTTTGGCTGCTCCACTTTCCTCCAGTTCCATAAGAACCTGGGTCAAATCGGCGTTCTGGTCAACCACATACCGCGTCGTCTTACCATTCCATGTCATCGAGGTGCGCACATATTCGGCATCATAGGTGTAGCGAGCTTGTCCGGCACGGACGAGACGATTGCGGGCATCATACGCATACGTTTCTGACTGTTGCTTGCCCGGTAGTAGCAGCAGATTGCCGTCCTCGTCATACTGAACGTGTTGACCATCTACGGTGTCCAGTCGGTTGTCCTTTGCGTACGTCATCGCCGTAGCAAGACTCGAACCTGAATCCCCAATTGCGGTAATATTCCCGCCCTGGTCATAAGTATAGAGAATCTTTCGTCCTGCCATGGATCCGCTCGTCAGGCGCCGCAGGGCATCATAGGTGTACTGCTTTTCTTCCTCTTGGATGAGCTGCCCGAGCTCGTTGTACAAAAACCGATATTGCTGGAGCATGACGCCCTGCGCATTTTGATCCCAAAGACGCAGAAGCTGCCCGGCTACATCATAGTGACGCTGCTCTACCGTACCGTTCGGTCGCTCTGTACGGATGAGGCGGTAATTTTCATCGTACGTGTACCTTGTAACACGACCTGCCCAGTCTGTGACCGTGGTCAATTGACCTGCGAGATCGTAGATATAGCCAACCGTTTTGCCATCTGGATAGATGAGCGTTGCCAGTCTGCCCCCCGCATCATAGGTGTACTGTAGCGTATTCCCATACTGATCTGTGCTGGAGACGATTCGTCCCAAAAGATCGTAGGTACGGCGCTTGGTGTCTTTTCCATCTTCTTTGACACTTACCACGCGACCCTCGGCGTCGAAAGTCCTGCGAACAGTCCCCGCTTCGTCCTGCTGCTCAATAAGCTGTCCGGCTGCATCGTAGCGGTAGTGCGTTTCCAGACCGCGCGCATTGGTCTTGTCGGTCAGCCATCCGCGCTTGTCATAGCGATAGGTCGTTCCTTCTCCGGTAGCATTGCGTTCAGCTAAAAGCAAACCACTGGCATCGTAGGAGAGGGTGGTGGCATTGCCATTGGCATCCGTATAGCTCGTTAGGCGTCCTTCTCCGTCGTATTGCTGCCTGTAGACGGCTGCTTCATTTTCCAATACCTCTGTCAGTCGTGCGGCTGCATCGTAGGAGAACTTGGTTTTCTGTCCAGCCGCATTCGTCGTGGCTATGACTTGATGGAGCTTGTTGAATTGGTATTGGGTTGTTCGTCCGAGTCCGTCAATGTGGGCAAGAATATTGCCTGCGCCATCATAGGTGAGCCCGCTCACTTTCTGTCCGGTTGCATCATAGACGGCGAGTAAGCGACCCGCCCCATCGTATTCATAGCGCTGGGTGTTACCCAATGGATCGGTGACAGCCGTCACTCTGCCCATGGCATCGCGATCGAGGCTGGTTTTCGCTCCGGTTGGGTCTACCACACCAACGATCTGCCATTCCTTGTCATACTCATAACGAGTGGTTTCACCATATGCATTCGTTATGGATTCTACTTTTTCTATAATCGTGTACCCGATCTTCGTCGATGCTCCGCTAGCCGTAGTCTCCTCTACTCTACAATCCTGTGTATCATAGGTAAAGGAATGCATCCTTCCGAGAGGATCTGTGACACCGACAAGATTATCATTGGCATCGAATACCTGACGTAGCGAACCCCCAAAAGCATCCGTAAAGGTTGTCATCCTGCCTGTAGGGTCGAAGCCGACACGGAAGATGCGGCCTTCTGGGTCTTGAGCGGAAACAAGCATTCCCTGTCCATCGTAGTGATAAGTGGTTTTTGCGCCTGTAAAATCAATATAAGTGCTTCTTTGCCCGTGCTCGTTATACCCGATGGAAGAGGTGCAGCCGTCTGGTCGTGTCATGCTGACCAGCCGCTCGTGTTCATCATAGGCGAAAGTCGTGACTCCGCCTTCCGCGTCTTCTTCTGCTGTCATGAGGTCTTTTTCGTTGTACGTATACGTCGTTGTATTGCCAAGAGGATCTGTCTCTTTTACCAGATTCCCGCGACTGTCATACGTGTAAGTGGTTGTTTCGCCCGCTCCGTTTGTTTCAGAAGTGGTTTGTCCCCACTCATTATAAGTGTATTTGGTGAGCGTTCCATCCTTCTCAGTCTTCTCCAGCAACTGGCCATTGTCGTCATGGATCATGATCTCGACATGCCCATTGCCGTCTGTGAAGGTCGTGACCATCATGCCAGGGCGGCTCTCGGTATCGTAGTGAATATAACTAGGGATGCCTGCCGCGTCTGTCTGGCAGATGATGCGCCCTTCTTCGTCAAACGTATTCGTGTAGACGATGACGCCATCGGATGCCAGAGATTCCAGTTGGTCATTTCCTGTATAGGACAAGTCAGTGACAACACCATTAGGATTGGTGTAGCGAGTCATCCTGCGTTCGGCATCATACGAAAAGCGAAGGGAACGAGTCCCATCAGACAATGCTGACACCAAACCATCCGCCCCATACTCCAGTGAAAACGCTTGACGACTCCGCTCTTCTGTCAAGCGATTCAGCCTGCCATGCTGATCATAGCTAAAGAGCAGCGACATTCCGGCAGCCACCGTATGACGAAGTGCTTGTCCATTTCTGGCAAAATCGTACGTCTCTCTCGTTTCCTTGACCCACAGCGTATAGCCGTCTTGTCTTTCCCTCAGTTCGTCAAAAAAGACATCCGCATCGCTGGACCGGTATAATCCGTCCTGAACGCGAGTAAAGGTATTGGCTCGGCCAGCATTCCACCAAACCGTAATTTCTTCGCGTGTCTCATCCAGGAATTGTAGGCGCATTTCGTAATTATGCGTCCATGCTTTGCCCAGTGCTCCCTCTTGCAAAAGCAAGGAGTTGTAATGCAGCTCAAACGTCCACGTCTCGGCTCCATACAGCTTGAGGGCAGGATGAACGATAAACTGCGCTCCGGTACCACCATGGACCGGGTCTTTGATGCAGCTTTTCGGTTTTACTTTTTTGACGTTCATCTTTCTTACCTTGCCTGGTTTCTTGTGCTTCCCTTTGATTCTTTTCCGACCCCCGGCAATTCCCGCTACGGTTGAGAAAACACCATCCGTCGCATAATCCAATGCCTCTGAGCCGGCTTCCTTGATCACTTCTTTCACAACAGGTTTCTGCATGAACTTGCCGACCATGCTCTTCTTCAGCTTCTGCACAGCGGCAAGCTTGTCCATACTCTCCTGAATGTTCCGCGCAGCAGTGACGACCTTGCCTTTCACTGCGCTTGCTGCATTGGCCGTCGCCTTGACCGCTTTCGATACACCCAGTGCTTTATCCGCTGCTTTGACCGCCTTCGTTGCCTTGGTCATCGCTTTTGTTGCCTTCACGGCTTTCGTAGTCAGCTTTGCCGCAGTCACTGCCGTACCCGCACCCGGAATCGCGGCTGCAAGGGACATAGCGGCACCAGCATAATCGCCACGTGCGACAGATATCCCCGCATTGACAACGTCTGCGACTTCTCCGATGACAGGGATCATTCCGACGATATCGAGTCCAAGCTGTAGACTATCGAGAAAACCCCATCCAGAATCCTCTTCCTCCTGCTCCTCTTCGACGACTTCTTCCTCTTCCTCCTGCGGCAAATCCTCCACAACCACAGGCGCCTTCGTCAGCCCGACCATCTCAATCTTCGGCGCTTGAAGATCCACTTCCCCGTCCAAAATCATGCTGCTTGTGCTGCACATGAGGTAGATCGCTTCCTTGGCCTTGATCTCGACCTTCGTATCTGACCTAATCTCCATATCCTTCTCCGAAGAAAAAACAATGGGATGCATACTGTGAATCTCGATGCCGTCCTCTTCATGCAGCTTGATAAAAATATTGCCTTCCTTGCTCTCCTTCGCAGTAAGTACGAGCTCCTTGCCGCCCATCATCAGCTCTTTGCCGAAGTTGGTTCCCCAGTACTTGATGCCGGGATTGCCCGTTTTCGCCGTGCTTCCTCCACCTTTTCGCACGGAGCTGACTGCCATGGCGCCTTCTTCATCTGGTGTGGAAAAGTACAGCTTCACGGAGTCGCCCATTTGCGGCATGCAGTGAAAGCCGCTGTTGCCCTCTGCCGAGTAGACCGTGGCATACGGGAACCAGCTCGCCTCTGCCTTTGGCTGCTTTTGATCGATGTCGAGGTGGATTTTGACGGTGTCCTTCTGGATGTCGATGATCTTGCCTTCCAGGGCAGCGCCGCAGATGTCGTCGTTGCGGATAGGGTTTTGCCGGATGCCTGCCTCGGGCATGAGCTGATAGGTGTGAATGAGAAGGGCATGGTCGATCCTCGTTGTTGACCCGGCGACGACCAGCTCTTTGCCTTGGTAGTTCACGCGGTCTCCGAGCTGAAGCACCTGTCCGCTTTCTACTTCATAGGTGAGAAAATCATTTTCCGACATACCTGCTGCGTAGCCGTTTTCTGTCGTTTCCATATAGGGCGCCAGCCTTTTGCTGATGGTGTAGCTGGCGTCTGTCAATTGGGCGGTGCGTCCCTCGGGCAAGCCGAACCAGAACTTTGGCTTATCCGCGACAGCCTCTGCGACGAGAATAGAACCGAAGCGAGAGGCCAGTCGCTTTAAAAACTGCCAATCTGTCTCCTGATACTGAATCGCGATGGTCCCAAGCGGCGCGCCGTTCGAAGCATGGTCTAAATAATCCGAACCGGGATAGTCCTTCGTGATTTCGTCGAGCAGGCTCGCATAGCTCATTTTTTTATTTTGAAAAGAACGCAGCTTGCGCTGACCATCCATTCGCTGGGTGTGCGAGACCGCTTCCAGCTCCAAATGGTAGACGCCGTGAACGAAGTTCACACTGACGGAATCCACGAGTCCTTTGAACAGTGTCTTCGTCAGCGCGCCGTTTTCCACCAAATTCAGCGCGACTGTATCCTCGCTCGTCGCCATCTCGATGTACCGGTCGCTTTTCTCCTCCGGGATGATTCCGGTGACGAACAATCTGGCGTGCTCATTAACTTTCCTTACGATTCTGACATCTTGTAGGCTTTGGATTTCAAAGGGTGAGACCAACTGGATATTCTCGTATCCAGCCAGCTTCTCTGTCGTATTCATACAATCCCCCTCACTATTGCTCCTGTCCGTCGTCTTCGATGCGAATGCAGCCTCCATATATGCACATGTTCGTGCTGTTGTTTAACAGGGCGGGATGGTTTTCCACGAGTACATCTGCTTTGCCATCGATCCAGGGCATGGTGACTACAGGAACGCATGGCATCGGCTTGAGTACACCGTTGTTGGCAGCAGTAGCAGCCGCGACGGTTGGATTTTTCTCGCATTTGCATTTGCCAAACGGCATGATGTTCACTTGCGGCATATAGTCATTCACGTTCATTTGTGCCTGGTTGCGAATGTACACGCCATGACTAAACGGCGTTTTCAGCTTGTTCTTCTGGCTCCCGTAGTCACACGTGAGAATTGCTCCCGCCACGACGTAGCTTTTCTTCGGAGCCGACGAAGGTACAACATCGACATCTTCAATCATGGGCATGACTCATTCTCCTCCCTGCTTGCTCTGCTTTTTTCAAGCGGATACCGAAAAAGTCCCTGCGCAGCAAAGCTTCCGCCAGCCGCAAATCGATGATGATATACGGTTCACGAATCCCTTCGATTTGAAAAATCGTATGACGCCCAATCTTTTCTGGATCGAGAACCAGCCGTTTAAGTGAGCCGTCATTGTGAAACTCGCTTTGCTCTGACAAACAGTTCACACGCGGCAGGCTCATCATCCAGTACAAATCCTGCTTGATCCGCTCCCTGTCTACCAGCACGACGGATTTGACGAACAGCTTCGGCGCGAACTTGTGGATGATTGTCTTTAAGCGGTTGGAATAGAGCGGGATCGGTCTATCAAGAAAATCCAGATAGTCGTTCTCTTTCTTTTGCTTGATGTCGAACTGGATAATCGCCTCATCCAGCTCTTCCTGATAATCCGGGGTGAGCCACTCCTGCCGGATGACGTCAAAAACGTTGGTTGGCTCTACCGCACTCGCGATGCGCTCGTCCTGTGACAAGATGAAATAATTCATACCTGACTCCCCTCTCGCCAAACGACATGTCGCTCCTGAAGCTCATCCAACAGAATGGACTCCCTGGCCTCCGCCGAGAATACGGCTCTCTCCAGAAGCGCTCCGCTAAAATTCGCTCCGGTCAAAATCGCATCGGTAAAGTTTGCGCCGCGCAGATCGGCTCCGGTAAAATCAGTCCCGGTCAAGTCCGCCCCGACGAACAAGACACCATCAAAACCGGGCATCTCCCACGCATCTGTTTCCAAAAGACCCCTTGGCCCGGATGCTTCACGAAAGCTCGCGCCTAGCAGATTCGCTCCGGTAAAATCCGCTCCGTGAATGAGACTGTCGCCGAAATCAACCGCTTTTAGCTGGGCACGATGCCATCTCGTTCCGACCAAAACACATTCGCGCAGGGTTGCATTCGTTAAGTGACTGTCCGACAAGTCCGAATAGCGCAGGTCCAAACCGTCGAATTGCCCTTTTGCTAAATCGAGACCAGCCAAAACCTTGTAGCCGTATTCCAGCTCTTGCTTTTCTTCCAGCCAAGCACGGATCATCTCGGAATCTTTGTGGCGAGTGTCCAGACAGTACACGATCTCGCTTTGATCCAAATATTCTCCGACACGCACCTCCAACTCCGGCTCCTTGTCCACCTGTTGGAAGACCTCCAGCTGAACAGCCTTCACCATGGCATAACGGATCAGGTGGACTACATATTGATGAAACTTCTCTGCCTCCACGAGCTTGATCCGTTCGATATCGGGAAGTCTTACGTGTCCGGCATACGCTCTGGCAGCCTCGTTCCATTCGATTGCGAGCCGATCCAAAAAGCGGAAAGCCCAGCTCGCATCATAGCTGGTTTGACACTCCACCGGATCGAAAAACCAACTGCTGTCTGTAGCTTCCAGCAAATAATGACTGCTTCCAAGAAGAAGCTCCGTCCGCAGCATGGAATAGGTCAAGTACGCCAGTTTGCCTTTTGTTCCTTGCTCCTGCTTATCCATCACACGTCGGCATATTGCTTCAAAGGAACGGAGAAATTCTTTTGCCAGCCTCTCTTTATTCGCTTGATAGTAAGCATCCAAGGTATGTAGGCTGGCGATGGTTCTCTTCGGCACCTCGTGCTCCTTGAAATGCTGCAAGGCTTCCTCTCTCTCCATGCCAATCCCTCCTTCTTCTCACCGTTTTTGCATACACCAAACACACGGTTACCCGCGTGGCAACCATGTGTGTCAATTGGTTTTGAGCTCCTGCCCGACGATGCTTGTATTTCCGTCCATCTTGATGTTGCTCTCTTTGCAGGTGAGACTGATCTCCTCTTTCGCCGAGATAATCACCTTCGTGGCAGAATCCATCAAAATGTCCTTTTCGGAGACAACCTTGATATTTTTCTTGCTGAAAATCTGGATGCCGTCCGCGTCGGTCATGCGAATGAGGATTTCCCCGTCCTTTGCGCTAAGCAATACCTCCGACGGGCTGAACATCAGTTCTTTTCCGTTGGCCGTGCGGAAGTATTTGATATCGGGATTCCCGAGCTTGTTCGTTTCGCCCTCGTCTGAATTTTTCCGGACAGAGCTGATCGCAATCCCGTCACTTTCCTTGTTGCTCGGAAAATAGACGCGGACGTAGTCATCTAGCTCCGGCATGCAATACCAACCGCTGTTTCCTTCGGCTGTATAAACCGAGGAATACGGGAACCAGTGCGCTTCGCTCTTGCTCTGTTTCTCGTCGATATCAAGGTGGATTTTGACGTTGTCTTTGGAGACCTCAATGACTTTTCCTTGCACCGATGCCCCTACAATGAGCGAATTGTGGAGCGATTTTTGGCTCATTCCTTTTTTGGACGCAAGCAAATACTTATGCTTGAGCAAGCCTTTCTTCATCTCGGTATGGGCCTCATACACATACAGGCTCTTCCCTTTGAAATCCACACCGTTGCCCAAATCGAGCACGCGATCCGTCTCGACCTCGTAAAAGATGTAATCATTTTCATCCACGCCCTTGACCCCGTTTTCCGAGGAATGGCGGTATTCGTTCAAATTTTTGCGCACTCGATAGTGAAAATCGTCCAGCTTACCTTTCGAGGCACCCTCTGGCACACCAAAGCTGAACTTTGGCTTTTCAAAAACGGATGCCGGCATCAGTCCGGTCTGAAAACGCGAAGCAAGCCGCTTGAGAAACTGCCAATCCGTCTCCTGATACTGCATGGTAAAGGAGCCCAGCTTCCCGCCATTGGAGGCCATGTCCATCATGTCCATGCCTGGGTATTCTCCTGCGATTGTTTTCAAAAGGGCACCATAGGTCATGGCTTTGTTTTGAAACGAACGGCTCTTGCGCTTCACGTCGAGATTGTACGTAGGCGAGACAGCTTCGACGTACAGATAATAAACGTCTCGTACGGCTTTGATGCCTATCTCCAGAACAATCCCCGCAAAAAGCGGCGTGGCGTTGCCGTCGCTATCCACCTGACTGATTTCGATCGGGGTCTGTGCTTCCGTCATTTCTACATAGCTGTCCTTCAATTCTTCTGGTACGATCCCCGTAAATGTCAGGCGAGCGTGCTCATTAATCTTTTTCGTAATCGTCAGTTCTACCAGATGCGTCAATTGATAAGGAGAGATTTGCAAATTGTTGTAGGCAATGACAGGAAGACTCATATTTTCCCTTCTCCCTTCCCATTTTCATTTGAATTGGTGGATACGAGCGACAAGGAATCCATGATCCCCCAGCCTACTGGCTTCCAGTCCGACAGCTCCTGCTCCGTGCAATTGAACGTGCAGAGAAGAGCGCGTTCCTGTAGAGAGACAAAGCTGATCAGGTTGTAAATGTCCGTATCCAATGCGGGCGCAACAAACTCGAAAAATCCGACGCTGTTCCCCGCAATCTCACGTATTCCTTCCTCCTGCCAACGAGCGAGTGGCTGTGTTCTCCGCAAAACCTGCTTCATGACATCCATGAAGGCCTTCAGCTGTGCAGGAGAATCGGTCAGCTTGCTCTCGGTATAGGTGAAAGCCAAGTTAATGGACGCCGTTTCGTTCGTATAAATCAGTGAAGGCCTACGTTCCGATGGATACTTCAGCGCTGCTACTTCTGGACTCATGATGGAAAATGTCTTCGGGAGTCGAATCTGTACGAGATCGTC
This sequence comes from Brevibacillus sp. HB1.1, assembly GCF_013332445.1. Lineage (NCBI taxonomy): Bacteria > Bacillati > Bacillota > Bacilli > Caryophanales > Paenibacillaceae > Brevibacillus > Brevibacillus sp. HB1.1. The sequence continues at coordinate 154,015 of NZ_JABMIV010000010.1, read as the reverse complement.
GAGAACGCGCTTGTCCTCCATGGGAATTCTCTCTTCACCGACTGTAATAAATGATTTGTTCACGACATCCAGTCGGTTTTTGCCCTTTGGACCAAAACGTATTGCTGCTGGCTGTGCATCCTCACCGGAAAGCTCATTCAACATGCCGATAATGCTTTCATCCATGCGCGCCATTTCCATTCACCATCCTCTCGTTAATCAACAATAACCCGCTGACGCCCGCCTGTTTTCCACTCCGTTTTTGAGGACTTTCCGCCACTCTTGGCGTCATCCAATATACGTGCGAGGTATTTGAGAATCTGCAGGTTCGTGTACTCGCGGTAACCATTCCCCATTCTGTTGCCTATATAATGAAGAATGAGCCCCCGCTCTACCCTGTCCGCATTCAAGCACTGCATGGCAAAGGCGAGATCATACGGGTGATTGGTGACCGTTTTCAGCATTTCATTCGCAAAATACCGCAGGATGAAAGGAGCAAGTGTTGGCTCGTTTCTCCCGGCATGTTCGACATGCACGATATTCCATGTATTGAATTCCGTCGCCATATCGGCTAAATCCTGATAATCCCCGCGAAGCCTTGCCCCTTGCTTGAGCTTGAAGCGCCCCAGTTCCTTTTCATCCTGGCGTGACTCTATCTCCTGATCGAGTACATACAACGTCTCGTAAACGTAATAGTCGGTCAACGAAGTCTCCTCGTGAAAGCGAATCTTGAGTACCGTCTCCGTACCTGTGGCCTCATAAGGAACACGCTCTTCGCGGTCGAACAAATAAATCCGTCCTTGATGCTTGACGATTCCTCTGCCGACAGTGAGGTGCTCATCGCCTATCGATACATCCAACCCAGAAATAATGCCGTCTGTATAATCCTGAAAGTATAAATCTACAAAATGCCGCGGGTAATCACGCAGATTTTCAAGCATCTCTCGCTTGAGAATTCGCCCTTTATGAAAATTGGGATAGAGATGGGAAAACACCGCTGTTCCCCCTTCCTGTTCATTTAAGCTGCCTGGTTACTTGATCATTTCATCCCGTCAAAGAAATCCAGCTCGGACAAGTCACTCTCAAAAGCAAAGAAAACCTTTTTTCCCAAAGCAAGCTGTTCATTCAGACGAGCTACTGGCACGACATGGAATCCCCACTCACTGCCGCTCGCAAAAACGAAGTATTTCGACTCGCCATTTTGAATCGAGTCAGTCTCATCCTGCGGGATATGCGTTCCGTACTTGCTCGCGATGTCCTCATACAACACGTTTTTGTATTGAGCAGGCTCATCCATGTACAAGTACCGCTGGCGCAGCTGGCCATCATTTTCCTTGAGATAAAATTCAACTTCGCTCACGCCGTAGGGACGCGAGATAGAGCCATGCACGAGACTCAGCTTTTCCTGACTGTGAATCAGCACTCTCTCTTGCTTGTTATACGTGAAGGCGGTCACGGAATACGGGACGATCGGCGCATGGTTCGTAATTTGCGCTTCGATGAAGCCTGCCTTTTTGGCACTTTGATAGCGCAGTGCCCCACGTAAGCAAGACAGCTTCAGATCTGGCACCTTGCCTGCATCCTCTGACTTTTGCCGGAACTCGATACTGCGTCCTGGGACAAACTCTTTGAGCGCTTCACGGAAAACATCAATCCGGCACGACTGCCCAGTCAGCTTGATGATCGAGAAGTCAGCCAGCCTTCCTTGTTGGTAAAAATCGTCCAAGAAGACGCGCAAAATCTCGTAAATATCCGCCTTGATCAGGTGATTGATCTCTTTCGCGTTGAATACGACATCCGGAAAATCAAACACATCCCGGAAGTGACCATCCTCCCGTATCGACAACACCCATCGCTCGACTGCCGTCAGCTTTAGATCAGGCTCTTGACGATTTTCTGTATCGGATGTGAAGCGATTTCGCAGAATACCGGTCTGACGGAAAAATTCTTTTTTCATGTGGTCAGCGAGGTCCCACAAAAAGTGAAAATTATTGCGGACACGCTGATACTCGTCCCGGCTCTTATTCTCGTACTCCTTGTAGCGAGTCGGCAAAATCGCCTCAGCTTCCCGATATCTCGCCTCGAAGCGTTCATAGATGGAGTCGACGCCGTATTCATCCACGTACCGGAAAATTTCCGATCCAGGGATGTCGATGATCTGGTCGATGTCGGTCACTTGCCGCCCTTTTCCGTAATAGTCCGCGAAGACGATTTTCATAAATTGCATGATGCGATACGTAATGTTGTTGCCACCAAAATTGGTGTCGCCGTTTTCATAGGTCGTATCGATATCGATGCGATAGGAGATATGTCCGTCCTCGATCCGGAAATGGCATGAAGACAGATCCGTCGTTCCTCCACCACAATCGATGACGAGCGCTTGGTACGTTTCCCCGTCCAGAAAGCTGTTTTTGTCTATTTGATCCGCAATCGTGTTGAACAGGACGGCCATTCCTTCATCGAGAGCGTGCTCTGATTCGATGCGGTACTCAGGCAAAATCTCGGTGAACATCTCAAGAAACTGCGTTTTCAGCTTGACCGGACTTGTGATATGCAGATGACGAAAGCGGCATTTGAATTGATGCTCGGCCATTTGAATGACGTGAAGAAGGTACTGGCGCAGGATGTCGCTTCGTTTCACAGTCGCGGTATTCCCTTGGCTGTCCATGACCTCTTCGATCTTGTGATAGCTGTTCACCCAGCGCTTGATGCCTTGAAACACGGTCGCGTTCGTGCTGTATCCGTTCTTTTTCATGTGCCGCAGTGCTTCATAACCGATGTGAAAGCGAACGTCATGTGGGGAGGAGCAATCCGCCACGCTGACAGCCGTCGGCAGCACCTCGATCCATTCCTCGTTTTTTTGCGTTGTATCGGGGAAAGAGACGTAATTGATCGCATTCAAGCGTATACGTCCATTCAACAAGTCGTTGCTAGAAGGGGAGCTGACATACTGATGGTCGAGAAAAGTACCCGCTGTCGTCGAGGAGGTACCAAAATCAATCGCGAGAACGGCATCTGTTTCTTCCAATTCCCTGATCTCGAGGTCAGTCACCGGTACTTTGTAGTAGTGGAGATTGACAGGCGGCAACGGATGGTCCTGGTGATACGCCTTGTACAAGTACTCCGAATCCTGCTTGCGGAAAAAGAGCAGGCTGTAGTTTTGATTGACGGTTTTTCTCAATGGAGCATCCTGGTGAGCGTGCAGCGTAAAATGCCCCGCTCTCCTATCGTCTTTGTCTTTATGCAGATGCAGAATGCCGCATAGCTCCATATGGTCATTCACTAAAAGCACATTGGATTCGGACAAGCCTTGGGAGGATTCGACGCGATAGTTGTCCAGCCTGTCAATGGCGAGACCCATGTACAAGCACATCTTCGCTGGAATTTTGATCGCATCTACACCTGGCATCGGTGTGTTTAAATATTTGTGGAGTACAGCTTCGAGGCGTTCAATACCACCTGGAACAGCGCGCTCAATCAGAAGGTTTTCTTCTGCCCCACGAAAACGCAGAAGCGTTTGCAGCAGTCCCTCCCGATCGAGATTGTTCACGACAGAGCCGACCAGTTTTTCCTTGTAGCAAATATTGCGGAGCTGAAAGGTCGTCATCTCCATCAGCTCGTCCCGTGTGTAGGTCGCTTCGCCTGGATGATTGCGTTGATTTCCATCCCCGCTGCCTTTTTGGAGATGAAGCTTATATGAATAGGTAGTCATCCCAACTCTCCTCTCTCCCGACCATCGTTGGGGTCAATCGGTCAAAAAACTCTAGTACAGTGCAACACTGTCGATTTGCATCGTTTCCTCGACATCCAAAATGCCGAAATGATTTCGCCAATAAATCTCTGTATGGAACCGAACCGGTAGAAAAATATCCTTGATTAAAGCGAGCTTGGCATGTGCCGTTTCACTTTCCGACTGCCCAACGTAAATCAGCAGTTCATCTTTTTCTTCGCAATTGGCGTAAATCGTAGAGTGAGAGAAAATTTTGCGCATCGTATCCTTGAGCAGGTACACCGCTTCGCCGGTCTCATACAAGCGCAAAATATTGCCTGCGATAATCTCTCGCTCCTCTTTGGTAAAAAGTCGGATATTTTCCTGTACCCGACTGCCGAACAGCCCCGCTTCCAAATCGCGCAATACAAAACGGATGTGGTATTCACGCTTGTTCATCCCTTGCGACAGATCAATCTCGGCCAGCAAATGGATGATGATATCAAACAAGGTATGCCGAAGCTCTACATCGTCCGAGTAATTGGCGTCGAAAAGGTCACGGAAAATATCGTCGAAGCGGTAGTACGGATTCACTTCTACTGTCTTATCCACCGTTTTGGCGTTGATGGCCTCATGACTCAGCTCCATGTAGGGTGAATACACTTTGGCCGCTTGGAACTGGATGTCTTTTGGGGCGATCCCGGCGCGTTTTGCACGAATAACCAAATCCCAGATGTAATTCAAGCCCATTCTCCTTCACACTTGTATTCCGGAAAATACATCTGAACCTCGGAGACGAGGAAGCTCATCATGTCTTGGAGAAGAAAGCTGTTCGCCCCACGTCTCCGAAAGCCGAGAGCCATGATCTTCTTGTCGTTTTCTACACGGACGTTATCGCTAATGAACGGATTTAAACCGTACGTAGCGGGAGGCCGATTGTTTTTGTCCCGGATCTCTACATTCACTAGCTCCAATTGTTCAGCGGCTTCAAAGGAATGGACGATTCGGATAATCTCTCCTTTAGCCCGTACGGTCATCGCCTGCTTCCGCGCATAGCTCCCAACGAAGCTGTTTTTGCGACGATTGGACACCAATTCGTAATCCAGTCTCCCGATGCGGGTCGTGACAGGCTGTGTAATTTTGCATACGTTCCAAACTCCCGACTTCTCCTGAGGCGAGACGATCGTGAGCTCTTCCGGCGAACGCTTGATGTAGCGAATCAGCTCCTCATCTCCATCCACCAAATACCCGTGCTCACTACCCGTCTTGCGTAACGACAGGACATGCTCGAAGTTCACCCGGTCAATGGCAGGTACGGGAAAGCCGATGTTTTTTAAAGCCAAACGCTCGATGTTCCACAACGGGATCACGTCCAGCTTTTTGTAAGGCTCCCACTCATCAAGGGTCATCGACATTTCCAGTATCTCTTCGTCTTCTGTAAACGTGCCCTCACAGGCAACCAGAATGACATCGAAAAACTTGCTGGCGTAAGGGTGATTCACCGTTTTCCACGGCATCCCGTTCTTTTGAAACATGTTGTACAGCTTTTCCAGCTCATCCATATACACACGACTTTGTTGGAGGCGCACCTCGATTGGATAGTGATTGCCTGCCGTGTTCAGACGACCCTTGAAGGTTCGCTTGCTCATCATCAGCGCCTGAATCTTGTCATATTCACACTCTAAAAAGATCGTCATCATGACCGCTTCTTCCTGGTTGCTGAGCCTGACCGCCAATTCTTTGCGATCACATATCTTCTTTTCCTCATCGCCAGGGATCATCGGGTACAAATACTCGTGGATCGGGTCAAAATCATCGCGATGGCAGAGGGTCACGTAGATGTCATGCTTATCTTCCTTGTCCTCGATCTCGGAAAAAACACGCTCCTCCAGCTTCTTCTGCATCTCCTCCTGATACTCGACCAGGTTGAGGAAGACACCGTTCATGATCTGCTTGAGTAGCCTGCGCTGCTCCAGCTCCTCCATTTTGTTCAAACGATCCAGTACGATCTCTTTCATGGCGTTTTCGCTGCCTCCTCCTGTGTCGGATTGGCTGTAGCTGGTGGATTAGCTTGCGGTGACTGAACTGGCTGAGTCGCCGGAGCTGTCTCGGCTGGCGGGGCTGCTTGATTGGTCGGCGCTACTTGGGGCGCCGGAACTGGCTGATACGTTGGCGCCACCGGATTGACTGGGACTGCCTGATTGATCGGAGCTGTCTGGTTAACTGGTGCCGTTTGATTCACCTGAGCTGCCGGTGGCTGGCCTGCTGGCGCACCTGCCGAAGGTGGAGCAGCAGGAGGATTCAGCTTCTCCTCTGCCTTTGTCACCTTGCGCTCCATCGCCAAAACTTTTTCCAGCACACCAATCTCCTGATAAATTTCCTGCGCCTGCGTATACGATTGGATCGCTCCCTCGAAGTCTTGCGCCGCATAGCTCTCGTCGCCTTGCTTCTCCAGCTTGTCACCATCGAGCGTCTTCTTTTCCTTGTCAATGCCGGTCTTTTTGGAAGCTACCTCATCCAGCTTGGTGCGAAGCTCCTTTTCTCCTGTTACAAAAGACGTTTCCAACGCCAGCTTGCGCGCCTTTTGGTAATAGGCTTCTGCCCCAGCGTAATCCTGCGCCTCAAACAAGAGATCGCCTTCCTTTTTCCACTGCATGACGAGTACATACGATTGTGTCTTTTCTTTCTTCTCCAAAATCTCCGGTTCGTTAAAATCTTCGCGCCCTTTCATTTCCTTGAGCGCCTTGTCGTACTTATCCAATGCCTTGGCGAACTGCTCATCTTTTACAGCCGTATCTCCATCCACGATCAACTGTGTAATGCGGATTTTTTTCGCCAAGAGAGTGGCTTGAATTTTGTTTTTGACGATATTTGCGGCATTTCGGGCTTCGCTGTACGCCTTGAGTGCCTTCGGATAATCGCTCTCCGCAATGAAAGCGTCTCCGGCTGTTTCATGCTCGAACATGCCTGTCGCAGCATCCGCGATGCGCTCCGTTTCTTTCATTTTGAACAGCAGAGCTCCGCCTCCAGCCAAGGCAAGCACGAGAAGGATGAGTGCCACCCGTTTGATAATCCGCCATTTTTTTTGCGGGTCTGTCTTGAAAATTTTGTTCGCAAAAATAGCGGCTGCCGTGTAGTTTTGAACGACATGCTCTTGCTTGCTCAAAAGCACGTCTTCCAACGTATCGATCCAGGTTTCCGGATCTGTCGCCTCTTGAAGTCCGTCCTTCATTTCGGCCGAATTCACCTTTTCCCACAGACCTGGGGTGGCAAGCAGAAAAACATCACCGTCATAGAGCGGAAGCTTCTTGGAGATAAACGGGCGAAATTCATTGGGTGTCCCCAAATAGCTCAAGAGATTATGCCGCTCCTCGTGCTGATCAAGCGAGTCCTCTGCGATTTCCTCCCCATCCACCATCTGTTGGGCAAGACTCTGATCCTTGCTTTGCCATTGCAGTCGGCCATTGCGAAACTGATACAGACGGGTGTTACCAGCGACACCGTACCTCACTCTGGCATAGTCCGTTACGATTACCGTCAAGCTCGCTTTTAATCTGACGCGATGGCTCTCAGCTTGTAGGACACGATGGGCCTCCTGTAAATAGCGGCGAATACGATAACGCGAAATAGACGGCCTCTGCAAAAAGTAGCCAAGAACGCTTTTGGCCGCCAACTCTGCACTCTCTACTTCCTGATCGTTGTCCAATCCGCGGGCGATTACCCAGCACGCGATATCATCCAGCTCGGCATAGGCAAAGTAATCCTTGTTGCGAACGAAGCTGCCTGATTCGGATAGAAACCCGGTAATGAATTCACTGTTGTCCTTTCTCATTCGTACTACCCGCTCCCCCGTTACCAGCCTTTTTCCAGGATGAGAATGGTTGCGTTGTCCTGATTGGCTTTTTGCTTGCTTTCCACCGCTTCAATGATTTGGTCAGCCGCGTCATGGGCAGCGATTTTTTGGAACAAAATCTGCTCGAGCTCCATCTCGGTTAACGTATCGTAGACGCCGTCACTACACAGAATGACCTTGTCTCCCTTCTCAAGTGGAAACGGCTCACGCCCAATTTCAATATTTTGAAAGTTGTCGTAACCCAAGTAGTTGATCAGCTGTTTTTTCTGCGGATGCTCCAGCGCCTCGTCCTTCGTAATCTCGCCGGACAGAAAACGAGCCTCCAGCACCGACTCATAAATGTCTTTTTGATTGATCGGGATGAATTCTCCATCCCGGAAAACAGTAATGATACTGTCTCCAACCGCTCCCCAGTACAGCTTGTCCTCTACGATTACGCCAGCGACCAGCGTGGTCCCACCCCGACTTCCTCTCAGCGCCTGCAAAATCTCCGAATTGGCCAGAGAAGCAGCCCGGGAAAAGAAGAGGGACATATGCTTCGGGTTGTCCAGCTTTGTAAATTCGCGGATAAATGTAGTCACGGCAAGCGTTGAAGCAAGTCTGCCGTTAGCCAGTCCACTGATTCCATCAGCCAAGATCGCAATCGTCCCATGAGACGATGTTGCTGTAGAAAAGTAATCATCCTGTTCTTCTCGTCTGCCGATCGTCTGTCCATTTCCGATCTGGATGACGGGATTCTTTTCTTGCCGGATCAAAGTTGCACGCAGACGAAACAAAAGAGTAATGGCAATGATCACGCCGAGGACGACTAGATACGGGATTGCGCCCTGTTGAAACATGCTCATCATTCCTTGCCTTTGTTAGAGTTGTCCCACTCGAAGTGGACACCGCACAGCGGGATGAAAATAAAGGTACTCTTTCCGAGCTGAAGCACATCGTACGCAGTAAGCTCGACTGGTGTGTACACTGCTTCATTGTTATGATAGGCAAGCCCCGACGCATCACCCGGGAGCAAGTAAAAGTTGCGTTTTTTCGGATCGTAAACAATTACCGCATGATTGCGGCGAGAGATCGTGTTGTCTCCGACGATTCGGATATGCATATCCTCTGCGCGACCGATGAAGTTCTTCTCCGCCATAATGCGGTAATCTTGACCTTGTTGCGGCCCCTCAATACATACCAGCCATCCGGTAACAGGCTCAATCCCTTCTGTTTCTCCCAGGTACGGCATCGTTTTATCGTCGTCTGCCACTCTCGCTTGTGCTTTATTGTCTGGCTTTGCCCCAGGCTCAACGACCATACTGCAATAAGGGCAGGTACTTCCGTGTTTTCTGGTGCTAAACATGTGACCATTCGCGCATCTTGTCAAACTCATTCTTCTGCTCCCCCGTTTCGTTCCGTGCAAGGACGATATGTATGTGTGTAAAAGCGCTGTTTCCCCCGTTGTTATTTCAACAACAATCGGGTATTGGCTATGTAAATGATGTCGCCAGCCTTAACGTTATGCGGCTGTTCAATCTCCAGCTTGCTCTTGTCTCGTTTGTTCGGCTGCTTGATGCCTGTGCCGTTTTTGGAATGAATATCCTCGATGAACCAATTCCCAGACGCTTGATTCAGAACCGCATGCTGCTTGCTGATCAAGGCAGCGTATTCCGCGTCCGCCAAGTCGATGTCGACCTCGTTTTGCGCGGAGCTTTTGCCGATCAAAAGGGATGTCTCCCCTTGGATGTACCACTCCTTCACGCTCTCTCCCTCTTCATCTAATAGAACCAGTTTGGTGACGCCATCCTCTTTCTTTGGCTCTGGTTCGTCGGGGCTTCCGAATTTGACGATTATGACCCCGAACAAAAAGAGTCCGAAGGCAATTCCTGTAATAATTTTCAGAGTGTTACTGTCCGTATAACCAAAGACATAAATGAGTGCACTAATCACAAGAATGGAAATCAGCAGCTCTATGAGCTTCACTCTGATGGACTTTTGGTACCCTTTTTTCTTCGCCACATCTTTCCCCCCAATCAACTACCTATAACTGCTTTTGTTCAAAAATTTGTCTTTTCAGCACCGAGAAAGTTACGTGAACCTGAAGAAGGAGGAGCGCAGTGTAGGGGCCCTACATGAGCACCGGACTTCAGAGGTGAACGTAACTTTCGATGCCGAATCAACTTCGCGAATGACTTCGTGATCAAAAGACGAATTTTTGAACTTCCTTTTAAGAAAAATGCTCCGAGCTTTGGGCGAATGGTGTATGTATGGACATCCATCCAAAGACAGGAGCAGGTTGCTACTACCTCTATGTCATGAAAGAGCTGTCATCCAAGCCCGATTTTTCCATCTTATTTTTTCTTCATGCGGAAAAACTGTTCAAACATATCCGTTGTATCCAGTGGATTTTTTTTGCCGGACTTCATGCTGTCGTTCATCTCGCCTGTCTTCGGATTAAATCCAAAAAATCGTTCAAAGGTGCTTCCCAAATCTTCGAAGTTCATACCCGGTGCAGTCTGTGCTTGCTGTTTGCTTTGCCCTTGTTTCGTGCCACTTGTATGGCCTGTCTGTTGTTTCTTCTGCTGAAAAGCTTCGTAACGCGCGTCGTACGCCTCGCGCAAGGCTGGGTCCTGCAATGTTTGATAGGCCTCGGTAATTTCTTTAAAAATTCTCTCTGACTCACTGCTCCCGGCATTTACATCCGGATGATGCTGCTTTGCCAGTTGACGGTATGCTTTTTTGATGTCATTCGTGGAAGCTTGTTTGGTTAGCCCCAGAATCTCGTAATAATTTTTCATGCATGCACCCTCTGTCTGGCAATGATTTTCGTTATTTTGTAGAGCCGTACCTCGAACACGGCTTTCGAGGTACGGCTCTTCCTACCTTACTTCTCTCAAAACCTAAACAGCGTAGCCGCCTTCGATTTTGGTGAGTTCGGTTTTGTCTTTCTTTTGCTTGATGAAGATGCTGAATGTTCCTACACCCTCGGTATCGCCAAAGCTCTCGTTGTAATCCACTACGAATGCGTTCGGGAAATGGATTTTGCGGATCACTTGATCAGCAGCGATTACTTCCAGTGTTACTTTGCGGTAGCAATCCGCTTTTTCTGCTGGTACCAAAGACCAGAGAGCCAGCTTCATGGTGTCATCCGCACTGTCACCATCTGTTGCAGTGATGATTTTGCCAGTCAGTTTCAGTGTTGCACCCACATCTGTGGAGCGCGCGTTGGAATCGTCTGGCGTGTCAGTGTCGTACTTTACTGTCTGAATGTTGTCCATGCCCAGCTCAATTGTTTCAGAACCTTCTACTTTGAGTCGAAAACCCATGGATAAAACCTCCTTGAAATGAAATCTTGCTCTCGAAATACCTGATTGGCTTCGAGGCTTATGTGTAAGGGTGCGTTTTGGGAAACACACCTCTAACCACCTGCGTAATGTGTCAAAAAGTTTCATAAACAGCTCTCCAGGGGATCAATGCTATGCTTTGACCGGAGTCGTTCCTTTGGTGATGGTGACCTCCAGATTTTTCACATTGCCGTTGAACACCAGATCGATATGGCACAGATTGCTCTTGTCATCAATGATGTAGCTCATGTCATCACCATCGTGAATGATGGAGTTCACGAAGCCGCGTGTGCCCAGCCATTTGCTTTTTTGGCTGCTCGGATTGTTACTGAAGAACTTCACGATGTTATCGTGTTTGAAATCACCAGTCTGGAAGCGGAGAATCCGCTCGATATAGGTGCTGACCAGTGTTTTGTAGATGGAATCAAAGCCGTCCTCTGCCATGGCGAGGCTGCGTGCCTTGTACACCGTAATGCGCTTGATATCTTTGCCTTGGATTTGTGCATTTTCCGAAGAGAAGACGAATCCAAAGTTTTTGCGGTTGATGGAATCTTTAATGTTGTTGGTAAAGCCAGAGATTTCTTTGGCCATTGTCGTGATAGCGCGCAGTCCATTTTCACCTGCTTCGATGTCAAAGCGCACACCCGGATATTCGCGGCTAACCACTTTGAATGCCTCACGCAAGTACTCTGGACACTGGTACGCTGCCACGACACCAGCAGCTACATAGCTGGCACCGACATAAACACCCTCGATCCACAGCTTCAGGATGTCTTCTTTTTCCTGGGACAGCTTCACGCCGTCTTCGGTTTGCAGCATTCTGCTGTCGATGACAACTCCTGATTTATCTTTCGGAATAATCGTGAAGTTCGGAATGCTCGGGATCGCGAATTCACTGAATTCTTTGCGCACTAGGATTCCGCACTTGTCGATGTATTTATCAATACCCGCAGTCGCCATGCTGTTGAAGGTCGTTTCTTCACCTGTACTGAAGCTGAAGAACACTTGTACCTTGAAGTCCTTGACGACTTGGAGCAGCATGGTGAGCGATTCCATCGTATTGCCGTCCTGCTTGACGACTTTTTCGTTCCCACGGAAACGCTCGCGAGTCACTTGTGCTTTTCCGGCGGAATCCATATCAACAGATGGAACGATTCCGAACCAGATCGTATCCGTGAAGTCGTTTTTCGCGTTGACCGTGTTCAGGTAAGTCTCCAGACGCGGAATGTTGCTGGACTTCACGAGCATGTCGAGCTTCGTATTCGTGATCAGCATAGCTGGCTGCATGCCTTTGTTCTTGGTCACGTACTGATCGAAGAACATCTTCACGCCCAAAATTTTCTCAACCAAAGGCTTCACCGTTTTTACGAAGTCGTCCTTGGCGTTTTTGTAAAACTCCAGATACGTATTGTAGTTCTGTACTTCTGTCTCAATGTTGACTTCGGTATGTACCGTCGGTAGCGGGCAGAAGGTGCGCACCACGAGATCTTTTACATAGGAGGATGGCGTCTCAGTGATCGACTCGTAATCCTCTTCGAAAACGTTCATCAGACCGTTTCCGCTGTTTTCATCGAGAACCATCAGCTCGCGGCTGTCATTCTTCGGTGCTTCGATGATCTTCAGTTCTCCGTCTTCCCCAATCGTCAGCATCCCGATCTGAATCGCTTCGGATTGGTTCTCTTCTTGTGCGCCGCCCAAGAGCAGTCGTGTTTTGATATCTTCAATTGCCAGCGGCAGCATCGCCATGACGTTGTTGTAGTTTCTGCTGGCATCCTCGAACATCGTGTTCAGCTTGTCACCGAGATCGAGCTTCTTCGGATCGCCATCATCGAGCTTTTCGTAATGGCCGTACAAGTAGTGAATCTCTTTGCGCACCTGACGGATGTCATCCATCACTTTTTTCGGGGAAATCATATCGAGCAAATTCTCGAATTTGAAATCCACATTTGTGATCCCTTGGCTGCGCTTCGTATCAATCAGGGTAAACAGCATTTTCAAGAAGTCGTTGCTCTGATCGATCTTGATCTCAGAAATCGCATCCTCTGCAATTCCGTCAGGCTTTTTCAAGGTGTACATCACTTTTTGGTTCGCTGCATTGTAGAACGAATACACGCTCGGGGAGAACTTGTCCAAAAACTCATCGAAGCTACGCACGAGGAGGTGCTCGTTGATCTCCTTGATCTTGTCGTCACTGAGACTGTCGATGCCTTTTACATCTCCAACAATAGTGATCAGGTCCAATTTTTCCGGGTTGATCTCTTCGAACAGCATGGTTCGGTTGGTCTGGTTAATAATGTCCATAAATGGCCCCTTTCTGTTGTCTGCATAACCACTTAGTCCTACTTGATAGATGATGAGTCCTGCTTCTCGAAAGAAAATGAAAATCGTGACATTTATACCAAAAACAAGCAAAAAATCTTGCCTCTAAATTAAACGTAGCCCGCATAATTTGTCAACATTCCTCGGAACGTGACGATTTTCCTATATCCCGAAGACCATTCCCAGTATTTAGACCCATTTTATTCCACAAATCTTCCTTTTCTTGGATTCTCGTTTTATGCTGAAGACACAGAGTCTCCTTTCCTAGTTCTTCGAAAAAATTGTGATAAGCACAGCCTTGTCCACTCTCTTACTAGGAAAGAAGCACAAGGACTGATAGATATTTCTCCCTAGTTGCCGCTGGGGAGTATTATGCATTCACCTCATATTTACATAAATGGGTGTTATTAACTTTTATATACATCGGCAATATGAAACCGATTTTTTATACGAACAAACATTTATAGGTAAATCGTCCCATTTTAGTAAGGTATGAACTTTTTAAAATTTTTTTCAGAAAAAAGGTGAATGTATGTACAAAAATCGTCAGTCAACCCTCTCTCTGCCGCCACTTTTTCGAATGGTGGTCATTGGACTGCTCCTTCCCATGCTCTTCTTGTCCGCCCCTCTTACTGCGGGGGCAAATGGAACAGCAGATGCGGGAGTAGACGCGGTCTTTGTCATTGATACGAGTAATTCCATGAACAAAACGGACCCTGGCAAAACAGCCGCAGAGGTCATGAGTATGTTCATTGATATGAGCGAAGCCACGCGTACCCGCATTGGCTTTGTCGCTTATAATGATCGGATTGTACAAGCTCAGTCTCTAGCGAGCATGGCCGAAGCAAGAAATCGGGAACAGCTCAAGCGAACCATTCAAGGGATGCGGTACTCTGGGTATTCGGATTTAGGACTCGGTTTGCGCAGAGGGGCAGATCTGATTGAAAAAGCAAAGGACCCGGCACGCAAGCCATTTTTGATCCTTCTCTCAGACGGGGGAACAGATTTGCGGCAAAATGCGGGTGGCAGGAGTGTGGCAGCATCCAACAAGGACGTGGAGACAGCTATCGCAAAAGCAAAAGCGCAAGGCTATCCCATCTATACGATTGGCCTCAATAGCGATGGCACCGTCCAAAAGGAACAACTGAAAAAAATCGCAGAGGCAACAGGCGGAACTTCCTTTGTCACACAAAGTACGGATGATCTGCCCGAAATCTTCAATCAGATTTTTGCCAAGCATATTCAATCGCAGCTCGTGTCGGTGGCGGCGATGACAGCTACCGGGGGCTTGCAGGAAGTGACCGTGACCATTCCTAACGCCAGCATGCAGGAAGCGAACATTATCCTATTGTCGAACAATCCGCTGCTGGAATCGCAAGTGTACTATCAATCGCAAAATGTGCATTTTATGAAATCAAAAAAATACTCCCTGATGAAAATAGAAAAGCCGAAGAAGGGAAACTATCTCGTAAAATTTAGAGGCAAACCCGGGGATTTGGTGAAAATCAATTTACTGGGGAATTACAGTTTGATGGCTGGTGTAGAGGTCAAACCTGAACCTGTTATCAAGGGGAATCCTGCTACGTTTACTACCTATCTCCACCATCTGGAGGGGGGCAAACGACTGGATGACAAGGATGTGTACGCATCCATGCAAGCAGAACTGATCGTAACCGATCTCGCGGGGAAAAAAGAAGAAAAGGTCCCGATGAAGAATCTTGGCGATAGCTTTAGAGTCGACTACGTATTCCCTCACACGGGCAAGTACGAGTGGAGAATTTTTATGAATGGCCCGGACTTTTATCGCGAGACGGCTACGAGCGTTTTTGATATCACGAATATCGCGCCAGTTGCTGCCTCGGTAAATACCTTGACGATCGAGAAGGAAAACGGTGAGCAGGCTATCGATTTAGGTTCGTTCTTCACCGACGCCAATAACGACAAGCTGACCTATACCATCGTCACCGCTGATCCAGACGAACGATTTGTCGCTACGATTCAAGACGCGGCTCTGAAGCTCTCACCAGAGAAAAGCGGCACATCAGAAATCACCATCACCGCCACGGATGCGGAAGGAGCAAGTGTCACAGGCCCGCTCGTCATTACCGTACACTCGGTATGGGATCGCTACATCACCATCGGCATGATTGTGTTGCTCGTAGCTGCGATCGGCTATGGTGTTTACCTGCTTACACGTCCTAAACCTGCCTTTGTGGGACGTCTTGAGGGGTATTTCCTGCACACGGCAAGCGGCAATGACATTCCTGTCAAGTTTTGGCCTCTCGCCTCCTTTGGCAAGAAACAACGGATCACGTTGCAGGATCTGTTCACCAGTTTGGACGTGAATGAGCATTTGCCCGAAGCGCAGAAGATTTACTTCCAGCCAGGAAAAAATCAGACGCTACTCTTGGTCAATCATAGTCACTGCACAGTTGAGCAGGGCAAGGAAGCCATGCCCCGACATAAAAAGCTCGTCCTCCAATACAACGACAAGGTGTATGTGACCTTCGAGGATCGGATGACCGAGATCGAAATTCGCTTTAAGAAAACGTCTAGTGAGGAAGCTTCCTAAAAGAGAAGCGCGCCTTTCCCTTCCAAATCAGATGCTCTGCACGAATCGCTGTCGCAAACAGCTTGAGTGTGGGGCATCTTTTTTTCGAGTCGACGGCCAAGCCCCACATAATGACATTCGCCAGAAGCAGCGGAACCTCAGGGTTGATCGTTCGAAGCGATGGCAAGCGATCCTCAATCACTCTTGCCGCCACATCAACGGGACGCTCTTTGGTCAGACAGTAATACAGCGTGGCAGCCAGGCTGTAAATATCTGAGATGACTCCTTGCTTGGATTGACCCGAGTAAAACTCAAGCGGTGAATATCCTTCTGTCGTCACGATCGGCTTGGGTTCATCCTTATCGAAATAGATCGCGGAGCCAAAATCGATCAGCATAGGATGACCAGCTTCTGTGACCAAGATGTTTTTGGGCTTGATATCGCGATGAATGATGCCTTTTTTGTGCAAATAGTCTAATCCGTCAAATACCGGAAGTACCGTCTGATGCAAAAATGCTCCCAGATCAAGCTCGGCTTGGGCTAATACATACTCATCCAGCGTCTTCCCTTTGCAATAGTCAACGACGAGATAACCTGTGCCATTTTCGGCAAAATGGTCGATGTATCCGATGATAGTTGGATGATTCAGTTCTTGGTGTAGGGACGCCTCTTGCCAAAAGCTGTCTAGTAGCATGTCGAATTTGGCTTGTAACGATGGTCTGCGACAAATGACCTTCACGTGATCCAAATCTCGCATAGCTAATACTTGAGGGAAAAACTCTTTGAGAATGAGTGTCCGCTTGCTTTTCATATGGTAGACCACATACACATTCGACAGCTCACTTGTGGAAATGGTCTTTTTGATCCGATAAGCTTTTTGCAGGATCGTGCCTTTTTTCAGACCTCTTTCCCGTTCTATCTGTCCCATGTCATGGCCTCCCCTATCTTTCCTCTCAAAAAATGATAACGAAAGATGGGGGATTCTGGCAATATAAAGAAAAAGGATGGAGAGAGGAATGATTGATCATGGCACATTTGGAATCGTTGCTTCACGTACAAGTTCCCGTAAAAAATTTGGAAGAGGCCATTGTCTGGTACTGCAATCACCTTGGCTTTTCCTTACAGGCGCAGTATCGTACTTCCGCTTTTCTTGCATTGTCTGCGGGGCCCACCTTGATGATATGGGAAACGGATGAGCAGACGTCCACAACCTTTACCGTTGATCATCAACCCATGCCTGTCTTTTTGTACACCACTTCCGATGTGCATGCACTCCATGATTATTTGCAGGCCCATGAAGTCTCGATTACCCACTACCAAAACGATGGCTTCGGATGGGTGCTCAAGTTTTTTGACCCGAGCGGAAACATGTGGGGAGTCATTCAGAAGAACAACTAGTCAGTTGGATATGGAAAAAACAAGAGATCGCACCCTATTCAAATCATTACATGTGATGATTTTTCACAGCTTTTTCTTTGATGTTGCCGCTGCTCCCATAAGTGCTGGCCGCGTTGATAGAACGGAAACGCGATAAAGGTCAACAGCATGAGGATAGCGAAGATGATCGGCCCTTGCCCAAAGCCGAGTACTTGGAGCAATACCCCGCCGACCCACGCACAAACACTCTGTCCAAGGAAGGCAAAGCCGCTGGCGCCATAATACGCTCCACGTAAATGCTGGGGAGCGATCTCACCGATCAGGATATCTCCGACGACAAAGCACAAGATTTCGCCGATCGTAAATACCACCATCGCCACGGAGAGCCAAAATAAATTCGTAAATAGCCCGAAACCGAGCAACCCCAGTCCAAACAATAGACAGCCCAGCTTCAACGCGGTCATCGATGAGTACCGCTTCATAAACTTCGCGAGCGGATATTGAAGCGCTAAAACCGAGATAGTATTCACGACAAACAAAAAGGAATATGCCTCTATTCGATCATGCCCAATGTACTGGGAGAGTGTGGTGTCCAGATGTGAGTAGGCACCAGCAACGAACAAATTCCCGAGCAACAAGTAAAGAAATACTTTGTCTGTAAAAACAATGCGTGCCATCTGATTCATGGTGACCGGATCAGCAGCCACGTCCTTCTTCAACTGTTCCTTGAATATGACCATAAATACCACCAACACAGCTGCGTACACGGCAAAAATAATGGCTGTGACGAGGAAGGGTAACAAGGATGTGCTCCCTGCGCCCAGCTGCAAGCCGATTAACGGACCGATTGCTCCCCCCAGGTTGATTGCGAAATACCTGGCGTTGAAAACAGCTGCCCGCTGATCATCCGACGTGACATCCGCCAGCAGGGCACGGGCAGTCGGCTCAAATACATTTCGAAAAAGGCCGTTGCAGGCACTTAAAACAAAGAACATCCACGTCTCCGTCGCAAAAACGTATCCGATCAAGACGATGCTCCAAGCTCCCATCGCAGTGATCATCACTGGATATCTGCCCAATCGGTCTGACAGTGCTCCCCCGGCAAAGCTACTAATCGTTCCAACCAGCAAGCTGAGTGCGAGGATCGAACCAACGATCGCCGGATCAATTCCTTTTACCTTTCCTAAATAAATGCCTAAAAACGGAAGCGTCATAAAAAAGCCTGTGCGTGACAAAAAGGTTCCAATAATGACACCCCATGCCACCGGATGAAATCTCATTCTCCCCATCTCTCTTTCCCATTCCCGTTTGTTATCTCTCGTGTTATCTTCAGTATATGGATCTAGAAAAAGGGGAAAAAGGGTTCGATTTGATTGAATTCGATCACCTTTTCGCCTATGCATTTTTATATGAGAAATGGGGGCCTGCATGGTTACCGTTCTGCATTTTTTAGAGCTTCGTTCGTTTTTTCATCAAGAAGAACTCGGGAAACCGTTCCCTGTCACCATCGAAAAGTTGGCTGGGATTTGGCACTGTACGCCTCGCTACGCCAAGCTGATTGTCCGTAAGCTAGTCGAGCTGCGTTGGATCGAATGGAAGGCGGGACGCGGGCGAGGGAATGTCTCGGTCATGACGCTTCATGCTGATTCCGATGAAATCCTCCTCACCCAGGTCAAGCTGCAAATAGACAAGGGCGACGTCAAAGAAGCGATGGAGCTCATGAATCGCTACGGCAAAGCTGCCGTCAAAGACCAGATCATGGATTGGCTCTCAGAAGGAATGGGCTTCTCCAACCACTCGGTATCGAACCGTTCCCAAGATATCATCCGCTTTCCGGTGTACCGCACGATTGTGACGCTGGACCCTGGTCACGCTTATTATCACTTCGATGCCCATTTGGCGGGACAGATATTCAATACGCTCGTCCATTATGATCTGAACAGTCGGTCTATTTTGCCTTCCATCGCCCATTCTTGGGAAAGCAGCCCTGATGCAAAGCAGTGGACCTTTTATTTGAAAAAGAACGTGCTTTTTCACCATGGACGGGAATTGACTGCCCATGATGTCGTTTTTTCCTTGAATCGACTACGTTTTCATCCAGACAAGTATGAAGCAAGCTGGATGTTTCGTGACATAGAACTGATTGAGGCTATGGATCAGCGAACCGTGCGCATCCTGCTAAAAGAACCGAATTACTTGCTGCTGCGGCTACTGGCAACGATTCACGCAAGCATTGTTCCAGAAGAAATCGTTCGGCAGGATGAAAAAGGCTTTGGGGAAAAGCCAATTGGAACCGGCCCCTTTCAACTGACCCGCCTTGATGAGGGGATCTGTATTCTAGAGGCATTTCCAGCTCATTTTCTTGGGAGACCGCAGTTGGATCGTGTGGAAATTTTGATCTTCCCCGAGTTGGATATGGGGCGCCTAAAAGAACCAAATTGGGCGTCAGTGATGGTGTCGCACGGGGTCCAGTCGAAAGCACAAGCATTGAAGGAAGCAGTCATTCAGGATGGTCAGGACTGGTGCGATACGGAGGCGTTTTTTTCCTGCTGCAATTTGCTTGTTTTTAACCAGTGGAAGAGCGGTCCGCACAATCATATCAAGTTCCGCCAAGCGCTGGATCGGCTAATTGACCGGAATCAAATGATAGCCGATTTGGGCGGAGATCGCATACACCCGGCAAAAGGCTTCCGCACGTATCACCCTGCTTTAAGGGAGGTAAGAGCGAGAGAGAACGAGCAGCTCTGCCATGCTGAGATCATGTCCCTGCTACAGGAAAGCGACTATCAGGGAGAAACATTGCGTCTCGTGACCACAGCCTACCATGAAGAAGATGCGCTATGGATTCAACAGCGATGCGGCGATTATGGCATTCATCTGGAAGTCGCCGTGAGAGAACCATGGGAATTTTCGAATCGCGATTGTTTGCCTGAACATGACTGCCAGCTGTACGGCAATGTGTTTAGCAGCGATCAAATTAGCGAGCTGGAGATGTATTTGCAAAGAAATTACTTTCTCCCCGCATTTGATGAAACATTGGCTCGGGCGATCAACAAGGAGATTTGCTTGACGTTTCAGGAGCCAGACCGGCTTGCTCGGGAACACCATCTCGCCAGGATCGAAGCCATGATCAAGGAAAACTATGCTGTCTTGTATCTGGTTCAGAAAAAGACCCTTACGTCGTTTCACAAGTCTCTACGAGGCGTATCGATCAATTCATCGGGGTGGCTGGACTTTCATAAGATCTGGTTTCAGCCGGAGGCGTTGCAGCAGCAGTTGTAACGAGAGGCGCGGTTGTGGTGGAGGAAGAAGTGCATTTCCAGTCTACGCTTCGGCCTCCGCCCCGCTGTGGGTATCACTGTCCGCTCCGAAAAGAATGGCGGGAGCGCTTCAAACCAGAAAACGTTCCAACGTTTTTGTATGTGATAAAAGCTGAAATTCCCCGCCATTCTTTTCTACGCTGGGGCGGGCTCCAGAGGCGCTTAGACTGGAAATGCACTTCTTCCCACGCGGCTTTTTATTAAAACAAGGTGATACTAGAAGCCATTCTTCGAAGGATTATGAAAGCATCCCTGAGTTGACCTCAGAAAATGGGGTAAAACCCTGAACTTAACAATAGCTGTACGAAAGCCCTGTCACATGTTTGGAAGGAGACCGCCCGAACGAAGAGAGGATATAGGCGACTGGAAAACATGTGGCAGGGCTTCTCCCCGACCACAACCGTTCAAGGACATCTTTATTCTTTCAAGCTAAAAAAAAGCAATCCAAGAGCGATCTTGGACTGCTTTTTTCTAATAAGAAACTACTTTGACTGGTGATACACTTCTTTCCCCGCAACGAAAGTCATCGTCACATCAAATTGTTCATTTAATACGATGATATCTGCATCGTACCCTGCTGCCAGACGTCCTTTTCTGTCGCCAAAGCCAAGGATACTTGCTGGCGTATGGGAAGCCATTTCCACTGCCTCTGGCAACGCTACTCCGCTCAGCTTCACCATATTGCCGACGGCCCGATTCAGCGTCAGGATACTTCCAGCAAGTGTTCCGTCTGCGAGCTTTGCCTGGTTGTCGTGGACGTGAACCTCTTGTCCACCAAGGTCGTACGTCCCTTCGCCCATCGCGGCTGCCCGCATGGAATCGCTGACGAGGGCGAGACGTTCAGCCGTTTTGACCCGATATAAAATCTTCATGACTGCTGGATGCACATGGATGCCATCTGCGATCAGCTCTGTGCTCAACTGCTCATGATACATCGCGGCGCCCACTACGCCCGGCTCCCGATGATGCAGTCCTGTCATGGCATTGAAGCAATGTGTAAAATGGCGCACGCCCGCATCTACCGCTTCCGTCGCCTGGGCAAATGTAGCGCCTGTATGTCCAGCAGACACGATGACATCGCGTTCTTTTAACCATGCAATCGCTTCAAGTGCTTCCGGTTGTTCAGGCGCAATCGTCACGACCTTGATCAGACCTTCTGATAACCCATACAGCTTTTGCACTGCATCGAGCTTGGGGATCGCGATGTTTTCTTCTTTTTGCGCTCCCTTGTAACGAGGATTGATCCATGGGCCTTCCAGATGGATGCCGATCGCTTGCGCCCCCGGAAGCCCTTCCCTGCTGTTCTGCGCGATGTTTACCAGCACCTGCTCCAATTGATCATAAGGAGCTGTCATCGTCGTCGCCAAAAAAGACGTCACCCCATGCCGTGCAAGTGCAGTCGAGATGGCCTGAAGTGATTTCGGCGTCCCGTCCATCGTGTCGTATCCATCAATCCCATGCATGTGCATATCGACGAATCCAGGGCAAATCCAGCCATCCTCTACTATCACCACATGATTTGGCAAAGCTTTTCCATACTCATCAGCCTTACCAACATAGGTGATCTTTCCATTTCCCACGACTACGAGACCATTATGCAATTCCTGTCCATCTGCGACAAGGTTCCCCTTGAGAGCGTATTCCTGGTTCACTTTGATTTCCTCCGTCTTTCGCGTGGCTTTCTTTGCGCGTTTATTCTACTGGGGTTGCCCCAGATTGCTGCAAATCCTCGTCGTCTCCGCTGCCAGCTTTTCAACGAGCTCACTCGCGCTAATTTCCTGGCTGAGTGGAGCTGCCTGCCCCGCCCACATCGACATGTACGCAATATGCTGCTGCTTGCCCGCTGCGGCTCGAATGTCTTTGGTCAGGGCATTTTGTACCGGATAGGTCGGGAGCTCGTGATCAAATGGGGCGAGCGTTGTCATAAACTCATTTTGAATACCCCTTGCCCATTTACCAGAGAAAGCACGTGTCATCACGATGGACTCTTCCCTCGTCTCCAAAATGGCCTTCTTGTGCAGGGCATGTGCTCCGCTCTCCTTACACGTCAGAAAAGCCGTTCCGAGCTGTGCCGCTTGTGCCCCGAGCGCGAGTGCTGCTGCGATCCCTCGACCATCCATGATCCCTCCAGCCGCGATGACGGGAATCTTGACCCGATCCACTATTTGCGGGACGAGCGCCATCGTTCCAATCATATTGCCTGGTGAATCCGGCAAAAAGGAACCACGGTGCCCGCCTGCTTCGCTGCCTTGGGCGGCAATCATATCAACTCCGCTCGCTTCCAATGCAATCGCTTCGCGAACGGTTGTCGCAGTTCCGATGACAGTGATTCCCCGCTGCTTCAACTCTGCCATCAAGCGATGATCCAGAACACCAAAGGTAAAGCTGAAAACGGCGGGCTGTTCCTCCAAAACGACAGCCATCTGCTCACCAAACGGCTCTGTAAATTGTGTCACCTGCGGATTTTGCGGGATACCCAGTCGATCTCGTACCTCATTCATTGCCTGGGCAATGCTCTCTGCGATCGGCTGGTCGGCATCATAATCTTCCGGGATAAACAGATTCACCCCAAACGGTTTGTCCGTTAACGCCCGAATAGACTTGATCGCCTCACGAATCTGCTCAGGTGACATATACGCCGCACCGAGCGTTCCGAGTCCCCCTGCTTCTGAGACAGCGGCTACTAGGGCAGGTGTGGTCGCCCCCCCTGCCATTGGCGCCTGAATAATCGGCCATTTCAAATGTAAACGCGAAGTGATAGGATTGTTTGTCCACATGGTAAATCCACTCCTCAGCTTATCGTTGTTCAAAATGAACAACCGCTTTTATTGTTTACTAGTTGATTGGTCGTCGCTGCGAATCCATTCAAGAAACAGAGCCAACACCCGGGCGGTTAACCCCCAAATGACACGCCCGTCCACCTCATAAAACAAATGCTCGACTGTCCCTTTTCGCCATGGATATCGCTTGCCACCCGGGATCAGATGATAAGGAAAATCCTCTTCGGGCTCGGTCATGACTGAGGAAAGATACTTCGCTGGCTGTGTTGCCAACAGCCGATCAAGTGGAAGGATAAAGACCTCTCCGACCTCGTCTGGATTCGGCTTCATGTCAGGGATTCCTTCCACGAATCCAATAAAGGGCGTAATAATGGAGGAGCCTGGCCCAATCACCTGATCCAGTTCGCCTACAAAATGAATCCGATCAAGTGGAATACCCAGCTCCTCGCTTGTTTCCCGAGCAGCCGTCGCCCAACGGGATTCGTCACTCTTCTCAGCACGCCCTCCCGGAAAACAAACCTCGTTCGCCTGTCGCCGCATCGTACTGGCTCTTTTTTCAAATAAAATGCCTAGCTGGTTGTCAGCCATTTTGACGAGCGGGAGCAAGACACTGTATGCGCCGCTCGTCCCTCGTTCACGTTCTTGCAATCTCTTGGAAATCTCCTTGATGGCAGGAGCAAGGGAAGCCTCCCCTGATTCCTGTGGCAGGTACTGGGAGACCTCGATCAAATTATGGTCCGGATCACGCAAATACACCGAACGAATTGGCCCGATGGCGCCTGTTTTTGGAACAGGTCCTTCCACCAAATGGACGCCGCATGCATGAATATGCTGGATGACTTGCTCCAGTGGAAGCGATGTGACAAGACATAGATCAGCGGAGCCGGCGACTGGATGCATCGCTTTTGGCTCCCATTCTTGTCCGCTTTGATGCAAATTGATTTTTTGCTGGCCGAAGTGCAGGGCCATCCTGCCGTCGCCAAACGTTACAACCTTCATTCCCAGGACTTTTTCGTAAAAGTGACAGGTTGCTTCGATGTCTTTTACCGTCAAAACCAAGTGGTCTAATCGATCGATCATATGCCTTTACTCCTTCTCGTCCCGATACATGCTTATGCTGATATTATAGCAAACACAAGGCGGTTGCTTCTTCCCCCCATTGTCCTCCAACATTTCCCTCTTTTCAATTCCCAAATTGCCTGATCTCCACTTCGCTGTATACAAAAACGAGCGTCTTCCTCGTAACTAGACGGGAAAACGCTCGCCAAATCCACAATTTGCGAAACTATGCTTTTGAACGTGCCAGCAAGTACAAGAAATACGGAGCACCGATAACGGCTACAACGATACCAGTCGGAATCTCTGACGGCTGCATGATCCAGCGTCCGATGGTATCAGCCACGATGACCAATAGTGCACCCGCTAGCGCTGATGTAGGCAAAAGCATCTCATGCTTTGGCCCCACTAGTCTGCGGGCCAAATGCGGACCGATCAACCCGACAAAACCGATGCCTCCACTCACTGCCACGCAGGAAGCAGCAAGCCCGACTGCGGCAGCCAGCAGCTTCAATTGCTCTTTGGCAACGGGTGCACCCAAGCCTTTCGCCAACTCTTCTCCCAAATTGAGCACGTTCATGACACGTGCTTTGTAAAAAACATAGGGGATTAAAATGGCGATCCAGGGCAGCAACGAAAGAACGAACTTCCAGTTGGTTCCCCAGATACTACCGGCGAGCCAAGTCGCCACAAACTGGTACTTATCCGGACTCAGCTTCAGCGTCAAGACGATCATCGCGGCACTCATCCCAGCCGCCACGGCAATCCCCGTCAATACAATACGGGTCGGAGACAATCCCTTGTGTCTTTTATATGACAATACGAAGATCAGCGCTGCTGTCACGCTGGCCCCAAGCAAAGCCAACACCGGCAGCAAAAAAACAGGTGCGGCAGACGTCGAGGGATAAAATGAAATGAACAGCATCACCATCAAGCCAGCACCAGCGTTGATCCCTAAAATACCGGGCTCTGCCAATGCATTGCGGGAAATCCCTTGAATAATACACCCAGATACGGCAAGTCCTGCCCCAATCAGGAGGGAAATAACAATCCGCGGCAAGCGGAATTCAAACAAGATCAAGCTTTGTTTGTCTGTTCCAGAACCGATCAGCGTCATCAGCAGATCGCTTGGTGACAATCGTATGTAGCCTGTGTTCATACTGATGATAAACGCGATGAAAATGAGGATAGCGAGTATCGTCATAACCGCAAAGGCTCTATTTCTTTTGCGGGTTTGGTAATGGGAAACCATATGCTGCATGATTACATCTCCCTTCTTTCTTTACGCGCCAAGTAAAGGAAGAACGGTACACCGATTAGCGCAATAAGTGCCCCTAACGGCGTCTCATACGGCGGATTTACCATTCTTGCGGCCAAATCGGCGAAAACGACGAGCAAGCTGCCCAAAATGGCTGAACAAGGAATGATCCATCGGTAATCGACCCCAACCAAAAAGCGGGTCATATGCGGAATGATCAATCCAACAAAGCCTACTGCCCCAACAACGGCAACTGCTGATCCAGCCAAAATAAGAACGATGATCATGCCTGCCAGTTTCACTAATGCCGTGCGTTGCCCCAATCCTTTTGCTACCTCTTCTCCAAGACTGAGCATCGTAATGGAACGCGACAGCATCATGGCACCAATAAGGGCTGCGAGAATCCACGGAAACATGACTTCAAGCTGAAACCATTTGGTTCCCGCCACACCGCCTGCATACCAGAAGGCCAAATCTTGTCCAATTTTAAAGTAAAGGGCAATCCCTTCGCTTAACGCAGATAATAGTGCGGTCAATGCGGCACCCGCCAAAACGAGTCGCACGGGAGTCAAGCCGCCTTTTGCCAAGGACCCAATCCCGTAAACCATACCTGCCCCGACACCAGCACCCAAAAAGCTGTAGAGAATCAGGTACATGAACGGCAGACCCGGGAAAAAAGCGAAGCAGAGAGCCAAAACAAATCCGGCGCCTGCATTCAAACCAAGCAATCCGGAATCTGCCAGCGGGTTGCGTGTCATCCCTTGCATGATGGCACCTGCAACAGCGAGACTGGCCCCGACCATTGCACCACCGAGCAGTCGCGGCAAACGAATCTCCTGAATAATTTGGTGTTGCGTAATATCAGGATTAAATTGAAAAATAGCTTCCCATACGACAGCAAAGTGGATGTCGGCTGCTCCAAATGACACAGACAAAAACATCCCCAGTATTAATGCGAAAACCCCGCCGGTCAAAATTAGCGTCGCTGCCCAAGGGCGAGAGCGAAACGCAACCGGCTTTCCGTTATTCCCCTCTTTCAGGGAATGTGCGTGTTGACTCATACGTGCCACCTTTTTTTGTTAGTATGGAGCTGAGTTGTTTTTGATGATATTGATTCTTATTATCATAAAAGAATTTTAGGCGATGTATGAAAACAGTGTCAATGGACAAACGCGCACTTATCTTTGTACATTTAGGCTAACACCTTGAGGACATCATCGACTTTTTTCCCGTTGGCGATCACACCGTGGTTCATCCAGGTCATGAAATCCACCTGGTACGCCCGCTTGTTTTGGACAGCAGGAAGCGCTTGCCACACGGGATGGTTGAGCTGTAGCTGTTCGGCACCTGGTTTTCCCTGATGCCATTTGTCAAAGGCGAAAAAAATATGATCAGCATCCAGCGTAGACAACTCTTCCCACGATACCCCTTCTCTCCCCTGCTTGGCAAATTGTTTTTTTACCAGTGGAGCTGGCTCCATTTCCAAATCTTGAAACAACACCTGCGATGTGTAGTTTTTCTCCACAAGGATTTCATCGGCCGATATGCGCAAGAAGGCTACCTTCTGCCCTTTGAGACTGCGTCCCATTACATTTTTGGCAGCTCTTACTTTTTGTTCATACTGCTCGATTGACCGCTCTGCCAATTCACTTCGGCCCAACCGATCACCAAGGGTGCGCAATGTTTTTCGCCACTCAGGACCGAACTGCCGAATCACGCATGTGAAGGCAATCCGGGCACATTTGGCATACGCATTCTCCTTCCAGCCTGTACATTCCCGAAGCATAATGACATCTGGGGCACGACTGGACAAGAGCTGCACGTCATCTGTCAGCACATCGTAGGTTGGTACATCATGCAGGCCCAAATAGTCCTGCTGCCCCCAATATGTATGCGCCCATTGAACGACGGGTCGAATGCCAAGAGCTAGCAAATAATCCTCCATATAAAGAGAGACGACTCGTAAATCATCCCGATGAATGTTGCGATATTTTCCTGGCGCGAGCCCTACACTCTGCTTAAAACGACGATTAAAATAATACTCGCTGTTGAATCCGACATTTTGGGCGATCTCGTTGATCCGATCACCTGTCATGAGCAGTAGCTGCTTCGCCTGATTCATCCGCAGCTGATGGATGTAATCAAGCGGTAGTTGTCCTGTTATTTCTTTGAAAAGCTGTGTGTATCGCCAACGTGCCACATGCGCTTCCTCTGCCAACTGCTCTACGGTCAGCGGCTCCTGGTAATGCTCCTCTACATACGCAATCGAACGTTCAACAGCTCGCCTCGGGTCCAAACTTGTTTTACCTGGCACATTTTGCTGGGCCAAAGCGCATAGCAATTCCTCAAACCGCACGTGATTAAAAAATAGTTGCAGCGCCTCCGTGGCATCGCGATGCTTGTAAATCTCCGCAATCGATTCAACGACACGTGAAAAAGGCGTGCAGGTCAACTCCCCCGTACAGAAAAAAGCCTCGGAAGATTGTGCCTTCGTCGGAGCTCCCGTGTGGACGACACGAAAAGTCAGATAATAATAGTCGAGAACATGACTCGTGCAACTGATCCGAACGTTCTGACGCGGTGCTGCAATCCAGCAACGCTCCCGAGTGAACCGATAAGTCGATGATTCGATTTCAATGAGCCCTTCTCCGTCTGTCGCTACAATCATCGTGTAGTCTTCCGGCTCTTGATAGTCCTGCCATCTTTCCACATTTCCTTTTTGGATGGCCGTCATTGCAAAGAATGATGGTGGAGATAGCTTGGCCCCGGATGCTTCGTTATTCATCTCCCTCACCCTTCTCGTGAGAATGATTATCATTTATTATTATAATGAGTAAACATCCCGAGGACAAGCTCCACAAATGAAAAAGAAAGCGCATCAGCCGATATGACGCGCTTTCTCTATTGAACTCGATTACTTTACAAACGCTTTGACCAAGTCGTCTGCCTTCTTCATATTGGCCAGTATGGCACCCGATTGCCAATGTGTCCGCTCCATTGGGTAGACATGGCCTTTTTTCACAGCAGGAACAGATTTCCAGATTGGGCTCTCCAAAATCTTGAGCGCATCCTTGTTTTCTTCGGAAGTCCACGTGCCGTTCGACGGGAAAACAATGATATGGTCTGCATCGATAGCCGGGATGGCTTCTTCTGATAATACCACATGTG
Organism: Brevibacillus sp. HB1.1; assembly: GCF_013332445.1. NCBI lineage: Bacteria > Bacillati > Bacillota > Bacilli > Caryophanales > Paenibacillaceae > Brevibacillus > Brevibacillus sp. HB1.1. The sequence goes on along the minus strand of NZ_JABMIV010000010.1, from coordinate 125,319 downwards.
TTTCTTGATTTTTGGCAGCGGAATATGGCGTAAGGCCCAACTCCTTATAAAGCATGCCTGTGTAAACATTGCCATCTCCGAAGAGGGCCAAATTCGGCTTATTTCCCACGTTCAAACGAATGACAGCTACTGTTTCATTGCCAATCGCCTTTTCTAGCTTTGCTTTCGTATCCGCAATTTTCTCATTGTACTTTTGGATCGCTTCGTCTGCTTTTTCTGGAACGCCTAGCACCTCGGCGATTTTCTTGAGTCTTCCAATCGTGTCGTTACGGAGTTCATCCGGCAGCTTGTACGTAGGAGCTACCTTGCTGAATTCCTCATATTTCTTGGGATCAGCGTAGCCATCCACAATGATAATATCCGGATTGGCTGCAAGCAACGCTTCCATACTTCCTGTAATATCAAAAAGCGGCACGTCCAGCCCAAGGTAATCCTGTTTGCCCCATGCCGGGTGATACCACTGGACAACCGGGGTCACACCCAATGCTGTCAAGAAGTCCTCCTGATAAATAGCAGCTACCCGCTGTGGCTTTACCGGAATCTCTACATCGCCATAGGCGTCTTTCACCACTTTGGTTTTCGCAGCGGTGTTCTCTGTCGGTGCTTTCTGCTCAGTGGATGTTGGCTCCGCTGCTTTTTCTGCACACGCAGTTAACACGAGCATCATGATCAATAATAATGCCATCCATGCCAATCCTGCATTCCGAACCGTTCTTACCATCTTTCTACCCTCTCTCACATCTGTTGATGATTATCGAATTGATTCTCATTCTCACTATTTGCATCCTGATCATATGTGTTTCCTCGCCATCTGACAATGCATTTTCTCCATTATTTTTTGTCCAAACTCCACAACTGTCCGTGTGAAACCCTTCTCTTTGTACAAAATCAATGATGGCTATCTGACGTTTGTCCATTGAGCTGCTAAGCTATATCTGATAATGATTATCATTGGATAACAAACAGATTCAAACGACTATTGGAGGAAAATAGAAATGAAACACATGCGCAACATGACCGGAACGTTAGGAATTTTCATACTGGCTGGCAGCTTGCTCATTGGATGCAGTCCATCCGCTTCGCAAACAACTACCGCTTCCACACTTGGACAAGAAGCAACAAGCGCAACGAGCAGCGAGGCAAGTCAGAAAAGCCAAACGCGTCCATATACTGATTATCTCGGGCATGCAGGCAACATCCCGGTCTCCCCTGCACGAATCATCTATTCCGGTGAGACACTTGGCGATATGCTCGCGTTGGGCGTGAAGCCGATTGGGGGATTCGGGTACACCAACCAAATCTTTGAAGACCAACTGCACGATGTCCAGAATGTCGGTTTTCCCATTAATCTCGAAAAGGTCCTGGAATTACAGCCCGACTTGATCATCCATGCAAATACCGAAGAAAAAGAATATGAACAGCTATCCAAAATCGCCCCTACCGTCATTTTTGATACATTCGCCCCGTTGGAAGAGCGGATGACCCAGCTCGGTGATATGATTGGGAAACCGGAAGCAGCCACCAAATGGCTTGCCGATTACAAGCTCAAATCGGAGGAGATGTGGAAGAAGCTGAAGGAGTCTGGCATCATGAAAGAAGGAGAAACCGTCTCTGTCTTTACCTATTATCCGGGTGATCGGCTGTTTGTCATGGCAAGAACAGGGCTTTCCCAAGTCCTCTACGATACAAACGGATTCAAGCCCACTGCGCCCATTCAGGAAATACTCGATGCACAAAAAGGATTTGAACTCATCTCTGTGGAACGTTTGCCCGAAATAGCGGGAGATCGTATCTTTATTCTGAATACTGCGAGCGAGGAAGCTGAGAAATCAACGCAGGAGCTGCTAAAATCACGCATCTGGAAAGACCTTCCTGCTGTTAAAAACGGTTATGTCTACTTTATCGATATCGAAAAATCTAGCAGTGATGCGACAACAAGAGAGTGGCTCCTGCAAAGGATTCCTGAAATCCTGGCGAAGTAGTCCATCATGTCCGCCTGAATGAAACATGAGAAGCTTTTCAACAATGATTGAAAAGCTTCTTTTTTTTGTATACGATTGATAAAGCGAGTGATAATTATTCTCATATAAAAAAGGAGGGCATAACCGATGCTTCAATCTATACCACCTCATCCCCCGCTCGGTTCCCTTCATTTTCAGTTGTGTCAAGTAGAGCAGACGGCAAGTCCTTCACCCACTCCCTTCCATACCCTGCTCTTCTTCACAAAAGGTTACGGCAGCCTCCGTATTCACGATCAAACGATTTCGCCTTTGGCAGGAAAGTGTTTTTTGCTTTCACCGTCTACTCCTTTTGCGATCGAATCCTTGTACGACAGCGCGACTGAGTGCTACCAAATCTCGTTTACTGTCATCTCGTTCGATCCAGACAATAGACCCCTACCGTACCCATACGCATTGCTTGATGGCCGTATCGAGCTGTCCGCTCACCCCTCTGCCCGGCTCTTGCGCTTATGTGACGCTTTGCTCTTAGGCAAATCAACTTCTTCAGAAATGGACAGCTATTGGCAGCAATTGCGGTTCCAGAAGCTGCTCGGATTTTTGCTGGAACAAAATCTGTCTCCTGACCTTATCCCTAGCAAGAGCAAAGAGGTCGAGAACAGCATTCGTTATATCCAACAAAATTATCAAGAGAACATGACGGTCAAGCAGTTGGCACAACTCGCCAATGTGCCGTCGTGGCAGTACACGCAGCTCTTTCGCCAGTTGACGGGTAAAAAGCCTTTGGAATATGTGACAGCGCTGCGTATTCATCATGCGAAAGAGCTCCTGAAAAGCTCGAACGATTCATTGCGGGACATCGCCTCGCAGGTCGGCTTCATGGATGAGTATTATTTCAATCGTCGCTTTCGAAAGACGACCGGTTACACGCCAAGGCAATATTCCAGGCTGACTCACCGCATGGAGCTCGTGCAGGACTGGACAGGCCATGAGGTAGAGATCCCCCTTCAGCCACAACGCATCCTTTATATTGGGGAGACGTTTAATGATTTGCTCGCACTCCATGTTGAAAATATCGTCGGAGGGAATTTTACCTGGATGGAACGAACCATCTATCGAGACAAGGTAAGACACATGCAGGATATCGACTTTCCCGTTGACTATGACCATTTGAAGTCATTGAAGCCAGATCTGATCATTTTCGCGAACGCAGAAGAAGACAAATACAAGCAGATGAGCCGGATTGCCCCAACGCTCACGTTTAATTCATTTGCTTCGCTGGAGGAACGGTTGCATACACTCGGAGATTGGCTGGGGAAAAAGAACGAGGCGCGGGAATGGCTCAGGAAATACCACATGAATGCTGCCACCATGTGGAATCAGCTCCGCTCCGAGCTTGTGCCTGGTGAGACTGCATCTGTCTTTATCCATGAGCATGGCGGGCGTCTGTTCGTAATGGGCACCTCAGGACTTTCCTCCGCCCTCTACCATCCAAACGGTTTTTCTCCTGTGGATAAAATTCAAGAAGTACTGCAAGCTGGCTACGGCTTTATCGAAATTCGTGAGGAGGACATCCCCCTGTACGCAGGCGATCGGATCTTTATGCTGCTGTCCGAAGACACTAAATCGCGTCAGGCTACTTCTGAATTGATGCAAAGTGATAGGTGGCAGAGTCTGCCTGCCGTTCAGAACGGCTATGTCTATTTTGTAGAAGCGCAAAAATGGAATTGGGGCGCTGCTCTTACCAGAGAGAGATTGCTGCAAATGCTGCCACTTTTGCTGCGCCATTCTTCCTGAAGCAAACAGGCCAGCTTCCCTGTCGTGGGGAATCGCTGGCCTGCTTACTCTTACTACTACTCCTCTGCTACCATCCATGCTACGTTTTTTGCTTGGAGTCCTTTATTCCATTCTGCTGGTGCTGCCATATCGCTGATCACGATGTCGACCTCTCCTAAGTCTGCGATCTTGCACAATGTGCTGACACCGATCTTAGAATGGTCCGCTAGCACAATGCTTTCATTGGCATTTTCGATGAAACAACGGGCGAGTTCCGTTCGATCTGGCTCATAGCAGGTCAAGCCTTTATGGAGCAGGATGCCGTCAGCCGCGATAAACGCCTTGTCCACATAAAATTGTTTCATCATCTTCTCTGCATAGGTCCCGCTTACCCGATGATGCTTGGCGCTCACCTTTCCACCCAGGAAGTAGATATCTGCCGCAAGCATTCCATTGTTTTGGTACTCGATTAATCGATTCAGCGCCGTGATCGAGCTAGTGAGGATCGTCAAATCTTTTTTCGTCACGAGAAAGCTGATCATTTGCAAAGGCGTAGTCCCTTCATCGATGACAATGGTATCGCTATCTTGCACCAAGTCCGCTGCCAGCCGCCCAATCCGTTTCTTTTCTTCCGCTCGCAAGACTTCACGGGCAAAATGAGAGGGCTCGGAGCGCTCCACTGTCAGCTTTACTGCCCCGCCATAGACGCGCTTCAGCTTTTTCTCCGCCTCCAGCTCTTCCAAATACCTGCGGATAGACTCAGACGATACTTGCAGCTTTTCGACCAGCTCATTGGTCCGCACCTTGCCATTGGAATTGATCAACTGCAAAATGATTTGCTTACGCTCTTCCCCGAACAACGACACGCCGAATGTCCCCCTATCTCGTGCTTTACGTCAGTTCGATCTTTTCTCCATGGATGTAAATCTGACGTTTTGCCAGCTCGTGAAAAATCACAGCCGGATCAAATGCTTCTTCTGGTGTAATGACGCCAATAGCTTTTACATTTCCTTTCGCGATCTGCTCAGTCGCAATCGCCAGTGGGATTCCTACGTTGCGGGTATAGGCGCGCAGCCCTGCCCAGTCAGCTACAGAGCCGTCTGATGCCGGATGTGTATGGTACAGGGTGTGCCCTACTTTGCGGCCGTCCTTGGTACCTGTTACCTCGACATGAAGCGAATACCCGTATAATTCCGTCTCTTTTCCCTCCCTAGAATTGTAGAGGTATTGGGAGATACAATCAAGGATTCCCACCTTTGTTTCCCCTACCGTGATGGGATCGTTCCGTAAAAAGCCATAATCATAGAGGGATTTGACTAGCTCCATGTTTTGCTTCGGCCATGTTCCCCGCACCTCGATTAGCTTTACTCCTTTTGGAGACAAAGCCTGTGCTAGCGTCTTCGTTTCTGCATGAGGAATGATGTACTGAATGGTTTTTCCATATGGCTCAGGAAGCTTTATCTCGCGTGGGCGAGCAAATGGCGGTACTTGAATGAATGCGCCATTTTCATAGACGACGCGCCCTGGCAAATCTGGATCATACTCATAGGTCGTCGTCTCTGTGATCGATTTGGAAAAGGCAATCGGGCGAAAGGAACCGTGGCTGACACGCACTTCGTCGACTTCATCGAGCTGGTTCGCTGCATGCATCGCCATCATTTGGGTCAGTCCAGGCGTCATGCCAAAGCCTGGCAGGCAGGTCTTCCCATGGTCGCGGAAGATCGCATCCGAGGCGTTTTCTTCCCCAAAGCCGTTCAAATTGATGCCATGGCAGCCAGCCTCCGCAATCGCAGCAGTAGACAGGCCGTTCAGTGTGATCGTGGTTCCGTCCATGACGATGTCGTAACCGCGCATTTTTTGGACCGTATCCGCATGATCGCGTACATTTACCGGAACAAAATCTACGCGAGGATCGTTCAGCCACTCGACTACCTTGCGACCTTCTTCTTCATTAAAATCACCGATCGTGATCTGCTCAAAATCCGAATGCAACACGAGATCGAGCACAGCTTCCCGACAAATATTTCCCGCTCCACCCAAGCAAAACACTTTCATCACGATAGCCTCCTTTTCTTTACCCCAGCCAGAAACGATTGTTTTCCATCGCAGCGATTAATCTCTCAATATCTTCGGGGTAAACTTCTCCGATATTGCCTATCCGAAACGTGTCCGCTTGCGAGATTTTGCCCGGATAAATGACGAAACCTGCCTGCTTCAAACGTTCATACAGCTCCGCGAAGGTGAACGCCTCGCTTTCGGGATAATAAAAGGAAGTAATGAAAGGCGATTGCGATTCTTTTGGCAACAGGATGCGAAAACCGATACGCTCCATACCTTCTGCGAGTAACTGCTGATTTCGCTGGTAACGCTCGTACCGTTTTTCAACTCCCCCCTCTGCCTCAAGCTCTATCAGTGCTTGATAAAAGGCTCGCACGACATGAGTCGGAGAAGTATAGCGCCACTTTCCGTTTTGCTCCTCCATCGTCTTCCACTGGCTGTACAAATCGAGGGACAGCGTACGGGCAATCCCTTTGCATCGGATGAGCGCTGACGTTTTGGCAACAACAAAGCCGAAACCAGGCACGCCTTGAATGCATTTGTTTGCGCTTGAGATCAGAAAATCGATCGAGAGCTCTGCTGCATCCAACGGAATGCCACCGAAGCTACTCATCGCATCTACGATATAGACTTTTCCGTACTTCTTGGCGACTTCACCAATTTCTTTGATGGGATTAAGCATGCCGGTAGTCGTTTCCGAATGCACCACAGCCACATGCGTAATCGTTGCATCTGCCGCGAGTTTTTGCTCCAAAGCTTCTGCATCGGCCTTTGTCACTTCACCAAAGTCAATTACCTCTGTTGCGATTCCATGGACTTGTGCCATTTCCACGATCCGATCCCCGTATGCGCCATTCGTCAGGACGAGCAGCTTGCCGTCTGCGGGAATCGCACTGCTCACCACCGCTTCCACACAAAAGGTCCCGCTGCCTTGCATCAAGACGCTCGTATAATCCTCTACCTGGGAGGTTGCCAATCGGACGAGCTTTTGGCGGATTGCCTGTACGAGTTCATTGTAATCACGGTCCCACGTGCACCAATCCCGCAGCATTGCCTCGCGTACGGTTGATGAAGTGGTCAATGGTCCGGGGGTGAGCAACAAGTACGAATTGTCGGTTAGTCGTGTCTGATTCATGGTCTCTCTCCTTCTGCATGAAGCATCTCGATGTTTTTTAGCACCTCATCCAAGCATCCAATCTCCGCGACCACGTAGTGCGCACCCGCCGCCATCAGTCGTTCTGTTGCGATAGCCAGTCTTTTATCCAGCTCTTCCTGTGGCATGCTATTCACTTCCTCCAAGGACAGGCCGAGTTCGCTTCCACCCTTCAGGACGCCAACGGTCCACATCCCGGCGTTTCTTCCTTCTTTCATATCGCTCGTCGTATCACCGACCTTGACGATCTCGTTCATTGGAAATACGTCCAGTAGAATCGCATTTTGATAGCACATCCATGGAAATGGACGTCCAGCAGGCACTTCACTTGGGGTGACAAGTGCGTCCGGTTCGTAGCCCTGTTGCTTAGCCGATGCTGCTACAACATTCATCATGTCCCTCGTGTAGCCTGTGGTCGAGCCGATTTTGATTCCTTGCTCGCGAAGTCGTCCTACCAATTCAATTGCTCCCGGAACAGGAGTGGCGTACTCGTGCAGCGTCTCCATCAGCATCGGTTCGAAGTCAGCGTACAATTCGTCCACATCCGCTTCATTTGGAAGTCGACCGTAACGCTCTTGCCATAGCGCTGCTACCCGCTCCATTTTGCAAAGTGCCTGGATATGATCGCGCTTGAGCATTCCCATCGGTTCGCGCGCTTCTGCTGCTGTCAGCTCAATCCCCCGTTTTTTGAACACCTGTAAAAAGACAGCTAAAGGAGCAAAACATCCGTAATCTACCATCGTTCCCGCCCAATCAAATACTACTGCTTTCATGCTTTATGCCACCTGACCTTTCTCTTGGTAGGACCCTGTTGTCCGCTTGCGAAGTTTGGATGCGATCCATTCTGCACCAGCACGTGCGATGATGTTGAGGAAGACGATCAATACCGACATCGCTGCTGCCGGAGCCACATCCCCGGCGTCATCCATGTTGACGATGGAGACAGAAGCCAACTTGAAATCCGCTGCGTACAGAAAAACAACCGCCGAGATCGTCACCATCGAGTTGATGAAAAAGTACACCGCCATCTCGACAATCGCCGGCATACAGACGGGAATCGTGACGCGCCACATTAGCTTTGTCTGCGAGATCCCCATGGACTCTGCCGCTTGCTCGAACTCGGGATCGAGCTTTTTCAACGCGCTCGTTGCTGTAATGAAGCCTACTGCGAAAAAATGAATGACGTTCGCCAAAATCAAAATCCAGATCGTTCCGTACATACCGTGAAATGGATTCGACGGATTGTTGAAGAAGAAAATGTACGCTAGTCCAATGACCATCCCCGGTAATGCCAGCGGGAGAATCGACAGGAAGTATCCAGCTTGGCGAAGCCCTTTCCACACTTGGGATTTTTCAATCGTGTAGGCGGTAATAAACGTGACCGCCGTCCCGATCACTGCCGTCAGCAAGGCGACAAGAATGCTGTTCCACAGTGGCTCGATCCCTTCTCCAGCAACGTTGGAAAAGTCGTAATGATCCAAGCCAAAAGTCAGATTATACGGCCATACTTTGATGAAAGAAGCCAGCACCACCGCAGCCATGAGGAGCAGCAAAAATCCGCTGACGCTCACACAAAGGATGGAATAAAACAAATCACGCAAACGATTCTCCTTGATTCGATACGGTTTGGACTTGGCTGTTACAGCCGCGTGTTGCTTCCGCTCAACAATCCGGTCCACGACAAACGCCACGAGAGCGGGAATAATCAAAAGCAGCCCAACCGTTGCTCCCATCGTCATATTTTGCTGACCGATGACCTGCTTGTAGACGTCTGTCGCCAGTACGGAAAACTGTCCGCCGACAACCTTTGGTGCTCCGAAGTCAGTAAACGAGAGAGTAAAACAGACAAAGCAGGCGCTGACGATACCGTATTTCACGCTAGGAATCGTCACTACAAAAAACTTGCGCCAATGGTTCGCTCCGAGCGTATCCGCCGCTTCGTACAGCTGATAGTCGGCAAAAGCAAGGGAAACAGCGAGAATCAAATACGCTTGCGGGAAAACATAGACGATCTCCGCCAAAATAATCCCCACTGGGCCGTACAGATCGATGTCCCATTGAAACGGGAGCAACCCGAAGATCCCCGTCGTCACCAGCCCTTGATTCCCAAAGAGGTAGGTCAGGGCGATTCCGTGCATCATCGTGGGCGCAAACAGCGGCAGCAGCGCGATCGCCCGAAAGACTCGTTTTCCGCGAATCCCGCTACGCGTCAAGGCATACGCGAACAGAAAAGCGAGTGTGACTGCGATCAGCGTCGTCATCGCAGAAATATACAAGGTGTTATTCAGCGACCCTGCCAGTGCTGGGGTGGAAAAGTACGTAACGAAATTGTCCAGGCCGATGAACTGACCGTTCTTGTTATAGAATGCTTTGGAAAACAGCTGGCCAAGTGGCAACAGAACACTCGCTGACAATCCAAGAACGATGAGAGCGATGAGCCACTTTTGCATGGCTTTTCCATCGAAGATCGATGTCATTTCCTTCATGCTGCTCACCCCTGTTCCTCTATGGCTGGCGCATGCTCAAAGGTCAGCAAATTCTCCAGCGGAAACTCTAGCCACACCTTTTTGTCTCGGGCAATTCCAAGTCTTTGTGCCTCGGCCGCTATCAAATCGATTGTCAGAAGCTCTTTTTTTATCTGACCTTCCTCTTGCCACTCCAGAAAGATTCGGTAAAAAGCACCGCGAAATTCTATCTCGGAAATAGTCGCAGGTATGGCACATTCGGACTCGTTCTGCAAAAGCCGCACATGCTCCGGTCTGATCGCAAGTAAGCGATTCGGATCAGATTGCGCATTCTCAAAGCGACTGTACTCAAAAAAGTTGATCGCTCCGATAAAATCAGCAACAAACGGAGTGGCTGGTTTGTTATAGATCTCCTCGGGTGTACCTACCTGAACGACCTCGCCGTGATCCATGACGACGATCTTGTCTGCCATGGTCAATGCCTCATCCTGGTCATGCGTGACCATCACTGTTGTCATGCCGTACTGCTCATGCAAACGCCGAATCTCCCGGCGCAGCTTTTGTCTTACTTTTGCATCCAATGCGGATAGTGGTTCATCTAAAAGCAAGACATCCGGCGATAGAGAAATCGCTCTCGCCAAGGCAATTCGCTGCTGTTGACCGCCTGAGAGCTGGCTGGGATATTTGGCGGCGGCATGAGACAAATCTACCATGTCTAGCGCCTCTTCTACTTTGGCTGCGATCTCTTTTTTCCCCAGCTTCTTTTCTTGCAGGCCAAAGGCAATGTTTTCGGCAGCCGTCAAATTGGGAAACAAGGCGTACGACTGGAACATCATCGCAATGTTTCGTTTCGCTGGTGGCAGGGAAGTAATCTCCCTGCCTCCCAGGATCATCTTGCCTGTCGTCGGCTGCTCCAATCCAGCCAGCATTCTCAGTAATGTCGTTTTACCGCAGCCACTGGGACCGAGCAGACAAACAAATTCATTCTTGTCAATTTCGATGGAAATGTGCTCCAATGCGGCAAACAAACCAAAGCGTTTACTGACCCCTTGAATGGATAGATAGGATTGTGTCATGCTGTTCTCCTCGCTGCTTACTTAGGTTCACTCTTGGTCGCGTATCGTTTTTCCCACTCACCCAAGATGTTGTCACGATTTTGTGCGGCTTGATTCAGGTCGAGTTTGATTAATTGCTTGATTGGATCTACTGCGTAACCTTCCGGGAGTGTCGCGCCTTCTTGCTTGACACTGACGATGGCGAAGTTCTGGTTATAAGCTTTCATGACTTCATCGGAGATGGCCCAGTCCAAGAACAGCTTGGCTTCTGGCTTGATCTCACTCTTTTTCATCAAGGCATTCGCCTCTACATCCCAACCCGAGCCTTCTGTTGGAAAGACGACTTCAACGGGTGCACCTTTTTTCTTCTCGGTAATCGAACGGTAGCCAAAGGAAATGCCAATTGGATATTCGCCCGATGCGGCCATTTTCGCTGGCTTCGAGCCTGAATGTGTGTAGATCGCCATATTTGCATGCAGCTTGTCAAGGTACGCCCAGCCTTCTTGCTCGCCTTTCAGTTGCATGATTCCGTTAATCGTGAGCAGCCCAGTTCCAGAAGACGCTGGATTCGGCATCACGATCAATCCTTTGTACTCCGGCTTGATCAGGTCTTCATATGAGCGTGGGATAGGCAAATTGCGTTTTTCTAGCTCTTTGGTATTGACCGCGATCGCTGTCTCCCACGCATCGATTCCTACCCAGCTTGCAGGTTCCTTGGAATCCTTAAACTCCGGGGATACTTTCTCGATTCCTTTTGGCGAATACCCCTCGAGCATGCCTTGCTGTTCGAGTACGAGTAGGCTTGTCGCTGCTGTTCCCCATACAACGTCTGCTTGTGGGTTGTCTTTTTCCGCCAGCAGCTTTGCGGTGATGATCCCTGTAGAATCACGGACGATATTGACCTTTACATCTGGATATTTTGCTTTGAAGGATTCCAAATACGTTTTGATCTGGTCATCCTCCAGCGCCGTATAAACAGTAATCTCTCCTGAGGCGGTTGTACTTTCCGTTTTGGAAGCTTGTGTGTTTGGTTGCGATCCTGTTGATTGTCCACATCCTGCTAAAAACGCGATTGATAGAACGGAAGCAAGTAAAGGATAATGCCATTTTTTCATAAGAACCTCTCCTCTTTGCGGATTGTTCATTGCTTGTTTCCTACGAAACCAATCTTACGGGGAAAATATTAAGCGGATGTGAACGAAACGTTAATAGATTGTTTTTATGTGTATTTAGTTGTGTTTAGTTGGATTTTAACACAAATAAAAACAACTGGGTAATAAAGGAAATATAAGGCGTATGTCGAAGTTACAAACGCCTTCATTCATAATTCAAAGGGGGATATGAGGATGGACCTAAAGGTGGAACCGTTGGATTTGCAAATGGCGGATATATCAGGTTCTAAATGGCAGGAGGTTAGAGCTGAGGAACTTGATATGGATAATGTCAGCTTGGCAAAGACCAAAATCAACAACGTAAATATGAGTCAAATGACTTTGAATGATGTGAATATGAGTGGAATCAAAATCTCGAACGCAAACTTGTCAGGCTTAGACATTCAGCATGCTAATCTTAGCCACGCTGTTATTGATCAGGCACATTTGTTTGGAACAGAATTTCATAACGTGGTTCTTCCGAATGAGGGAGATGGGAATTATAATCCCGATGGGCAGTATAAACCGGTAAGCTTTCACAGCTGTAACCTTACTCGTGGGCAATTCAAAAATTGTGATTTATCCAATGTGGAGATAAAGGATTGCGACATTACTGGGTTGAAAATAAACGGAATCTTGATTTCGGATTTACTCAAGGACAAATAAAGGACATTCACGTTTCGTTTGCACAAAAAAAGACTCAGTCATCCATTCAAGTAGAAAATGGGATGCGCTAAGTCTTTTGTTTTTTGCCTATCTTCTACTGCAAAGCAGCCTCCACAGCCGCCTCTGCGTGAATCGCAGTCGTATCAAATACCGGAACCGTGCAATCTTCGGCTGTGATCAACAGACCGATTTCCGTGCAACCGAGGATGACTGCCTCAGCACCTTCCTTGACCAATCGCTCAATGATCGACTGGTATGTACGTTTGGATTCCTCGCGAATGGTCCCGACGCACAGCTCATGATAAATGATGTCATGGACAAGTTTTCGCTCTTCTTCATCCGGAAGCAGTACCTCTAATCCGTGTATGTCACGCAGCCGTCCTGTGTAGAACTCCTGCTCCATCGTAAATCGCGTCGCAAGCAGTGCCACTCGTTTATACCCGTGGTTCGTGATCGCTTGTGCTGTCGCATCCGCGATATGAAGAAACGGCAAACTGGTCGCTTCCTCGATGGCATACGCCAGTTTGTGCATCGTATTTGTACAGAGAACGATCAGGTCGGCGCCTGCCGCTTCCAGACTTTTCGCCGCACTCGCCATCCGCTCGCCTGCTTCTTCCCATCGTCCTTCTCGTTGCATTTCTTCGATCTCGGCAAAATCAACGGAATACATAATGCTTTTCGCCGAATGCAGACCGCCCAGCCTCGCCTTGACGGTTTCATTGATCAAACGGTAGTAGACCAAGGAGGACTCCCAGCTCATGCCGCCAATTAATCCGATTGTTTTCATTGTTCTCTACTCTCCTTTGTCGCTATCGTTACCAATTGCATTTTCCCATCCCGCCTGACGACAACGGGTCTGTAGCCGTTCGTGAAAACTCTTGCAGTATCGCTGCAAAAGCTCATGATAGATTTGACTCCCCAAGTAGACGCTTCCCCCGAGCAACAATACTCGGTGTTTCTCCATGGCTGTCTCCCTCCATTTCCGTTATGATTCAATATACCACTATCTCCCATCTAGAGCGACGCATAAATAGTCCCATCACCTTTATGAAAAAGAGAACCAACAGTATTCTCTTGAAACAATCAAAACGATATTACTCATACAAATTAAAAAACCCATCATTCAATTAAGAATTATGGGTCACGAACGAAATCAAATGGCCTAACTAATTGTGTATGGCTTAACCAGCCGTGGGTTATAGGAAACACATCTGTAATTCCGTATCTATTATCAGTTTGTACAATATTGCAAATCATATACCTTACTTTCAATTTTGCGGTTGTAAGAGTTTTAGTAGATAGCTATCACAAAATCATATGTACCAACCCAATGAATCGGATCATTGATAGGCAGCCCCTACCATGAACCATTCGAGAGCTTCTGAAAATTCACGAGGAAGCTCTGACACCCGGAGGAAGGTACACATCTCGCTTACAATCCGTTCTCTGTTTTGCCCGTATTGCTCTGCGAGCAGAGCTAGCTGCTCCCAATCACTGAGCTCCTTTTGAAAAGCAGCTCGATCCAATGGCCGACCGTGCGATTCCACGAAAAGGATTGCTTCAGACTGGTACGCTTGCTTCAACACGCGCAGAAAACGGGAGGCTGTATAACTGCGCGGTCCGCCATAGACTGAGGGACCCAAGGCATCTCCCAGGAACAGCGTTTGATCCTCTTTTACGTACACATAGCACGAATCTTCCGAATGATCTCCTCCGACACGGTTCACCTGACATGTCACGCCACCAAGGTCAATCGTGATCGATTCATCGAATAGGATATCCGGCTCGACTATTCGGATCAAGTCCCGGTTCATTCCGTACTCTTTTTTGATGTTCGCCATCGTACTGGCATTGATGATCTTCTCCTTACAGAGCTGTTCCATGACTTCATCCGACCATTCCAGCCCCATCAGTTTGCTCAATGAATGTGCGGTTTTTGCCTGCGCGATGGTAGGTAGATCCCATGCTGACATTCCGAATGTATGATCCCAGTGCCAATGAGTCAGTATGAGCAGATCTGGAAGACGAACGCCTAGCCTTTGCAACTCCTGACGAAACAAATCGGCATGCGCCGGTGAATTTCCAGCATCAATCAAGAGGGTTTTTCTTGCCCCCGTAATGGCTGCTAGGATGGGGCGATCCGTGTCATGACTTGCATGCATAATCAAGATATGCTCGGTAATCTGTTCGATCGTGGACATTTCCTTCTCCCCTTTCCAAATACGCCAATGTAATTTTCTCTCTACAGAATGACTCAGCAATATTTTCCATGGTATCACACAACACTTCCCCCTCGCACAAACAAAAAACGCCCGTGTTACCAGGCGTTTTTGTAGATACCCCGTGAATTACCCGTACGTTAGTTGTCTCACGTTCATTCGGATCACGATTATATGCTTTCCTTGTATAGAGATAATTTTTTATTGCATTCCTTTTTTAACCCATTCAGCTACCGTAACCACACGCTTCGCTTGATGTTTAACGGCATTTTGATAAGCTTCCTTATCTCCAACAATTTGATTGTTTTGATCGACAGATATGCTTGTTCCATACGGATTCCCTCCGGCAGCGAACAAGGAAGCATCAGTATATCCTGGAGCAACCACGATTGCCCCCCAGTGATACATGGAGGTGTATAAGTTAAGGATAGTCGCTTCTTGACCACCGTGAGCGTTTTGAGCAGAAGTCATTGCACTTACCACTTTATTAACCGTTTTTCCATGGAACCAGATTCCACCTGTTGTATCTAAAAATTGTTTCATTTGGGCGGCAATGTTTCCGAAACGTGTAGGCGTACTGAAAATAATGGCATCAGCTTCAACGATGTCATCCGGTGTAATAACTGGAATATCTTTTGTGGCTTCCACATGGGCTTTCCAAGCCGGATTCCTATCAATCACTGCTTGAGATGCCAATTCTTGAACCTTAAAGATTTTCACTTCCGCGCCGGCTTCCTTTGCCCCTTCCGCAGCCCATTGAGCTAATTGAAAGTTAGTTCCGGTGGAGCTGTAATACACGATTGCAAGTTTGATATTCATGTAAAAAATCTCCTTAAATAAAATAGTTCGTTATACAACACACTCTACGATATCCATCTCGTTCAAGTGGTAAACCTGATTCGACATAAAAACATAGGGTAGTTGTTACCTTTTAAGCTCTTTTTGAAGTCCCAGCGTAAGTTAGTCTAATTCTCTTACTTGAAATGGCAACAACACACGTTCAATCTGTTCTCGATGCGGTTCATATTGTTCAGGTAACATCAGTTTTTCTCCCATGGTCTCATGTGACTCGTCGTGAGCGAAGCCTGGCGGATCTGTTGCGATTTCAAAAAGAATTTCGCCGTGCTCTCTAAAGTAAATCGCATTAAAATAGTTTCGATCTTGTACAGGGGTAACACCATAACCATGTGCTTCAACATAATTTTTCCAAACCAATTGATCTTGGTCATGTAAAGCCCGCCAAGCAATGTGATGTACTGTTCCAACGCCCATAGCTCCTCTAGCCATAGGTGATAATTTTAGATCAATCACATTTCCGATATCAGCTGTGGAACGAAACCGGATGAAATCACCTTCTGTACCAATCATCTGTAGGCCCATCACTTTTTCCAATAGTTCTCCGGTTTTTTCCGGACGTATGGATAAAAGTGTAGCTCCGCCAAATCCTTTTATTGCGAACGCGGAAGTGATTTCACCAAAATTCCAGGTGTTAGCTTTCCCTTCTTCTCTTTCAACTATTTCCAAATGCAGGCCATGGGGATCGTCAAATTGTAAATACTGCTCTCCAAACCGTTCCATTTTTACAAAAGGGATTTGAAATTTCTCCAGTCTTTTTTCCCAAAAGTCCATAGCACCTTTTGGGACAACGTAAGAAGTTACCCCCACTTGACCGCCGCCGATTACTCCTTGGCGAGCACCTGGCCATGGGAAAAATGTGATAATGGTTCCCGGTTTTCCACTTTCATTTCCAAAATACAAATGATATGTTCCTGGATCATCAAAATTAACCGTTTGTTTTACTAAACGCAAACCTAATACTCCTGCATAAAAATCCACATTTTCCTGTGGATGACCTACAATTGCAGTAATATGGTGAATACCCATCGTTTTCATATTCGTACACTCCTTTGTCCAATTGAATTTGCCTATTTGGTATTTAGGGTTATAATTCCATATTTTTGTTATTCAATCAGTAACCCGAAGTTTTTGTCCCCAATCGAAACCGTCTCCATGCCTATTTTTTTAACAAATTTGATCTCCGACAATATTACGTTTTCCTGCAAAACATGATCAAAACGTTCCAACGCTACTTTCATCTGGTCATCGACATCAAGAGTAAGTATCACTCGTTTTTCGATAGGGAAATTCATTTTCTTACGGTAATCTTGAATCACGCGGATGACTTCACGAACCATCCCTTCCTGTTCTAGTTCCTCTGTTATCGTCGTTTCCAAAGCAACATTGATTCGGTAACCCGAAGCAGTAGCAAAGCCCTGCTTACCATGCTTTTCTACGAGCAGTTCATCAAGCGTAATACGGACGGCTTCGTCTGAAAGAATGACATCCAAGAAACCCCTGTCCACAACTTGCTTGGCTTCGGTGATGGATAGTTGCTTCAAACGATCTTGAATCGTTCCAACGAGTTTCCCGTATTTTTTACCGGCAACTTTTAAGTTAAGTTTAAAGTGATAGGTAATAAAGCTGCTGTCACTTTGCTCTACTCGGATTTCTTTTACGTTTATCTCATCTTTGATGATGTTCGCGAACCTACTCATGTTGAACGGGCGGTCTATGGAGACGATAAGTTCGGACAGAGGCTGGCGTGTCTTGATTCCGCTTTCGTTTCTGATGTTCCGAGCCAGCTCAACGATTTGACGGGCGGTTTCCATTTCGCTTTCGAGAGTTTCATCGATAACTGCCGTATTCACCTGTGGATAATCTGTTAGGTGCACGCTTTCTTCGCCGCCAAGATTTCTATAGATGTCATCTGCAATGAGTGGTGCATACGGCGCAATCATGCGGGCCACCGTCAATAACACCTTGTGTAGTGTTTGGTAGGCGGAAACCTTGTCTTCAGTCATCGCACTGCTCCAAAAACGGTTACGGGAACGGCGGATGTACCAATTACTAAATTCGTCGATAAACGCTTCTATGTGCTTTGCCGGATTTAGAAAGTCGTATGTTTCAAGGCCTTTTACTACGTTTTGCAGGGTGGAATTCAGCCTCGAAAGAAGCCAGCGATCTAACTCGTTCTCAAACGCTTTTTGAGGGTAGTCCTCAGGCCTGTATTGATCGATCGTTGCATATAGCGAATAGAAAACATGCGTATTATGAATCGTATCGATCACTTTAGACTTCGCTTCGGCTACCATTCTTTTAGAGAAATGCTTGCTGCTCCACGGTGCACTGTCAGAAAGCAGGGCCCACCGGAACGCATCAGTCCCAAATTCTTCTATGACTTCCCAAGGATCGATGCCATTCCCTTTACTTTTAGACATCTTTTGTCCGTTTTCATCAAGAACGTGCCCAGTTGAAATGACCGCTTTGTATGGCAATTTTCCGTTATACAGTGTGGATACCGCCAGCAAGCTAAAGAACCAGCCTCTTGTTTGGTCGATGCCCTCGGAAATTATGTCAGCAGGATACTGCTCCTGGAACAGTTTCTCATCACCAAAAGGATGGTGGTATTGGGCAAATGGCATCGATCCGCTATCAAACCAAACATCGATGACTTCTGGTGTTCTTTTCATGGTTCCACCGCATGAGCAACGCAATTTGACATCATCTACGAAAGGTTTATGTAACTCTAGGTCTTCATTCACGACCTCGACTGACTTTTCGCGCAGGTTTTTCAGGCTGTCTGGAGCATACTCAGTCCCGCAATCCTGGCAAAGCCAGATGTTCAGAGGAGTTCCCCAGTACCGATTCCGGCTGATATTCCAATCGACGAGATCTTCCAGGAATTTACCAAAACGTCCTTCTTGTAAATGGGAAGGGTACCAATCAATTTTCCTGTTGTTTTCAATAAGCTGTTCTTTTATCGCGGTCGTTTTGATGAACCAGCTTTCAATAGCATAGTAAAGAAGAGGAGATTTACAGCGCCAGCAAAAAGGATAGCTGTGCTCATAACGTTCTTTAGAGAACAAAAGATTACGGAAAGACAAGTTTTTTACGATATCGACGTCACAATCTTTGACGAAGCGTCCGGCGTAATCGCTGATTTGATCCGTGTATCGTCCAGCCAGATTTACTGCGTTAACGAAATCCAATCCGTGCTGAATGCATGTGCGATAATCGTCTTCCCCGTGCGCGGGTGCCGTATGAACAATACCAGTACCACTTGTATCGCTGACATAGTCAGCATCTACGACGATATGACCTTTATTTACATGAAAAAAATCAAACGGCGGCTCATAAGCTGTCCCTATGAATTCTGATCCTTTGTGCGTAGACACTATTTCATAGTTTTCTTTCATTACTTTCTCTACAAGATTTTTAGCAACTACGTATACCTCATCGTTCTGTTTTACCCGCGCGTATTCGATATCTTTGTTGATCGCTAAAGCCACATTAGACGGGAGTGTCCATGGCGTAGTTGTCCAAGCAAGAAAGATATCCCTCCCAGTCTTGCTTCTGAATTTCACCGTTGCACTCAAATCTTTGACATTGTCATAGCCTTGCGCCACTTCGTGAGAGCTTAGTGTCGTTTGGCAGTCAGGACAATATGGACTCACGCGGTGTCCTTTATACAATAGACCTTTTTTATGGATGACAGACAAGATGTGCCAGACAGATTCGATATAATCGTTAGTCAGAGTGACGTAGGGATCCTCCATGTCAGTCCAATAGGCTATGCCTTCAGTAAGTTCTCGCCACTGCTTTTCATATTCGAACACACTGTTTTTGCACTCTTCCACAAATTTGGCGACTCCGTAATTTTCAATCTCCTGTTTTCCCGAAATGCCAAGCTGCTTTTCCACGCCAAGCTCTACTGGAAGGCCATGAGTGTCCCATCCGGCTTTTCGGACGACTCTGAATCCTGACATTGTTTTATAGCGACCGATGAAATCTTTAATCACACGACCGAGAACATGACCAATATGAGGTAAACCATTGGCTGTAGGAGGCCCTTCATAAAACACAAAGTTCGGTTTCCCCGCCCGATTATCAATTGATTTTCTAAAAGTATTCTCTTGTTTCCACTGATTCAAGACACGATACTCTCGAACTCTGGCTTTTTCCTTCACATCCACTTTTCTCATGTCTTTCATCCTTCCTCCGTATATATTAAGATTGGGTAAAGCCCAGAAAAATTGTGCCTCCCCAAATCTCGATATTGAATGAAGCACCGATCTCGTTTATAGCGACTTTCTATACCTTGCTAGTGAATAGGAATACTGATTGGGAGGAATTATGAATAAATCATTATTGCAATTAATGGTTAAAATTGCTGATACAAAGAGTTTCACACAAGCTGGAAAAGAATTGAATATGACTCAACCAGCTGTAAGTAAAGCAGTTAACGGTCTTGAGACCGAACTTGGGGTGACTCTTTTGATTCGAAATCGTCGTCGTGGAGTCATGCTTACACCTATAGGCGAACGCATCATACGTATTTTTAGAGCCATTTTATCCGATTATGAAAAGGTTGATCAGGAAATTGCTCATGAATTGGGACTTGAAAAAGGGATAGTCAAAATAGGCGCATTTCCTGAGGCCTCCTCTTATTTCGTCCCTAAAATTATCAGCAACATAACTAAAAAATATCCGAATATCGAATTTACCGTTTTAGAAGGAACTGTAACCGAAGTGAAAGAATGGATCGATACTCAACGTATTGATATCGGCTTTATCATTGCTTGTCCACCAGATAAGGAATTCAACACCTTTCCACTACACCAAGAAGAAATGTATGCTGTGCTAAACAAGGAACATCCTTTAACTACAAAAAATATGATTCAAGCAACAGATCTCTTGGATCAGTCTTTGATTTTTTGTAAATCAGGATTTGAAACTCCAGTTATAGATTGGTTTGAAAAATCCCGCGGGAAACCGAAAGTGAGATACGAAATCCATAACTACATGACAGGAATTAATTTGGTTCATGAGGGACTCGGTATCGCAATCATGCCTGAATTAACCCTGGAACATTTATCTGAAAACGTCCTGATACGAAAACTTGATCCCCCAGTGTATCGTAATATTCATATGGCCGTTTTGTCGTTTGAGGATAGTGGGATTTCTGTAAAATTATTCATTGAAATTGCCCTGCAATTATTTCCGCAATTCTTTACTAGATTCAAATAACCTCCGTAAAAAAGCCGCGAAACAGCACAGTGCTGCGCGACTTTTTTACATAGTTCCTAGAATCATTTGACCTATATTTTATTACAACAGTACATCAGCATAATCTTCATGGCGGTCAAATTGACTTTTGGCAAAAGGACATAATGGCATAATCTTAATCCCTTTCGTCCGAGCGAATTCGACTAATCTCTTCACTAACGCCTGTCCTACACCTTGACCTTTTAGACTATCGGAAACGATCGTGTGATCTACTATAATAATATGATTTCCATTTTGAACATAATGAATTTCAGCTTCTTTATGATCCTCTTCTCCAACATAAAAACCGTTTGTACCTTCTTTAATTTCGAACATTTGTTTTCCCCCATTCAAAAGGTGTGATTTCCATACATATTCCAACGCACCACTCGGACAATGATTTATTTGAGATGCTATTTTATCAGCCGTTTCTCCCTCAACATGAACCCATGGTTTCTATTTAATATTAAATACTCCGGGTAACCCACTAACACATTTTGCCGAATGAACGCATCTTCCCGGGTGAAATATAACATCGATATCTTTCCCTACATATTGCTTAGAATCATCACTCAATATCTTTCACTCTCCCATATAATCCTCAAGTTGTTACTTTCGCATAGATGATAAAGAACATCATTATTTCTCCAATTACAATATAATTAGGTACGTAAAAAATGTTGTCCAACGCATAGAAACATCCGAGCAGTCCTAATAATACCGCCAAAGAGCGGGCTCGCAGCCTTGTATGTTTCGGTCTGTATCGGTGGAAAACAAATGATGTTGACATAAAATAAAGCAGAACCGCCCCGAAAATAAAATCCAACATAAGTGGATAATGTAGTTGCTGCTGAAAAAGTAATTGGATCGAAGCAGCTATAAAGCCCATGGATACATAAATGAATAAATGACCATAAATAATCGTTTGGCCGGCTGTTTGTATCTCCTTACTCACTTTTCTCTCCAGATTATCAAAATACTGCCACCACATTGCAATCACCAATACAAATGTAAATAAGGCGAACAAAATAGATGTCCAGGTCCAGCTACTAGACTGCAAGACCGTTAGGATACTAATAACCGACTCACCTATAAGAATAAGTGTAAATAATCCAAAGCGCTCCAATAAGTGATGGGTATGTGTGGGTGTAATGATCAGGTACCGCCGGCTGAATAATGGCAGCATGATATCTACAGCTATTCCAGCATACAGAATCACATAACGGATCCATGAGTCAAAGAAAAGCGAGAAGGTAGATATGAGTATGCCTATCCAAAAGTAAGTCCCCAAATATTTGGCGGTCATTCGCTGATGTGTTCGATTTGATTTGTGTACCGTAAGATATTGAATGGCTGTCAGTGCTCTCGATCCAATATAGCCTACAAAGAAGGGAATATAGTATCGATCAAAATTGACGGATAGGCTTGCTGTCATAATTAGAACAAAAAACAGTTGAAAGACCATGAAAATCCGATGATTACTAATATCCTGGCCAAAGCGATTATTAAAGAGTGTTTGTCCCACCCAACTCCACCAGATTGGAATGAATATTAAAACAAATTTGATTAAGTATTCAACGGAAATGGTCCCATGGCTAGAATGTAACAAGACATGGTTTGCTTTTGACACTGCCGCTACAAAAAGCAAATCATAAAAAAGTTCCAACCAAGTTACTTTTTTCTCGCCTACAATCTCAGTACTTCCTTTATTTGGTCTCATATAAAAGTTAAGGACGTCCCCTTCATACCGATTGATTTTGAAATTTTTCCCTAAACCAAATTGCAGCTGCTTTCGCTTCGTTATAGATTAATTGGTGACCGTTGTTTTCCCAATGAACTCTTACAACAGCTCCCGAATCACGCAGCAAGCTTTGGAGCTCCTCTGTCTCATGTGGGGAACAAATCGGATCATTTTTCCCGGCACCGATAAAAATGGTAGCATTAGACAAATCCGGCAATTGGATACCGCGCAATGGAATCATCGGATGATGAAGGATCGCTCCTCTGAACACATTTTGATAATGGAAAAGAAGGCTCGCAATGATATTCGCTCCGTTCGAATAGCCAATAGCAACCAAATTATCGCGATCAAACCCGTATTCCTTGGCCGACTGGTTCAAGAATTCATTCACTTCTTTGGTGCGGAATACTAAATCCTCTTCGTCAAACACGCCTTCCGAGATTCGTTTAAAGAAACGTGGCATTCCGTTTTCCAGCACATTTCCCCTTAAGGAGAGAATGGACGATTTTGGGGAAACGAGTGTTGCCAGTGGCAACAAATCTTGCTCCGTCCCGCCCGTCCCGTGAAAAAGGACAAGTGTAGGTGCGTGTAAATCGCCACCCTTTTCAAAGATGTGTCTCATCTCTTGTCCCCTTTAAGCACTCTCACTTCGATTGAGGTCAAGTTAGCTTCAATTTTCTCACGTTCGGATTCGTACCACTCCGGGAGCATCAATTTTTCACCTAAAGATTCGGGAGCTTCATCGCGTGCGAAACCTGGAGGATCAGTTGCAATTTCAAATAAGATACCGCCGTCCTCCCGGAAATAAATCGCATTGAAGTACTGCCGATCTATAATATGAGTTGGTTTATACCCTCTCTCAGTTACTTTTTGATGCCATTGCTCATGCTCCTGGAAGTCTTTCGCACGCCAGGCAATGTGATGAACCGTACCAGCTCCTCCATGCCCCCACTTCTGATTATCAAGAGGAATATCGATCAGATTCCCGATATCTCCAGAAGCTTGAAAACGTGAATATTCGGCGTCTTCTCCTACTTTTTTCAGCCCCATTACATGTTCGAGCACATGCATCGTCTTCTCTGCATTTACGCTGAGCAGAACAGCACCGCCGAATCCTATAATCGCTTTGTTCGCAGGAATTCCGCCAAATGACCAACTGTTGCTTCTTCCTTCTTCGCGCTCAACAAGTTCAAGATGAAGCCCATCGTTATCCCTAAACTGAAGGTAAGTTTCTTGAAACCTGGTTGCTTTCATTGGGGTAATGTCAAAGCTATTAAGTCGCTTTTCCCAGAAGTCAAGTGAGCCGTGCGGCACGACAAACGTAATTATACCTACTTGCCCCCCACCAATTTCTCCCCGCCGAGAGTTACGCCAAGGAAAAAAAGTCATAATGGAGCCAGGCCTTCCTGATTTATCACCGAAATAAAGGTGGTAAACCTCTGGAGCGTCAAAGTTGATGGTTTTCTTAACGAGCCTAAGACCGAGTATGCCTGCATAAAAATTGACGTTCTCCTGCGGATTACGTGCAAATGCTGTAATGTGATGGATCCCTGCCGTTTCTAATGTCATATGAGTTCACTCCTTTAATAAGGGTCTATAATGAATTCCGACATGTAATCGATAAAGGCTTTCGTTGTATGAGGCATCACTTTATACTTAGGGTAGATAAGCTTAATCTTGCAAGTAGGTGTAGGATCGGTTAGACGGATCAATTTGATATTTGGACAGTCATAACTTTTAACGAGATGGCAGGATAGAATGGTTACACCTACTTTGGACTGAACCATATTAAGCAAGTTTGATGTTGATGTCGTTTCTACGCTGATATACAGAGAAATGCCTAACTTTGGAAGAGATACCAATGATGAGGTCGTTTCTCTTCATATGTTTTAATTGTGACACTTCTTTGCGAGCTTCTTCAATCATTCCCATTATGGCGATGCTTTTCTGAAATAGGATTTTCCCTGCCTCAGTTATTTCTATTCCCCTTCCGACTCTATCAAATAACGAGACTCCAAATTCGTGCTCCAGCAAACGAATCTGTTGACTTAATGTAGGTTGAGAAACCATCAATACTTCCGCAGCTTTAGTGAAACTTCCCGCTTTGCATATTTGAATAAAATATTCAAGTTGTCGAATTACCACTATTTCACCCCAGGTCATGATGGCATTTAACAGATCAAGTGAAATTGAGGTGATATAGACACATGTGTCTATATCACGATTTCATATGCCCATAATACACTATACTTATGAATTACTAAAATGAATATAAATCATAAGGGTCATATATATTTGGTTATGAATATCGTGATTTAGTTTAATTAGTTTATTTAGTTTTTTCCAAGTCCTTGTGTTCTTCCAAATGAATAAAAAAGGGCACAATCATGCTTAAGAACAATAATCCTGCCAAGATTTCAAAAGTGAATAAATAGCCCCCGAAATCTATTAGGTAAATGGAAAGGATCGACCCAAGAGAAGCGCCTATGAACACCATAAACATATGAAACGAAACCGCAATCGCTCGGATTTCCCCAGCCATGTGACCGATTAGTGAGATTAATGATGGAAGAGCCATAGCTATTCCCAGTACAAATACAACACTCATCGATATTAAATAAATGAGGTTAAGACTCAAACCTAACAATCCTAAGCCGCTTCCAGCTAAGATTAATCCACAGCATAATACGTTCTTGACACCAATTTTTGTAACCAATCTTCCGGCAAACGGAGAAACTGCCATACCCAAAATACCAATCGCACGAACCCATAGAATATCTTGATGACTTAACCCGAAGAGTGGGCTGCTTAAGTAACTTCCAAGAGTCGCGAAAAATCCGACAAGCGAAATAAAGAGTGAAGCGGAAACGATGTAGCACAGAGGCAATCCTTTTCGTTTGAAAATATTGCCTACCCGCAAAAAAGAAGTAACAAAGCTGCCATTTGTTTGCTGTATTTTGTCGTTTGGTATAAAAAAGGTAAGCAAGATAGAAGATATTCCATATACTGCGGAAAGTAGGTAGAATACATAGGACCAATCTCCTAATTCCAAAACAACAAAGCTGCTATATATTTGTCCAACGATAGTGGCCATTAAAAAAGCCGTACTAATAAACCCGATAATGGTTGCTCTTCTTTCAGACGGAAACATTTCCATCGCATAAGCCAAAACAGACGGAGGAAACATCGATGCCGCTAAACCTTGCAAGGCCCGAAGAGCAACAAGCCAAGAAAAACTGTCGACATTACCTATTAGTGGTGTTATTACCGTAAGCAATAATAACCCCGATAGCATCATTTTTTTTCGTCCAAATCGATCTGATAACACTCCAAACAGTAGACCCCCACCTGCAAAAGCAAGCGAGAAGGCACTGCTACTCCAAGCAGCTTGCGAAGACGACACTTTGAATGCATCTTCAAACACTGCTATTAATGGAATAGTTAAATACACACACGATACAACAACTAAAGTACACCAGAAAAGGATTCCGGTAATGAATGCGATATTTGACGATCTAACAAATTGTTCGTTACCCAAAATGTTCTCCCCCTGCTTTATTCATGGAAACATCATCATTACGTTTATTTTGAATGTCAGACGCCTTTACGTTAGAAAAGACATTGATAGCAAATATCAAGACACCGGTTCCAGCCACAGCTTCACCAATCCGCTTTAACATAATAATCCAATCCGGTGCATAGCCGTGGACCATTAAGGTTAGCGTAATAAGCATTACAGGTAAGCCGAGGCCATGTAACCAGAAGTGCCATTTAGCCAGACGAGATTTTGATGTTTTTGGAAAAAGTAAATAGGTAAACCCGCAAAGAGCCATTGTTGCCCACCCAAAAAGATTCGCATGAGCATGTACGCTAGTTAATGCAAAATTCAGTGTTGTACCCATGTAAACACCGATACTAATACCAACAACAATATATATAACTGCCATTTTCAAAAAGCGTACACCCATTAAAATGCCCCCTGTTAATCATTAGAATCAAGTCAAGAAGCTGTTAGCGACCGCCTGACTTCAGTAAAGCACTCTTGCAAGGTTACGGGGTCACTCATGACCCCGCCACGATACCTTTTAGATTCATTAAGCCCGAGTAGTGCTTTCGAATTTTCCTTTGTGTGTCAAGTCACAGAATGGCTTTTGGTTTGATAGTCCGCAGCGACAAAGAATGAAAGATTCTTTTGTCTCAAAGCGGTTCCCTTCTGCATCCACCAATTCTACATTACCCGTTACACGCAACGGTCCGTTGTCTATCACTTTAATTGTTACATTGGACATTCGCTCATTCCCTTTCGAATTCGAATCTATTTTACTTTTGTGCAACCCCTCTGAAGTTCCATCAGAACACGAAGCAATCCAAGTCGCAAAAACCGTTGCCGTGATGATGATTGCATTTAT
This sequence comes from Brevibacillus sp. HB1.1, assembly GCF_013332445.1. NCBI lineage: Bacteria > Bacillati > Bacillota > Bacilli > Caryophanales > Paenibacillaceae > Brevibacillus > Brevibacillus sp. HB1.1. The sequence goes on along the minus strand of NZ_JABMIV010000010.1, from coordinate 98,563 downwards.
GATGACTATGGGGCATATGTAACGCGGCGCCACCACCGCCTCCATGATTTGAGGCCTTATAGTAACCACCAAAGTAATTGTGTGGTGCCCAGTCCGGACTGGCTTTAGGAGCCGGGGGTGATAGTTTTTGAAATTCAAGTGATCCATAAACAATCTTTCCGCCTACGACCGTAAACACCGATTCGATTCTCTTGATTTCTTCTTCTGGAACTTGGAGGAAATTATCAGACAAGATCGACAGGTCCGCATATTGGCCTGCTTTAATTTTTCCCTTTACGTCCTCCTCCCTCGAGAACCAAGCATTTCCGGCTGTATACATACGAAGCGCTTGATGGCGGTCTAACCGATTAGAAGCAGGGTACAAGCTAAGCCCACCAAGCGTTTTTCCAGTAACCAGCCAGTAGAGGGCAACCCACGGGTTATAACTGGCTACCCTTGTAGCGTCTGTACCTACACCTACTCTCAATCCTGCCGTAAGCATCTTCGTAATGGGAGGTGAGTTTTCCGCTGCCTCCGCTCCGTACCTATCAACGAAATATTCTCCTTGAAAAGCCATCCGGTTTTGGACGGCAATCGAACCACCTAAAGCGACGACACGTTCCAAATCCTTCTCACGAATCGTTTCAGCATGGTCTAAAATCCAGCGTAAATCTTTAAATGGAACTTCTTTATTGACACGTTCAAACACGTCGAGGAAACGTGAGATCGATTCACCATACGTTGCGTGGAGCCGGAAAGGCCATCGTTGTTGCACCAGATGTCTGGTTACCCCGAATAAATCATTCTCCAACACAGCAGGCAATTCCGGACGGGGCTCAACGAAGTCTTCGAAATCAGCCGCACTGTAAACCAGCATTTCACCCGCGCCGTTGTGACGATAGTAAGGGCTGCCTGTATAAGGCTGCGAAGTGGCTGTCCATGATTGAAAATCGTCCAGTTCATGATTTGGGTGTTGGGTAAAAAGATTGTATGCCGTACGGACGGTAATCTCCCCACGTTTATCCAGTTCCTCATAAACTTGATAATCATCGGGGTAGTTCTGGAAACCACCGCCAGCATCAATTACACTCGTAATTCCAAAGCGATTTAATTCCCGCATAAACAGCCGTGTGGAATTCAACTGATCTTCATAGGAAAGCTTTGGTCCCTTTGCAAGAGTGGCATACAATATCGTTGCATTCGGTCTTGCAATTAGCATTCCAGTCGGATTGCCGTTACTATCACGCTGAATTTCTCCGCCCGGCGGATTAGGGGTATCCTTCGTATACCCAACTACCCGCAAGGCTGCTTTGTTCAAAAAGGCTTGTCGGTATAAGTTAAGAATGAATACCGGAGTCTCCGGAGCAATCAGATTGATTTCATCCAATGTCGGCATCCGGCGCTCCTTAAATTGAAACTCTGTCCATCCGCCTACAACCCGAACCCAATGGGGTGCAGGCGTGCGGTCCACTTGATTTTTTAACATACGCAAGGCGTCGGCAACCGATGGCACTCCATCCCAACGAAGTTCGAGGTTATAGTTCAATCCACCACGTATGAGATGAATATGGGAATCATTTAATCCTGGAATCAGAAGGCGTTTATTTCCATCCACGACTTCCGTTACAGGTCCTTTATACTGCATAATGTCGGAATCACTGCCTACGGCTAAAAAACGGTCTCCCTTAATAGCTACTGCCGTTGCCATGGGGTTAGATTCGTCCATCGTCACAATGTTAGCGTTGAAAATCAATAGGTCAGCCTCTATCATGTTAGTCTCATTCGACATCCCTTTATCCCCTCCTAAGTTGAGTTATTAAGATGATTGATGATTCAGCAGCAATTTAATCCATGGGATAAGCCGTTGTCCTAGAAACATGCCAATGAGCCCTATCAACCCTAACATTGGAGGGGCCGGCGACGGTATACGCAGGGATTGAAAAACAACTCCAATCACAATCCCGGTACCTAGCGCTAATAATAAAGACCACATAAATGTGCCTCCTCTCTCGGAAGACTCTGGACTAAAAGGTTCTTTCGCCCTTTCGCCCTGATTATATTAGCGTCATAAAGTATCTATCAATATGGGTATATCTATATAAACTATAAGGAGATCCTATGTTTTGATAGACTTTCAAACCATAGGATCTATCTATATCTTTTATATAGAAAACAGAATTGATTGAAGTATTTGGTTTTCAATACTATAAATACATGCGACGAAATGCTGTCGTAAATTTTAAAAAGAAAGTTGGGAATAATACATGTTCAATGACAAATCTGATTTGCTTACACCCAGCAACTCTGCCATCATCCTTATCGACCACCAACCGCAAATGCTGTTCGGAGTACAAAGCGCCGATAGGCAAACCGTGATCAACAATACAGTGGGGCTGGCTAAAACGGCGAAAGTATTCCAAGCGCCGATCATTTTAACTACCGTTGCCGCTAATTCTTTCTCGGGTCCACTCCATCCGCAAATTCAAGAGGTTTTTCCCGATCAAAAACCTATCGACCGGACAAGCATGAATTCGTGGGAAGATGAAAACTTCTTAGCTGCTGTAAAAAAGACAGGCCGAAAGAAACTGATTATCGCTGCATTGTGGACAGAAGTTTGTCTTGCTTTTCCTACACTGTCGGCGATTAAAGACGGCTACGAAGTTTACATTGTAACTGACGCTTCTGCCGGAACCACTCAAGAGGCGCATAACATGTCCATACAGCGTATGATCCAAGCTGGGGCGATTCCGGTTACTTGGCAATCTGTTCTTCTCGAGTATCAACGTGATTGGGCTCGCCAAGATACTTACGATTCCGTTATGGAAATTGTTATTCAACATGGCGGCGCATACGGCGTAGGTGTTTTGTATGCCCATACTATGTTTGGTGGGCACGAGGGAGCAGTATGATTTTCAAAGTTTTAGCCGGCTGAAATCCGTTAAAACAAGCCAACGATGATAGATGCAACGCCATATGAGAACAGAGGTAATGTCACTTTTATAATGGAGTGTTCCTACATGAAAACTACGGTAGAAAATAAAACAATTCAAGAGATTCAGGGTATTTTGAATAAACAAGTTTCAAACTGGAATGTGCTGTATGTAAAGCTTCACAACTTTCACTGGTATGTGAAAGGCTCTCAGTTCTTCACACTGCACACAAAATTCCAAGAGTTCTATGAAGAAGCGGCACTCTACATCGATGATCTTGCCGAGCGTGTGCTCGTTTTAGGAGGCAAACCAGAAGCAACCATGAAGCGCTACCTGGAGATCTCCAGCATTAAGGAGGCCAGGGGCAATGAGAGTGCCGAGCAGATGATCGATGCTTTGATTGAGGATTTCAACATTGTTGTCGAGGAGCTGAAGGTAGGGATGGAGAAGGCTGGGAACGCGAATGATGAAACAACAGCCGACATGCTGCTTGCGATCCACAGCACAGTTGCGAAAAATATATGGATGCTTAAAGCTTTCAATGATCGTTAAGATATGAATAACAATTCTTCATGTTAACACAGCAAGGGTTGTCGATTCACGGATGACAACCTTTGCTGTGTTTATTTGTTGAGTTATAGTTTCCCGAGCTCATTATCGATCGATAACCAATACAATAATGACAAATAAGAGCAGGCGGTGTATATATGAATAAATTATTGGTGCCTATCGACTCAGACAACGTTTCCGCACAGGCGATCTCTTTTGCTAAAACTCTTCTGGAAGAAGGTCAGGCCTTATCTCTTCTCCACGTTATTCGTCCCCTCGCATCTTCCAGAGTAATCCATTACGTAGGACGAAAAGTTGTTGAGGAGATCCTTAAGGAAGATGCGGTCGCTGCTTTAACACAAACGCTGCAATCAGTTGAACAGGACCACATTCCCCATACACTTGAGTATGAATTCGGGGAACCCTCTCAAGTGATTGCGAAATACGCAGACGAACATGATCTAGTCATCATGGGAACACACGAACGTGGTCCGATTACGAGTTTTCTCCTGGGTAGCGTAAGCAACGCGGTACTGAAAAAAGCATCCTGCCCAGTACTATTGGTTCCGAACGGTTATGAAAAGTCGGAAGAAATCAAAACCATACTGGTTGCCGTAGACGGTTCTGAAACATCACATCGAGCTGCGCAAATTTCGCTGCATCTCGCAAGAAAAACGAACGCAAGATGTATCCTCGTGCATGTAGTCACTCCCCCGGTGCTCTACTCTCCCGTGTTGGCAGACATGGTCAGGAAAGATAGGGAAGAGCTGGTACGCATAGGGGAAGAACTCCTGTTGGAATATGAAAACCTGTTTATGCATGAGCAATTTCCTTACAGGAAGAAAGTAGCGATTGGCCATCCGACACAGATCATCAATGAAGTGGCCGAAGACGAAAAAGCAGACGTGATCGTGTTGGGATACAAAGGATTGAACTGGATGGCCGAACAAATCATGGGCAGTGTGACATACAAGCTGATCCATCAATCGAAGATTCCTCTTCTGATTGTGAAATAGTGAAAAGGGTTGAGAGAAACACTCTCAGCCCTTTTTTGATGGATAAACGGACCTCCCGATACTTAATTAGTAACTCCAGGAACTCCCTGAACTCTAGCTGCTTGTTTTGTACACTCCCCCTCAGACCGATAAGCCCTTTGACTGCCGACTTGCTATCTTCCCCGTACTCGATTGTCCCACCAACTGGTCGGAACGTAATGATTCCGTCTTCTTCGGGGAATTGTTCAAACAATATTGACGTCCCCCTTCTAATCATGCACAAAGAAGATGCTCGATAACGCAAATTACTTTCCAGAAACAGCCATAGGAATTGCTTATGCACATACTTTATAAAATTCTTTTGATATTTATAGTATTCTTCTATGGAATATATAGGAAATTGAATATTGTTTGCGCAATTGCATTTCAATAGACTGAGTACATGCAGCAGGAATTCCTGTTGTAATCACATCTGGAAAAGGTAGGGATATTAGTATGTTTAACGGGAAGACAGATTTACTTACGGCTGATAACTCTGCAATTATTCTTGTAGACCACCAGCCTCAAATGCTCTTTGGTGTTCAAAGTGCTGACCGCCAAACTATCATTAACAATACGGTTGGATTGGCCAAGACAGCTAAAGTTTTCAATGCACCCATCATTCTTACGACTGTAGCTGCGGAAACATTCTCAGGCCCGATTCATCCGCATATTCAAGAGGTATTTCCAGATCATAAACCGATTGACCGTACAACAATGAATTCTTGGGAAGACGAAAATTTCGTAGAAGCTGTGAAGAAAACAGGCCGTAAAAAGCTCATCATGGCAGCACTTTGGACGGAGGTTTGTCTTGCTTTCCCTGTAATTGCAGCCATCAAAGAAGGATATGAAGTTTACATTGTAACGGATGCTTCAGGTGGGACGACTACGGAAGCGCATAACATGTCCATTCAACGCATGATACAAGCAGGAGCAATCCCCGTTACCTGGCAGGCTGTTCTGCTTGAGTACCAACGCGATTGGGCACGCGAAGAAACATATGACGCAGTTATGTCGATCGTAATGGAACACAGCGGAGCTTATGGTGTGGGTGTTGTTTATGCCCAAACGATGTTTGGCGGCCACGGGGGATAAGCCTATTCATCCCAAAAACAGTTTGATTATGACTGTCTTAGCTTGTGGAATATGCCTAAAGTGAGTGTACTATGCTAAAACCAATTCTAATAGGAAGTGAAAAGCATGGCTAAATTAAAAGTCGGAACAGAAAACGGGCAACCCATTGAATTGTACTTTGAGGATCTTGGCGCAGGCAAACCTGTGATTTTAGTACATGGCTGGCCACTGAGCGGGCGCTCCTGGGAGAGTCAAGTTCCAGCGCTCATCGAAGCAGGTTACCGCGTGATTACCTATGACCGCCGCGGATTTGGACAATCCTCCCAACCGTGGAACGGTTACGACTATGATACGTTTGCGATGGATCTCCATAAGCTAATTATACATCTAGACCTTAACGACGTAACACTGGTCGGATTTTCGATGGGTGGCGGAGAGGTTGCCCGTTATGTTGGCACATACGGATCAAGCCGTGTCAAAAAAGCCGTGTTGGCTGCTGCGGTTCCGCCGTTCTTTTATAAATCTGCCGAGCATCCGGAAGGCGGTCTGGATGAAGCCACCATTCAGGGCTTCCAAGACGGTTTGAAAAAAGACCGTCTCGCCTTCCTTGACGGCTTCAGTCACAATTTCTTTAAAGCCGGGGATAGAACCGACCTGGTGAGCGAGTCCTTCCGTGCATACAACCTTGATATTGCTTCTTATGCTTCGCCAAAGGGGACGCTGGATTGCATTGATGCCTTCGGCCGGACGGATTTCCGTGGCGATTTGGCGAAATTTAATATCCCATTGCTTGTTATCCATGGCGATTCTGATGCGATCGTGCCGCTTGAGGTAAGTGGTCAACTGTCCCACGAAGCTGTTGCAGGCAGTCAACTCGTCGTAATTGAAGGTGGACCACATGGTTTGAACGCGACTCACCCTGAAGAATTCAATACCGCTTTGATTCACTTCCTTAATACAAAATGAATGAACAGTCTCGGGAATCATCAGTTATTTCATATAAAGCCCTTCGAGACTTTTCATATTGGAATAAAGCCGAGAGTTAAAATAAACTAGGACCCATAGAATTGATGAAAAGGTGTGAACTGTGACCTATAAGAAGGACACTTTGAAAAAATGACCCTCTTGTGGGTCATTTTTTATAATTTAGGTATGGATGAGGAGCGAGACGAAAATGGGAAAGCTGAAACGAGCCTTATTTACAGAAGAGCAGATTAGAAAGTTGGAGGCAACGCCGGCTGCTTTGACCTGGATGCCATCGATAAGAAGCCTAAGCACAGCCTGAAACGGTGACGTGACACGACCGGTATGGTGAAGAAGGACTCGCCAAGGATCAACGAGTTAAGAGTAGTCGCATGATTTGAGGGTCCTGGTAAGTTCAGTGCAATCTTTGCTCATACTTGGGCTTCAAACAGTCTTCGCTGCCTTCGGAATTCCAGCGCTGTGATGCCTTCAGTATCCTTGAATATTCTCGTAAAATGCTTCACATTATCGAATCCAACCTGATCACTGATTTCGTACACCTTCAAATCGGAGTGCACCAGCAGTTCCTTCGCCTTGTCCAACCTTAATCGGCGAACATAGTTCGAGAAACTCTCACCGCTATATTCTTGGAAAGCATGGCTGAAATACGAGTAATTGAGTGAGAAATGGTTGGACACGACCGCCATGTTCAAATCTTCGGCATAATGCGTCTGCAAGTAGGTGAGAACTTTTTGCATCGTATTTTGTTCCGTCGGCGCTTGCTCTCTCCGATCTTGGATGAACCGATCCAGACTATCGAGAAGCTGCTCGATGGCTATGTAATAATCTTCAAATCGATCGAAGTTCCCGATGTGACCAACATGGGCGTACGTACTTAATAGAAAGAGTACCTTATACCCGTAGATGCGGAACAACTTGTCGAACAGCTCCTCGTTGAGTAACTGGCTAATACGTTCCAGATAGCCGATCTCACAGCTGCTAATAATGCGAACATCGAGGATTTGATCGAGAAGCTGTTTGATTTCATCCCCGCGTCCCATTCCAAAGAGATTCAATATTCGTTGAATCAACTCAACAGGAACGACATGCCGCTCATTGCGTTCACTTATAATGGTGTAGTCCAGCACATCGAGTTCTGGAAGCAGAATACCGTATTTCAAGGTTTGCTTCGCTTGGTTGTATGCCCACCTTATCTGCTCTATCCCTTGAACAGAATCACTAATCGAAATTCGCAGCTGCGGCTCATATACACTCAACCTCCACCGTTGTGCCAACTGGTAGAACAAAACCGGATCGCGTGCGATCATAATCGTTCCGCCTTTTCCATCACGCGTGAGCATCCAATCCATATGCCCTTGTAACAGCTCAGCGATTTGATTCCTGAAAGAAGCAGCATCCGTACTGCTAGCTTGTGATCCTCCACCGCGTCGCGTAAGCAAGCCCAGCGTATATCCTGCATTCAACCAGCTTAAACCGGCCTGCTTCAGTTTGTTCTGTTTTATAGCATCACCCACATCCTTCTGGGTCAAATGCATGGTAACTAGCTCGGCAGCAAAAAGGCTGGCATCTTCGCCCGCCTTGTTTGCTCTCTCTTCTCTCATCCTTATGTCCCGCATTAATCGCTCCAGGACGGCAAATAACTCCTCCCGCACCACAGGCTTTATGAGGTAATCCTTCGCAGCACAGCGAATTCCTTTCTGCGCATATTCGAAGTCATTATAGCCAGACAGCAATACTACCTCGGGTTTAACCGGATGGTCTTGCAGCTGTTCGAGCAGTTCGATCCCATCCATAATTGGCATTCGGATATCTGTGAACATAATATCCGCAGGCTCCTGGCGAAGCAGCTCCAGCGCCTCTTGTCCATTCTCGGCAAATCGGTAGTTGAACAGATTAGGAAACTGCCTCTCAATTATTGATTGCAAGCCCCTCCGAATGATCTTCTCATCGTCGACGATAAGCAAGCTAATCATAGATGTCCATTCTCCTTCCCATGACTCGATACGGCAAAATCATGATAATGCGTGTATAGCTTCCTTCCTGACTCTCGATCTGAATACCATATTCCGCCCCATAGCTCATCACTAAACGCTGGTCCACATTACGTAGACCGATTCCATTGCTTTCCTGGTTATCCTTACGAACAAACAATTGCCGGACCTCCTGGTAAGCGGACTCTTCCATTCGTAGCATTTGATTCAATAAGCCTAGCTTCTCTTCCGGTATGCCGCAGCCGCTGTCAGTGATCTCTATGACACAAGCTTGATCACGCCGGACGGCAGAGATCGTAATGACAAGATTTCCGTCACTGGAATGCATGCGGCTCATCCCATGCTTGATTGCATTCTCGACTGCGGGCTGCAGTGACATTTTGAGAGATTCCTGCTTGAGGCATTCCGGTGCAATCATCAATCGGAGATCAAGTCTTCCATCATAACGGATGTTCATGACGGCTACATAATGCTGGACCTGCTGGATCTCATCGCTTAGCATCACGTAATCCCGCTTCCATTCCATCGAATATCGCATCATACCGCCTAGCGAGGTCATTATGTCCGATATAAGGTACTGCCCTTCAATCTCCGCCAGCATCTTGACGTTCTCCAGCGTATTGTAGAGGAAGTGGGAATCTATCTGGTTCTTCAGCGCCCGAAGCTCGGCTTCTTTACCTGCAGCCTGCCTAGCTGCCTGCTCTTGAATGAGCTCGTTAATCTTTAGTATAAGCATACGGTAATGAAAGCCCAACTCTCCTACCTCATCGGTACCGGTAATCAGCGGTATCTCAACGTTGAAGTTACCGCTTCTTACCTGTTGCATCGATTCTCTTAACGCCTTAAGCCTGCGCAAAATCATCGCCTGCATCGAGTAAGATAGCAGTACGAGAAATGCCACTAGTAACGAAATGAGTACAATATAACGAACTCTTGAATGGTTAATGCCTTCCATCGTCTCCGCAAGACTAACCATATTGACCAAATGTACGTCGATCGACGGAATGTAGCTTTGAAATGCCATGTAGGACTGCCCATTAACCTCGAACCGTACCGTCTCGATATCTGTATTGCTCGTCAGCTTCACGCTGTTTATCAACTGCTCCGCGCTGTGCTGTTCGAACACAGGTGACTCCTTCAAGCTGAATACCCGTCCGCCCCTTGCTACTACGATCAGCTGAGAGTTCATGTCCTGCACGCTACTGAACGTTTGAGAGAAGAAATTCGACAACTTCATCGATATCTCTAGAATTCCGTTATGTGTTACGTTGTCCGCATATTTGAATTCCTGCAAGTACGTCATGAAGGGCTCATTCTGCGATGGTTCGGATGGCGCACTGGTGAGGGCGACGTTCTCCTGTATCTCCCACCAAGGCACACCGCTTTGCTTCATCACCTCTTCATGCCAAGGCTTGTCCTGAATACGTGATTCCTGTAGGATGACGGGCCAAATCTCATTCACATAAAGGTTGTCCGTGAACAACCGGACATTCGCAATTCGTGGATTGTTGAACAGAAAATATTGAAAGCTGTTGACCACATCTTTCTTAATATGAAGAACATATGCTGTATCCTGAAACTGTTCAATTTGCAAATAATTGTTCATTTCCCGATTGGATAACGCAAGCTGACCGGTCCATCTCATCAGTTCTATGTTATTATCAATGTTTATCTTCTCTACTTCCAGCACATTCTCGTTGTTCTCCGTCAATTCTTTCATTGCACTGGCGGACTCTTCATTGAGCGTATACCAGGAGAATAGAACAACCGGTATAAAGATAACGAATACAAATGACAGAATCAGTTTGACTTGAAGCGAAAGTTTAATCGTAAGTGCACGTATCCCCAATAACCATCGGATTGCCGTGAATCGCATCTCCTGTTTCACATCCTGCTGCTTCCTTTATACAACTATTGATTGAGCGACGACTTCAGCTTCTGTACATTTCGTTCATAAGCTGCTTGGCGGCTAGCTAGGATGAATTCATACTCGGGATCCTCGGTAGTGCTCTTCATGAATTTGGTGAACAGTTGATCGAATTCGGCATCCGACTTGGACATCAACAGTTTCGGCAGCGTTTCGGCCCAGAGCCGCGTGTTTTTTTCAAACGCAATACCTTCCTTCGTCGTCGGGTCAGGATCCAGATTTTCGAACTCGCTCATGCTGATCGTCTTGCCCCTCGTCCAATCGGCAATTTGTTTGGAAGGCTCAGCATCCATCCCCATCATCCAAGCTAGCTTCATGTTCGTATCCATTAGCATCCAGTACATATAATTACCGCCATATTTTCTATCGAACGCTTGGTTGTCGGTGTTGAGGAGATGCATGACCTCCGGTAGGAACTGATCTTTGCCGTCTATCGTATCGTAAGTAACGCCCTTCTTTCCTAAGAACAGATCCTTATTTCCCTCTTCGCTGAGCAAATAGCTGAGGAAGGCAATTGCCCGCTTCTTATCTTTGACATTCTTCGAAATGAGCGTCACCGTCCAACCGGAGATGCCATTTCCTGCAAGTGTTGGCGCATCATTCGCATCATTCGCCGGACCATCAATCGCGATATACACCTTATTCGGGTCCTTCTGATACAACTTTTGGTTAATCTCTGAAAAATCAGACCACTGATACAGCATGGCAAAATAGCGCCCTTGCGATATTTTTTCATCCTTTTCCCATCGTTTTTCATCAAGAAAGACATCTGTCGGCATCAGCCCATCCTCATTCGCTTGGCGGAACACCTTTAGCCATTTCAGATAGGTTGGATCGCTTCGACGGTCGTACAGCTTGCCGTTTTTCTGCTGCGGAATAGCCAGGAAGTCCTGAAGATACGATTCCAACGAATAGTTGCCAGTTTCCGTAAATTCATGCAGGCCGATCGGAATGAGCGGCTGACCGTCCACTTCCGGAAACTTCTCCTTCGCAGCCTTCAGCGCACCGAGAAACCCTTCCGGCGTGCTCATATCCGGCTTCCCAAGTGCTTCATATATGTCTTTCCGAACAACAAAGGTCTGATTAGACGTAAAAAGCTGACCATATTTTCGATAATCCGCAGGGGATGAAGATGCATTCGGATAGCTATACACATTGCCGTCAGCCTGTGTAAACCAGCTAAGCTTCGCGGGGTCTGCGACTTTAAAGAAATAAGGATCATACTGATCGGCTAGCTCATTCAATGGAAGCACCATATCTCCATTAATCATCTTCTGCACGGCATCCTCGTACCAGCCTAACGTGATGAAGTCAGGGAGCGACCTTGCTGACATCATCGTGTTGAGCTTCTCGCCGGCGTCGCCAGTTGGCACGATAAAGTTCAAACTCACGCCCGTCTTCTTCGTTATATAATCGGAAACGACGTTTCCTCCCCACTTGCCGGTGAACCAATCGAAGTTGATATACCAGTCAAACGTGATCGGTGTTGTGTCCAGCTTCCAGGCAGGCTCATCCGGAGAAGGCTTTATTTGAGATGCATTTGCCACCACAAGATTAGCGTTCGAGTTCGCATGATCCTCAGCAGTGCCATTGCCCGACGTGTTAGTGTTCCCGGAACAAGCCGCTAACGTCCAACACATCATCAGAGCTAGTAATAGCATTGCTGATTTACGCATTTTATCCATTCATAATTCTCCTTTGTCTGTACAGCGGTGAAATTAATATCCTATTATTGTAATATATCCTTCTAGTATAAAAGTTACTGCAAGCAGAAGGAAAGAGCCCACGCTCACATTATATGCAGGCCAGATTTCCTATGCCGACAACGCGAATAAGCGAGCATGACAAGGAAATATTCCTTCGTCCTGGCTCGCTTTCATTAGCTATGAAATTCTAGTTATAATTCATAATCTCCAGCGTAGTAAGACACTCTTTCCAAATACCAAGTGCGCCTACCGGTACGGTGTATATGGAAAACATTTACTTGATTCCTATCATAGGGCAAAATAAATTAGAAAACAACTTCTTCCTCTCTATACATTGTATAGCTAATATCTATATATCCAGCACGCTGGCATCTATCTATCTATCTATCTATCTATCTATCTATCTATCTTCCCTGCCGCCTCTTTCTAAGGAAAACACCCTGCAGGAAAGCTAGCTTTTTAAAGTCGCTCTCTTTCAGGTCTTTCAACTCCATTGCATAAAACTTCTCTGGGTGAGAAGCTGCTCCTATAGAGCTGTTTGGTATCCACGAAGCTTCGCTCGATTGTATCTTTTCTTTTTCGGAAAAGGTTTCTATAGGGGTTGGGAGGTAAATCTAGGTAGCGTTTAAGCCTCATAATGCCCTATTTGCGATGGCCGTAGCCTGAAAACTTTTTTGATTATTCTAGAAAAAAATCGATACATTTTTGAACAGAAGGATTATTGTAATGATACTTTTTAAAAATAAGCTTGATCTCACGAACAGGCGTTGGAGCGACGAGACGAATCATTTTCAATTGCTGACCAGAAAAGTTTTCAATTAGAGAAGTAGGCAAAATAGCTACCCCCATCTTATGCAGTACCATAGAAAGAAGAATTGCCGTGGAAGTTGACTCAAACTTTGATTGCAAGGATTTGGCGATTTTAGCGCTGAATGTATGAAGATGCTCGATTAAACTTATATCCCCAACAAATAAGGGAGATTCTAAATCTTCTAGCTCTTGAAAAGAAACAAAGGTTCGATCTGCCCATGGATGATCTGCATAAACGACCAATGCTTGTTCTTCTTTATACAGGTGCATCAAATGAATTTCTTTATTTGGATTATAATTGTCGGTAATGCCAATATCGATACTACTATCCAATAATTGCTGTGATGTATTTTCTGCACTGGTAAATTTGAATGTAATGTCAGGATACTGTTCATGGAATTTCAAAAAACGGGGTGCTAAACAAAAAAAGTCCATGGGCGAAATCCCTATCGAAAGTTTATTTGCCCGAGCATTGCGTAACTCGTAAGTTTCTTTCTTCGATTCTTCAATGAGCCTCATCACGGAAAGAGCTTTTTCGTAAAGTATTTCCCCGTCAGCTGTAATCTTTACCCCTCTACCAACTCTCTCAAACAAAGGGGTTCCAACTTCTATCTCTAGAGAACGGATCTGTTGACTTAACGTAGGTTGAGAAGTCATTAAAACTTCTGCCGCCTTAGTAAAGCTTCCTTCTTTACAAATTTGAATGAAACATTCTAATTGCCTGAACATGAAAGATTCACCTCATCCTCTCTTACATATGAATTCATCTCTTGAATGAATATGCGTGCAGTGGACCTCATAGTAACGGAATTAAGATATACAAGAGATATTTCCCAATAAGGAGTGTGGCCTTCTAATTTGACAATACGCAAAGAATCGTCCCATAGATTTTCGAGCAAAGATGTTGGTATAAGAGCTGCTCCAAGTCCATGACGAACCCAATGAATCAATACTGAAGCGGAGGACGTTTCTATTTTCGACTTCAAGGTAAAACCACAAGAGAAACAATACATATCAATTAATGATTTGTTTTGTTCTCGGAACATGATCGAATTCATTTGCTTCAAAGATCGAAAAGGAATCGAAGATTTATCTGCCAAAGGATGTTCTGAGTGAATCAATAGCGCCATTTCTTGTCTATACAAATAAGTTGAAATGACCGAAGCATTAGAAACCGGATATGCAGTGATTCCAATATCTACCTCTTGCTCCAAAACTTTTTTCTCGGCATCTTCTGCATCGATAATTTTCAATAAAATATTCGGGTACTTTTGGTGAAATCTCATAAAGTAAGGAGCAAGATATTCAAGTTCAGTAGGACAACATCCAATAGAAATTGTTTCTCTAGATTTCTTGTTTCGGCCATTTATTTCATTTCGCGCCTCCTCAAGAAGATTCATAATAGCGTTGCCCTTATTCAAGAGAATTTTTCCCGCTTCCGTTACTTCAACTCCCCTACTTCCCCGATCGAACAATTGAATATTATACTCATCTTCCAAAACCCGCATTTGCTGACTTAATGTAGGCTGAGTCACACCTAATTCTTCTTTAGCTTTGGTGAAACTTCCTGATTTGCAAATTTGAATAAAATATTCAAGCTGGCGCAATTCCACAGTGTATCCCCCCTTAGTTAGTCCAAATTAGGAAAGTGAAGATCAAATACAAACTTTCACCCGTTCATTCATTAATCGTCTGTCCGAACCGAACAAGCGGAGTGATGAAGGGAGGGCGAAGGTGTGCTGCGCCACTCCCGTCCACTTACCCCTATGCCCCTTGCTTACTCCCCCCAATCGTCAGAGAAAGTAGTTCGCAAAGCTTGGCTATTCGTATTGTATAGTCGATGGTATCGTCATCGATTATCTCCTTTAATTCGTCATTACTCGGGAGATTCCACGATTTCATTCAGCAGCAAGTCAACGCGATACCGTCGCTTCATGGCTTTTTACCCGTCGAATCCGTCGTTGTCGAAGTCGTGTTTGAGCTGGTCGTCGCCGGCATGTCCTTCGCGTTGTGGAGCTTGATCCTCGGTCTTGGCATAGAAGGCCTCCCGTTTCGCAATTCAGCAAAAAAATAAAGGCGGGAAAGCACCGACGCACTTATGTATTTGCTGGAGTGTTCACCCGCTGGTGGTGATGAGCGTGATCGTGGTAATTGCTGGACTTTGTTAACATTATATGAGGAACCTGTCATGTAATATATCCGCTAGATTTCAGGTGAAGGTCACTAGATTTTAGGGTTGGTGCGTTGGGAACACTATGTATGTGGTCTACTATGAGCCTCTCGGACTCCCTTCCTGCTAGTAATCATTTCATCTTTTGGACTTATAGATCACTTTGTTACGGGAATAAAAAAATTTTCTTTCCGTGCACGGGAGGGTCTTCCCAGTTCACATCATCCTTTCATACCATGCCACTCCCCTGGAGCGAACAGAAAAAGATGTTATCTAAACGAGTCTGAAATAACAAAAGGGAACCCGGCAGGTCCCCTTTGTTGATAGGTTGTGACATGAATATGATTGTTTGCCCCAGACAATGGACGATTAAAGCAATAAACTAATGTTGGACAAACGGGAGCGACTTTCCAAGAATAAAAACCAGCTTTTCATAGCTGGTTTCTTTGTTTAGAAATAGTCATTATATAATTCTTGCTGCTGCTCCTCTGCAATGTTCTGTAAGTCATATGCGTTAATTCGAAAAAACTGATAATCGCCCATATCTGATTTTTTTGCGGCGAGCTTACTTAGAAATTTCGGCGAGCCTTCGTTTTCTTCATCGTAAACTAACAAGATACCGTCTGAATTGGATAGCAAGAATTTGTCTTTCTCTCCAAGCTGCCAAACACCCTGGTAAGGTGTTTGATAGACACTATTGATATAATCGGCTTGCATCACAATATTTCGGTAGTAATCCTGGGTCTCTTCTTTCCACTTTTCCTCTTGATTTAAAAACGGAGTAATTACCGCCAGTTTTAGATGTGGATAGTCCTTTTTCAATTCCAGAACAGTTTCGGCTGCCCACATTTCTACCCCGAGTTGGCCTGATATGATGACCCATTCCAATTCTTCCTCAAGGAATCTTACGAGTTCCCGCTTCAGTGCTTTCTTAATAATGGCTAACCCCGGATTTTTTTCATTGAAAATGCCAAGCTCGTGAGCTTTGTATCCTGAAACAAGTAAACGTTTTAACATGTTGCCACCTCTAGTTTAAAAGAACGCTAGCAGATAATAGATTTCTTTTCACTCGCTGTCTATTCATTCGTGTTACGTCTCATTTTTTCTTATCTTATCACAAATGATGTGTTCTAACTGTCGATTTTCATTCTACCTACTCTTCGACCTTACCTGTCAGGGCATTGATAGTGTTAATATGAATTGAATAGGCAAGGACCGGTTTGGCTAACCTCTCACCATTAACGAATGGGTAGATGTATCGCAGTTCAGTGGGTTTCGCCAGCAGGGCCTTGGCTGCTGCATCTATGGAGACAGCCTTCCTCTTATCCGGGAGCTTGGCGGGCTTTTGGTCGAGGCTTTGATTGTACCATGTGATTTTCCCCGTTTCTCCATTTACACCCATACCACTGCCTCCTCGGTAGTCCAAAGGAAGTCCCTCAACAGATGGCACAAACGTTACTACGTACACATGTGGATTCTGCGTACCAGGATGATTCACCCTGTAGTAGAACTCCTTTTCTTCCCGTTTGAGATAGGTTTGCAGGAACTGAACAGCTTTCTCAAGAACCTGCTTTTCCGACAATGTTGCCTTCCCTTTTTGGGGTTGGCCGTTCGCATAGCTTTGAAATCCGATCACAACGTCATCCTTCGTAAATAAAAACTCTTTTTCATCAGGGGAAAAATAAACACTTTCCTTCTCGCTATTGCCGCCGTTGCTGTTGAAGGTCCTACCCTTCAGGCTGATACCAAACTCGCTTTCGTAAATCCGCGTTGCCTCCTGCTCATTCTTCACCTTT
Organism: Brevibacillus sp. HB1.1; assembly: GCF_013332445.1. Classification (NCBI taxonomy): domain Bacteria; kingdom Bacillati; phylum Bacillota; class Bacilli; order Caryophanales; family Paenibacillaceae; genus Brevibacillus; species Brevibacillus sp. HB1.1. The sequence continues at coordinate 81,613 of NZ_JABMIV010000010.1, read as the reverse complement.
ACTACCTTTCCACCAGGCGTGAGGGAGATTGGTTTCCACCTCCAGGTTCTGTATTGCCGATCAGTGATCAGCTCAGCTCCTGTTACTGCGTCCACATAACCGGAGAATACAGCGGAGTAGACGAGATCGGTCTGATTTTCACCAGTCTTGTACATGAGTTGCAGTAGGGGTGGGATACAGCGACTGAGCTGATCTTTCTTCATCGCCTGGGCTGGAGGAAGGAAGTCAGCGGGATTGACGTTGGTCAGCGTGTTTTCACCTGCCGAAACGCCGGTTACCTGTCCCGCACTGTTTACTGCCACCCGAAACTCATCGCCATCTACCTCGATGCCATTTACATAGCGACGATAGATGACATCGCCTACAGGAGCCCGCGTTACCTCGTACAAGCTGCGCATTTCACCGATCAAGCCCTCCATGAAGGTATCGGCGCTCTTATAGGCCAGCTTATCATCAGGAATTTTAAAATCCTGAACCTTACTATCCCAATAAAACGAAAGCAGTTTCCCGGTTTCTGCATGGATATTGGCTCTGGCAAAGATTTCATTATTTTTTTCATAACCGATATCGTACACAGGCTGGTCTTTCGTTTCCAAGGTAATTTGTCTTGATGTGTCATCGAGCGTTGGGAAGAGCATTTGCAGCTTTTGCTCCGTTCGTTTTGCCTTTTCGCTTAACTGATTTTCCTGAAGGTGAGCGGCTGCTTGTTGGTTCCCTGTCTGATTTGCCATGACTGTGTCCGAGGCTGGTGACAGGAGCAGTGTGGTTGTTAGTACGCAGCTTGCTAGTACAGGATAACGCCTTTGAGAGGTCATACGTCTATCCTCCATTTTTTCTTGAAGTTGAAGCTTACACAATAAGACGGCGCTTGGCAAAAATTGTCACATCACTCGTGGAATCGCCTCATGCACGATTCAAATTTTTAGGTAGAAACGAAATTCATTGCTCTGGCTTTCCATGGTGATCAATCCATATCCTCCAAATAATCTAATTGGACAACTATCCCTTATTAAATTCAAATTCGACCAATTTTTTGCAAAAAAAATGTTCCTGCATGAGGAACATGTGAAATGACATCCCGTATACGAATTATATTCGAGCGGCATATTGAACGACCCACCGCCGTAGCTGCACGTTGTTATATAAGTCGTCTCTTCATAATAATGTATCGTAGTTGGTTCAACTGTAAAGCTTATCTGAACGTCTGGACCATCCAACTGTTTCGATGGGTTGAAGGCTTTTTGACCGCTTTCTTTGGTTGTTTGCTAGAAGCCGTCTGCACGGCCTTTGTCGACGACTGCTTTTTCGATTCAGGCTTGCTTACTGCCACAGGTATGCATTGAAACCTAGCAATGCTACCTTTAGCGTGATTCCTGCCGCTTTTGAGCATGATCCCTTGAAAATGAGGTTTGATTGATAGCAATCTCTGGTTCTAATCACGGATAAATGCTTCTAGCAAAGCAATCATTTCTCGATTCCCCAACATTCTTGCTTCTGCGATCGGACTCCCCAACTTGGTCGGGTGCTCTGGGGCATACTGTGTAGCAAGAAGAGGATCAGCTCCATGTTCCAATAACAACTTTGCAATATGTAAGCGGTTATCTTGAACTGCACGCATTAGTGGTGATCTAAAGTTCTGATAATTCAAATCAGGCTCAGCGCCATACTTAAGTAATTCGTTTACCATGTCATAATTATTCTTTGCTACTGCTAAGGTGATTATGGTGAACTGATCATACAGTAAGTTCGGATTTGCCCCGTTTTCTAGAAGTAACCTCGCAAGATCAAGTCGGCCGTTTGAAACTGCTGTTTGGAGTACAGTACTCTTGAAACCTCCTTTAATTTCTATCAGTAAGTTCGGATTTGCCCCGTTTTCTAGAAGTAACCTTGCAGCATCAAGGTGGCCGTTTGAAACTGCTAGATCGAGTGCAGTACTCTTGGAACCTTCTTTCACTTCTACATATGCATCAGGGTCCATTCCAGCTTTCAAAAATAATTTTAGAATATCTAATTCATTCTCAGAAGCGGCATCAATGAAAAATAGTGCGTTGAATTGAGGAACTAAAGCCTCTAATTCTTTTCTTGCCTGTCTTGCTTCATCAGAAGCCATCTTATCATCTGAAATGGCTACAATTTTAACATTCGGGCCAATTCTTACAATTTGTTCATAATCGAGATTCATAGATACCTCGGGTTCTTGAAGAGTATTTATTGATAGCTGCTCCACCTCACTAGGTACTCTATAATTAGGATTGCTACTAGCAGTATCTTCTTGCTGATTTGGAAGTTCTTGATTATCTTCAGGCTCCGGTTCCTTAATAAGTAGTTCCTCATTAACAATCGTTTTCTGTTGTTGATTAGTAGAAGTGAAGGCTGGCTTTGATAATGAATTCGAACCTGTCATATTTTGTATGACAATCGTCCATATACTCACGCAAATCACCAAAACTGAAGCTAGGAGTAAACTCCGTTTCATTTTTATTGACATATCTTTAATACCTCCTGATTAGGTAGATTATACCATAATCAGGAGTCATTTCCGTTCATAACGCAGCTCGACTAGCTGCACTATATTCAACAAAATGAGATAGCATCAAAACTTTTGAATTTAGGGAAAATAACAAAGAAGAAAAGGGCCCTTATAAGGCCCTTTTTTCATGCTCCGAACATCCGTGTTTCTTGTCTGCTATTCAGTTACCTTCTACTCTTTGCTCAACTGATGAAAGTGGGTAAACAGCTGATCGCAGTCCTCACGCTTCTCGACCTTGATCATGTTCAAAACGCTCGTATCCTTACCGGAAAAATAGTCGCGCAGATGCTTATCCGAAAAACCATTCTCATGCGCATCCTCCGCAGTCGAGCAGTAATGAACGACCTTGATGCCAGACCAAATGATAGCCCCCACGCACATCGGGCAAGGCTCGCATGTCGCGTAAATTTCGCAGCCTGTCAGATCCATCGTGCCCAAGGTCTTGCACGCTTCACGAATCGCTACCATCTCTGCGTGCTGGGACGGGTCCATATCGGCCATCATGCGATTGCTGCATACGGCGATGATTTCGTCCCCTTTCACCACAGCCGCTCCAAAAGGTCCACCGAGCTTGTTGTTCATGCCTTCTATCGTTTTTTCCACTGCCAGCTTCATGTAATCCATTGTCTTGCACCCTCCCTCAAGAGGCCTTTATTTTACGATGTGTGTCCCTGCTTTGTTCGTAATGGCATCCTTTAAGCTCTCTGGGTTCGTAATGATCACGCTTGATCCGTTTTTCTCCAAAAAGCTCAGGCTGGCCTCGATTTTTGGCAGCATGCTGCCTTTTGCGAAGTGCTCTTCACGAACGTATTGCTTCGTTTCCTCTACGGTGATGCGCTCCAGCGCCTTTTGATTCGGCTTGCCGAAGTGAATGCATACCTGCGGGACACCTGTCGTAATGATCAATGTTTGTGCATCGATTTGCTCTGCCAGCAAGCTGGTAGCAAAGTCTTTATCGATGACAGCATCAATCCCATCGTACGTATTTTCGCCCGTTTTCACAACCGGAATACCGCCGCCGCCAACAGCGACTACCACATATCCCGCTTCGATCAACGATTTGATTGCGTCTTTTTCCACGATGTCGATTGGCTTCGGGGAAGGAACCACTCTTCTGTAGCCACGACCGGAATCCTCGATAAATACCCAGTCCGGATGCTCTTTGCGCATCTCTTCCGCCTGCTCCAGTGTGAAGAAGGAGCCGACTGGCTTCGTTGGATTTTCGAAGTTCGGATCATCCTTGCTGACTTCTACCTGTGTGATGACGCTCGCAACCTTTTTGTTAATTCCTCTTTTGGCGAATTCGTTGGTGAGTGCCTGCTGGATTTGGTAGCCGATTCCCCCCTGCGTATCCGCCACGCAATTGACTAGCGGGATCGTAGGCATCCCGGACACTTCATTGGCAATTTCGCATCTTTGCAAAGCAAATCCAACCTGTGGTCCGTTGCCATGAGTAACGACAACGTTGTAGCCTTCTTGCACCATATCCGCGATATTTGCCGTGGTTTCACATACGGCTTCATATTGGTCTTGAATGGTATTGCGACCATTATCTTTCACTAACGAGTTGCCGCCGATAGCAACAATTACGAGTTTTTCCACTGGGCACTTCTCCTTTGGTTAAGATACTTTTGCAGTGGTTTCACGCTGCGTGATCGCACTTGATTTGTTCCATTTATAGCTCAATGCATAGAGAACACTGGAGATAATCATCCCGCTAAGGAAAGCAGACTTGCTGATGTTTGCCAATAGTGGCACATTTGGCAAGAAAGAGCCGGATAGCGTAATCAAGAAGCTGACAATCAATACGCCGCATGCCACCATATTAACGCCGTTTTTGTATTCTCCGTTTTCACCTGGTTTTACGTAGATGCTGGATAAATCCAGCTTTCTTTTTCTTTCAATGAAGAAACTAACCAGCATGATCCCCGTAATCGGACCGTACATGGAGCCGATAAAGCTATAGAACATATACAGCGCGGCGGTACCATTCACCAGCTTCCAAGGTAAAATGACAGTCCCCAATACAGCTGTTAAGATAGCCGCTGATTTCACTGTAAACATTTTCGGAAGAAGCGCTGTCATCTGTAGTCCAGATGGAAGCAAATTCCCAAACACAACATAGCTCGTCGAACCTATATTCAGTGCCAGCAACAAGACAATGACGGCAACAGGATTCCCAATTTGATCAATGGCAGCGACGACATTAAAGTCTTTGATGCCAAACGCAATTTGCGTTCCAACCAACAATCCTACACACGTAATTCCAAACAGGATATAGGATGTAATCATTCCAAGCGGCAGACCAATCATCGGAGCTTTCGGGTGTTTTGCCCTTTGCGTAAGGTCTGCAATATTTACAATCGGGCCACCCCAGTTCGATACCAATGCACTTACACATGCGATAAATACAAGCCAATTCTCCATCGGTTTGGCAGGAGCATAAGCAAAGATCGGACCAAATCCGCCAGCAACGCTGATCGCCCAAATCGCTGCACCTACAATGAAAATATAGATGATCGGGGAAGACCATTTACTAAACAGACTGAGAATTTTCATTCCACCTAAAAACAATCCAACTGTAATGACCCAGAGGATCACATAAGAAAGCATCGTCGGGAAATCTAATCCGAGAAAATCAAAACCTGGAACCATATTCATATAACCAGGGAATATTTTCTCAAAAATGACATTAAAGGATTGTGCGCCAATAATTGTTTTTGTCCCAAAAAACACAACACCAGCGATAAGCCCGCGACATATAGCAGGAATGATCGAGCCTTTTACACCAAAAGAGCTGCGCAACAGCATCGAATAGCCAATCCCGTATTTCTGTCCCGCATAGCCATTCAACACATAGCCCGCCGAAACAATCAAGGCAGCAATCATGACTGCCCACAAGACTTGCGGAACGGATAATCCGAGGACAAAGAATCCGGCTACAGTCATGTACGACATGAGATTATGCACAGCGCCCATCCACACGGTCACGTAGTTAAAGGTGCCCCAATCTCGATTTTCGGAAGTCTTTGGCAAAATATCGTCCGCGTATCCATAGGACTTGAATTCTTCATATGATTCCTTTACGTTTGCCTGTCCCATGTTCATTCACCTTCCTCATTCAACCCAGCTTTCGCAACCTTCTTTTGCTGCGAAAGCTGAGTCACCTAGGATGAAAAGCAATTAGCTAACCGTTTCCGTTACTGCGAGCAATGCTTTTTCAAAAGCTTCCATCGGTGGATACGTAATCCCCGCACCGATCATACCGATCCCTGCGTCTTTATGCGCAATGGCAGTGTTGATAATTGGCAGGATGCCCGTTTGGATCACCTGACGAATATCGATGCCTGTTGCTACACCTCGGAAGTCCAGGAGAGGAATCGTGACGTTTGGATTTTCTGCTGTCGTGATTTCTTTCATCGTGGTGGAGAAACCGATCGCTTCTTCAACCGTACCGCCTACGAGCGCAACAATTGCTGGAGCTGCCGCCATCGCGAAGCCGCCGATACCGTACGTTTCTGTAATCGCACTGTCTCCGATATCCAGACCGGAATCCTCTGGCTTGTAGCCTGCGAACATGGGACCGATTACCTTTTGAGCAGGTCCTGTGAACCAAGTGTTGCCAGCCATACCACTTACACGGATACCGAACTCTACGCCATTACGCGCCATTGTGGTGACAATCGTGCTGTTCTCGATTCCATGTGCTGCATCCAGCGCGCATTTGCACATCGCCATCCATGTCGGACCGGAGAAGTAATCGCTGCTTGCTACGAAATCGAATACTTCGCGTTTTTGTTCTTTGGTGAAATCTGTCTCCAAGATGTACGGAGTCAGTGCTTGAATCAACAAGCTCGTACCCGCGTTGTTGCGGTTGTGGCATTCATCGCCCATGTGCAGCGCTTGCGCCAGCATGAGACGCAGATCGATTTCACCTGCAATCTTCATCGCATCACGCAGCATTGGTCCCAATACATCGCGCATCCAGTTCAGACGGGCGATGACACTTTCATCGTTGGCACCCATGCGCAAAATTTTCGCCATTTGCTCACTCAGGTTGGTATACGCGACATTTCCGTACGTTTTGTTTTTGACTACATGCATGAACATCGAAGCGGATGTGACACCTGCCATGGAGCCAACGCAGTTATGCTCGTGGCATGGAGAGAACGTGATTGCGCCGGAAGCAGCTACCTGTTCAGCTTCCTCGATGTCTTTTGCCAAGCCCTCGAATACGATTGCTCCGGTTACGGCACCTTTCATCGCGCCGCACATTTTGTCCCACGTAATAGGCGGACCCGCGTGCAGAATCGTGGTTTTTGTCATGCCTGGCACCACATTGATCGCTTGGTCGAAGCCAACAAGCATCGGCTGGGAGTTGATGATACGCTCTACCGCCAGCTTGTTTGCCGCAGCGATTTTATCAGCGACAGCAGCGTTTTCTAGTCTGTCGAGAGCGTTGATCAGCTCAGGCTTTCCGCCGCCTGGAGGCTTCCAATCCAGATGAGACGCATTCGCATTTTGCTTGATGATATCGTCTTTGAAAAACTCGATCCCTACGTTGATCGCATGAATTTTTCCGTTAAACAGCTCGTTGATTTTGCTCATGATTATTCCCCTTTCGCAACAAATTCTCTAGCAAGAAGACCTGCATTCGTACTGCTGCTCGCAATCGTTACACCCGCATCCATCAGCTTCTTCACTTGCTCGTCGAAGTTCGGTGTATCGAGGTCGGTACCCAGCACGTAGCCCAAGATTTCCAGGTGTCTTCCTTCCTTGGCAGCCTGCGCTTTTGCTTCGATGATCGCTGGCAGCATCACGCCTACTGGATCTTCGTGGGAACCGAAGCCCAAGATGAAGTCCATCAAAATCACGCCGACGGAAGGATCTTTTGCTTCTTCCAAAAATCTCGCGATGCGCGTGGAAGGATCGATCATCGGGTGCGGCTTGCCATTTGTAAAGTCGTCATCGCCCATGTCGAGGAAAGTGTGAGCCTTGCTCTCATGGATATTTTTCAGCTTGTAGTCTGCTTTCTTTTGAATGTTGCTGTATACGTCTTCATACTTGTCCATCGCGAGGTACATCGCTTCATCGCACAGTGTACCGCCGCAGAACAGACCTCGAACGTATTTTTGCTCAGGTGTCAGTTTTGCCCGAACTTCTTCAATCAGTGGCCAGTTGAGGGCGCGCTTGTTGAGCTCGTCTTCGTTGGCACCTGCCAATACAACTGCTTTAATGGCTGCTTCCTTACTCGTTTTTGCAAAATGCCCGCCTGCTTCCAGAACTGGCGTTTCTTCTCCACCAATGAAGTACACAACCACAGGCTTTTTGCAGTTTTTCACTTGCGCCAATACTTTTTCCTGAACGCTCGGTGCTGGTGGCTTGGAAATGAGCACGATAACCTTTGTCGCCTCATCCTCTTCCAGTGCTTTGATTCCGTCGAGCATCATGATGCCGCCTACTTGCTCGGAGAGGTCGCGACCGCCTGTACCGATCAGCTGCGTGATACCGCCGCCGAAGTCGTGAATACGCACGCTTACCTCTTGGCTACCTGTGCCAGATGCACCCACGATGCCGATGTTGCCTTTTCTCACGGCGTTTCCGAAGCACAGTGCCACATTGCCGATAATCGCTGTACCGCAGTCAGGTCCCATCATCAAGAGGCCTTTTTCATGCGCGAATTGCTTCAGAGCGATCTCTTCCTCGATGCTCACGTTGTCACTGAACAGCATGACGTGCAGGTCGTTTTCCAACGCTTTTCTTGCTTCTCTCGCCGCGAACGCGCCGTTTACAGAGATCACAGCGAGGTTCGCCTCTGGAATGCTGGCTGCCGCTGAATCAATCGTGGAGTATTTGATCTCCGTTGCGGATTTACTGCCGCCTTTTTTCTTGAACAGTTCATCGATGGCGATGAGAGCGCTCTCGCACAGCTCGTCTGTCGCCGCCTTCACCACGATCATCAGGTCGCTCGTTTTCGCTGCTTCCAGCTCAGGTGTGAGCAAGCCTACGTTTTTCAATACCTCTTTGTTCATGTCGGTGCCCATCGCAATAACCGCTTGTTCGACACCTTCAATTTGATTTGCTTTTGTAGAGAGAGACATCAGGGATACCGAGTCAAAATACGTGCTTTGCTTGATTACGACTTTGGTAGACATACGTTACCTCCAGCTTCTAGATTTCGTTCCAAACCACATAGGATGCCAAGCAGGATATCCGTACCCGACGACGAGCCGATCCCGATGATTTTGTCTAAAGCAGGGACAAGCTCTTCCATGGAGCCGGACACCATGCATGAAAGTAAGTCATTTAGCGACTCTCTTACTTGTCCATGGGCTGCTTTTTTCAGCGTGATCGCACTGATTTCGTTCGTTAATACTTGGGACGAACGGACGATTTCATCGAAAAATGGGCATGACAAACAAGAGGAAATGTTTCGCATTTTGTATACACTGCACAATCCCACTAAAAAATCGTCACCTGAGGGTGTTAACCCCGGCCCCAGTCCGATAAGACTTATCGCATGCTGAGTAGATGACTCTATGCGGTTGTTCGCCAGATCGTCGGAAAGCATGCCTGCACGCTGGATCAGCATACGGGACATCTCTTTCTCAAACGGACTGGCAGGGTGGGAGGACATTTTCATGCCCCCCGTCTTGCCGTATACGTCCACGTAGTTTTTCGTGAACGCCACATTTCTGCGCAATACATCTACGCCTTCTATGTCACAAGGATAGGAAGGAAGCTCACCTTCCCACTTTGTTGCTTGCTGGATCCATATTCGTAAATTCGCTCCGATAACGAGCGTGTTATTTTCGGTCATAACCGGAGCGTTAGTTGACAGCCCCAGCTCTGAAAAGCCTTTTCTATCAATGATGAGCGTGTTCGGTGCATTGTCTAGCTGATAGTTTCCAATGGTGTACAATTCCCCGTTTTCGCTGCATGTCAGATTGATCGTTCGCTCAAAAATACTGTGTACGGTCCCGCTAAAGTTTGCTCGTGCCAATCGCTCAAGGAAACCGGCATCGCCAGACAACGCCTGGATGTACATGGGACGCTTTACTTTGCTCCTGCTTCCAGCAAGATTTTTTCGATCTCGGTGTAGCCTTTTCTTCTCGCAAGCTCAAGCGGTGTTACGCCGTATTTATCTACCATCTGCACATTGCAGCCATGCTCAATCAACAGCTTGATGATCGTTTGTTGCTTCTCACCGCCATCATTGAGGATGATCGCTTCGATGAGTGGTGTCCAACCCACAAAGTTGGTATGGTTTACGTTGATGTCAGTCGTCGTTACGAGCTCACGTACGATGTCCACATGGCCTTTTTCGCACGCTGGTGTAATCCCTACTCCTCCAAAACGAGTCAACAGCTCCAGGTTTGTTCCTGCCTTGATCATCATTTTGACAAGCTCCAGCTTACCGTTGATGCATCCGAATAAGAACGGGTTGAAGCATGTCTCATCCTGCAAATCTACATCTGCACCCGCCTCTACCAAAAACGATACCGCTTCCAATTTGTCATTCATGGCAGCAGTCAGAATCGCTGTACGCTTTTGTCTGTTTCTTGCATTGATATCTACGCCCTGCTCCAAATGCTTTTTCAGTGCTTCGATATTCCCCTCAGCCGCTGCCTCGAGAAATGCTTGTACTACGCTTTTGTCTGTCATAGTAAGCCCTCCATGATCTCGTGATTGAACAACCCGCCAAGATTGGCTGAGCGCTTGCTCTTTTAAAAAACAATTAGACAAGCCCTCGTACTTACATCATTATTTTAGACATGGTGAATGGAATCGTCATTGTGTATCGAAACTAAAAAAACTGAGGTTCACTTGTGCACATTGCACAATTACAGGAATCCCTTTGTGGCAAAGGAGTGAACAGGGTGCTGACCATCAAAGATTTGCTTACCATTCAATCCATAGACGGCATCAAAATCATCGCCGGAGAGCAAGGCATCAACAACATTATCTCCATCGTCAATATTATGGAAAACCCGGATGCTTTTGACTGGCTGTCTTCCAACGAACTGTTGCTCTCCACCGGGTATATTTTCAAGGACAATCCTGAATTACAAAATAAAATCATCAAAGAGCTGGCGGAAATCAACTGCTCCGGGCTCGTAATCAAGATGCATCGCTATTTCGATCAAATCCCGCAAAACATGATTGAGCATGCCAACAAGTACGGTCTGCCGCTCTTGGCCCTGCCTTTTGAATACACGTTGTCTAAAGTGATTGCCATTATTAACGAAAAAGCCTCTGGGCGTTATGATTTGTTGAACCGCAAAACATTGGACATGCATAACGCACTGTTTCGCATTGCGCTGGAAGGTGGCGGACTGGATCGCATCGCTTCCGAGCTATCTGAGACGATCAACAACCCGATCCTTATTCTGGATCAGGACTGGCATTTGCTTCATTACACAGAAATCTGGCACAATCCGATTCCGCTTGACTCCTGCCTGACCTTGATCAAAAACAGACCTGTTTTTACCCGTGACTTCACGGAGTCCGTCCCGAAAAATATTAGCCAGATCAAAAAGTCGATCAAGCGTATCTACCATGTAAAGGATGATGAGATTAAATGCAGGATTCTACCTGTTGCTGTGGCCAATCACATCTATGGATACATCGTCGTCTGGCAAACCATTTGGGAGCTAACTGAATTTGACTACATTGTGCTGGAACAGGCGTCCACCATCGTGGCGCTGGAGCGGATCAAGGCGAGGGAAATCGAGGAAGTGAAGCTGAAGATCAGACAAGACTTTTTCGATGATCTATTAACGGGAAAAATCACGTCGGCTGATTCCCTTCAAACGTTGTGCGATTTACACGGGCTGCAATCGAGCTACATGTATTTTTGTATGGTTATTAATATCGAGCCGGTTGAGCTAGAAAATTTGGAGGATATAATCGATCGCAAGTACGAGCTGGATCGGATCGCCAAAAAATGCGTCGATCTCGTCTATGACCATTCGAGCAAAGCTCCTGGAGAAATCACCTGCTTTTATCGAAACAATCGGATCATCATCCTTATCGGACAAAATGAGCAAAAACCCGTGGTGTCTGCAAGTGAAGCCAAACAATTCGCCAATGAGCTGTACAGCGCTCTCGTGGATAAAATCAAGAAAACCTTGTTCTTTATTGGGGTAGGACGTCAGTATAAAAACATCGCTTCGCTTCATAAAAGCTTTTCCGAAGCACATGAAGCGATCCGCCTGATGCAGAAGTTCAACAGCAAGGGCGACGTCTCTCATTTCGATGATTACTCCGTCTATCATTTCCTGGATTCCAACATTAAGGACATTGAACTGGAAGACTTCTTTTTGAAGCGACTGGGGAAACTGTACGAGCATGATCAAGAGTTCGGCACGAGCCTCATGGTGACTTTGGACAATTACTTTCTGTACAATCAAAACGTCAGTGAAGCGGCGAAAGCAATGTTCATTCACCGCAATACGTTTATTTACCGGATCGAAAAGATCAAAGAGATTTTGAACATGGATTTGAAAAACTCGGAGGAGTTGCTTCAAATCCAGCTGGCGCTCAAGATCGGCAAGCTTTTGCACAAGGAGTAGAGCTCGAAGGAGCGTTGTCTTCCTGCTGCTGTGGTCGGGTGGAAGGCGTGCCACATGTTTTCCAGTCGCCTGTATCCTCACTTTGTTCGGGCGGTCTCCTTCCAAACATGTGACACGCCTTCCCGTACAGCTGTTTGTTTTGCCCGATTAGTTCTACTCGTAAGAAGTAGGGGCTTATCGAAGATTTCGCTAAAATACAAAAAGAGCCTCTTCAAAGAGGCTCTTCCTTTTTAGTTTTGAATGTATTTTTCAAAGACTTTCCCAAAGTCTTTCACGACATACTTGTATCGGATGTCTTCCAACCAATCGAAGGTGTATTGGTTGATGGACTTGAATTGTGAAGCTACGTCTGCTTGCTGGCCTGTTACGCGGCCCAGTGTGCTTTGGGCGACGTGGAGGCTTTCTTTTGCATGCTGGAGCGCGAGTTCGTTATCGTGCATAATCGATGCGATCTTCACAAGAGCTTTGTAGAGGTCTTTTAGCTCCTCCAAATGCTTTTTGTTGACATCGATCGAGTAGTGCTCATTGCCCATGGTGAACTTGATTTCTACATCCAAATCTACGGTCCCCGCTGTTTCCAGATACACGTCAGAGATCGGGTGTGTATGGTAGGAATAGCGGCGCAGCATGCGTTTTTTGCTGGTGGCACTCGTTCCATCCAGATGAACTAGCCCCAGATTGGTGAAGCAATACTCGTCGGACTTTGATTTGATCAAAAAATAAATTTTCTCATTGTCCTCGTGCATGATGTAATCATCAGCATCCACCTTGTCGTAATCTGCTGGTTTTACCACGATTCCCACATTGCTCAAGCCAAGCGCATCTGCCGCAAGCTTTCCAAACATAATGAAACAGCTCCCCTCGATATGTACGGTCTAACCTTATCCATTTATACGTGCGTGGGGAGACTTAGTTGCAAACAACTACTGCGCTTCACCCAGTTTTTTGAGGAGGCCTGCAAGAACATCAAAATCAAATTCTTTTCCGTTCCGTATTTTGATGGTCTTCCGGTCAGCATGATCAGACTTCTCAAAAAAGCCAGCTGGAGCATCCAGATTCGCCGCTTGAAACAGCGTCACATTAATCCAATCCTTTGCCGGAAAATACACACATGTCTGCTTGCCCTGAATGGCATAAAAGGCTTGTTTATACTTCACCTGCTCTTCTACATTCGGGATATTTTCATGAATGAGCTGGCGAATCCGCTTGCAAACTTCTACCTGAGATTCATTGGTTATGTTTTGAATATAATCCGTTACTTGCTGATTCATGAATAGTCCTCCGCTTCCCAAAAGTGATGGTGCTTCTAGTCTTTATGATAATCGACAGATGCAATAGGAGGCTTCTTCTCGATTGCTATTCTATTGATTACAGCCAGGTCGTCTTTTCTTCCGCCGCCACCCGACTCGTCTCAGGCGCATCTGCCTCGGGATAACCAATGAACAGCGTGCCCACGACCTTTTTATTTTCAGGCGATCCGAGGAATTGCAGCAAGCGCTCGTCGCGAACCAAGCCGACTCCTCTTGTGCGCCATACCATGCCAAGTCCGAGTTCCTTCGCTGCCAGCCACATGGAGTGAATCGCGCAGCAAACCGCGTATTCGTTATCCTCTGAAGATGCTTCATCCCCTGGGATCACATCAGCAGTCGCGACAATGACGAGCGGTGTTTTTTCCAGGACGGCCAAGGAATCCTGCACGAGATTCGGCTTGGTCGGAAAACGCTCCAGCAAAAATTCCTTCGCGATTTCCTCAAACCGCAGCTTTGCTTCTCCTCTGATCACGTAAAAATGCCACGGCTGACGCAAGCGGTCATTCGGCGCTAACACTGCGCAATCTAGCAGCGCTTGGATTTTTTCTGTTTCTACTTCTTTTGGAATATAGTTACGCACGGCTCTTCTGCTTTTGAGTGCCTCTAGTACGGACATATTGGTTCCTCCTCGGGTGTACCATTTTCTTACTGATCCCACTCATTATATAAGAGGTTGTCATGATCGTATAGGTATCCATCAACGGGAATGAATCGCCAAATGTGCTTGGTGTTCATCTTCTTTCGCCACGTAGATGTCATACTGCTTATGGTCTTGTTCTTGGGGCAACATCCCCATGTCTCCCCCTAAATGACGAACTGCTTGAGAGTGACTGCGTGTCCGAAAACGAATGCCATGAGCACTTAGCTTGTTTACCACGCGGATGTATTCTTCATGACCAAACGCGGTGTGTATCAAGCACTTGTACTTGGAAAAAAGGGTGAAAAAAAAGTCTATCATCCGCTCCACTCGCCTTCCTTTTTGTAGTATATTCCAATTATTGCGGAAAAGAGAGGGGCTTTCTACTATGCATCGAAAGAAAGTATTCACAGGTTCACCTTGGGAACCGGTTGTAGGCTATTGTCGCGCAATCCGAATCGGCGACCGGATTGAAGTGGCTGGCACAACCGCCATGAAGGACGGGGAAGTCGTTGGTGTGGACGATGCCTATGAACAAACGCGGTTCATCCTGGAGACGATTGAGAAAGCATTGCGAGAATTAGATGCCGATTTGTCTCATGTGGTCAGAACGCGGATGTTTGTAACGGATATCAGCAAGTGGGAAGAGATCGGAAAAGCACACGGGGAGTTTTTCCGCGAGATTCAGCCTGTCGCTACGATGGTTGAGGTCAAGGCATTGATTGACCCGCGTCTGCTCGTTGAAATTGAAGTGGAAGCCATTATTTAGCATGCTGGTTAGTTGGAAGCGGACCGACGACTTTTCCTGTCGATCCGCTTTTTGCTTTTTCTACGATTGTGCAAGCTCCTCAGGAATATCAAGACCTGCCTTTTCCGCTTCTTCGATGTGCTTTTTCACCAGGAGCTCGTCCGTAAATTGTTCTTCATTCCGGTAAATCCTTGCCAGTTCGAGATGCGCATGCGGGTAGTTTCTTTCCAAAGCAGCGTGAAAATAAGTGATAGCGGCGTCGATATTTTTGGCTGTACCGTAGCCATTATAGTAGAAGATCCCCAAATTATAGGCACTGATATCGCCGCCTACTTCGTAATCTTGGTGATAATAATGCAGCGCCTTTTCGTAGTTTGCTTTTGAATCGTGAAGATAGCCAAGCCAACCATAAACCGGCGAGCCCAATAACTCCCCCTGCTCATAATGCCAGAGGGCCTTGTCCAAATCTTGCGGCACCAGTTCTCCGTCATAATAGATGGCGCCCAAATTGTTGTGAGCCAGCGCATGAGCGTGTTCTGCCGCCTTGCCCATCCAGTACATTGCCTGATCGGCATCAGCTTCCGTGCCTACCCCGTGTCGATAGCAACAGCCTAATCCATTCATAGCATGGTGGTTGCCTGCCGCAGCCCCTAATTCATACCAGTAAAAAGCTTTATCAGCATCCTCGAAGCCTTCTCGACTGTAATACATATGCGCAAGGTTGTTCATGGATGGGGCATAGCCCTTTTTAGCAGCAAGCGTATCGTACAGAATGGCTTTCTCATAATCACCTGCTTCATACGCTTCCATGCCCAGATTGTACAACGTTTCTACTGGCGTGTACTGATCTACACTGTCAACATCGGATTGCTCCCCTTTGGCATAGGCCAGCAGTCGCTTGCGAACCTCAGCATCAAAATAATAGCTGGAATAACGATCTTCTACATCCTCCAGAACGAGCGTTTTCTCTGCCCTCGACAGCCCATACTCGCTTACTACATAAACGTCGTGACCCTTGAGGGCATAAGCAAAACCCCCGACAAATGCCTTTTTCACCACCAAATCGAATTCAAAATCACTCCATCTCTTTTCCGGCGATAAGGCAATGCTCCATAATCCATTTTTCTTCAAAGCATACGCATCCTGATGCATCCGAAAAATATTCTCATAATCGTCTAAGGGGAATAACCATGCTGGCTGATCGGCATCTCCATAAAAAACGCCTAGCTTTCCATCTTTTTTGGCCAGCACCTGATTGCCCTGCCTTGTCTCCGTATAAACCTGCAAATCAATCAGTTCATCGTATTCATACGGCAACAGAAGGCTCTCCTGCTGCTTGCCATAAGCGGCGTACCTCTTTCCCTTGCGTAGAACAAGTAGATTCGGAAAATGGGTTTGCCGATTCAATTTATCGAAGCCGGATGCGCCGACAGCGCCGTCTCTTTTGTACAAGGTGCTATGACTTGCATCCTTGTGTGGTTTGACGAGGATAAGCCCTTCGTCGATCTGTTCCACCGCCGCCAGAGGGAATTCCCCGATGTATTTCCAATATTCGTTAAAGATTTTCTGATTTTTCCTGCCTTTAACCGCTGTATGGTAAAATCCGTCCCCACACTTGAAAGCTTCTTCATGCTCAAAATCTATCGTTACAAAACCAGCTTCCCCCAGCACGCCCCATTTTCCGTCTTTCTTTGCCGTATAAAATCGTTGGTAATCGAGCGGTTCCAATTCTTCATAGTCGGTAGGGACAATTGTTTTGCCTTCCAGATTGATCAGACCATATCGATCGTTTCGTTTGACAATGGCACCAGCAGAGCCGTATTCAAAATCGTAGGCATCCTCCCACTCCAATGGAATGACACTTCTCCCGGATTTATGTACATAGCCGTATTTACCATCTCGGGCGACCACAGCGAGATCTTCGGAAGCGAAATCATAAAAGGCATCGAACTGAGGAGCGAGCAATACGTTTCCCTCTGCGTCTTTTAGACCAAGCAAGCCAGCTTCCTCAAAAATCTCCACGTCGGAATGCTCTTCATAAGGCTGCCAGATGTGTCCCCAGCCGTATTGGTAGTCCTCATAATTGAGCAGCTCGGCAAAAGAACGAAAGCCTGGGTTCACGTCCATCAATTCGGAGTAGTTCAGCAATGAGATGTCATCGTTGTCCATTGCCTTTGTCATGATCTCGTTGTTATTGGCAATATTGGCGCGCAAAGTTTCCGCCTGCTCGTCATGAGGGATGTCATCCATATTGAATACATCCCAGGCATCGATGTGAAAATACGGAAGCGTTCGTTTTTCCAGATAGCTCAGAAGCTGATTTCTCGCATATAAAAATGCTTCTTTGTTACGGATTAGCCCTTCCTGTCTCTCCAGAAAATCGTAGAATCGCTTCACGTTTTCGATGCCTGTCTGCGCGTCGTAATAGAGTCCGGAATTGTCCGGCTCGGTATGGTTGTTGTAATTGTTTCCGGCGATTGAACCACCTTCTATGAAGAGCGGCTGCAAGAGTAGTGGGACCTCATAGCCCCATTCCACCATCATCGTGTCGTTGTCTTGCGCTTGAGAGGGCTCACTGACGTTATATACATAGACTCTGTGTGACATGTCTTCTCTCCCTTTGATTTCCACTTGCACTTGATCACATTGTAAGCAAATCTAGCAGGGCAAAACAATCCGACTGATGTTCTATCCAACGAAAAAGGCTGACAAGCAAAAATCATGCTGGTCAGCCCTTTCTACTTTTTAGATTACAGGTCAATGAGAGGAATACTCCCACCCACACTAACCGGCTCGATCGCCTTGCCCGCTGACCGCACCAAAGTAAAGTACTCATAGCAGCCAATGACACCAAAGTCCCCATCGATCACACCCGGATAAGCGCGATTCACGGAATACTCCTGACTCAAGTGAGCCTTCAGCGCCTCTCCTTTTTGTTTCCGATAGCTCGAAATATCGACCTTGCCTGTAATCGGAAC
The DNA here is from genome assembly GCF_013332445.1 of Brevibacillus sp. HB1.1. Classification (NCBI taxonomy): domain Bacteria; kingdom Bacillati; phylum Bacillota; class Bacilli; order Caryophanales; family Paenibacillaceae; genus Brevibacillus; species Brevibacillus sp. HB1.1. The sequence continues at coordinate 63,835 of NZ_JABMIV010000010.1, read as the reverse complement.
TGCTGGCTTTGGACCATGATCCGGGCAATGATCGTAGTAGTGCGGGATCGAAACATAGTACAGATCAGGATATTCTGCGGGAGTCAAGCTCGCTTCCGCTTGTTCGACCGCTCGCGTCGTCGCCTCGCACGTGACGATATGATCGGGATGACCCGTTACCCCGTCCGGCGGAAACGTCACGACGACATGGGGCTTCCATTCCTCTATCGCTTCCCGAATCTTACCCACCAGCTCATCCAGATCGGCATTTTGCAAGGAACCATCCGGGTACCGGAACAAGTCAAGACGACTGATTCCGAGCACTTCCGCCGCTGTTTTCAGCTCTAGCTCTCGATGTTTTGCCAGCTTGACTCGGCAATCGATATCGAATGGACCACTGCGTCCTTTGCAGCCGGAGGTAATGCACAAATAGCACGTTTCATGTCCGGCGTCCTTGCACTTTGCCAACGTTCCCCCGCAGGCAAAAGACTCATCGTCCGGATGTGGAAAGACAACCATTACTTTTTTCATTTCTAGCACCTCACTTGCCGCCCGATTGGCGTTCTAAATAAGCCAATCCTTTTGCAATGACACCGTAAATAGGATCGTTTTGTGCATTTTCGATGACGACCTGCGAAGCGTACTCTCGGACGCGCTCTACGACGATCTCACGTACCCGATCATCGTTTTGCAAAACGCCCCCCTGCATGATCATCTGAAACGGCTTGGCTTTCATTTGCAACGTATCAATGACAGCCCGAGCAGCATCGAAAAGCTCTTCGCCTGCGACCTGCAAAATAGCTGCTGCCACCTTATCTCCGGCAAGTGCTGCTTGACTGACCAACGGCGACAGCTCTGCTACCTTCTCTACGGAATAATGCTCACTGTACGTCCAGTTAAACAATTCATCTACGCGTCCCAGTCCAACGTGCGGGAGGAGCAGCTCCTTCAATACGGTCGGCTCGCCACGGCCATCCGCTGCTTTTAATACAGCCATAATCGCTTGCTTGCCGATCCAGTAGCCGCTACCCTCGTCACCGACCCGATGCCCCCAGCCTCCTGCTCGAGCCGTTTCCTGTTCATCGTTTACACCAAAGGCAATCGAACCTGTGCCTGCGATGACCAGAATGCCGGGTTTGCCTCCGGTCGCACCGAGCAATGCCGCAAATCCGTCGTTTTCCACAATCAGGTGCTGGACGCGAATATCGAGCTGGTGCAGTACCTTGCTCACCATCCGCGAGATTACCTGTCGATCATACTCTGTGTCCAGGCCAGCGATCCCGAACACCGCGCACTCGATTTCCCATTCGATTGGTCCATCCAGTGTCGAAGTGCCACTCATAAAGGGGGCAACTGTTTGACGAGCGATCGCATCGTCCAGAGCTTGGCTGATCGCGGCAACCAACTCACGAGCTGCCGCTTCCTCCCCGATCCCTTGATAATTGCATGAACCGGAGCGTCCTGCACCGATTTCATTTCTGGAGCGGTCCACCAGTACCGCCAGACACTTGGTGCCCCCTCCGTCCACTGCCAGAAGAGGTATTCGCACCACTGCCATTACCCCACACTCCATTCAGCTGTCATCTGATCAAGCCCTTTCATCACATTCGCATTCGCCTGCTTCTTCTGTGCCAGCCATTCTGTTTCCTGCTGGAGAACCGCTTGGCGAACGGCGATCATGCGCTTCATTTCCTCTGGATTTGGTCCACCAGGAAGCTTGCGGATCATTACGAAATGAACGGGGTCAAGCGCCAGTCTGAGCTCTTCTGCTGTGAGCGACAGCTCCCGCCCGATTACTTCCACGGCTGCACGGTTTACCAGCTCCAAGCTGATTTGGTTTGCAGCGAGTTGCTCGCTCATCGCTTCTTTTACCACACGACTCACGATGTGATGAGATTTGCGGAACGAAAGCTGATCCGTGCGCACCAATGTATCCGCCAGCTCTGTGACGGTCGCAAAGCTGCCCTTTGCCCGCTCCAAGAGGACGTCCTTGTTCACTTCCATCGTACCCACAACACTCGCCATCAAGCGATACATCTGCTCGAGTACTCCCATGCTCCGCCACGCGTACGGCTGCATGTCATCCTCGGTGTCCACGATATCGCCAAAAGGCGTATTGTGCATCATCGTAAGCACTGTCGTCGCATTGCCTGCTGCACTGGACAACAGAGAGCGCATATGTTCAAAGGAAACCGGATTTCTCTTTTGCGGCATGATGGAGCTGATCTGCACGTATGGACTCGCGACTTTTAACCCCGCGAATTCCTGTGTGCACCACAGTAGCATATCTTGAACCGTACGCCCCAAATTAATCGCTGCCAATTGTACGGCTGTCGCTACTTCCCCCAAATAATCAGCGCCGCAGACTGCATCATAGGAATTTTCCACCAGCTCATCAAATCCGAGCAATTCGCGCATCCGCTCCCGGCTGATCGCAAAGCCAGAAGTCGTCAAGGCCGCTGCCCCCATCGGTGAGCGATTGACTGTGTGATAGGCTTGGATCAGTCGTTTGATATCACGGCTGAGCATGTCAGTAGCCGCCATGATGTAATGCGCCATGGTCGTCGGCTGTGCCTGCTGTGTGTGCGTGTAGCCAATCATGATCGTATCCACATGCTCATTTGCAAAGAGGAGCAAATGCTCTTTCAGATAGAGGGCAGAAGCCAAGGTCACCAACAATTTTTCACGCAGCACCATACGGTATATGGTAATCCCCATGTCGTTGCGGCTGCGAGCCAGATGCAGATTTCCTGCCACATCAGGAGCCAGTTCCAGCAAACGGCTCTCTACCTGAAAGAACAAATCTTCAAACTGTCCGGTGTAATGCGATTGGCGCAGCTCTTCCATTTCGATCCCACACAGTGCACCAGCAATTCTTTTGGCCTCATCGTCTGTGAGCAATTCTTGTTCACGAAGCATGATCAAATGTGCCTTGTTGATCGCCATCATCGGATGCAGCAAATGGTGCTTCGCTTCATTGAATGCAGGCTCCAAAACCGCCTCCACGTATGTCTTGCCAGGGAAACTGGCTCCCTCCTGTTGAAAAATTCGATCTCTGTAATTCATCTTTCTTGCATCTCCTTCCTACCCATTCGTATGCCGCTTCTATTTTTGCGTCTGATCTTCTTTTAGGAGGGGGGCGACCGCCGAACGATCGCCTTCCCTTCTACTATGATTACTGCTGTGGGCTGATCATGTTGACAAACAATCGGATCGCACCCGGTACGAGTGACGGAATTTCGCGATACCACACGAGCGAGCTGTAGGTATACGTTCCTTTTCCATACTTGGCAGTGAGGTACGTACCCGTAAATTCCTTCTCACCTTCATCTCCATTGGAGATGAGCTCTGTGTATTCCTTGCCCCACTCGGAAGGATTGTAAGCGGAACGATCCTGAATCCAGTTGTCCCAATCTTCCTCCGTGATTTTGTTTGGCGAATGGAATAATGCATGATCAGGCGCCAATACTGTTACCTTGGATTTTTCGTCTGTGACACGCCATTGAATCAGCGGAGCACCGATTTTGATCGGATAAGGAGCCAGCTCCGGCTTCCATTTATCCTCTGGCTTGTGGTATTGCACGACCAGATTTCCGCCGTTTTCCACGTATTTCAACAAGCGTGCATTTGAAGGAATCAACTCAGGTCGGAAACCATAAGCGCGTATGCCCAGCACGATCGTATCGTATTGATCCAAATCGCCAGACTCGATGTCTTTTGCCGACAAATTGGTCACATTGACTCCCAATTGGGACAAATACTGATCGATATTGTCAAAGCCACTGGATACGTAACCGACCTTCAATCCTTCCGGCACCTTCAGGTCAAATGCCTGGATCGCAAGCGTCGCTGGTTGAACAAAGTAAGTCGTGCCGATATGCGGGTAACGGATGACTTGGGCGCCGTGTCGACTCTCTTTACCATTGCCAGATGCTACTGCTGTCACCGTATACTTATTCGGTTGGACCGAAGCATCTGCTTTGACTGTAAAGGCAACCGACTTCGTTTCTCCCTTGGCCTCAAAGGCGAGCGGTGCTGCTTGTGGTTCTACACTCCAGCCTTTTGGCACATCGAGAGTAATGGTTGTTTTGGCTGCACCTGGATTGTAGTTTTTCACCGTAACCTTGACAGGGATTGGCTCCTCTGGCTTCTGCGTATTCAAAACCGTCGCATTTGGACTCAGCACCATAGAAAAAGATGGAAGAACTGCAATGGCATCTGCTGGTGTCACATGGCTATTCGCCGTCGAGCCTGCGAAGTTGTAGCTGACATCTGCCGTAATGGCTGGAGCGGCATACGGTTGGAACAGAGCGGCATCAGAAGGAACCGTAACATCAAATGTCGTTTTCACCGTCTGATTGTAGCCGAGCGATGAGAAACTGGTGGACGATTGCGGCTTGGCTTGCCAGCCTTTTGGTACATTCAGCGCGAGATTGATCTTCCCGACTTTTGCTTGGCCGCCGTTGTAAGCCGTAACCGTTACTTTTGTCGTTTGGCCTGCTACCAGCTCAGTTGTCTCAGGCTTTACCTTGGTTACGAGCGAGAGCGCTTCGGCACTAGCCTTGTTCAACTGGGATTTCTTCACTCCCAATCGATGGCGCAAGTCTGTTTTCGTGTCAGTTGGCAAGGAGGACGCTTCGACTACTGCCGTCGCTTTTTCCACATCCGCCAGCATTTCATGTGCTTCCTTGGCTACTGAGGCAAAGCTTGGGTACGCAGCAATGACTTCTGCGGCATCCTTTTGCAGCTTTTTCAGTTCACCCGCGACTTTTTCCCCGCCAGACTGTCTGGCAACTTCCTTGGCTAAATCGTCAAACGAATAGGCAATTCCCGTAAAAAAGTCCGCTTCCTTGTCTTTTGTCTCTACGATGGATTGATCGAGCTTGTAATAATTGAAGCTTGGCCCTTCGTCATAGTGACGTCCCATCCCCTGGCTCTTGTGCATAAAACGGGATTCTTCGCCGAGTTGGACGTAAGAGGCACCATAAATTTCGTCATAGTCGCCAACAGGCACCTTGACCGAGTAATCCTGTTCCTTTGCAGGCAGATACAGCTTCTTCACCTGCCAAGGAGCCAAGCCTTCCTTTGCATGCTGCGGAAAAACGTTTGGATCTGCGGCATCCTTGAATGCCCGTACCGTAATGACATTAATCGCGCGATGATGACCGTGAGTCGAAGGTTCGTTCAAAAATGCGGGAATCACGACATCGGGTCTCAGTGTCCGGATACGGCGGATGAGCTTTTCGTACGCGACATCCTCGCCCCATTTTTGAAGAGTTTCATCCGGACTTTTGGAAAAGCCGAAGTCAAAAATAGGGTCATCGATTTTTTCACTGAGGTTCTCCAGATGGATGTTCGTGATTTTGGAAGCTTCCTGCAATTCGCGGGTACGAATGATCCCCAGCGCATTACCCAGCTCGCTGCCTATCTCGTTCTGTCCTCCCTCGCCTCGGTTCGCAATGACACTGGATGTGTCCACCCCTTTGCCAAGCGACAAATACGCGAGCATCGAACTGTGCTCATCGTCCGGATGTGCTCCGGTGTTCATCGCACTGGCAATCGTGGTGAGCGGCTTAATGGCTTTCCACAGGTCGACAACCCCGCGGTCTGCATGGGCGGTCTCGGGTGCTACCGGCATAATCAGACTCGTGGCTAGCACCGCTGCAGTCGTAATCGTGTACAGCTTGGCAAGTTTCCCCTTACTCAATGAACGTTCCTCCATTCCATTTTCAGATTGATGTCTATATCAATCATGGCGGTCTGTACGTTTGTAATTCATTGATGTAGCCATGGATCGACCCACGGTTGGCCCGGAGTGGATGGGGCATTACTGCTTCTGACTGATCATGTTGACGAACAAACGAAAAGCGCCAGGGACTAGCTGTGGAATCTCGCGGAACCAGGCAAGCGAGCTGTAGGTGTACGTCCCTTTTCCATAGTGCGCCGTGAGGAAAATGCCGCGAAACTCCGGTTCTCCCGGATCACTTGTCGCAATCAGCTCGGTATACTCGCTTCCCCAGCGAGAAGGATTGTAGATGGAGCGCTCCTGCACCCATCCATCCCAGTCTGCTTGGGTAATCACATTTGGCTCCTGGAACATCGGATGGTCAGGGGCCAGCATACGGACGTCTGATTGCTCATTGGTCACCCGCCAATCGATCAGCGACTCGCCGATAAAAATAGGGTAAGGTGCCAAGTACGGCTTCCATTTGTCCTCCGGCTTGTGATATTGAACGACGAGATTTCCGCCGTTTTCTACATAGTGCAAAAGACGCTGGTTGCTCTCGATTAATTCGCGGCGGAATCCGTATGCGCGAATGCCGAGAACAATCGTGTCGTAGCGGGACAAATCGCCCGATTGTATTTCGTTTGCGTCGAGATTGAGGCAATTCACCCCAACCGCGCGCAAGTATTTATCCATATTGTCAAAGCCGCTGGATACATAGCCGATCCGTTGATTTTTCGGGATGGCCAGGTCAAAGGCTTGAACAGTCAGCGTAGCAGGTCGGATGAAATACGTGCGACCGACATGCGGGTATTCAATGACCTGCACATCCTGCGCGATCTCTGTCACACCGTCTGTCCCCGCGACCGTAGCGCTGATCTGATATTTGCCATTTTTCACTTGCGGCGTGGTATGAACAGTAAACGCAATCGTTTTCGTCTCGCTGCGGAAAGAAAACGGGACATCGACAAAGGCTGGCTCCGCCGTCCAGCCTGCCGGAACAACGAGAGCGACCTTGGCTGTAGAGCTTCCCGGACGGTACTGTTTCAGTGTTACCTTAACCGGGATCGCCTCATCCGTATGCAGCGTGTTTCGCACCACATCTGACGGTGTCAGCGTGACGGCATACGGCGGAAGCACAGCTACACGGCTATCCGGCTCCACGCGAATCGTACTGGCTGTATCGAAGGCGAAATAGAGCACCTCGACATCGAGAACGGACGGCTTGTAAGGATGGAACAGCTCCGTCTGTGCAGGAATCGATACCTCAAATACGGTGCACACCGTCTGATTGTAAGCAAGTCGTGGAAACGCAGTTGGCGTGAGTGGTTTCGCCGTCCATCCAGCGGGGACACGCATACGCAGCTGCACATGCTCAACCTCAAGCGAGCCGCCGTTGTAAGCCGTTACGGTGACGGTTGTCGTCTGACCTGCCACCCACTCGCCCGTCTCCGGTTTGATTTTCACGACCAATGACAGAGCCTCGGCACTGGCACGGTTTAGCTGCGCTTCCTTGAGTCCTAGCCGATACATCAAATCAATCTTTGTTTCTTCATCGAGTGGAGCCTTGCATACTTCTTGTTGTGCAGACGCAAGCAAGGCCTTCATGCGGTGAACCCTTTGTGCCACCTCAGCAAAACGCGGGTAGGCATTCAAAATATCTGTAGCCGCATCGTGCATACGGTGAAGCACTTCGGCGAGTTCTCGCCCGCCTTTTGCCGCGATACCCTGCGCCAGATCAGCAAAACTGAAGAGCAGTCCGAAAAAAAAGTCACGCTCTTTTTCCGGTGCCGGGGAAACAGATGCATCCAAGCGGTAGTAATTGTAGGTCGGGCCTTCGTCGTAATGAACACCCATGCCCTGTGTCTTATGCATAAACCTCGATCGCTCACCAAGCTGGACATAGGATGAGCCGTAGATTTGGTCGTATTCCCCCACGGGTACAGCCACGTGATAATCATCGTTGTCCATGATAGGCAAATACAGCTTTTTCATTTGCCACGGCAAAAGTCCAGCCTGCCTGTGCTCCGGAAAGATCTGTGGATCGGCCGCTTCGTGGAAAGCACGCTGTGTCAGTAACGTAATCGCCCGGTGATGTCCGTGTGTCGTCGGTTCATTTTCAAAGCAAGCGATGACGACATCGGGGCGCAGCTCCCTGATTTTTCGAATCAATCGCTCGTACACGACCTCTTCGCCCCATTTGCGGAAGGTTTCTTCGGCGCATTTGGAGAACCCGAAATCATGAATGGGATCATCCAGCTCTTCGCTTAAGATGCCAAGCGTCACATTGCCGAGAGATGAGGCTTCTTCCAGTTCGCGCGTGCGGATAATCCCAAGCGCGGTACCTTGCTCGCAGCCGATTTCGTTTTGGCCGCCTTCCCCTCTTGTCGCGATCACACTCGTGGTATACACGCCTCTCCCCAGCGCCAAGTAAGCGAGCATGGCACTGTGCTCATCGTCTGGATGGGCACCTGTGTTCATGGCACTGGCAATGGTAGCGAGCGGCTTAATCGCTTTCCATAGATCGAGCAGTCCGTGTTCCCCCTGCATGGTGCGAAGAGATGCGGGAATGGGCGGGCAGGGCAATTTAGTCGGCTGCACCATCGGTGATTTCTTGTCCATCGATTCACTGACATCCACGTGAAGCTCCCCCTTTTTCACGAAGGCATCCAGCTTTTACACGGCAGTTCCCGCTTTATCTCCGGTCAGTTTTCTGGAGATGAACAATACGATGATGATGACCACGATTTGCAAGACACCATAGGCGCAAGCGGTGCCGAATTCATTACTGTACATGCGTTGGAATACCGCGACAGACAATGGCGTTGTCTTCGGTGTGAAGATCAGAATCGAAGCCACAAACTCCCCGATACACTGGACGAATGCCAAGAGCGTACCTGCGAGAATTCCACCCCAAGCCATCGGGAACACGACACGTCTGAAGCTGTACCACCAGGAAGCACCCAAATTCCGCGCAGCCTCCTCGACGGATGGGTCCATCTGCATCAAAGTCGCATTGGTAGAGCGAAACACAAGTGGTAGATGTCGGACAAAATACGCCAACGGGATAATCCAGAATGTTCCGATCAAAACCTGACCAAAGCTGAATGCATTCGGCTCACTGAACGCTGCAATCAGGTTGATCGCCACAACTGTCCCTGGCAATGCCCATGGCAGCATGATCAACACATCAAGAAGCGTTTTCCCGCGAAACTTGAGGCGAACCATGGCATAAGCCGCAGCTACACCGAAAATGATGATCCCGATTACCGCGATAGCAGACAACTGCAAGCTGTTGAGAATCGGACGCCATGTCTTGCTATCCGTGAACAAATCCATGTAATGCGACAAGGTATACTCCGGAGGTAATATTTGCACCGTCCAGGTACCATCCACCGAGAAGGAGATGAGTACCAATACGAGAATTGGCAGCATCAGAATGACTGTACCGATAAACGACAGCACAATCGTGGTGTAGCGTCCTGCTTTGCTCTTGATCTCGGTACGGTGCACGCTGACCCCTTTGCTCAAATTCTGGTAGTTGCGCGCGCCTTGGTACCAACGCATGATCAAAAGAAAAGCCACGGAAACAATCGAAAGAATCGTAGACTGTGTCGCAGCCATGTCCAAATCTCCATTGGTGCGAGACAGATAGATTTGCATCGTCATTGTCCGGTCAATTCCGAAAATGAGTGGCGCCGTATAAGAAGCCATCGAAATCATGAAAACCAACAGAGAAGACGCGACCATAGCTGGCGTAAGCATCGGCAAAATAATGCGCCGCCAAACGGTAAAGCGATTCGCTCCAAGACTGGCTGCCGCCTCTTCCAAGGACGGGTCGAGTCCCTTGATTGCTGCTGTAGCTGTCATGAAGAAGTAGGTGTACATCGTAAACGTATGAACGACGACCACACCCCAAATTCCTTTTAACGAGAAAGGAACCTGGGCAAGCCCGAACAGCTCTTTGATCGCCCGTGGAATGATTCCACTCTCTCCGTACAAAAAGGTAAACGAGAGAACGCCAATGAGTGGAGGCAGCGCCATCGGAACCAAAGCCAGAACAGAAAGGATTTTTCGTCCAGGAAAATCATAGCGTTCCAATAAAAACGCCATCGCGACGCCAACGATTCCGCATGTAATGACACTCAGAACCGATATGTAGACACTGTTCCACAACGCTTCCAGGTTGGCCGTATGCTCCAGGCTGAAGAAGCGAATATAGTTTTTCCACGTAATTTCTTCATCGATTTTGATACTCGCAACGAACGTTTCGAACAATGGATAAACGACATAAGCCAACAATATTAAAAAGAGTGGCGATACCAGCACGTAGACGAAGGCGGGTGAAGCGGTGATGGACTTTCGTCTGGCTGCTGTCGGCGCTTGCTGCAACTCTGCTCTCAAAAGCTTCTTCCCCCTTATCCGGCAAAATAAATGCTCTCTTTCGGTATATGTAGGCCGATGGCATCGCCGCGCTGTTTAATCGGTCGTCCCAGGTTGATCGACATGCTGCGCAGGCTCTCCGTTCCTACCTCCGTGACGTAATTGACACACGCCCCTGTAAATTCAGACATGACAACAGAGCCTGTCACTACATTTTGTCCCTCGTTGCCTGTACTCTCCAGGACGGATTCAGGACGGATGGACATTGTCACCTTCTCCCCAACTGACAGCTGTGCACGTGGAGAAGCGTTTTTCTTAAATCCGCTGAGCATTTGTCCAGAAGCCGTGCGAACCAGCACTTCGTCGCCATCAAACCCTGTAACTGTCCCTTCCCACAGATTCGTCTCGCCGATAAAAGAAGCGACAAAACGGTTTACAGGACGATGATAAATCTCATGCGGTGTGCCTATTTGCTGCACCTCTCCGCTCTGCATGACCATAATCCGGTCTGACATCGACATCGCTTCCGCCTGATCGTGCGTAACGTAAATCGTCGTAATCCCCAACTCCAGCTGGAGTCTCTTGATCTCAAAACGCGTCTCCTCGCGAAGCTTCGCATCCAGATTGGACAGCGGCTCATCCAACAGCAGAATCTGCGGCTCGATGACCAGCGCCCGTGCCAGTGCTACCCGTTGCTGTTGTCCTCCAGAAAGCTGATCAATGCGGCGTTCGCCATAGCCTTCCAGACGGACCAGCTTCATGATCCGTTCTACGCGCTCTTTTGCATCGGTTTTGTTCACTTTCCGAACCTGCAAGCCAAACGCGATATTTTCAAAAACAGTCATGTGCGGGAACAACGCGTAGTTTTGGAATACCATCCCGGTATTGCGCTTATGCGGAGGAAGAGATGTAACCTCCTGTGATCCAAAGCGGATATGGCCATCCGTTGGATAATAAAAGCCGGCAATCATGCGCAGGGTAGTCGTTTTGCCGCAGCCACTCGGACCGAGAAAAGTAAAAAACTCTCCTGATTCGATATGAATGTGAACATCTTCGACCCCTTTTGCTTGGCCAAACCTTTTGTGAACGTGATCAAGTGTTACGCTGCTCATCGGGTTGTGTTTCCTCCTTCATCGCAAGTCATTTCAAGCTGCGTCCGTTTTCAAACAACTTCTATAAGTGACTAGACGGAAAGGACAACGCCTTCCCGCCTAGCTGCTTGAAAAAAACCTTCCTTACTTCTTGCCTTTGCCCTTGATGTTTTCATCCCAATGCTGCATCCACTCTTTTTCTTTTGCAGCCATGACAGCCCAATCGAGTTCCATTGGCTTCAGCTCGAGATTTTTCATGAAGTCTGGCAATTCGTCCTTGCTGATGTCCGTACGAGATGGGAACTGGAAGCGCTCCTTCGCCAATTGGGCAGCCATTTCAGGACTCATCAAGAATTCCATGAACTTTTTCGCTGCGTCCTGGTTTTTCGCGCCTTTTACCAGAGCCACGCCGTCTACGAGAATTGGTGCCCCGCTCTTCGGATAAATGAAGTCATACGGATGGTTGTTCTTTTTGCTTTGGATCAGCACGTCTTGGAGGTTCCACAAGGAGATGACGCCCTCTTGACGATCCAGCTTCAAATACAGGTTTGTCGGGTCTTGCGTGTACTCTTTTGTATTGGCATCGAGCTTGGTCAGCCATTCATAACCTTTTTCAGGAGTATCCGCCCCTTGACGGAAGATCATTGCAGAATAAATGGTACGCATCGTGCCGGACGGCAGTACGTTTCGGATAACGATCTTGTCTTTGAATTTCGGATCGATCAATTCGTCCCAATCTTGAGGCGCTTCTTCTGGCTTCAGCACCTGCGAGTTGTACATGATAACCTCTGGCAAAAGCATTTCGCCGTACCAGCGATCTTGTGGATCTTTGTACAAATCTGGAACCTTGTCTGCAAAAGTCGGCTTGTAAGGCTCCAGCAGATCTTCATTGGCTGCTGTCGCTAGAGCAGATTGGGTACCACCCCACCAGAAGTCAGCCTGCGGGTTCGCCTTCTCTGCACGAACGCGCTCCAAAATTTGTTGGGCACCCATCTCGAGTGTTTCCACTTCAATGTTCGGGTACTTTTCTTTGAATTTTGGCAATACGATTTCAAAAATGTTTTTGTCCCGTCCGGTGTAAATCACCAGTCTTTGTGGGTCACCCGATGAATCAGCAGGTTGAGCAGCCGTGCCTGATTGGCCGCCTGCGTTGTTGTCCGCAGGCTTTGCTTCCTGTCCTCCACTGCCGCACGCAGCCACAGTCAGAGCCAAGGAACTGACAAATACGCCCTTCATCCATGTTTTCAGCTTGCTAGTTGTCTTTTTCAAAACGAACTCCCCCTTTTGTTCTTCTCACTCTTTGTCAAGCAGTCGTGTGAAAGGAAACGCTTCCAAAACACTATGGACAGCACCAATCAAACCAGCTCGCTCCCCCAGACTCGCTTTTTCAAGATTAGGCACCTCGGGCACCCATTCTCTCAGCCATTCGTGAATTTGCTTCACCCCTTCACCATCGACGTGGACCATCTCCCCGCTCAGGATCAATATTTCCGGGTTCAAAATACTGATGATGTTCGCCATTCCGTACGCCCAATGTCGATACACATCTGCAAGAAGCTCTTTTGCTTCTGCATTTTGCTTGGCGTGCCGGATCAGCTCTTCTATGACACTCGACCCTTCCTGAAGGTCAGAGAGAAATCCCTTAGCCTGCGCTTGGATACCCGGAATCGAATAATGCGTCTCAAACACGCCTGACGCGCCATTCGGGCGATTATGTACCGGGCCGATCATCATGAAGCCGATTTCTCCTGCTGCCTCACGACTCCCCCGATAAAACTGTCCATCCAAAATGATCCCTGCCCCAATCCCCGTTCCTACATACATGTAGACGACGTTGGTATGGCCGACCCCTGCTCCACGGACATACTCGCCCAGTGTCATCATATTCACGTCATTGTCGATAATGACGGGCAGTCCGAGTCGCGCTTCGATGGTCTGCTGAATCGGTGAACCCATCCATCCTGTGCTGGGCGAAAAACTGACGGTTCCACTGCCACGCTGTGTGACTCCCTGCAAACCAACGCCCATTCCGAGTAGACGCTCTCGCGGGATGCCGCTTTCACGCAGCAAGCGATCCAGTCCGGCTGCCAAATCTTCGATGACGGTTTCGCCATTCGCTGGTTGTGCCAGCCGTTTGCGATAGCGAGCCAAGAACTCACCTTTCATATCTGCGATGGCCATGTCCAGGGTAGATCCTTCAAAAATCGCGCCTGCAATGGCGTACGCCTGATAGTTGTACTCCAACAAAATCGGCTTGCGACCGCCTTTGGAATCGCCCATTCCTACTTCTTGTAGGAGTCCTTCCTGGATCATTTCATCTACGAGGGCGGAAACACATGGACGGCTGAGATGTGTCTGCTTGGAGATATCTGCGCGGGAAATTTGCCCGTGCAAGACGACCTGTTGCAATACTTCTTCTTTATTCAGTTTTTTCACGAGTTTGCTATTACCTGTTTTTTTGGGAGCTTGCACGCTTCTTCGATCACCGCCACACAGTTAGTTAACATTACTAACAAAGATAACCAAATTATAGACACGACGACTACCAATGGTCAAACAATTTACATTTGTCTTTCAGATATTTTTTGGATTTTCAGTATATATATCCCTTGTTAAATAATACTAAAAATCCACTTGTCACTCTGTTGTGGTGGGGAGGAAACAGGAGAAAACGCTCAGCTTCTTGTCCCACCCGCTGGGGGATTCACTGCCCGACTCCATGCAAAAAGCGAAACCGCGTCCAAAGTGGTCCATTCAGGATGTGTTTCAGAGGTGGACGCTTAAGGGCGTGTTTCGCTTTTTGCATTCCGTCTCGGTCGGTGTACCAAAGATCTTCGCTTATTTCTCCTGTTTCCTCTACGAGCTGTTAAAGTTATTCGTTTTTTAAAAGCTTGAAAAGAACGAAGAACGTAATCAGATACGCCAGAGAAGAATATTTCCAGACGTAGCGACTTGTGGAGTCCTACCGAGCGGAGAAGGGATTAGCGGGTAAAAGAAACGCAACCGTGCTCATGCGACGTAGCGGCTACCACTTTTGCGTTTCCCCGCTAATTCCTTTGGAGCGGGCAGTCAAAGCTTCCCTGAGGGACGGAGCCTGGAGCCTAGACTGGAAATATTCTTCTCCCCACTGCAGCCACCGTCTTTCAGATGGTTTTTAGATTTTTTACCATGATAACCCTTTTGCGTTGTGGTAATAAAAAAGCACATCACCCTCTACAAGGGGAATGTGCTTGGAACACTACTCTTCTTTTCCTGATAACCAGACGTCCTCTATTAGTCTATATATCCAGCGATTCCTTTTTTAATCAAGTATTCCATCTCTACATCCAGGATCTTCTCGACGGTGATCTCATCCAGCTTCACATCTGACTTACCCATGATGTAATCTACGAGATCATCAAAATCAACGTCGACATCACCTTTTGCATCTGCCTTCGCACTGTTCATGTACGCTTGCTCATGCTTGAGTACGATCATGATTTTTTGCGGATCTACTTTTGTTTTGGTAGCTAAATGCGAAACGAGTTCCTTTTCGTTTACTTGCTTACTCATTTGTTGTCATCTCCTATTTCTCTTACCTTCTTTCATTTTACAATATTATTGCCGTTCCACACAGAAAAAGAAGCTAGGAAAAACGAAACCGTTTTTCCCAGCTTCTTTACTTTTGAGGGACTCCTTAGACTGCCCCTTGTCATGACTACTCTTCTCTTATCGATAACCAAATGTCTTTGACCAGTTCCATGAAGGTCTGGATTGCAGGCTCTTCTCTTCGGCGCCCCAGACAGACCAGCAATGTTTCTGCTTTCTTGGAAAAGCGGTACAACTCCATTAGTTCTCCTGTTCGAAGCTCTTTTTCTACTAGAACCTTACTGAGCAGGGCTATGCCTGTTTGATTCAGGACTGACCGTTTGATTGTTTCTTCGCTGCTACATTTAATGACAGAGGGTGGGATGTAGTTTAACTCCAACAGGCATTGGGTAATAAATTCATCGAGATTGCACCCCTCCTGATAAGACAAAAAAGGAAAGGTCACGAGTGCGTCTGCCAGTGTTTTGTCCTTCATCAAATCAGGAGAAGCAATCAAGGTGAATTGTTCCAAGTCCACGACGCTGGAATCAATACCTGGTTGCGAGGTGATGCCCGCAATGATCCCAATATCTGCCTCGTGGGCTTGTATTTTTTTCAAAGTTTCCTGACTGGTGCATGAAATGACCTGCAAATTGACCTGTGGATGTGTCTCTACATATGCTTTCAGAATTTGGGGCATGTATTGGATGCAATAAAACTCCGGGGCCGCCACGACCAGCGGTCCTACAGGCATGTCTAAGTGATTAAGTCCCTCCGCCATGTGCTGGAGAACGTAGAAAAGCTGATCCGTATGTTGTTTCACTATTTTTCCGGCCGGTGTCAAAAACGTGCGCTTGCCTACCCGATTGAGCAAAGGGTGACCCAGCTCCCGCTCCAATGCTTGAATCTGGAGTGTAATCGTAGGCTGGCTGTATCCGAGTTGCTCTGCAGCCTTCGTCAAGTTCAAATGCTCGGCAACGACCTGAAATGTCTTCAGATTGCGTAACTCCATGATTGATTATCCACTCCCTCACCGAACGACACCCATTCTTCGTGTAAGTGCGTGTTCAAAAAGTCGGCTTTTTGAACAACCTCTGTTAGAAAAAGTGTAGCCGAGAGTGGCTCTATGTTCAACCGATACCCTATGCGTGCTCCCCTATCATCTCCGCCAGCTTGCGAGCATAAGAGTGTCTCTTTTCTTCCACCGAAGAGACACTCCCTCTCCTACTTTATCCCTTATTTGCGTGACTCCAAAAACTCCGATACTTTTGATAGACCTACTTGAAGCACTTCAGACGAGCAGGCGTACCCGATTCGTAACCACCCTTCCATGTCGAAGCAGCTGCCTGGTGTCAAAAACGCCCCTGTCGTTTTAAACAGGTCAATGCAAAACGTTTCCGAAGGGATATCCAGCTCGTACTTGAGCATTGCGGTTGTTCCAGCCTGCGGCTTGACGTAAGAGACCAACGGCTCCTTCGCTACCCACTCGTCGAGAATCTGCAGGTTGTCCCGCACGATCTTTAGGCTGCGCTCCATGATCTTGTCGCGGTTTTTCAGTGCATGGACAGCCAGCATGTCATCCAGCATCCCGCAGCTGATGGTCGTGTAATCACGGTGCTGGAAGCAGCTTTTGATCACATCCTGAGGTGCTGCAATCCACCCCAGACGCAAGCCCGCCAATGAAAACACTTTGGACATGCTGCTTGTCGCAATCCCTTTTTCGTACAAGTCGACGATAGATGGTACCACAACCTCCGGGTCTTGGTGCAAATTTCGATACACCTCGTCACACAGTAAGTAAGCATCTACGGAGCGGGCAATCTCTACGATTTCTCGCAGCAAACCTTCACCCATCAAAGCTCCAGATGGATTGTTCGGATTGTTGATACAGATCAGCTTGGTCTTGTCTGTAATGAGTGAACGCAGCTCAACCGGATTAGGCAAAAAATCATTTTCCGGCAAAAGTCTGAGCAGCTTGACCTGCGCTCCGAACGACTCCGGTACCGAATAAATTTGCTGATACGTTGGATGCACTGTAATTACTTCGTCACCAGGCGCAACGAGCGAGAACAAGGTGAGAAAATTCGCTCCGATCGCCCCGTTCATCGCCAAAATGTTGTCCGGCTTCATCGTTTGATACATACTCGCGACGAGGCTGCGGAATTCCGGCGAACCCTCGATATGACCGTACGTCAGCTTCTTCTGGGCCATCTCTCGGAAAAAATCTTCCGGCTCATCGGAAAGGCGGATCAACTCTTCTACCGTCAGCGAATCGACGCATGTTTCGGCAATATTGTAAACAGCCTCCATCTCATAGGCGTTCATCCATTCTTCTACTTTAAAAGGTGCAATTCTCATCGTCGTTCCCCTCCTAATCCTATCCTTTCACCCTTACAGATCAACGATCGTTCCTATACCGCGCTTATCCGCCACTTTCAAAATGTGTGCAGCTGTCAGTAAATCTTGGAACGCGATCCCGGTGCTATCAAAAATCGTGATTTCTTCTACATGTTGTCTTCCTTGGGCACGACCGGGGATGACATTGCCAATCTCTGCTGCGATATCGCCCTCTGTTATCAGCCCCTTTTTTACAGCTACCTTTGTCTCTCCCACCCGTACTGACTGTCCGACATCATCAACGAAGACGCGCGCTTTTGCAAAAAGCCGTTCATCGATTTCCTGTTTTCCTTCCATGTCTGCCCCTATGCAGGTAATATGCGTCCCCGGCTTTACCCACTCCGCTTGGATCATCGGTTCACGTGAAGGAGTTGCGGTGATGATCATATCTGCTTGTCTAGTCGCTTCTTCGAAATTGTCCACCGCGATAAACTCCACGTCACAACGGCTGGCATACCGCTCGTACTCTTCTCCCGCATACTTGGAGACGAATCTGGTCAAGAGGTTCTCTTTGATTTTGGCGGCAAAGCTTTGCGCCTTTTCTGGTGATCGCGGATTGCAGATGTACACCCGCTTGATCTCTGTCATCGTCATCAGTGTCGCCATGATTTGAAAAGGAGCCTGATGTCCCGTCCCGACAATCAGCAGGTTCTCCGATTCGGGACGTGCCAAATACTTTGCACCGATTCCTCCGGCAGCTCCCGTACGCATGCAAGTAATGTGCTCTCCACTCAAAATCCCCTGCGGTACGCCAGTTCGGCTGTCTACTACCATCACAGTACCGACTAGTTGTGGCAGACCTTTCTTGTCATTGTCACCGAACCAGGAGACGAGCTTTAGTCCAAATATATCGGCTTGCGGCAAATGACCGGATTTGATATCCATGTCGGCTCTACCCTCTACGAACTCATGAAAAATGAGTGGAAACAACGTCGCCTGCTGACTCGATTTCATTTGATAGGCTTGCTCTACCACTTCGATGACACTAGCCATATCCAGCACATCTTCCGTTGTTTCCTGATTAATAACGCGAAATGGAAACATGTCTCTCTCCCCTCCCCACTGTTTCTTTCACACTAACACAGTTTTTCGAGGCGAAAAAATTGAAAGATCTGATGGTTACTATAAAAAAAAGCAAACCCTCCATCCACAGATGCTGGAATGGAGGGTTAACTTATGCGCCGCCGATTCTTGCCGAAATCGTCGTAGCTTGGCGTTTCACTTTTTCGATGAGTAGGGGCAATCGATCTTCTGTCACCCGAAAGCACGGGGCGTTGATCGAGAGCGCTCCGACGAGTTGATTTCCGTAGCCGATGATTGGAGCAGCGACTGCCATGGTGCCTTCCGTCTTCTCTTCGTAGCTGATCGCATAGCCACTTTTCTTCGCTTCACTCAGCTGCTCCAAAAATGACGGCTGCTTGTCTGGCGAAAGCTGGGCTGAAACGACTTTCGTGATCGCATCCTGCTTCAAATACGCGAGAATGATTTTGCTAGGGGCGCCGATTGTGAGAGGAATCCGCTCCCCCAGGTTCTCGTCTATGCGTATTTTCAGTGGACTTTCTACTTTTTCGATCGGCATCGAATCCGTCCCCGCCAATACGTTGAGGAAGATACTCTCCTCGACTTCATTCGCCAGCTCCTCCATGAAAGGCCTCGCCACAGCCCGCAGGTTTAGCTTTTCATGCAGGATAAAACCGATTTCCATCCACGTATATCCCGGCTTGTAATGCTTGGTGACTGGGTCCTGTTCAACCAATCCGAACTGGATCATGGATTCGAGAAAACGGTGGAGCGTACTGATTGGTAGACCCGTTGCGCTCGCCAGCTCCGAAATCGGCCAAGCATGTTTTTCGTCTGAAATCAGTACCCGAATAATTTTCATCGCCCGTTCGACTGATTGAACCATCTTTCTTTCGTCCTCCATGACTAAGAGTTACGCCGCCACACTCGTGTTGTCTTTCGCTTGTTTATTGGGGGCTTTGCCTCTGGCTAATCGTGCTTCCAGTTTGTTTACGAAATATGAGAAGATCATGATCAATACGAGATAGTACAAGCCTACGACCATATAAGTCTCTAGCTGCTTGTAGTTGGAGGCTGCTTCACCCAGACCGGTTCCCCATAAATCTTGCATCCCTACGTAGGCGACCAGCGATGAGTCTTTGAGCCCGATGATAAACTGATTGCCAAGCGATGGGATCGCCCGACGGAACGCCTGTGGCAAAATGATTCTGCGCATCGCCAACGGGTACGACATTCCGAGTGATCGGGATGCCTCCATCTGCCCACGATCAATGGACTGGATCGCGCCTCGGAAAATTTCTGCAATATACGCGCCGTTATGAACTGCCAGCGCGATGGCTCCTGCCCAAAACTGCGAGAGCGTCACCAAATTTGCCAAGCCGAAGTACAGAATACAAATTTGCACGATCAAAGGCGTCCCGCGAATGACGGTAATGTAGACGTGTGCGATGTAGTTCAATACTTTGTTATCGGATATCCGGAAAAAGGCAATGACAAGACCTACCACACAACCGAGCATCAGGGCAACGGCCGTCAACTGAACTGTGAGCCATGTCGCTTTTAGAAAAAGGGGATAACTGGATAGAAAAATATCAATAATCACGTGCAATCCTCCTCACATGAAGCGTTAAAAAGGGGGGCATCCATCACGGACACCCCGTTGCCCACTTACTGTTTTTGCAGGATATTGCGGCCAAACCATTTTTGGCTGATCTTTTCATAGGTACCGTCTTTAACGATCTCGTCCAACGCCTTGTTGAGGCGATCTACTGCCTCCTGGTCACCCAAGCGCACAGCGATCGCTTGCTCGTCAAAGCTCAGTGGTTCGCCTACGTCAATTACTTTTCCTCCGCCTTCTTTAATGAATCGCAAGCCAACTACCTGGTCGGTAATCACGGCATCGAGGCGTCCTGTCGGCAGGTCGAGCAAAGCGGTGATATCGCTATCATACTGCGTGATTTTATCTTCATCGGTCAGCTTTTTCGCCCAATCCAAGTAGTTGGATGCTTTTACTACGCCGATCTTTTTGCCCTTCAAATCTTCTTTGCTCTTGATGGTGGTATTGCCCTCTTGCACGAAAATTTGCGAACCGGAACGGTAGTACGGATTGGTGAACAGAACAGCTTTTTGACGCTCAGGTGTGACGGTCAAGCTCCCGATGACAGCGTCGTATTTTTTCGCGTCCAGACCGGGGATGATCGTTTCAAATGGATTGGTGATCGGCACTGCGTTCATGCCCATTTTTTCTGCCAGTGCTTGTCCAATTTCTACGTCAAAGCCAGTAAGTTGCCCGTTTTCCTTGAAGCTAAACGGCTTGTACACGCCACTCATGGCGTACGTAAAATCTTTCTTTCCACCGTCTCCAGAAGCTTGTCCACCTGCTGCCGGTGTGCTTGTCTGTGATCCACAAGCTGAGAGTAGCAGCGAGCCCATTAGAACCGTGGACAACAAAATTCCGGACCATTTTGCACGTTTTTTCATTGGTGATTCCCCCTGTTTTTCATCTCTATATTATTTAGATGTAGCGGATTTTACCGGATGCTACCTAAAAACTGCTTGGTACGATCATGCTGCGGATTCTCAAAGAATTCACTCGGTGGTCCCTGCTCCAGAATTTGCCCATCGTGCATGAACACCGCCCGATCTGCTACTTCACGAGCGAACCCCATTTCATGTGTCACGACGATCATTGTCATTCCTTCTTTGGCGAGCTGCTTCATGACTTGTAGCACTTCACCGACGAGCTCGGGATCGAGTGCAGAGGTTGGCTCATCAAAAAGCATGATTTTCGGCTTCATCGCAAGCGCCCTGGCGATGGCAACCCGTTGCTTTTGTCCACCAGAGAGCATGTCTGGGTAGACATCGGCCTTATCCTGCATATTCACTTTTTTCAGGAGCTCGTACGCTAATTGTTTGGCCTCTGCTACATTCATCCCTTTGACGTGAACAGGTGCCTCGATCAAGTTTTCCAAAACTGTCTTGTGCGGAAACAGATTAAAGTGCTGAAAAACCATGCCGACCTCGGCGCGGAACTGATTCAGATTCGTCTTGTGTGGATCAATTTGCTGACCACCGATTCGAATCTCTCCGCCGTCATAAAATTCCAGAAAATTCAAACATCGGAGTAAAGTACTTTTTCCTGAGCCACTGGCTCCAAGCAAGACGACAACTTCCTTTTCTTCCACCGTGAGCGTAACGCCCTTCAACACGGTTAACGGGCCAAAAGATTTGACAAGCTGCTTAACCTCAATCATCCTGCTATCCCCCATTTATGTCCCGGATGAATTGCGCATTAATTTTTCCGAATACCGGAAATGATTTCTGATTTAAATTATAATTATATATTTTCTGATATTCAAGAAAAATATGTTTTATTGAATAAATATTCACGATAAGACTATGGAATAGTTTTCCTCCTTGCGTGGAATGAATAAGCGGGAGTGTTTTATACATCAAGGAGGACCGTGATGAAAGTAGCAACGTACTTCTATGTAGGACTCATCCTCATTTTTCTGCTCTCCGCCTGTTCACTGACAGGTCCACAAGCAGCGCCACCGCCACAGCAAGCGGCTCCATCTGACCCTGAGCGGGAAGTCAAAAGACCGACAACCGATGAGATCAAAGGTCGAACCATAAACAATCAGTTCACGGTGCCGATCCCGATCACCGAGACATTTACGTTTGCCATCCCTCCCTCTTGGACCGGAAATTACATCGTGGAGGAGTTCTCATCGACGACTAAGCGCCCCCCTCGCCAACAGCCACTGGAGGGCAAGCTGGATGTGCCGACGAAATACGAAGCGCATTTTATGTTCGCTCCCAATCAACGAAAGGAGGAGCGATCCTCACTCCTCACCATTTTTGTCATGACGGTACCACATTGGAATCACCTGTCCAAATTGGAAGGACCGCCGCTGGGTGATGTACTGGCACAAACGCATGGGCTGGTATACGTCGTTTCCTTGCCTCAGTCCAATCCCTATGATCCAGCAACTCCAGACGGGAAGCTGTATGGGCAGATGGTCATGTCTTTGGACCAGGTCAAAGCTGCGTTTTCTGTGCAATAAAGAAAGAAGTGGTTGGGCAGCACGATGTCTGCTCAACCACTTTTTCGTGTAAAAACAAATTTTAATGCAGCACAATGTCAAGCTATTTTAAACATAAGTAATTTGTAAGGAATGCGTAAGAAAAAAGAGATTTTCATTCTGTATGATAAAAAAACAACGCGGCGTGAAAGGCGGAACAAATATGACTTATATATGAAAAACAAACCATTTAACAAGAGTGTTTCAAGGAAAAGAACAAGCAATCACCTATACAATATAAATAGAGGAGAGAAATGCCTTATGAAAAAACGTAGTCAAATTACATTTGCAAGTCTGGCCCTTTTAATAGCTGGAAGTTCCCTGTTATACATAACGCCAACCTCAATTGTAAAAGCAGAGCCCACTCAAAATGTATCTAGTTCGTTACAAACAAGCACTCAACGAGATCGTAATTCCGTCAAGCAAGCAATGCGGGATATATTGCAACTTGGAAACCCGGGGATACTCGCTAAAACTTATGAGGATGGAAAAACATGGGGTTACGCTGCTGGGGTATCGAATCTGAGCACTAAGAAACCAATGGAAACAGATTTTCGCTTTCGCATTGGCAGCGTGACGAAGACGTTCACCGCAACAGTTGTACTTCAATTAGCTGGAGAGAATCGCCTGAATCTAGACGACTCCATCGAAAAATGGTTGCCTGGTGTCATTCAAGGAAACGGATATGATGGTAACCAGATTACTATCCGGCAGATATTGAACCATACAAGTGGTATCGCTGAGTACTTAAGATCAAAAGATGCTGATATGATGAATGCCAAAAAATCATATACCGCTGAAGAATTAGTAAAGATTGGGCTTTCTCTGCCTCCAGACTTTGCCCCAGGAAAGGGCTGGTCATATTCAGACACAGGATACGTATTACTGGGTATCCTTATTGAAAAAATAACCGGAAACAGCTATGCGGAAGAGATTGAAAATCGGATTATTGAACCGCTTGAATTGTCGAATACATTCCTACCTGGCAATTCGAGCGTTATTCCAGGCACCAACCATGCCCGTGGATATTTCCATCCAGACGGAGCAAGTGAGCTAAAAGACGTTACTTATTATAACCCAAGTATAGCTAGCTCGGCTGGGGATATGATTTCTACTGCCGACGACTTAAATAAATTCTTCTCTTACTTACTCAGTGGCAAATTACTGAAGGAACAGCAATTAAAAGAAATGCTTACTACAGTTCCTACAGGAAGTGCTGAAATCAGCGGATATGGTCTTGGAATCTATGAAACGAAGCTTCCAAACGGTGTTTCGATATGGGGACATACAGGTAGCATTCCAGGGTTTATTACTCTTGTTGGGGGTACACTTGGAGGCAAGCATATGTTGACCGTCAATTTGAACAATTTGGGTAAAGCTAACTTTAAAAATATGTTACTTACAGAATTTAGCAAGTAGGCAAAAAGGAAAAAATACGCTATTCTTTCTGAATAATCATAGGAAAGAATGGCGTATTTGTACGTCTATTTCTGTTTTGCTCCCCCCAAAAAAGATGGGCAACCTGGATCATGAACGTAACTGCTCCCTGACTGCCACCAATGCAAAACCGAGCAGATTTTCTCCCCGCCACTTTTCGGGCTGTTCCGCATGCGGATGATCGTGGGCCATCCCGATTCCCCATATCCGATCATAAGGACTCGCTTCCACAATAATACGGTCACCTGTGTCCAAGAGGTACGCTTTCAAATCGGCATGCTGGCTGAATTTTAATAGGTTTGCCTGGCGAACGATCGCCGTCTTGTTCGCATTCCACACAGCCTCGTCAAAGGAATGAACCTTTCGTCCCAATTCCTTCGCTTGTTTTGGATGGCTTTTCCTGAGTATTTCATCACGAATGGCAAGATCACCGAACAGCTCAGCCTTTTTCGCCATCATGTAATGCTCAGCGGTCAAGTACGTGATACCGTCCTCTACAAAAGCGGCCGGATACCATTGGCTGAAGCATGATTTATCGATAGTGCCTGACTCCTTCTGTGTATGTCCCCAAAAGAACAAGTATTTCACTCTGTTTTTTTGCGATTCTTTGATTAAGGTTTGGACGTTATAGATGTGCTCCATCGTGTTATCCCCATCTTTCTTTTATAGACAATCCCATCCTCGGATATTGAAACATATGGAAAATGGTACATTCATTTTATCTGAACCATCTACCTATCCGCAAATTTCTTACATCACTTGCGAAGCAAGATGCCTGCCTGTGGTAAGGCTAGCCAGAAGCCCGATACAGGCATGGCAATCACCCCGACCACACATATGCCAAGAATCGTCCACCCGAAAGCAATCGGCGGCTCCATTCCCTTCTTTTTCATCAGCCAATCCGCCATATATCCGAGCAAAATCAACAAAAAGCCAAACATCATAAACCAGAAAGCAGCATCTTCCTCTCGCCCTACCGCATTCCAAAAGCCATTTGCGACGATCTGCTGAAGTGGCTCCGCGTAGAAAAAAAGTCCGACAACCGTATGCAGCAGTCCTGTCAAGATGAGAGTGAAACCCATTTGGCGCTTGATCCCATTTACCATGTCATTTCTCTCCTCTCAATTTGGCCTATTCTATTCCTTGGAAATGTTGATCTTATGAGCCCTCGGACGTTCCTGTTCATCCTGTAACGCATCGATCATGCTGTCGATCACTGACCGCGATGCGAGTAGCCATTCTTTGCAGGCATTTTTCACATGTCGCTTGGTTTCATGCTGTTCCATATTCCCAAGAATCGTCAGCACCCGATTCAATCCAGTACGTCTCAATGTTGGGCAGCCCCTTCCCTTTCGCTAAAACGAATGATCAGCCGATCTTCCGCATATTTCGCTCCCGTAACCTGTCGTCCCATTAATACTCGTGGTAAAATAACTTTTCGCTTGTAGGCACCCGCATTTACGGTCAATTCATCCCCTGTTTGCGTTAAATCCAAGGCTGCTTTATCTACAAAAGGAATCGTCAGCTCCAAATGCATCTCGCCGTCCACTTCTCGAATCAGTTCCGTTCTGCCCTGATAAAGCTTGGCGGATGGGTCTTCTGTTCCAAAAACGATGTCAGCCAATTCTTCTAGAATGGGCAACCCAATCACTTCTTTTGGCATCATTGGTGCTTTCAAAATCGGGAGCGGCTGAAAGTTTTCCACGATTTCGTTCTCATACTTTCGTTGCAGCTCTCGCCAGTAGGCAAAAAATCCTTCTCCCGCTTCATCCGGAAGCACCCGATTCACGATGATCGCATCCGTATTGAACCCGAACAGATTCAAGTACGTGAACGAGCGCTTTGCTTCCGCGAGCACCATTTTTTCTGGGTTTACAACGATCCTCACTGATGTAATCTCCGGGTCCAAAACAATTCGTTGCATTTCCTCCAGCCCCCGAGCGAGCTGCTCGACACTGTCTAGCACATCATCAGAAGGAAGTTCTACTTTGTTGACGATCTTAGCCACTGGGCGAACCAGTTTGATCAGCTTGCGCTCCGTCGGAAAAATTTTCTCCAACCACCAATTCAATACGTTCGGATAACTGAGCAGACGCAGTGTTTCTCCGGTTGGGGCACAATCGACTACCAGGACGTCGAACTGCCCGCTCATGGCGTGTTCCTTGATCTGTAGCAAACTGAACAATTCCTCCATACCAGGAAAAACGAGCATCTCCTCCGTTGTAATATCAGTCAGCTGTGCTTTGTCGAGCAGTGTTGTCAGCCATCCCTGAACGGCTCCCCAGTTGCGCTCGGTTTCCCGCAAGCTATTTACTTCCTGGCCCCATAAATTTTCGCTGATTGGTACGGGATCTGGTCCGATCACAGTCCCCAATGAATCTGCCAAACTGTGTGCGGCATCCGTACTGAGTACGAGCGTCCTCTTTCCCTGCTTTGCCAGCTTAACAGCCGTTGCTGCTGCGACACTCGTCTTCCCAACCCCACCTTTTCCGGTATAAATGACGATTCTCATCTCGACTCTCTCCTTCCAATCCATTTAATACGATTTCGTAGTAATTAGACAAAAAAAGAAGCAGGCTCGAACCGACTATTCCTCAATGTTGATCTTGATGGAACGAACCTTTGTTTCGCGCGACTTGACAGGTCCTCCCTCCTGAAATACCTTGGCTGCCTTGAGTAACAGGGTGGTGAATTGCTCCATTTCTTCCGGTGTAAATGCTTCCTGAAGCCTGCCCAGCATCGCCAACATCATTTGCTCCGATTCTTTTGCGAGCTGTTTGCCTGGTTGTGTCAGTGTGACGAGCTTCACCCGTTGATCCTCTACAGAGGTCGCCCTCGCGATGTATCCTTTGCGTTCAAGCCGTTTCGCGATGCTGGTCATCGAACTAAGCGGCGCCCCCATCTCTTGCGCCAGCTCTGACATGGTCAAGTCTCCGCGGAACAGCAATATGAGGAGGGTCGACAAATCGGAGCGAGTCAGTTTTTCTTCAAGCTGCATCGTATCAGACATAAAGGCGAACGGACGCAAACCGGTTTTCAGAAAGAGGTCATATAGTTGCTGCATACCGGTGACTCCTTTTAGTACGATTTCGTAGTAATTTCCCCTTCAATTTATTACATATTTTAGGAAATGTCAACAGGCGCAAAAAGTATACCTTGCTTGGCTGACGTACATATTAAAGCTGTTACGAATGACAGGAGGAGTCAAAATGAATAAACAGCGCGCGAAAGAAATCGCCGCTTCACCCGTTATGGCGAATGTTACCTGCGATGGAATACCCGTATACATCCAGCACATCGATGATGACAACGACATGGCAAGGATATACCCGCTCAACCAGCCGGATCAGGAGATGAGTGTTCCTGTAGCCAGCTTGCGGGAGCACGGTGAGTACTGATTTTCGTCACTTTTCATGAATGAAAGAGGGGACCTGTAGCGAAGCACAGGTCCCCTTTTGATTTACAGCAGACCTTGGATAAACGGCTGCTCCAAATTCTCCATCATCTTTTTTTGACTGGCTGCTATTTTTGCTGCGATCTGCTCCCTGCGTGCGATTGCATCCCAGGTACAAATGAGAATTCGTTCCGCTAATAGTGGCTCATCTGTTGAGACGAGGAGCTCCGGTAGACCCAAGGAGTAAGCGAAGTCGATGCTTTTGATGCGATACGCTAAGCAGACGAATGGAACTCCAGCAGCGGCACTCAGCACATTGGCATGCAGCTTAAAGTTAATCGTCGCCTGAAACCCTTTCATCAGCTCCAGCATTTTTGAATGGTCGTGTAGCTCCAAGTCGAGGATCGTATGCGTTGGATCGCCGATTTTTTTGTGCAGTCTTTTTATGGCTTCCCGATCCGGTCCCCACATCGTCAGCAAATGGATATCGTAGCCTAACTTGATGAGCCTCTTGGCTGCATACACCAGTGCATCCTCTACGGCGTCCTCGTTTTTCCCATAGATGCGATTATAGGATGTCCCCCAGTTGATACCAATGGTTAATCGCTTGCTTTTGTCTACCTCTGCTGCTGGTGATGCAGGAAGGAGCAGCATTCCTGGGTCTCCGCTGATCCATGCTTTGCCGCCTACTCCCGCTTGCTGGAGGTATTGAAGAGTAACCGGTCCTCGTACACCAAAGAACGTAGCGTGTTCCGCGATTTTTTGCAGCGTCTGGCTCATCTTTTCATTGTCTGTCATGAGCTTCGTCGTTAATATGCCAGAGGAATCGAGCTGCACCTTATCCTGTGAATCGAATCCGCTCCCCCAGATCCATAGCCGCTTTTTCTGTTCAACTGCTCGATAGGCTACATCCACATAACCGGGGACAAGAAGCGAGCCTCCCCCCAAAACGACGGTGTCATATTCGCTTAAATCGTTGAGGTCAACCCCTGGCAGCGAAGGAATCACCTTGTATTTAGCTGGGTCGAGATATTTGCGGGACAAATCGTGAAAGGCATGCCACATCAGTTCGTCACCCAAATTTTTGAACCCTAGCCAACCTACGTACAAGACTTTTTTCATATTCATCTGACCTCCCCCATTCTTCACTTGAGCGTAGATGGTAAGCAAGGAGGCACATTTCTGCGTGATATGAAAATTGGATTGGACCCATGCTCTTCCCAGACCTCCTATTTCCTTCAGCTGACTCCGGTTTCGGCACGCTTGACGCAGAGCGCTATCGATCAGCTGAGGAGATGGCTTCTGCACAGAGGAGTGGTCACCGAAGTAACAGTCCCAAGCTAAATCGTAAGACGAAGGCGCGACCAACCCGACGTAGCCATGATTTCCGATCGCAAGCACTGGCTTTTCGCACGCCATCGCTTCGAGTGCGACCCTGCCTGTTCCAATCACCAAATCACTGATTGCGTAATACGGTCGGACATCGGTTTGCTCCCCCACAATGTGGATATAGGGCTGCCCTGCTGCTTTATTTAACGCTTTTGCCAGCTCATGTACATGAATGGACTGGGCACCCGAACCCACCACCACGATATGCAGGTTGGGGATTTCACTACGCAATGTTTTGGTTGCTCGCAACACCATGTTGCACACCGTTGCTTTTTGCCAAGCCAGCCTGCTGACATACGTCACCACTGTGGCATCAGACGGCAAGGAAGGTAGCTTCACCATTTTTGCAGAGTCAGGCCGGAAATCTTCCACATCAATCCCATTGGAAATGAGTGTGGTTTTCACCCCTAGCTTTTCCCAGAATAGTTGGACAGGTTTGCTCACACTGATGACAGCGGAACAGAGCTGTGCCACTTTTATCGCTTCATCCTTTGGATAGTACGTGCCATGCAAGGTAAATACGACGGGTATGCCCAACTGATTAGCGGCAGTAGCGGCGAGTAAGCCTGAAGGAGTCTGATGCACATGGACGATGCTAATGCCATGCTTCTTCATAACCCCCTGGTAACTCTCGATCAAATGCTGCCCGCGTGCCGAGAGGGGTTCCCGTGCGGAGTCGATTCGTTCAACTAAAAAACCTGCATCGACAAACGCTTGATAGAGGGGGCCGTTCCCGCCAGCATAAAACAGTTGGGCGCCCTTTTTTTGCAACGCTTTGCCTATGCTAAGAACATGTGTCTCGGTTCCGCCTGTCCCCAAATTATCCAGCACCATCAAGATGCGATCATTACTGCTATTCAAATTTTCACACCCCCTTTTTCCGATAATAGTGCGCCGAACGCTGCTCAGCGTGGATTCGGTAATAGTACAATGCTTCTGCGATATTGTTGACGTCTGCTCTCGCATTCAAGGCTTTGGCGATAAATTCGTAGTCTTCTGCACCGTCGATCCGACGAGTCGGGCCACCAACCTGATCAAACAAGCGCCCCCGAAACATGCAGGTACCGTGACAGACACAGTGTCCGCCTTTCCCATATACCTTTCGAATGTCATCGCCGTACTTGATCCAAGTAGCAAGCTCCTTTTTTTCCGGGTGATCGGACGAAAAGGCGTAATAATTCGTACCGACCAAATCAATCTGGGAATGACTTTTTAAATACTCAACCTGCCGCGAAAGGCGCAGGACATGAGAGAAATCATCCGAGTCCTGATTCGCAATGAACTCACCTCGGCTCATGTAGTGCCCGAAGTTGATGGCACCCGCAAAGCCAACATTGCGAGGGAGCGCATGAATCAGTACCTGATTGTCTCCCGGAAAAAACCTTTCATTTTGTTCCAGCCACTCTCTGGCGACTTCTACCGATTGATCCGTCGAAGCATCATCAATCAGGACAATTTCCCAATTCTCATAGGTTTGCTGAAGAATGCTGTCCAGACACTCTCGTATATAAGCAGCTCTGTTGAAATTCGTAATAACGACACTAACGAGACCCTCTATTCGCTGTTTTGCCAATTTCATTCCCTCCTTCCAGTCTTCTTGATTTCACAACGCATCCTCGCTACCGTCCTTTCACCAGAAACTGCAAGGCTTCCACGTGGTCACCCGCAATCTGTTCAACGGCTGGGGGCATTCCGGAGCTGGCGAAGTGTTTTTCTGGCCGGAGTCGGTTGGAGGAGAAGCTGTTCACCTGATGAACCAATTCCATCTTTACACCTGCCTGTGCGTATACTGCTTGTGCTTTAGGCGGGCAAAGCAGTATGGGCCACCCGAGCGGAGCAACCGCCTCCCTGCGTAAGGCAAAGGGGACGGTCACCATAGACCCGATCCCTAAATCTTTACGATTCAAAGCCAAGTTGAGAGCTTGGCGACAAGCCACAAAAACGTTGTCAGCGCAAGGCTGATTCAAAAAAGCAGAAACATCATTCAACGCAACATCCACGCCGCGCTGGCATGCGAGTACAAATGGATACAAATCATGCGCGGTCATGATCACATCCGCATCGACAAACAGCAGGATGTCGCCTTTTGCCAGACTTGCCCCAATCGCCCGTCCTGTGTCTACTCCCAATGCATATGGGAACTCTACGGTCGTCGCTCCGCATTCACGGGCAAGCTGTGCTGTTTGATCATCCGAGCCATTGACGACCACTATAATTTCAACTGGCTCCAGCCGAAGAACTTCACGGATCACCTGCTGAATTGTCGCTGCTTCGTTAAGGGCTGGAATGATCACGGATACCGTTTTCCCGCTGTACAGACTTGTTTGTCGTAAGGGACATTTCCCTACCTGCCTAACAGGTATCCCACTGTTTGTACCGCTCACATTCTCTGCTAGATCTCTTCGCCTGCCTCCATCGGACAATCCACCACGAAAAGGAAGATGTGAGACAAGATCAAGCTGTTCGGCAATCACCAGCTTTTCATACAAAGAGAGCTCTTTAAGCAACGAACCGTGGAGCTGAGGCAAAAACAACCTTTCTTCCGTCCCCGTTCCTATGATTTGCGCGGTAATAGACAGCCCGCCCACAACTGCCCGCTTGTGGGCTTGTGCAGGCTGTGCCAACTGTTCCACTCCGATTTTGGAAAGTGCCTCTCTGGTCATCGCGTGAGGTGTGTCCAGCAAGGAAGCTTCACGCAGATCAGAGCGACCGAAGAGGTTATTTACCAGCAAGGAAAAACTGTGGATGGGCTGTGGTTTTATCAACTTTCTGTTCCGAGAATCATGCTGGGGCAAAACGACCTGTGCCTTTCCATATAAAATCGGGAACAAGAAGCGCTGCAATCCAGACAGAGAATCGATTTGCTCTTCGCCGAGAAAAAGCAGGACACTCCCTCTCGCATGCTTCGCAGCCTCTCTCCTCCATGAAAACAGATTCTCAGCATCCTCTGCAGGAACGACGCGAATACCAGAGCCATGCTCCAGGGTCCTTTTCGAAATCACAATGATCTCCAGAGGTGCAAGCTGCTTACATACGGCAATCAGCTTTGGCAGATGAGCTGTCCCATGCATGGCAGGAATGAGAATGGAGAGGGGCGCTTGGCCCCTTCTCCCTTGCCGACCCACCATTAGACGACACGCACATACGTGATGCGGTCCAGTTGAAATACGACTGTTTGACCACCGCCATAGCCTGGCTCACTTGCTGCACGCACGGTTAATGTCGAATTGGTCACGCCGAGCAACTCACCGGAAACCACATCGAATCCAGTTACAACTTGTACACTATCGCCTATAAACGTTCTCAATTTCTGTACATAGTTCATTTGTCTTCTCCTCCTTACACCTCTTGAACAGAGTTAATTTGCGCGAAACGAATCAGCACACGAGTACCGCCTGACTCTATGATTTCAGCATAGTCCCGACCAACCTCATCCAGGACGCCTGTGACACTCCCTGCATCTGTTCCCAGCTCAACGGTTTCATGCAAATAACGCAGCAGCACTTTTCGAAAAGAATCACGTCGCAAATCACTGTGGTTTTCTTGCAGAAATGCGGCGAACTCATCTGCATACAGCTCTTTGCGAAGCGAACTGCGAATGGCTTCTTCCTTGTCATTTGCGTGTCCTTCGTCTGTCCGTTCTTTTCCCCAGACGAGACGCCGCAGCCCTTGAAAATACTCTTTCAACTCTTTTTCATTCACAATTAATTTCATCTGGTCACTCTCATCTCCTTGATCCTACTCTTTTGATTTATTTTTCGCCGCTTGTACACGGTATACAAGTAAGTTCAAAAGCGTACTAGGACAACGGTGCAATTTTTTGATTTTAATGAAAAGTTCACGAAATTTTTATCGAAAAACAAAAAAAAGACTGCGAACATATTCGCAGCCCCTCCCTCGATATTCTACAATTCTTTCATAGTTACGCACTACTGCTTGTCTAACTCTTTGCCGTCTGAGCCTTTTCGTCCCTGTTTTTGCCTAGCTCATGCTTGATGAACAAATAGCTCTCAATCTCTCGAAGAAGATAGAACAGCGAGGCACGCGTCTCAAATTCCTCTCGCGTTCGCGGCAAATCTGCTGCCTTGATCTCCTCTTGCATCACGCGCAGTTGATCGATAAAGCGGTAGGCGGTATTGCCCGGGTGCACCGAGGCGCTGATTCGCTCGAGAAAATCTGCGATCCGATGGCTCTCTGTTACCTGATGATCCAAGGAAGAGACGATCGGCATCATGCGTTCCAATAACTCGAACTGCTTTTGTCGCATCACAAAATACTCGTAGTACGAATCATTGCGGCGGCCCAATCGATTGCCAACATCTCGCGAGGCTAAACGAATCGCTGTTTCCAATACCCCTGTTGTTTCAATCAATTCTTTCCCGTCCCAATCACTTTCTCCGTGACGCAAGTAATAGCAGAACTCCCGCAAGATTTTGCTGAACAGCTTCTCCACCTTTACTTGCATCCCTTTTAGCTCTTTATCGAGGCTCGGCATGTACAGATTGACCAATAAGGCTACACCCACACCGATGACGAGCAAAGCGACCTCGTTCAGCAGTAGCATCCCGTCAATTCTCTTGGAAGAATACAGATGCATGAGTACAACCATACTGTTGACGAAGCCTTCCTGAATGCCAAATCGCACTGCGAGCGGCAAGAAAAGCAAAATGAAAAGGAGAATGGCAAGCGGCGTATAGCCCATAAGGGAAAACAGGCAAACCCCAATTCCCAGCCCCAATAAACTAGCTAGAATCCGATTCCACGCTGTCTGAAACGATTGCTTGACTGTTACTTGGATACACAAGATCGTAATGATCCCCGCAGAAGAAGCATACATCAAGCCTAGCTGCTGGGCGATCAGAATCGAGACAGCCGTTCCAATGGCTGTTTTTAACGTACGATAACCAATTTTAAACTTGAGAAAGCCCAGTCTTGTTCCCCTCCGCTGTCAAAAATACTTTGCTGTTTCATCTCACTATACTGTATCAAAAAGTACCAGGGAACCAAAGACAAGCTTTCGTTAATTTTCAAAGGCGTCTATTCCTCTTGCGCTCCTCTGCAAAACTGTGCCACTTGCCATCTGCTGTGACGATCCCTTTCTCTCCCACATAACGATAGACGAGGAGTGGTTGTTCGAGCATTTTATCTCTTCCATAGCTCCCATCTACTTTTGGATGAAAGTAAGTGAGCATGAGCTTCTTGTTCTCTTTCACGACTTTTTTCGCCGTATTCAGATCGATACCATCTTTATTTTTGGGAGAAAGAGATGAATCACCCCAAGGTACATCGTTATACTCAGAGTTATACAGATCCACTGCTTCCCCTGACTCAGCGTCAACATCGACTTGAAAGATAGTATTATATACCGGTATGCCGTTTATGAGATAGCCAAATTCGATTTCATACGGTTCATCGTTTTCCCAGATTTCTTTGATCCTTTTCTCTCGCGGAACGTAATCGACCGCATAAATTTTTCCTAACTGATCGGAGTAGAATGTTTGTACGAGTTTTCGCGCACTCTCTTGTGCTTGTTCCCAGGTAATGCCCTTTTCTATTTTCTTGCTCTCTTCGTTGAACCTGATTTTTGCATTCACACTGTAATGGACTAAATTTCCAAGGACGTCAATCGCTATTATTACAGTATCTGACTTTTCACCATCCCCTGGTTGCGAAATAAACTCGAAAAACCAGCTCATTTCATCAGATCCTGAGTTTGATTCAGTGATCCTGCCATTCGAACGGTATGTACCAGGGAGCTTTTTGAGCTGTTGCTCTGCTATTTTTTGCGCCTCTTCTTTCGTAATGAGCTTTCGTTCTATTGGGGTTGGAGGAACGGTTTTCCCTAAAGGCTGTATCTTCCTTTCTTTAGCAACCTGTCCATACGAATCGAGCATCTTTCCTGTGATGGCATCGACAAACTGCGGGTCGATTCTCTGGAATTCATTCACGAGCTGATATGATTCAGATTCCTTACGAAAGCTGGACGCCATATTCTTGTACAAAAATGTTGGAGTCGCCCCTTCATCCCATTTCTTCTCAGCTTCCGCTATCTCTATGACTTTCGAAGCATCTGGTAGTTTCCCCTCTGTCCAGCGCCGCTCAAAATAGATCACTTCCCCATCATAGCCCACTATCAGTCGAAACCCATTTTCCAGAAAAGGAATCCCGTTTTCGATACGAGTAAAGTTGACATCTATCCCCGGTTTATCACGCGTATGGAAAATATCCGAATCAGGATATTCATTGGGCTTGGATAAACGGCTCCGTTCTTCTTCTGTCGCTACTTGCTTAAGAAATTGAGTCGCCACTTGGAACGCCTGATCTTCTGTAAGCTTCTTTTGATTTGTATCCAATTCCCGTTCTTCTCCACGATACTCATATACCCATATTTCCCCTGATATTGCATCCTGTTGAACACCAAAATTTCTACCATTTTCCTTACTCCAGCTGGTATACCATATTGAATTTCCCCATAACATTTCAATGCCGTCCACGAATTCGGCACTTAGCAGCTTGTACTCACCAAGATTCTTCAACTGTTTCTGGGCAAGCGCGATTGCCTCTTCCTCCGAAAGTGTCTTCTCGGCTGCATGTACGACTGGAGCCAAACTTCCAGCCGCTCCTGTAGCGAACACAGTCGTCATCAAAATGGACAATGTCACGCCGAGTGAAAGTCCCCACGATGAAGTACGTTTTAACACAAATCAACCTCTCCTCTCCAATTCCAAACAGCCTAATTTTACCATTTTTGAAAAACAAAGGCTCACATAAAAAAATCCGCCAATGCGAAGATCTCGCACAGCGGATTTTTTGGGATGTTGATTATACTTCCAGCTTTTTCGCCAATGTTTCTACGTTCAATACGTTTCCTACGAGGAAGTTGCCGAATTCACCGAAGCGCGCACTCACTTCATCAAAGCGCATTTCGTAGACGATATGCTTGAATTCCAGCGGATCGTTGGCAAAGAGGGTAACGCCCCACTCCCAATCGTCGAAACCAACGGAGCCACCGATGATTTGCTTCACGCGACCTGCGTAGGAGCGACCGATCAAGCCGTGGGAGCGCATCATTTCTTGGCGCTCCTGCATGGAGAGCATGTACCAGTTGTCTTGCAGATCACGCTTTTTGTTCATTGGATAGAAGCAGATGTGCTCCCATTTTGGCAGGATCGGATAGAGGCGGTCGCGCACGTGCGGATTCGCTTTTGGATCTTCACCTGGGTTATGTACATAGTTGCTCAGCTCTACTACGGATACATACGAATAAGGAGCTTCTGTATAGGCAGCAAAGCGGGTTTTGTTGAACGCTGTTTTGATCTCATCGAGTTCTTGCATGGTTGGACGCAGGAACATGAACACGAGGTCTGCTTTGTGTCCGAGGATGGAGTAGACAGCCGTGCTGCCTTGGTTCTCTCCCTCATTCGCTTCCCATGTGCGGATCAATGTATTCAGCTCGTCCAACGCTTCTTGGCGTTCTGCTGCGGACGCTGCTTTCCACTTTTCCCAATTGATGGTGCGGAAATTATGATACGTATACCAACCTTCTAATGTAAGCAACGCTTCGTTTGCGCTCATTCTAAATCAGCTCCTTTGAAAAATCTGGTGACCTTCTTGCAACATTCCCAGTATAGCATAAGGAACAAGTGCGTATTCGGAACAGATTGGTGAACAAGAAAAATGAAAACCAAGCGGCGCATTAGCTGCCGCTTGGTTTCGTTCCTGCCAGTACGGAGGTTGTCAGCTTACTCGCTGCTCCGTGATCCACAATGACCGTTACATTCGGATGCAGTTGCAATAAGGAAGCTGGTACATCTGCCGTAGGCTCACCCTCCAGCATCAATCGCACTGCCTCTGCCTTTGCCTCTCCACTTGCGAGAAGTACAACTTTTTTAGTGCCAAGAATCGTCTTGATCCCCATGGAAACTGCCTGAGTCGGAACCTGGTCCACACTATCAAAATAGCGGGCATTTGCTTCAATCGTACTCTCAGTGAGCTGGACCACGCGTGTCAATGATTCCGCAGAGGAGCCAGGCTCGTTGAAGCCAATATGGCCGTTATTGCCGATCCCCAGCACCTGGATGTCGATCCCGCCTGCCAAACGAATCGCTTCCTCATAGCGTGCACACTCTGCCAAAAGATCTGTCGTATTCCCAGCTGGCACATGTGTTTTCTCCGCAGGAATATTGATGTGATTGAACAAGTTTTCTTGCATATACGAGCGATAGCTTTGCGGATGAGTCGAGGAAAGTCCGACGTATTCGTCCAGATTAAAGCTGCTCGCTTGCGAAAAATCGATGCTCTCTGCTTGCGACAGCTTGATCAGCTCACGGTACATCCCTACTGGTGTGCCTCCGGTTGCAAGGCCAAAGACGGTCTTCGGATTTGCTTTTACTTCGCTTACGAGCATTTCAGCAGCTTTTCTGCTGAGCTCCGCGTAATCTTTCACGATCACGAGCTTCATTTCCAACCACTCCTATCCAATATAAGTTCAGAATGCTTTTAGTATTTTCTCTCCAGTACAGCCTTCGCTGTTCTCTCTTTATATAAAAGGGCCTTTTCCTTGTTGCGCATTGTTATTGTGGTACTAATAACATCCAGTACATGCAGCTGTGCAATTTTTGCTGCGAGAGAGCCTCCCTGCAACGGACCTTCTTGCGCTGCGGTCAGAAGCGTAATGTCCGCTACATTCGTAATCGGTGAACGTCGATAGTGCGTCAGGCAAATGCAAGTTGCGCCTGCCTGCTTGGCGACTTTCAATGAATCAATGGTGTCTTTCGTACTGCCGGATACAGACAAGCCGATCGCGACATCCCCCGGTCCCAGAGTCGCTGCAGCCATCGCTTGCAGATGTGATTCATTAAAAGCGTCCACTCGAAGCCCGATCCGCAAGAACGTGTACTTGGCATCCTGTGCTGTTACCGCTGACGTACCTACTCCGTAAAAATGGATCGTGTTTGCTTTTTGCAAAAGGTCTACACAGCGCTCCAGCTGTTCGATCTGAAACAAAGCTGAGGTATCCCCAATCGCCTGTTGATTGGTTGCGGTTACTTTGTGCGTGATGATATCCAGTGAATCGTCTTCTCCTACTTCGCCATGCAAGTTTTTGACTGGATTAACCAATTCTTGCGCCAATGCCAGCTTGAATTCCTGATAGCCATGGAAGCCTATTTTCCTGCAAAATCGCAAAACGGTCGTCTCACCTACTCCCGCCTTTTCGGCAAGGTCAATCACCGATGAATAAATCACGCTATCTGTCTGCTGTAGGACGATGTGGGCAACCTTTTGCTCCGATTTCGTAAAGGAGGGAAGGAGACTCTGAATATGCAAAAGCGTATTTGTCTTCGTGATGGTAGCTGTCAATGGAGGGGACAGCTCCTCCTGCTGTTTCACCATATGGCTCGCTCCCCCTTGAATTAAAGTCAGGATTTTCTCAGTTGTTTTTACCCAAAACAAAATAGCTGTATTTCTACAGCTATTATATCAAAAAAGGAGTTATCCGCCATATTAATTATTTTTAGTGGAGTAATTCTCTAAAATATCAAAATGGGGTAAACAAAATGGTCGGACATGCTGCGACTCGCAAAGATCCGCTCATTGCTGCTGGAAGCAGCACCAGATCGAGCGTCACGATTTCCCCTGCACCTAGCGTCACTGTCCCTCTCGCTTCTCCACTCCCCATCGCATTGGCAACAACCAAGTAGGTGCCAGGATCAAGATCAGTCACCTTATACCTGCCAAAGCTGTCTGTTTGGACCACCACCGTCTTTCTGATTGGTTGATTCACCGTTTGCACATACACGGTCGCTCCAGCAACTGGCAAACCTGTTAAACCGGATCGAACCGTTCCTTGTATCGTACCCGTTTGAGAAAGGCGGATGATGATAAAGGTTGTTTGGTTCGGCAAAACGACCGCTTGTGCCTGACCGGTACCAATGCCCGGGATGGTCCCGATAACGGTATACGTCCCCGGAGCGACATTGACAAAATGGAAGGTTCCATCCGGCTCAGCCAGAATATTTTGCAGGCGAATCTGAGCTGAGTTGAATAGCGATAATTGAATATTGTTTCCGCTAGCTTGGGTTCCGTCCGGCAAGAGAACAATCCCGGATATCGTTCCCACGATTGGCAATAGCTCGACTGTCGCTACGGTCGTCTGTCCACCTGCGACCGTAACTGTACTGTAATGTGTACCGAAGCCATCTGCGCTTGCGATGACATTGTACACGCCAGCTGTCAAGCCATTCACCTGGAATTGCCCACTCTGATTCGTAACGGTGTTGGCAACAAACAAGCCGTTAGAAAATAGCTGAATTGCAACAGCTGCCCCTGTAATCGGGAGTCCCGTCAACTGATTGGTCACCTGTCCGAAGATGCTCCCTGGTAGAGGAGACATCGTCAGAATGACTCCGCCAAGTGTTTGTCCAGCAGTCACGGTGATACTCTGCGTTGCCGCTGCGTAGTTGTCTTCACTTGCGCTTATGAAATACGTTCCTGGCGGCAGATTGCCAACAGCGAAGTTGCCCAGGTTATCCGTAATCGCACTGCCGAACAATGTCCCGTGAGAATCCTTCACTTGTATCAATGCATTCGGAACAACTCCTCCACCAGCACCCTGTACCTGACCTGTTACAGCAGCTGGAAAAGGGGGCAGCCCCACTTCAATCGTAGTGGTCTGTCCGGAAAAGATCGTCGCACCAACAGGCTGGGTGGTGTAGTTTTGAGCGCTAATCGCAAGTGTATAGGTTAAGGGGGCCAAGCCGTCGATTTTAAACTGACCGAGACCGTCCGTAATCGTCCGAGACAACAAGTTGTTTGTGCCAGGGAAAAAGATCAAAACTTCCGCCCCTACCAGTGGCGTACCATCAAGTGCATCCCTGACAGTGCCCTGCAAAACACCAGGATTCGGGTCCAGTGGGATATTGACTGTAGCAGTACCCCCAGGCGCTACATCAAAGGAGACACTCTCCCTCTGATAGCTTTCGTTCCTTGCCAAAATGGTGTAATTTCCAGCCACAAATCCATCAATGAAGTAAATTCCCTGAGCGTCTGTCTGGGTAGAAAAGAGAATCGTGTTATTGTTGCCCAGCAAGCGGACGAGCGTATTCGGCAAAGGCGTGCTGAGAATGGCGTCACTAATTTCTCCTGTAACACTTGCAGGCAGATTCGGCAGAGAAAAATCAAGACCGGTAGTCTCTCCCAATCCGACCATAGCTGTTGAAGCCTCAGCAGCGAATCCCGTAGCACTTGCGATCAGTGTATAGCTCCCCGGGGAAAGTCCACTCAC
The DNA here is from genome assembly GCF_013332445.1 of Brevibacillus sp. HB1.1. Taxonomy (NCBI): domain Bacteria; kingdom Bacillati; phylum Bacillota; class Bacilli; order Caryophanales; family Paenibacillaceae; genus Brevibacillus; species Brevibacillus sp. HB1.1. The sequence goes on along the minus strand of NZ_JABMIV010000010.1, from coordinate 24,084 downwards.
CATATACTGACCTTGCGCATTCGTCAGGACAATAGCCAGAATCGTTCCAGACGGACTTCCCTGTCGAACAGTAATGACCGCACCGGCAATCGGCAAGGCCGTACCTTCCTCTCGCACTGTACCAGCTATCCCACCGGGCAACTCGTTTAACGCAAAGCTTAATACAGACGCAACGCCTGCTTGTATCTGTGCGCCAGCCACATCGCTTGCATATCCAGTTGCATTGACATTGACGGTGTACCCTCCAGGAGCCAGCCTATCAAGTGAAAAGTTACCCGTTGCATCAGTCAATACGGAGCCCACAGCGGCACGGGTGCTGTCGAAGACGATTACCTTTGCACCAATGATCGGCAAGCCCGTCTCCAGATCAGTCACAACACCGGATAAACTGCCGGGATTGGGAACTAATTGCTGCTGAAAGTTGGTGGTTATGCCCCCTTGCAAAATAACCGCCTGCGAGACAGATACAAAATTCAGCGCAGAAACGGTTACATTTACGACACCCGGCGGAAGCTTCTCTGCCAAAAAATTGCCTTGATCATCTGTCAATAATTGAGCAAGCACAACGCCATGGCCATCCGTAATGAGCACGGTGCTTCCCGGAATCCCGAATCCCGTCATCTGATTGGTCACCACACCCGAGATAGCCGCAGGCAAGTCAGGTAACGTGACGGTCGTTGAAGTTGCCGTATTGGCCGTCACGATCACGCCGATACTTCCTACGGCATAGCCAGGCGCTGACGCGATAACGGTGTAAACACCGGGAGCGACACTCCCAATGAAAAATACACCCGATTCATTCGCGAGCAAGCTCTGTATGACGGCTTGATTGCTATCCATCAGCTTGACGTTGATTTCGCTTCCCATAACAGGTACACCCAAGCTGTTTATGACACTTCCCACGATGGACCCAGGCATTGGCAAGAGCGCCACACTCGCCCCCGTCGTTTCTCCACTGACTACATTGGCCCCTACTGATTGATCAGCATAGCTAGGCGCGCTTACCGTGACGGTATAAGCACCCGGCAACAGATGTTGAATCAAATAGCTACCCGTCTGGTCGGTACTTGCTGTAGCCACTACATTTCCGTTACTGATGGAACGAATCAGTACAACGGCGCCTGCAATGATTATCGCGGGATTCGTCGCATCCGTCACCTGTCCACTAATCCCGCCTGCATTTGCCTCAAGGGTAAAGTCTACTCCGATCTTATTTTCACCGGGTCCAAGTGTAACACCAACCGAGCCTGTAACATATGCAGGGGCACTTGCCACCACGACAAATGATCCAGCAGGCAGGTTGCCAATTGTATAGGCCCCGTTTGAATCCGTATAGCCAAAGCCAATTGTCGTCTCATTCAAATCCAGTATACGGACAACGGCATTGACAATCGGCTGCATCCCCGTGTCTAGCACGGTTCCAGAAATACTGGCCGGATTCAGGGTAAGCGCAAAGGAAACGTTGGCCGTCTGCCCAGGCTGTACGATCGCCCCAACAGATTGCACAGCGTAGCCAGGAGCGGTAGCTGTAAGAATATAAGAACCTGGTGCGACTCCTGAAAATGAAAAAGCCCCATTCCCATCTGCGACGACTGTACCAATCAACAGATTATTGATATCAAACAATTGAATGATGGTTCCCGGTACGACAGGTGCTACTGTCCCGCTAATAAAACCGAAATCCTGATTGAGCTGAAGCTGGACAGGAGTAGTTGTATTCGCGAGCACAACGGCTCCGACATGATTGGTTTGAAAGCCATCCGCTAAAGCCCTGATGACGTATTGACCTGCTGCCAAGCCCGTGATAACAAAGCTTCCTTGACTATCGCTGTATACCGAATGCACGACGGAGCCATTGAAATCGAGTGCATTTACTTGTGCACCGGCAATCGGCTGCAACGTCCCTGCAGCGAGCACCTGTCCTTGGATCTCACCCGGACTCGCAAACAACGACAAGCTGACAGGCGTATTCGTATTCGCAAGTACAGTGGCGGAAGCACTGTTCGTTTCATAATTGGTTGCACGTGCGGTAATCGTGTAAACTCCGGGTGCAAGCCCTGTGATCACGTAATTTCCAGACAGATCGCTATTTGCATGGGCGATGATTGCCCCAGCTTGGTTCAACACACTAACCTCTATCGAAGCACCTGTGATCGGTAGACCCGACGTAGCATCGAAAATCGAACCTGAAATGCTTCCCGGCAAATCTGCCAGCTGTACATTCACCGTTGTTGTCGTCAACGAGGTGACGACTGCCCCTGTGATCACTGTCGTTTTATCTGGAGCAGATACGATGACAACATACGCCTGCGGTAGCAAATTAGGTACCACATACTGTCCGTTCCCATCAGTCAATACCGTAGCGACAACAGCACCTGCTGCCGTATTTTCCCTAATGATGACAGTGGCACCTTGAATCGGCTGACTGCCGCTGTCGACCACCTGTCCTGCAATTGATCCCGGAGAAGCTTGCAGGACAAAAGCAAGGGAAGCTATTTCCTGAGGCAGCACAGTTGCCCCCAACACAACAGTGGAATAACCAGAAGCCGACGCGGTTACGGTATACGTGCTTGGGGCCAAGTGCGGGAAGGAAAAGGTGCCAGCGCTGTCGGTAATGGCCTGCGCCACAGGAACAATTCCCTTCATTACAATGACAGTGGCATTACCAAGCGGATTGCTCCCTGTATCCGAGACAGTCCCATTCAATACCCCTGCCAGCTTTTCCAATTGGAGGTCAACCGTTGTAGTAGCTCCAGCAATGATTCCTATCCCAACCGTTTGGCCCGCATACCCCTCTGCAGCAGCCGCAAGGACATAGGTTTCGGGACCTAGTAAAGATAAGGAGTAGTCTCCATTCACGTCGGTTAATGTCTCTCCTACAACAATTCCCGAACGAGTTACCACCTTGATGCTCGCATTTGGGATTTCCTCACCCGTTTGCGCATCGGAAATGGTTCCACTTACCGTTCCAAATGCAGTCGTCAAAGAAAAATCAAGGACTTTGGCATCGCCCGCTTGCAGACTGATTCCAGCTAATTGTGTGGAAAAGCCTGCGGCACTGACACGGATTTGATAAACACCCTCTGCGAGCTTGGTCAGCAGATACGTGCCAGCTCCATTTGTTGTCGTTTCCGTCAGCGTAATACCTGTCTGGTTCAGCACTTCCACCAATGCCCCGGCAATTGGTATGCCACCCGGACCTGTCACCAGACCGGATAGCTGGGCAACGGATGTCTGGAGCACTACATTTTGTGTAGTCGTCTGGGCTCGAATGACATTGATTGCGACTGTTGCTGGCTGGAATGTATCCGCACTGACTGCAAGGGTATAGGCACCCGGCACGACATTGGTAAACGAATAGGTCCCCCCTCCCCCTGTCACTGTCTGGTTTACGGTCACGCCTGTCGTATTAATGAGCTTTACCACTGCCCCTGATATGGGTGCCAATCCGGTATTTGTTATCGTCCCATTCACCTGACCTGGACTCGGAGGAAGCAGAATGTCTGATCTTGTGGTTTGCCCTGCTAAAACGCTCACGAACTGAATTTTGGGGTCATAAGTCGGCGCGGTCACCGACACAGAATACAGACCAGGAGCCAATCCAGTAAACGAATAGGCACCATCTGTGTCCGTTGTCGTCGTTCCGATTAGTACGGGAATCGAATCATACAGCTCGACATGCGCACCTGCCACAGGCAAGTTCGTGGACTGGTCAAGCACTACGCCAGCAACACTTCCAGCCAAGTTAACCGTGATGACAATATTATCCTGAACAGGAGAAAGCATCCCGCCAGAAAAGCTATCTACGCCCGTGACTGTCGCTGTGTTTAATCGCCGTGTTCCGCCTGGAGAGACCGCGAAAACCCCATTGACCGTAAATGACAAGCTGGCAGTAGAACCAGCGGCCAAATTGCCGATCGTCCAGCTGAGCACCTTCGTGAGGGGATTATAGATGACAGAGCCGATACTTGTTGTATTTACTGTAAAAGCCGTTACCTGATCCAGCTCATTCAAATCGTTGACAACGACTGTCGTTGCCTGGCTCTTCCCCGTATTGGTAACACTGATCGATCCCGTCCATTGCGATAGTTGTCCTGTGGTAACGACTGCCGGTCCTGCTGTTAGCTGCTTGTCGATTGCGAGACTGGCCCGTACGTCTCCCGTCGCTATGGTAGTCGTATTGCTCAAGGAATTGACAAAGCTAAAACCTTCACTGGTCCGCAGAGAGTCCTTGTTGTAATTGTTGTCATTGGTAGAGGTAAAGGGCAGGAATTGAAGGGAAGTAAGGGAGGTAACACCGATCGTAGAAAAAAAAGTAGCAGCTGGCATGACGAGATCAATGAAGTAATCAGGATTGCCGCTGAAATTAGAGCCGTCATTCGTCAGCCGCACACGAGCTGTGTCAAAATTGATAATCGGCGCTTGCCAGTTCGGCGCTCCACTGCCGTTTGTGCCCTCTGCCTGATCCGTCCACGAGTTGAATTCAACAATCGTGTTTTGAATCAACGCAATACGATTACGCAAGCCTTGCACGCCCAACATCCATTGGTATGTGCCAGCCACTCCGGTTGTATTGATTAAATATCCCCAAGCAAAATTTTGAAACCCTGTTTTCTGCGAATTTCTTGGATCTTCGTTGACTCTCATCCGAAAGTAAAGATTCGTTCCATCATACGCCAAAAAGACAACGGGAAACGTAGAGTTTCCTACCATGTCGGCAGAGCCGGGACTTTCATCGTTTGGGACGTCTCCGAATGGACTTCCCCCGAGCATAAACGGGATGAATTGACTGTCAGAAGGATAGGCCATTTTTCCTCACCTCTCCCCTCTAACATATGTGCATAGAGTAATATGGCCCCCGCTCTCCCTTTGCTAATTGGCTTGTCCGTGCCCGTCCCAACAAAAAAAGGGCCTTCGCCCGCAATTATTTCTTGCGAGGAAACCCTTTTCCTTCCCGTATTGCCTATCTTACATAAATACGCGATAGCCAAGCAGAATAACCAGCACCAAAACGACAATACAGCCGATGAAGAAGCCGATGCTGCCTTCTTGTCGCTTTGCTTTGCCCAGAGACATTTCCATCAAACCAAAGGCGATAACCGCGATGATGCCCTTCATGTAGAAATAGAAATCTGTTGCGTGACCCACGAAAAGCATCCAAGCTCCCGATACAAGAATGATGACCATCATGAGTCTGAGCAGCATATGTACGATCTTGCCTGCTTTTGCTTTACCCACGCGATACAGGATGTAGGCAACGATCAATAGCATGAATGCGACTTCCCAGCTACCCACATGCGCTTCAATTAACGCTTTGTACGGCAAAAAATTCAACCCCTTTACTCCTAAATTCAATCTTGTCCATTATACCAGAAGAAGGGGAAAAATGCTGATGTCCCAATGCGTGGCAGTATTGTGACCAGGCATTTTGGGGAATGAAGAAGAGGCTGCCTGTGATCGGCAACCTCTTTTTTCTAGCAAACGATCCTATCGCAGTAAAAATCCGTCTTTCAGCGGGTCCGTAGGGTCAACGACAAATTGATGCAGACCTGTGATGAACGCCGTTCCTTCTATGCTCGGAATGACAGCCGGATAGCTCCCCACTTGTGTGGTGGCTACCACCTTGCCGATAAACTGGCTCCCGACAATTCCTTCATGGACAAACGATTCTCCAGCGGACAGCTTGCCTCGCGCATGCAAAGTGGCTACGCGAGCCGCAGTACCTGTACCGCATGGTGAGCGATCGATCTGTTTATCGGCGAAAATCGTCACGTTGCGCAGGTCTGATCCTTCCACTCTCGGCTTATCCGAGATAATCACCCCGTAAATTCCTTTAAGCTCAGGTTCCAACGGATGAACAACCTCCATTTTCGCCTCGATTTGTTCCTTGATTCGTTTGCCCCACTCTTGCAGCTCGGCCAATTGCTCAATTTCTACCTGAACCCCGATATCCTCCGCCTGTACTACTGCATAGAAGGCTCCGCCAAAAGAAATGTCCACTGAAAAGGTACGTCCTTCCCACTCAACAGGAACGTCTTGTGCCAAAACAAAAGAGGGGACATTTTCAAACGAGACGGAATGGACCAGCGATTCTTCCGCGTTAGCATGTGCAATGATTCTTCCTGCTGGACTGTCAATCACAATACGCTCTATTGGATCTTCCAGCCGAAGGATTCCAGTCTCAATGGCAGCCGTCACAACCGCAATGATTCCATGTCCGCACATGGTACTGTAGCCCTCGTTATGCATGAACAGCACTCCAAATGCCGCATCTGGACTGACAGCCTCTGTCATGACACAACCGTACATCCCATGATGCCCGCGCGGCTCATACATAAGGATCCGCCGGATATAGTCCAGCTCCTCCCGAAAATAGCGGCGCTTCTCTAGAATCGTTTTGCCCGCGAGCGGTGGGATGCCGCCTGTTATGATGCGCAGTGGCTCCCCTCCGGTATGGGCCTCGATTGTCGTAAACAACTGATTGATGTGCATAACATCCTCACCTTTTTATGCGATTGGCGAAAAGCTCGATGATCACCACGCGTATTTGATCGCGCATGTTTTCGTCGTACTGTAGAAATCAAGCGCCGCCTGACCCTGCTCCCGTGTATGTGAGCTGGACAGCTTCATGCCGCCAAATGGAGCCTGGTATTCCACACCTGCCGTCTCCTGATTGACCCGAACCATTCCCGCCTGCGCCACATCCAAGAAGCGATGGGCACTCGCCAAATCTCGGGTGAACAGCGAAGCGCTTAGTCCGTATACAGACTGGTTGCACAGCTCCACTGCCTCGTCAAAACCGTCTGCTGTCAAAAGCACAGCCAATGGTCCGAACACTTCCTCTTGAACGAGGCGATGATTGGCAGCGACACCCTCGACAATTTGGGGACGGATGTAATAGCCTTGCTCCTCTTTTGCATATGATGGGCTTTGGGCAATGACTGTTGCTGCATCTTTAGCCAATGCGATGTATTGCCCAACCGTCTCATACTGTGCAGCCGAGGCAACTGGCCCCAAATACGCTTCCAGATCGCTGGCATCTCCCACCCGGCACGTCTCCATAGCCGATTGCAATCGCTCGACCAGTGGCTGATAGATCGCTTTTTCTACAATGATCCTGCTGGTAGCCGTACATTTTTGACCAGCCGATCGAAACGCGCCACTGAGCAAAATCGGAATCGTTTTATCCAGGTCAGCATCAGCCAAAACGACTGCCGCATTTTTTCCGCCCATCTCGGTTTGATACTTGATATTGCGACCCGCGCACGCGATGGCAATCTGTCTGCCTGTTCCAGATGAGCCTGTAAAGCTGACTGCATCGACTTCAGCTTCATTCGTGAGTGTATTGCCGATCTCTCGGCCCTTGCCAATCACCAGATTCAACACACCCGCTGGCAGCTTTGTTTCCGCAAATATTTCAGCTAGTCGTGTCGCTGTGAGCGAACCATTTTCCGCTGGCTTCCAGATGACTGTATTCCCGCAAATGAGTGCTGGGGCGATCTTCCAGATGGGGATCGCAACGGGGAAGTTCCATGGTGTGATGACCGCCACGACTCCGAGCGGGATACGACGGCTGTATTGCAGAACGTTCGTATCTGAAGAAGGAATCAGGTTGCCGTTGGAACGCATCCCTTCTCCGGCATAATAGCGCAACAGACTGACCCCGCGCGCCACTTCTCCGCGCATCTCGCCAAGCTGCTTGCCCATTTCCCGGCTTGCCAGCTGTGCCAAGCTGTCAGCATTTACCTCCAGTGCGGCAGCCATTTGAAAAAGGATTTCGCCACGAGCCGCCCCCGTTTGTTTTGCCCAGCCGATCTGTGCCGCACGAGCTGCCTGTTCAGCGGCAAAAACATGTGACCGATCAGACAGGTGCAGGACGCCGACTTCTTCTGTGATACGCGATGGGTTCTTGACCGTTAGTTCCTTCCCTGACGGCGTCATCCATTCGCCGCCAATCCAGTTTTTGCTATGCATTCTGCCCGTCCCCCTATCGTCCACTTGCAGCGCCGACAGCGTAGTCAAACGCCTTTTTAATGCCCGCGTAGTATTCTTCAGACAGCGGCAGACGCGGCGGACGAGTCGGTCCTACTGGGAAGTCTGCCAGCTCCATCATGTATTTGATCGACTGTACCAATTGTGGACTCGCGTCGTAGTGGAACAACGGCAACAATCGACGATAAAGCGCCTGTGCCTCGGCGAGCTTGCCTGCCCGTGCCAGACGGAACAGCTCCACGCCTTCTTTTGGCAGTGCATTCGGTACACCTGAGATCCAGCCTGTCGCCCCGATCAAGCCACCCTCCATGACGAGATCGTCTACACCGACCATAACTTCCAAATCCGTCAGGGCAAGAATGTCCTGCATGCGGCGTACGTCTCCGGAGAATTCCTTCACCGCGACGATATTTTCAAACTTCGCCAGTCTTGCCAAAATGTCCGGTGTCAGGTCGATTTTGTAATCGTGAGGATTGTTGTAGGCAATAATCGGCAGTCCGACTGTGTTCAGTGCCTCATAGTGGGCAAACACTTCATTTTCCAATGGCTTGTAGTTAATCGGAGGCAAGGCCATTACACCTGCTGCCCCCGCATCCTTGGAGAATTGCACCCATTCCACTGCTTGACGGGTAGACGGGGCAGCAGAGCCTACAACCACCGGTACTCGACCTTTTGCGGCAGCGATCACGGTATGAATGACTTTTGCCCGCTCTTCTCCTGTCATTGTCGCGTATTCTCCCAGCGAACCGGACGGAACCAGTCCGTCTACGCCCTCCTGAATCAACCAGTCACACAATTCCGTCAAGCGTTTGTAATCCACCTCATAGTCGCTTGTAAACGGTGTGACAATCGCCACGTACACTCCTTCAAATCTTGCCATTTTTCATTCTCCTCTCACATTTGGGTTTGTGTTTTAATGATCAGTTGCGGCTGGTATGAGCAAAAAGCCATTCGCTAGCTCATCTTCCGGATTGTAAAAAATCGTATGCTTGCCCATCAGCCAGGCCGAGCCTGCAATTCGGGTGATGACAGCAGGCAGCTCCCCTTCCTCCGTCACCTGTAGCACTCTTCCTGTAAACAGAGAACCGACGATGCTCTCATGCACAAACAGTTCGTCTATCCCGATCTCCCCTTTGGCAAACAGAGTCGCCAGCTTGGCGGAAGTGCCCGTTCCACATGGCGATCGGTCGATTCCGCCCGGCGGTACGACGACGGTATTTTTCACATCAGCTCCCGGATTGTCAGGGGCCGTATAGAACTCCACATGGGTCAGTCCGCGAATAAACGGCTTCTCTGGATGAACGATCTCCATGGCCTGATTAATCGCTTTTCGAATCGTGACAGCCGTATCGACAATGATGGATGCATGGGCTGGCGTCAGTTCGAGATTGAGCTTGCGTGCATCTGTGATGGCATAAAAGTTTCCACCGTATGCAATATCGCAGGTCACCGCTCCAATCCCTTCTACATCTACCGTCACATCTTGCTGATAGAGGAAGGCTGGGATGTTCACAAACGATACTTCCTTGGCTTTTCCTCCCTCTACCTGTATGTCTACCTCGACCAGTCCTGCTGGCGTATCGAGCGTAAGCTTTGTCACCGGCTCAGTCACGGGGATCATGCCTGTCTCCACCAGCGCGGTGCATAGACCGATCGTATCGTGGCCGCACATCGGCAAGTATCCGCCTGTCTCGATATAGATCACTCCCACATCCGCATCCGGATGGCATGGGTCAACAATCAAGGCACCCGACATCACATCATGCCCGCGCGGCTCATACATCAAAAACGTGCGAATCCAGTCATACTCGTCCTTCATCTGCAGCATTTTTTCTCCCATCGTGGCCCCAGTAAGCTTTGGTAGGCCACTGATTACCGTGCGGGTAGGGTTTCCCCCGGTATGCGTGTCAATGGTGGTAAACACCCTCGTTGCTTTCATGGATGCAACACTCCTTTTTTCGTAAACCGTTCCAAGCGCAGCGGCTCTGTCGGAATAATGGTGTCTGTCTGATCGACTAGCATCTCGGACACTAGCTTGCCTGTGACGGCAGCCAGACTGATTCCATCTCCTTCATGACCAGCCGCGATAAAGTAACCAGGAACTTCTTCTACGCGAGAAATAATCGGCAAGTGGTCCGCTGTCCACGGGCGCAAACCGCAATACGTGCGGATGATGGCGAAGTCGGCAATCTTCGGATAAAAGCGCAGTGCTCTTCTCGCCATGCACCTGACGACATTCAGATCAATCCGCGAATCGAAGCCTACAAACTGACGACTGGAGCCAATCAAGAAGTTCTGGCTTTCTGTCGGTTCAAATACGAGCGCGACTCCATACTTCTCTGTCTCCTCGTCTACTTGTCGCACTCCTCCAAACTTCGAGATGAGGTAGCCGAACTCCATCACCTTTCGCACACCGACAGGCATCTGTCTCGAGGCGACGATCAAATGCCCTTTGCGCGGAACGATCGGAATATCTACCCCGACCATGTTGCCAATGACTGGCGCCCATACTCCCGCGGCGTTGACGACCTGCTTGGCTGTCATGCTGCCTGTACCAAGCCCGATGTGAAACGTCCCCGTCGCCTGATCACGTCTGAGAGACTTGACCTCTGTACGGCGCATAATCTTCGCTCCATACTTTTTCGCTCCTTCAAACAGGGCAAAGGTCAGCATGTACGGATTGACGGTAGAATCGGTGGCGCATTCCAAGCCTCCCAGCAAGTCGTCGGCAAAGTAAGGCGACTCCTGCCGAATATCCGATCGGTCCAGCATCCGAAATGGCAGTCCGACTTCCTTTTGCCGTCTCACCCATTCATGAGCGGCTTCCATCTCTGCCTCTGATTCGCAGACGAGAATGCTTCCCGGCGCCCGATATTCAAACGTATGGTCCAGCTCTCGGCTCAGCTGATCAACGAGCATCTGGCTTTTCAGGGACATCTGACTGTCAAAGCCGGGGTCCTTGTCGATCGCTAAAATATTCCCGTCACAGCGTGAGGACGTCCCTGATGCCAACTCGCCTTTTTCCAGGACAACGACATCCAATCCAGCCTTCGCAGCGTAATACGCAATCGCCGCACCGATTATGCCACCGCCGATTACCGCAATCTGCGCATGGGTTTGTACTGTCATGCTGATTCTCCTCAAATGCGTATTCTGCTACTCTCTTACTCTTTTTTGCAAAAGCCATGCCAATCGTTCCAAGCGAGATTCCCAAAATATTTCGTCTAAATTCTTTGACAACCGAAAGAGCGAATGTATAATAAATGAGAAAATGTTCAAAATTTTATACACTTGAACTACCTCTTTTAAAAGGGATGATCGAGTTGAATCACAAACTTCCTGCCTTAACCGAGTTGATACAGACAAACATGCGGATTTTTAACGCCCAAGAACTTCTCCCTCCTCAATTGGACGAAACCATTCCTGTATTTGTCCAGCGTCAAGCCACCTGGTATGTGGCCAATTCTTCCCATTTAACCGTCAACTTGACGATCGATTGCACACAAGCCCCTTGGGAACCAGCTGCTGTGACGACACTGGATTCAACATTGGCTGACGCTATCCACCTGCTAGCTACTCACAACTATCTCCTGATCGAAAAACAGCCTGGAGTCCCTGTCGGCTACCTTCATCGAGGTGCTGTCATACAAGCCATTTTTTCCTCGCATGAGATCTTGGAAGCGTATTTCGAGACGATGATCAAGACCATGGACGCTTCTATATCCGTCATCGACGAAAAAGCACGTGTGATGGTTTGGACAGAAGGGGCTGAACGAATCTTTTCCTTGAAAGCAAAAGAAACGATTGGTCGCCCGATCACCGAATTTTTCCCGCTCGAGATGCTCGAAACGCTCAAATCTCTGCAAAGCGGACAGTCTCTCTACCGTCATCAGCATCAGCCGCGGGAGGATCTCGTCGTGCTCATCAATACCAATCCGATCTATTTGCATGACAAAATCATCGGTGCTGTCGCGGCGGAAACCGATATCACGAGCCAGGTCCGACTGAATCAGGAGCTGTTGAACGCCAACAAAAAAGTGAACCACTTACAGCAAGAAATGGCGAAGCTCAGTCCGACCCCTGATCCATTTGCACAGATCAAGGGAACGAGTCTCCCCATTCGCCATATCAAGTCCATGATCCAAAAGCTCAGCGCTACACAAGCAACCGTCTTGATCACAGGGGAAAGTGGCGTCGGCAAGGAGCTTTTCGCCAAAGCCGTGCATGATGTACGGGAAGGCTCCAATGCGCCCTTTATCGCCATTAACTGCGGTGCGATTTCGCCTACTTTGTTTGAAAGTGAGCTGTTCGGGTACGAGAAAGGTGCCTTTTCTGGTGCGGATCAAAAAGGGAAAAAAGGAATGATAGAGCTGGCACGTGGAGGAACGCTGTTTCTCGACGAGGTAGGAGAAATGCCACTCGATATGCAAGTGAAGCTGCTTCGCGTGCTTCAAGAGAAAAAATATTATTCGGTCGGAGGGACCAAGCAGATTGAGGCGGACTTCCGCGTGGTTGCCGCCACGAATAAAAATTTGGAGGAGTTAGTAAAGGAAGGAAAGTTTCGCCAAGACCTGTTCTATCGGCTCAATGTCGTGACGCTGAAAATTCCTCCGCTTCGAGAACGCATTGAAGATACGATTGAACTCGCCCACTTTTTTCTCTATGAATTCTCTTTACGTTACAACCGTCCCATTCATGCCATCTCGCAAAATGTGATGCAAAACCTGCTCCAATACGACTGGCCAGGCAACATTCGCGAGCTGCGAAATGCCATTGAACGATTGGTGGTATTTGCGACAGACGGTATTATTAAAGAAGAAGATTTGCCGTATTCCTTGCAAGGTCAGACGAAACAGGTACCGATTGAGCTCCCTCCCGATCTCTTTTCTCTGCAAGAAGAAATCGAAGCGCATGAGCGCCGTGTCATTTTGCGAGCCATCGAGCTGGAAAACGGCAACAAGCAGGCCGCTGCGAAAAGACTTGGCATATCGCGTGCTACTCTTTATAACAAATTGGGTAAGTAAAAAAGAAAATACGTTGCTCGTCAACGGTTGTGTATGGGGAAGCCCTGCCACATGTTTTCCAGTCGCCTGTATCCTCTCTTCGTTGGGGCGGTCTCCTTCCAAACATGTGACAGGGCTTTTCGAGCTGTTTTGTGTACATCCAGCTTTTCAAACCGTTTTTGGGGGTGATCAAGGTAGATTACATGTGCTAACTGATCATCTTGAGTTATCGAATCATGATCGTGAAGCATTTGTGGTTCGTATTGATGACTCAATGCTCGTGAACAGGCGTTTTTCCTTCTTGAATCGACTTACAATTATGTGTTACCAAAGCTGCGTAAGAAGAAGTGGATTTCCAGTCCAAGCGCCTCTGGAGCCCGCCCCAGCGCAGGAATGAATGGCGGGGAATTTCAGCTTCACTTATGGAATCCTTCCTCGAAACTTCTACGTTTGAAGCGCTCCCGCCATTCATTCCGGAGCGGACAGTCAATCCCCCTTGCGGGGCGTAGGCCGAAGCGCAGACTGGAAATACGCTTCTTCCCTCCACTACAGCCGCTTTTTACACGCCAAAAACGCACGCCACCTCGAACAAAAATCAGGAAACCTTCGCCCCTCTTTGGGCGGCAACACCTCAGACAAAATACGGATCAATTCCATGGTTGATTCCTCCTTTGTCATCGGGCACTTACTTACGCGCCCAAATACGCCTTGACGATTGAATCGTCGGCCCGAAGCACGTCTGCTTTATTTTCCATAACGATGCGCCCTGTCTCCATTACATAGCCGCGATGAGCAAGCTTCAACGCTGCCTTGGCATTTTGTTCGATCAAAAGGATCGTCGTGCCTTGCCTGTTTATTTCTCTGATTATATTCATGATCTCAACCACAATAATCGGGGCGAGCCCCATCGACGGCTCATCTAACATCAAGAGCTTTGGACGTGCCATGAGACCGCGGCAGATTGCGAGCATTTGCTGCTCGCCTCCGCTCAGCGTTCCTCCCATTTGTTCACTCCGCTCCTTCAATCGAGGGAACAGCGCGAAAGCCTGCTCAATCCCCTCTGCGATGGCCGCCTTCTCTTTTCGCTGTGTAAAACCGCCTAGCTCCAAGTTTTCACGCACAGTCAATCCAGCAAAAATCCGCCTGCCTTCTGGTACATGGATGATGCCTGCCTCGACAATTTGGTGAGGAGCCCAGCCTACGAGACTCTGTCCATGAAGCAAGACATCTCCACTGCTTGGTCGAACGATTCCAGAAATCGTTTTGAGTGTCGTGCTCTTGCCTGCACCATTGCTTCCTAGCAGTGCGACAATCTCTCCTTCATGCACCTGTAGGTCAATGCCTTTAAGCGCTTCAATTTTCCCGTAAAACGAATGAATGCCGCGGATTGTCAAAAGTGGTGTCATATCGCCTCCTCCTCCTTTCCCAGGTAGGCTTCTACGACACGCGGATTGCTAAGCACATCCTCGGGAGTTCCCTCTGCGATCTTCTGTCCGTAGTCGAGGACGATTACTTTTTCCGAAATTTTTTTGATCAAACCCATATCGTGCTCGATAATCAACACTGTCAACTCGTAATGGGTGCGGATTCGCTTGATCAAAGCAATCAGGTCTTCCTTCTCCTCATAATTCAGCCCCGCAGCAGGCTCATCGAGGAGCAGCACTCGCGGCTTGGTAGCTAAGGCTCGCGCGATTTCCAAATACCGCTGGGCGCCATACGGCAAGTTTTTGGCAATGCGCCAGCAACTGTCTTCCATTCCCACGAAGCGAAGGCAGTCCCTTGCCGTATCCTCGATCAACTGTTCCTCTCGGCGCTGTGCCCTTGTCTGCCAGAGTGCTCCCCAGACGGTTTGGCTCGTGCGGCTGTGCATGCCTGATTTGACATTATCCAAGACCGTCAAATTCGGAAACAGCCGCAAGTTTTGAAACGTTCGCGCCATGCCGAGCCGTGTGATTTGGCTTGGCTTTTTTCCTACGAGCTGGTTGCCTGCAAGGATGATCTGCCCCGCAGTCGGACGGTAAAATCCGGTGATCATGTTGAAGACGGATGTTTTCCCCGCTCCATTCGGGCCAATGATACTGCTGATCGAGCCTGCGCTGATATCAAAAGACAAATCGTTTACCGCAGTCAGACCGCCGAATTTAAGCGTTACATTTTTCATTGTCAAGCTTGACGTCATTACCACTGCCCCCTTCCGTAGCCTCCTCGGTCTTGCTACGTCTAGCGCCTCGTTTCATCTCATAGCGAGCAGGCCACAGTCCTTGGGGGCGAAACAGCATCATCGCGACCAGCGCGGCGCCGAAGATCAAATACCGCCAATCTTCCACTGAACGCAGCAGCTCCGGCAAGGCAATGACCAGCACGGCACCCAAGACGACGCCAGGAATGCTGCCCAAGCCTCCCAATACCACTGCCAGGAGTATCATGATGGACTGGGTAAAGCTAAAGCTGAGCGGCGCAATCGCACTCATTTTGACAGCAAAAACAGAACCAGCCAGACTCCCGATGACAGCTCCGATCGAATACGCCAGCAGCTTCATATTGATCCGGTTAATGCCCATCGCCTCGGCAGCATCCTCGTCTTCGCGGATATACATCCACGCCCTGCCGATGCGGGATGTGCCCAACCGTTTTACAGCCACTACCGCCAAAACAGCAATGATCAAGATCAAATAGTAAAAGTCGATCTGGCCTCCAAGAACATAGCCCCCAATAGAAGGACGTGGGATTCCGTAAATGCCTGAAGCTGATCCGGTAATAGTAAGATTGATCGCTAAAATACGAATAATTTCCCCAAATCCGAGGGTGACGATTGCCAAGTAGTCACTGCGAAGCCGAAGTGTCGGCGCACCGATGATCACACCCACAATAGCCGCAAATATCATGGCCACAGGCAAGGTCAGCCAAAACGACCATTGATACACCGTCATCAGAATGCCTGTCGTATAAGCGCCTACTGCAAAAAAGGCTGCGTAGCCCAAATCGAGTAATCCAGCAAAGCCGACTACCACATTCAACCCCTGGGCCAAGACAACGTAGAACAAGGCAAGTGTCGCAACATCCAGCCAGTAGTTATTGGACAGAAAAGGCAGTACACACGTGACGGCAAGCAACAGGACAACAGCGATTTTTTTTCGAGATGGATTCATCCGCTACATCCTCTCTGTCACTTTCTCACCCATAATCCCCGTTGGCTTCAATACGAGAATCAAGATCAACAAGGAAAACGCCACTACGTCCTTCCATGAACCGCCGAAAATAAATGTTCCGGCTGTCTCCATCATCCCGAGCAGCAGCCCACCCAACATCGCGCCCGGAATGCTGCCAATCCCCCCCAAAACCGCCGCCGTAAACGCCTTGAGTCCAATGACAAAGCCCATCATGAAATTGACGGTTCCGTAATAAGCACCTGCCATCGTGCCTGCACCTGCTGCAAGCGAAGCACCAATGAAAAAGGTCAAGCCAATGACTTTATGCACATGGATGCCCATTAAATGACAAGCCGTCTGATCGAGCGCAATCGCCCGCATAGCCTTGCCGTACAGGGAGCGATTGATGAAAAGATGCAAGCCCATCATTAAAAGCGCAGAGATGAAGACAAGACCGATTTGGACATACGTGATCTTGGCCCCTAAGAGGCTAATGCCGTCGTGAGAAAGCTGCAAGGGATACACTTGATACTGCGCACCCCAAACAATCATCGAGCCGTTTTCCAAAAAGAGAGAGACACCAATTGCCGTAATCAGGATAGAAAGTCGTGGAGCCAACAGGAGCGGTCGATAAGCCACCCTCTCGATCCCCATCCCGATGACGCCGACAATCACCATCGTCAGCAATAAGACAATCAATATTCCCATCAAGCCCGCTCCGGAAGAGTCTCCGCCGAGCACGCTGAGCAAGGTATATCCGACAAATGCACCGAGCATGTACAAATCGCCATGCGCGAAATTGAGCAGCTTGATAATGCCAAAAACCATCGTGTAGCCCAATGCAATCAAACTGTAAAAAGCACCGATGACCAGTCCGTCCGCCAGCGTTTGGACGAGAATGTCCATTCCTCCACCATCCTTACTTGAAGCAAGATTGACGTATGCCCTACTTCGCTAACGTGAACTTGCCACCCGTCACCTTCAAGACGGCGAAGTTGGAGGTATCCAGCGTATTTTGGGCATTAAACGAGATTGTTTGACCGAGTGCCTTGAAGTCTTTTGTTTCTTTGATCGCTTTTTTTATGGCGTCACGATCAGTCGAGTTCGCTCGTCCGATCGCATCTGCCAGTAGATTGACCGCATTGTAGCTCAACGCAGAGAAGGGACCCGGTGCCAAGTTGTTGTACGTCTGCTTGTAATCAGTCGTGAACGCTTCTGCTCCCTCGATGAATTCTGCTGTAGGTGTCGCAGTAATCAAAAGCCCTTCCGCATTGTCTGCGCCTGCAATCTTGATGACGTCCTCACTGAATGAGCCATCGCCTGCGAAGAACAGACCAGATACGCCTTTTTGCTTGAATTGCTTGACCATGAGTCCGCCTGCCGCATAATAGCCGGTAAAATACGTCGCGTCCGGCTGGAGGCCTTTTATTTTGGTTACCAGCGCACTGAAATCTTTTTCTTCTGGATTGATTGCTTCATACGCAATGACAGTACCGCCGGATTTTTCTACGGACGCTTTGGCAAAATCAGCCAAGTCTTTCGCGTAGGCAGAATTATCATGGATGAGCACAACTTTTTTCGCCTGGTTCGCTGCCATATAATCTGCTGCGGTTTGTGCCTGGTCTGGGGTTAGGCCATTGATCAAAAAGAGGGTGTCATAGCCTTGAGCGGGTAATTTAGCTGAGTTGGCTGCGGGAACGATCATGGGAATGTTGGCGTTTTTGAATACACCCGATGAGGGTAGTGTCGCACCTGAGCAGTAGCCACCGACGACAGCCACTACGTTTTGGGAGACCAGCTTATTGGCTGCTGTCGTCGCCATTTGTGGATCGCAGCCATCATCAGCCACTTCGACCTTCAATTTTTTTCCAACAACTCCACCGCTGTCGTTTATTTTTTTGACAGCCATTTCGATGGCGTTTTGCATATCTTTTCCATCCGTTGCGTTATTACCAGTTACTGGTAAAATCACACCGACGAGTATCTCGCTAGCGTCTGCACCACCAGAAGAAGATCCTTGATTGGCACATCCCGCTACAGCAAGCGTTAGAGTCAACATCGCTGCGACGATCACACTTCCCCATTTTTTCATAGCCCATCCTCCATTCGAATATTATTCGATTGATGCCCATTTCCAGTCGATTGCGCCTAGACCATCCTGGAAGATTCCTTTTACCTTGTCATTCTTCACCCATGTATGCGTATAGAAGTAGATCGGCATAATCGGCATTTCGTCCATCATGATTTGTTCGGCTTCACGCAGAATCACCTTGCGCTTTTCCGGATCACTCTCTGTGGCTGACTGGTTCAACAGCTCTTTGAACTTCGGATTCTCCCAACGCGTATCGTTGTTTCCTCCGTCCTTTTCCTTGAACAGCTCCAGGAAGTTGATCGGATCGTTGAAGTCACCCGACCAGCCAAGACGCCCGACCTGATAGTTGCCCTCGTGCATGGTCTCGAGGTACACCTTCCATTCTTGATTTTCCAGCTTCACTTCTGCTCCAAGGTTTTGGCGCCATTGGTCCTGAATCGCTTCTGCGATCTTTTTATGCCCTTCCGACGTGTTGTAGCTGAGCTTGATCGGCGGCAGTTTAGAGATGCCCAACTCTTTCATTCCTTCTTCTAACAGCTGTTTGGCCGTTTCTTGATCATTGTCTTTGAAATAACCGCCTGTATTGAGTCCCATTGTCGGAGGAACTGCTGCCATTGCTGGCTGCTGATTCGCTTGGAGTACGTTGTCGATCAAAATTTGACGGTTAATGCCGTAGGCAAAAGCTTTACGAATCTTCACGTTATTGAACGGAGGTTTCTCTGTATTGAACTTGTACCAGTAAGTAGCACCGACAGGCTTCACTTGCAGCTTTCCGCTGTCTTTAAGCGCTGGCATCGCATCTGTTGGCAGCGAGCTTAACGGACTGCCTGCCCAGTCAATCTCGCCATTTTCGAACATGGACAGCTCTGTGTTTTCATCCTCCACCATCGAGAACTCGATCTTGTCCAGCTTGACGCTATCTTTGTCCCAGTAGTTGTCGCTTTTCACGAGTACCATTTTGCTTTTGTGTTCCCAAGACTCCATTTTGAATGGACCATTTCCTACGTGTGTTTTGGCTTCTCCAGACCATTTTTCATCTGTCTCGACTACCTTTTTATTTACCGGGAAATAAGTTTGGAAGGCGGTTAGTTCCAGAAAAAACGGGGTTGGATTCGTCAACTCTACTTGGAGGGTCTTGTCATCCAATGCTTTTACGCCGACATCTTCCAAGCTGCCAGTCCCTTTGTTGGCCTTCTCCGCATTCTTGATGTAATAGAGCTGGTAGGCATAATTAGACGCTGTCTTCGGATCGAGAGCTCGCTTCCACGCGTATTCGAAGTCGTGGGCTGTGACCGGTTCTCCGTTGCTCCACTTGGAGTCTCTCAGCTTGAAGGTGTATGTTTTCATATCACTCGATACTTCAATCTTCTCAGCTACTGCTTCCTCCGGCTTGCCCGAAGGCCCGATGCGTGTCAGTCCATCAAAAACTGCTTTGACGATGGCAGCAGAAGTCGTGTCTTCCGCAAGTCCAGGATCACCTGTAGGTGGTTCGGAGTGAAGATTCCAGCGTAAAACTTGTGCTTTTGCTGGTTCTTTAGACGTGGTGACAGGTGCTGGCTGCGTGCTCGACTGTCCACTCTGTGATGCTTGCTCGGCTGGCTTCGCTGCTGGCTGTCCTCCTCCACATCCTGCTAACGCTAATCCCATGACTGCTAGGCTACTCATTACTGCGAACATACTTTTTTTCATTTGATCAACCCCCATTGTTCAGTCGTTATGTGTTGGTTTTCAGAATTATCAGAATGCAAGAGGTATGCCAAAATGGAAGGCGGCAGTGACTTCGTTCTAGAGTGAGTTGTTGTAAATTTTTTTGTACACTGTATACCTTGTTGTGTTTCAAAACTTAGACACCGCTATTAGACAAAATAAGCCTCAGCCCACTTACTCGGCCAAGGCTTTTGTCTCTCGATTTACAAAATGATCAATTCGCGCGGTGAATGTGTAAGGACCTCATTGCCACTCTCTGTAACAACCAGATCGTCTTCGATACGGACCCCACCAAGCTCTGGGATATAAATCCCCGGCTCCACGGTCAAAATCATGCCTTCTTGAAGAACAGCGGTACAACGTGTGGACATAAATGGCTCTTCATGAATATCGAGACCCACTCCATGGCCCATCCCATGCCCAAATCGTTCGCCATAGCCGTGCTCCGTAATGTAGTCCCTTGAGAAGGCGTCTGCCTCTTTCCCGGTAATACCAGGACGAATGCCTGCAACAGTCCGATTGCGTGCTTCTAAAACGATCTCGTAGATAGCTTTGAGCTGTTCATCAGGAGTGCCAATAGCAACCGTTCGGGTAATATCAGAGCGATACCCTTGGTACAATGCGCCAAAGTCTAACGTGACCATATTTCCGGCTTCAATCATTTTTTCACTCGCTACGCCATGAGGAAGTGCGGAACGATAACCAGAAGCAACAATGATGTCAAAAGCAGAACCTGACGCCCCTTCTTTTCGCATGAACATTTCCAATTCGTTAGACACCGCAAGCTCTGTGATCCCGGGGCGCAAGAAGGACGTAATATGAGAGAATGCCGCATCGGCGATTTGCGCAGCCGTTCGGATGATCGCCAGTTCTTCCTTTGTCTTAATCATCCGCAATCCCTCAATGACACCTGACGTCGGAATGAATGCTGTTTGGACGGCCTCGCTGTATTTGCGATGCAAGGCAAACGAGACATTCTCCTCCTCAAAGCCGAGATGGTTGATCCCCATCGCTTCCGCCTGGCGCGCTACTTCACTGTATACGGATTCTTTTGTCGGCAAATAAACGATCTCAAAGCTTGTTGCTTGTGCTTGCGCTTGGGCTGTGTAACGGAAATCTGTGAAGAGCTTGGCCTGGTCCCTTGAAATGAGGACAACTCCGTATGTACCTGTAAAGTTTGTGAGGTATCGGCGGTTTTGTCCATTGGTGATCAAAATCCCGTCAATCCCAAGTGAATCGAATTGCTCACGCAGTCTTGTTACTTTTTCCATCTCTGTCATCCCTCTTTTGTTTGTCGTGATTAGGCTCGTTCTTTGAGAATATTCAGCAAGTATTGTGCCAGTCAGGACGATCTCACTCGGTTCTCCATGGCACGACACTTGCATTTTCATCAAGCAAGAATGAAAGGAGGCATCATCATGGAATCGCATCCATTGATTATCTGCCGTTGTGAAGAAGTAACTCTCGCTGAATTGGTAGAGACCGCCCAAACCTATCCATGTACCGCACGCGAGCTGAAACTACGGACCAGAGCCGGAATGGGCTGCTGCGGTGGGAGAACCTGCCGTACATTGATCGATCAGGTCATTCAGCAAGTAACTGGCCAAGTGCCTTCTCATACTGTACCTCTTGGATACCAACCGCCTATCCGTCCTGTCTCATTTCAAACGATTGGGGGGCAACGGGCATGAGCCAACGAATTGATCACCATCCGGTCCTCGGTTCACTTGGTGACAGAAAGCAGCTTCCTTTTTATTATAACGGCTCTGTCTATACGGCTTACGAAGGAGAGACGATTGCGGGAGCCCTATTGGCCGCAGGGGTCCGTACGCTTCGGGTGCATGAGGAAAAGGGAACACCTCGAGGAATTTACTGCAATATCGGTCACTGCTATGAATGTCGCGTCCATGTAGACGGTGTTCCCACCGTGCGTGCTTGTATGACGCTTGTGCAGGAAGGCATGCAAGTGAATGCGGGTTCAATCCTTCCTACCCCTTTGAAAAAAGGAGGGCAGGGTGCATGATCGACCTTCTCATCATCGGGGCTGGTCCTGCAGGCTTATCTGCAGCAATTGCAAGTGCCAGGCAGGGATTGGCTGTTCGTGTAGTCGATGAGTTTTATCGCCCTGGGGGCCGCTTGCTTGGACAGCTTCACGAAGAACCGGACGGTGTGTGGTGGAATGGACTGGATGAGGCAGCCCGGCTCACGGAGGAAGCGAAACATCTCGGTGTAGAGCTCTGTTGCGGCGTCTCCGTATTCCATTTGACGCAATTCCAGAGTGGCTGGGTCGTCTCTACGACACAGGGGGAAATGATAGTCCCATTGCTCCTGATCGCAACGGGGGCTTCTGAAGCAGCCGTACCCGTGCCAGGGTGGACGTTACCTGGCGTGATGTCCATCGGAGCTGCTCAAGTCATGACAAATGTGCAGCGCGTGCGAGTAGGACAACGCGGGGTAGTCATTGGAATTAATATCTTATCGGTGGCGATATCCCGGGAATTGCAGTTGGCTGGAATTGCGGTGGATCGAATGATTCTCCCATCTAGTACGACTGTCAGTGGCACTGCGGGACAACCACAAGCAGTGATGCAATCTTTATTGCGCGTCGCCCATCTTGCCCCTTCTCTGATGATTCGGATGGGGAGCAAAGTAATGGGAAGTTCATGGATGCAAAAGCTGGCAGTGTCCCTCTACCCCTCAAACGGGTTTTCTATGTGGGACATCCCGATTCAACTGCGAACAGCAGCACTGGAGATCGTCGGTACCTCTCAAGTCGAGGGTGTCCGTATCGCCCGAGTTGCCGCCGATGGTTCACCCATAGCTGGAACTGAACAAGTCATTCCAGCTGATTTCGTCTGTATCGCAGGTGGATTAAGCCCACTCGCCGAATTGGCAGCGATTGCCGGGTGCCCTTTTGCCTATGTTCCCTCCTTGGGCGGGCATGTCCCCTTACACAATGAAAGCATGCGAACGCCAGTCTCTGGACTCTATGTTGCCGGCAATATCACGGGAATTGAAAGTGCTAAAGTGGCAATGGCTCAAGGTACGGTCGCTGGACTTTCTATCGCAAAAGCTCGGGGGAAGCTGAAGAATGATCAGCCGTTATCGGATGCCATTCAACAGGTGAAAACCGTCCGCCAAAGCGCAACGATCCAGTTCCATCCAGACATTGTGGCAGGGCGTGCACTGGTGGGGCAATTGACAGCAGAATGGATCGCGAACTAATTCATCCCTTCAATAGGAAAAGGCAGCCTGTCATTCTTTCACAGCAGGCTGCCTTTGTTTTTTCTTTCTGGTTTGTCCCTCGGTAGTTGATGAAGACGGCAACTCTGAATCCACAGTAAGCGTATCGTGTATTTCCTCTGCCTGTTCAAGA
Organism: Brevibacillus sp. HB1.1; assembly: GCF_013332445.1. NCBI lineage: Bacteria > Bacillati > Bacillota > Bacilli > Caryophanales > Paenibacillaceae > Brevibacillus > Brevibacillus sp. HB1.1. The sequence goes on along the minus strand of NZ_JABMIV010000010.1, from coordinate 765 downwards.
TAGTGAGCAATAAGCTCAGGATATTCCGCGATTTCTCTCTCTCCTGTCGGAGTGATCGCATACAGCGCTCGTTGCACTCGAGCAAACCATCCATAATGATTTTGAATAAGAATCGACGAGGTTTTCTCCCCCGCCCCTTTACTCTTGAGTACTTTAGGCGATAACGGCCCATACTGCTGAAGCAACGTCGCGATTTGAATGCAGCTCTGCTTGTATGCCGTCATGAGCTTGGTTTGATAGCTGCCGCCAACATTGTAATCGCCGTATCTTCCCCGCATCTCTTCAATGATGCGGTTTCGCTTTTTTTGATTGAATTGCTTGCTTTTTACCCGATCAAACGGTCCCGGTGAAATATTTACTTCCATGACTGCCGGCCCTCTTTTTGGAAAGGACACGAGAATGAGACCAAGCTCGAGGCGTCTAACCAAGTAGCATATATCTTGCCATTTTTTCGAAAACAATTTGTATTTGGGCTTAGGGATTGCCATATAAACAAAATCGGTATAGCGTTGTCGCTTGGTTGCCTGTATGAGCAACTCCACACTTAGGTTGCGCTTAAACTCAACAATAATCAGTTCCTCGCCTTTGATGGCCGTTAAATCGCAATGCTTGACCTCACCAAAAACGTCATATCCTTGTGTGACAAAATAATTCCGAATCGGTTCGTACATGTCAGCTTCATATTTCTTCTCTGCTTTTGGTTCCATGTGCTCCCCTTCTCTTATAGGAAAAAGAGCCAATCCAGTGGATTGACTCCTCTCTTCG